>CAZFEK010000018.1:66924-74482 GCA_964517465.1 uncultured Alcaligenaceae bacterium
GCGATAGGACGGTGGCGAGAGCTGAAGCGCTGCGATTGCCGGGTAGGAGCGGCCTTGGCCGCGACCCAACAACGGTGAGGCGCCTGGCGCTGCGTTCGCGGGCAAGCCCGCTCCTACCAACCCTTGGCCTTGGCCGCGATAGGACGGTGGCGAGAGCTGAAGCGCTGCGATTGCCGGGTAGGAGCGGCCTCGGCCGCGACCCAACAACGGTGAGGCGCCTGGCGTTGCGTTTGCGGGCAAGCCCGCTCCTACCAACCCTTGGCCTTGGCCGCGACCCAACAACGGTGAGGTGCCCGGCGCTGCGTTCGCGGGCGAGCCCGCTCTTGCCAGCCCGCAGCCGTGGTGAAGACGGGAACCGTTCATTTTCCGTTGCCGTGCAAATCCATCGAGCTCAGGCAAATTGGCGCAGAAAACGCAGGTCATTTTCAAAGAACAGCCGCAGGTCGTTGATGCCATAACGCAGCATGGCGATGCGCTCCAAGCCCATGCCGAAAGCAAAACCCTGCCAGTTTTCCGGGTCGATGCCCACTTGTTTCAGCACGTTGGGATGCACTTGGCCCGAGCCGGCGATTTCCAGCCAACCGTCGCCGAAGCTCATGTCGATCTCCGCCGATGGTTCGGTGAAGGGAAAGAAGGAAGGCCGGAAGCGCACTTGCAAGTCGTCGCGTTCGAAGAACTTGCGCAGGAATTCAGCAATCACGCCCTTGAGGTCGGCGAAGCTCACCTCGCGGTCGATCCACAGCCCTTCGATTTGGTGGAACATGGGCGAATGCGTGGCGTCGCTGTCCACGCGATACACCCGCCCCGGCGCGATCACCTTTACCGGCGGCGGATTGGTTTCCATGTAGCGCACTTGCACTGGCGAGGTGTGGGTGCGCAGCAAGAGCCCGCCATCGACGTAAAAAGTGTCGTGCATCGAGCGCGCCGGGTGATTCTCGGGTGTGTTTAGGGCGGTGAAGTTGTGGAAGTCGTCTTCGATTTCCGGCCCTTCGGCGACCGCAAAACCCATCGAGGCAAAGATGGCGGTGGCGCGTTCCAGCGCGCGGGAGAGCGGATGTAACCCGCCCGATCCCATGCCGCGGCCCGGCAAGGTGACGTCCAGCGCTTCCGCAGCGAGCTGTGCCGCCATTCTGGCTTGGGCCAGGGCTTCGCGCCGGGCGACTAGGGCCGCCTCGATGGCGCTTTTGGCCTCGTTGATGCGGGCGCCGGCTGCGGCGCGCTCATCGGGCGGGAGCTTGCCCAGGGTCTTGAGTAGCTCGGTGAGCGATCCGGTCTTGCCGAGGTATTTTGCCTTGGCATTCTCCAGGGCCGCGGGGTCGGCACTGGCGGTGAAATCCGCGTTGGCGTGGGAAACGAGCTGTTCCAATCCTTGCATCGCTTGGCTCTCCGGCCGGAGATTGAGGTTCGCTCCGGGAAAAGTTGGGCAAAAAAAAGGGAGGCGTTTGCCTCCCTCACTGTCTCGGAGTGCTCAGGCCAGAGAGGCTTTGGCCTGCTCCGCCAATTTGCTAAACGCAGTCTTGTCGTGCACCGCCAAATCGGCGAGCACTTTGCGATCGATTTCGATGGCGGCCTTTTTCAGGCCGTTCATGAACACGCTGTAGGAGAGTCCCAGTTCACGCGCTGCGGCATTGATACGGGCAATCCACAAGGCGCGGAATTCGCGTTTCTTCGTGCGGCGATCGCGGTAGGCATATTGCCCGGCGCGCATCACCGCTTCTTTGGCGACGCGGTACACATTGCCACGGCGGCCGCGGAAACCTTTGGCTTGATCAAGAACCTTCTTGTGTCGCGCGCGGGCGGTTACGCCACGTTTTACTCTTGGCATGGTCGGCTCCTTTTACGCGTAGGGCATCATGGCGTGGACGGACTTCACGTTGGTTTCGTGAATTTCCGCCGGACCGCGCAGATGGCGCTTGTTCTTGGTGGTCTTCTTGGTGAGGATGTGGCGCTTGAACGCCTGCGAGCGCTTGATGCTGCCGCTGCCGCGCACTTTGAAGCGCTTGGCGGCACCGCTCTTGGTTTTCATCTTGGGCATAACGAACTTCCTAAGTTTGCCGCAACAGGTGCTCTCGGAAAAGAGAGGCTTTTTGACCCGTCGCCGGCTTGTAAGGGTGATGTTTCAGTGCTTCTTCTTGGGAGCCAGCATCATCACCATCTGTCGGCCCTCAAGCTTGGGAAACTGCTCGACCACGCAATGCGGATCGAGATCGTCGCGGATACGTTCCAATAGCTTTACCCCGAACTCCTGATGGGCCATTTCACGGCCCCGGAAGCGCAGCGTCACCTTCGCTTTGTCGCCTTCGGTGAGGAAGCGGACCAGGTTGCGCAACTTGATCTGGTAGTCGCCCTCATCGGTTCCAGGCCGGAATTTCACTTCCTTTACCTGGATCTGCTTCAGCTTGAGCTTGGCTTCGTGCTGCTTCTTGGCTTCGCGGTACTTGAACTTGCCGAAATCCATCAGCTTGCAAACGGGCGGCTTGGCCATGGGCGCGATCTCGACGAGATCGACTTCCAGTTCTTCGGCCTTGGCCATCGCTTCCGAAAGCTTGACGATTCCGAGCTGTTCTCCCTCTGCTCCAATCAGGCGGATTTCCGGCGCAGTAATCTCGCCATTGATCCGCTGGTCTTTGTCCTGGGCTATCGTCCTCTCCTAGACATCAAAAAATTAAACCGTGCTTCCCGAGGGCAACTCGTCGGAAAGCCTTTGCAACAGGGCTTCGACGTTCATTGCCCCCAGGTCCTCGCCGGAGCGAGTCCGCACGGCAACCTGGTTGGCCTGCATTTCCTTGTCCCCCACGATCAGCTGGTAAGGGAGTTTTTGCAAGCTATGTTCGCGGATTTTATAGGAAATCTTCTCGTTTCGCAAATCTTCCAGCGCCCGAAAGCCGGCTGCGCGCAGTCGCCCCGCCAAGGCGGCAACATAAGCGTTTTGCCGCTCGGTGACGCCCATGGCCACCATTTGCACCGGCGCCAGCCACAAAGGCAGCGCCCCGGCGTGGTTTTCGATGAGGATGCCGATGAAGCGCTCCAGCGACCCGAGGATGGCCCGGTGCAGCATGACCGGCGTGTGGCGGGCGTTGTCTTCGCCGACGTATTCCGCACCCAATCGGCCAGGCATGGAGAAATCGACCTGCATGGTGCCGCACTGCCAGGAACGGCCGATGGCGTCCTTGATGTGGAACTCGATTTTCGGCCCATAAAACGCGCCTTCGCCGGGCAGCTCCGTCCATTGCATGCCGCTGGCGGAAAGCGCCTGGCGCAAGGCGGCTTCGGCCCTGTCCCAGACCGCGTCGCTACCCACGCGCTTTTCGGGCCGAAGTGCGAGCTTCACCGCCACCTCGGTGAAGCCAAAGTGTTCATACACCTTGAGCACCAGCGCATTGAAGGCGACCACTTCGGGCTCGATCTGATCCTCGGTGCAAAAGATGTGGCCGTCGTCCTGCACGAAGCCGCGCACCCGCATCAGGCCATGCAGCGCCCCCGAGGGTTCGTTGCGGTGACAGGAACCGAATTCGCCGTAGCGCAGCGGCAGATCGCGGTAGGAGCGCAAGTCGGAATTGAACACCAGAATGTGACCCGGGCAATTCATCGGCTTGACCGCGAAATCGCGCTTTTCCGACTCGGTGGTGAACATGTTCTCGCGATAGTTCTCCCAGTGCCCGGTTTTCTCCCACAGCGTGCGGTCGAGAATCTGCGGGCAGCGCACTTCGTGGTAGCCGTTGTCGCGATAGACGCTACGCATGTACTGCTCGATCTGCTGCCACACGCTCCAGCCGCGCGGGTGCCAGAACACGAGACCCGGCGCTTCGTCCTGCATGTGAAAGAGGTCGAGCTGGCGCCCCAAGCGCCGATGGTCGCGTTTTTCCGCTTCCTCGACGCGATGCAAGTAGGCGTCGAGATCTTCCTTCTTCGCCCAGGCCGTGCCGTATATGCGCTGGAGCATCTCATTGCGCGAATCGCCCCGCCAATAGGCGCCGGCCACCTTCATCAGCTTGAAGACCTTGAGTTTGCCCGTCGAGGGTACGTGCGGGCCGCGGCACAAATCGGTGAAGGCGCCTTCTTCGTAAAGCGACACATCTTGGTTGGCCGGAATCGATTCGATGATTTCGGCCTTGTATTTCTCGCCGATGCCTTTGAAATAGTCGACCGCCTGGTCGCGCGGCAAAACTTTGCGCGTGACGGGAATGTCGCGCTTGGCCAGTTCCGCCATGCGCGTTTCGATCGCGGCCAAATCCTCCGGGGTGAAGGGGCGCTTGAAGGAGAAGTCGTAGTAAAAGCCGTCCTCGATCACCGGGCCGATCGTGACCTGCGCATCCGGAAACAGCTCTTTCACCGCATAGGCCAAAAGATGCGCCGTCGAATGGCGAATGAGTTCCAGGCCATCGGGGTCGCGTTCGGTGATGATGGCGAGCGCGGCATCTTGCTCGATGAGGTGCGAGAGGTCGACGAGCTTGCCGTCGACTTTGCCGGCCAGCGCCGCGCGGGCGAGGCCGGCGCCAATACTGGCGGCCACCTGGGCCACCGAAACCGGCGCGTCGAAGGCGCGCACCGAGCCATCGGGAAGTTTGATGTTCAACATGGCGGACTCCAAAAACAAAAAAGTGCGGACGAGCCGCACTTTTCTTCAACGCAAAAGGAAAGTCGGTTCGCGGGGCGAGGCTACCTGAAGAAAAAACAAGTTCGCGGTGTCATAACCCAATCCTTTCGGTGCTGCGGAGTGGCCATTGGCCGGCACGCCGGGGTGCGTTTCGGTTCACGACAAAAACCAAAACCACCAGTAATCTGGTAGGCGCGATTGGACTCGAACCAACGACCCCCACCATGTCAAGGTGGTGCTCTAACCAGCTGAGCTACGCGCCTGCGAGGGGCGCATTATAGCCGAAGGCTTGCGGGGCGGGCAATGGTGGGGCCACTTCGCCAGCAGCCAGCCAGTCATGTCGATGACTTCGTGCACGCTACTCAACGTGGGTTGGCCCCGACCACTCAGTCGTCACTGGCTGGGGCGGGCAAGTCGCCGCCACCGCCTTGCCGAAATACGGGCACCTCTCGCTGGAGAGGGCGCCCGCGAGGGTGGCGGTGGCGGTCCCATTGGCGCCCTGCGAGGCCCCCCTTTTTGTTGCCCCGCCCTAGTACCCATCGACAATCTGCGAAAGTATGGAGCTCAACGACGAGGCGTTACCTGCGTCTCCTGCGTAGCTCGCGGTAATGCTGTGAACTCCGGTGCCCAAAGCGTTTGTTCAACACACCGCGATCTTGGAGTTTCCGATGCCGGAAAGCGCTGCGCTTCCACAGCCGGGAATCACTACAGAGTCCCTTCTAAATCGAACCATTCCGGTTGGGTTGACGCCTGTCACGCCTGCCGAGAACAATATCCACTCACTCATGAGCGCGGGGTTTGTCGAGCTCCGCAATGTCGTAGTGGTCGTGGCAAGACCCCCGGTAATCACCTGCGAAATCGCCGCGCTCGAGGAGTTGGAATTCGCAGCATCCCCGGAATACGCCGCAATGATGCTGTGCGTTCCCCCGCCCAGCGTGCTCGTTGCGCACATTGCCGTCTTGGTGTCGCCACTGCCGGTGAGGGCAACTGCTCCGCAACCTCCAATGGCCGCTGCTCCATCATTGAAACTCACCGTCCCGGTCGGGTTCGTACCACGAACCGTCGCCGTCAGGCTGACGGATGCTCCCAGAGTTGCGGGGTTCGGGGAACTCGTCAGCGTCGTGCTGCTGGCACTTGGTCCGTTGTTCACACTGCGCAGGCAGTGCCACCGAACTGAGTTGACCCCTGGATGCGTGGAGTGGCTTTCATCACCTACCGAGGCCTATTCCGGCGCACAAAACCTCGTCCCTTCCAAACTCCAGCCTTGCGCCGCCATCTGATTCATGATTGCGGACGAAGTGGAGTAGCGGTGGTTAGCGTCGTTTCTCACCCAGGTGCCATTGCGTACTTCGTAGCCGTTGTTATAGGCGCGCAATACGGGGGTTTGGCCTGCCGGGCAGGATTTGTCCGGAAGCGTTGGGAGAAGCGTTAGGCGCAACCCTTCATAGAGCCAGCCAGCGTCTGTGCTGTAAACGTGCGTGCACTCGTGGCCTGCGAAGGTGTAAAAATGCGAATTGGGTCCGCGTTTTCCATTGGGCGAATAGCCCGGTGCTTGTCCTTGATCGCCATAGAAGCGGCAAACCTCGAGAGCGTCGCCGGGGGCTTCGGCGAGATCCAGAAAGGTATTGAAGGTTTGGCCGGTCCGTGCCCAACCGGGGCCAGCTTCGCCACGCTCGATCCAAGCGATTTCAACCGGATCGGAGGTCATGAAGTAGTGATCGAGGATTGCATTGTGAAACTCGACCACTGCCTTCGTCGCGCCCGTTGGCCCGGGGATTGCGGGATCGTAGCGATAGACCGTGGCTTTGGGGTAAAGGACATTCAGGATTCTCTGGTCGCTCAGGTTTCGGAGCACTGGAGGCGATGCCCAAGAGACGCCGGGCAAGGCCATTTTTTCGGCGCCGCGTAAGCCATAGCCCATATCCAGGGCTCCGTCGGCCTTGATGCGGAGTACGCGGTATTTTTCCGAGCGATCGACGTTGTGAATCAGCAATAGTGAATTCTCGGGGCCGGCAAGCAGCGTGCGCGCTCCTTGTTGGTTCTCAGGGGCTGTCGTCAAGTAAACCTTAGCGGCGACGCTCCCGGCGTCATCCAGTCTAATAACTTCCGGCGGCAGATCTAGCCGCCGGCCCGTACCTTGTGCGGTCTCGTATCCCTCAAGATAGATCCATGCGCCGCCCTGCGGCAGCGGGACCAGCGACATCAGATCGTTGTAGTCGGAAATTTCGGAAAGGTCGAGGTTGCCGCCGACGGCAAAACTAGCGTCGAGAGCTCCTTGTTCCGTGTACCGCACAATGCGACCGGGAAAAATGAACCACATGCGCTTTTGCGCATCGCGGGCGGCGTGGGGGTACCCGTAAGGAATGTCGATTGACCAAACGCTCTCTGGCTGATGAATGCCGGTTGCGGTCGCGTTGCCATCCCAGCGCAGCAGGCTGATTCGGGCTCCAGCGCTTGGGTACGGTTTCAGGAAGTACCAAACAAGCGCGAGAGCGCGGCCTTGGCCATCGATGTCCAACTCCATCAGCTGCCAATTGCTAAATGGGGCCAAGGGAACAAAATCTGGCATTTGCTCGCGAATCGCGGTGAGATCGACGCGCCGAGAGGGCTCTCCGTCGACCGTTCTGGCGACATACAACTCGGCCGGGTCGCGGTAGGAATTCTTGACCGCCCTCGCAATCCACCGCCATCCTTCACCTGAGGGTGGCGAGCTTAGGAATTGTTCCACCTCGTTGGCGCCGGCCACCGGCGCCAGAACACCGCGCGTGACTTGCGGCAATGTCCCCTGACTGGGGAAATCAACTCGCGTCCACGGCCATTGGCCGTCGCCGTCGACGCCTAGCCAGGCCATGCTGCGACCGTCTAGGGCATCGTGTGTGGCTTTCGGATCGATGGGCAGTCCATCTCCTAGTGTAGTGTCTCTCAAATGACTATGCATTTAGGCCGCTGCCTGCTGTTGGG
>CAZFEK010000019.1:0-72459 GCA_964517465.1 uncultured Alcaligenaceae bacterium
ACGAAGAGCGCTCCCGTCAGGCGATTCGCGGAATTAAACAAATGTTCCGTGAGGATGGGTTGTTGTAGTGGAGTCGAGAGTCGAGAGTAGGGGCGGGCGGGTTTTTGTTGGAGCGGGCTTGCCCGCGATGCGGTAGTTGGGTCTGCAGAAGTCCTTATCGCGGCCAAGGCCGCTCCTACAAGGCAGAGCCAAGGTAGGGTGGATTAAGCGAGCGCCGGGAGGCGCCGGCGAATCCACCGCGATACAGTGCAAGTGGCAATCAGACATGAACATCATCGAACTCAATGACGAGCAGGGGCGTTTGCTCGAACCCGCGTGGCTCGCCAGGGCGGAAGCGGTGCACCGCGAATTGCGGCCGCAATTGCCCGCCGATTATCGGGCCAAGATGGAAGCGGTGTTCCGAGAGGGCGGGCGCGTGTGCATCGCTACGCAGAGCGAACGCGTGCTCGGCGTGGCGCTTTATCGCGTTTACGAAGACACCGTGAATGGGCGCAAATGTTACGTCGATGATCTCGTCACCGCCGAGGGCGCGCGCTCCCAAGGCGTGGGGCACGCATTGATCGAACATCTGGCGCAACGCGCACGCGCCTCGGGTTGCAGCAATCTGATGCTCGACTCGGGAACCCAGCGCACCCAGGCGCACAAGTTTTATTTTCGCGAGGGATTTGTCATTCCCTCGTTCAACTTCAAAAAGGCTTTGTCATGAAACCGATACAAGTCGGCCTTTTGGGCATCGGCACCGTGGGTGGCGGCACCTTCGGCGTGCTCAAGCGCAATCAGGAAGAAATCATGCGCCGTGCCGGGCGGCCTATCCAAATCACCATGGTGGCCGACAAGGACCTCGACCGCGCACGGGCCGTGGTGGGCAATGCGGCGGGGGTTACGCTCACCAAGGATGCCGTGTCGGTGATCCAAAATCCCGACATCGACATCGTGATCGAGTTGATCGGCGGCTATGGTATTGCCAAGGATTTGGTGCTTAAGGCCATAGAGCATGGCAAACATGTCGTTACCGCCAACAAAGCTTTGCTGGCGACGCACGGCAACGAGATCTTCGCCGCCGCTCAGGCCAAGGGCGTGATGGTGGCTTTCGAAGCGGCGGTGGCGGGGGGCATACCCATCATCAAGGCGTTGCGCGAGGGGCTGACTGCCAATCGCATCGAATGGATCGCCGGTATCATCAACGGCACTACCAATTTCATTCTTTCGGAGATGCGCGACCGGGGTTTGTCCTTCGAGACCGTGCTGCAGGAAGCGCAGCGCTTGGGTTACGCCGAGGCCGACCCGACTTTCGATATCGAGGGCGTGGATGCCGCGCACAAGCTGACCATCATGTCGGCGATCGCTTTCGGCATTCCCATGCAGTTCGACAAAGCCCACGTAGAGGGCATCAGCAAGCTGCAAGCCGAAGACATCAAATACGCCGAGCAGTTGGGCTACCGCATCAAGCTTCTGGGCATCACCAAACAAAAGCCCGAGGGCGTGGAATTGCGCGTTCATCCCACCTTGATTCCGGCCAAGCGCCTGATCGCGAACGTCGAAGGGGCGATGAATGCCGTGCTGGTAAAAGGCGACGCGGTCGGCGCCACGCTTTATTACGGCAAGGGCGCGGGGGCGGAGCCCACGGCGAGCGCGGTGATAGCCGATTTGGTGGATGTCACGCGCATGCACACCGCGGACCCCGAAAATCGCGTGCCTCATCTCGCTTTCCAGCCCAATGCGGTGAAAGCGACGCCCATCCTCGCCATGGGCGAAGTGGAAACGTCCTACTATTTCCGGATGCGCGTGGAGGACCGGCCGGGTGTTTTGGCCGACATTACCCGCATCCTCGCCGATCAGGGGATTTCCATCGACGCCATGATTCAGCGCGAACCGGGCGAGGGTGAAGAGCAGACGGACATCATCATGCTGACTCACCAAACGCGGGAAAAGAACGCCGACGCGGCCATCGCCCGCATCGAGGCGCTGCCCGTGGTGAAGGGCAAGGTGGTCAGGCTTCGGCTCGAAGAACTGGGCTAGGGGCTTGCGATTGCCTCGACTGCATCTTTCCTTCCCCCTGAATCCTTTGCATCCGTGACGCTTTCCTGCTTGGTTTTCAGGGGCGGCAATATTTGAGGTCTGCCACGACTATCGGCGACCTCACTCTGCCTCTTGGTTGTTGATCCACTCCCTCCATCGACTCATGAATTACCTCTCCACCCGCGGCCAAGCGCCCCTGCAATCGTTTTGTGAAATCCTGCTGGGCGGCCTCGCCCCCGACGGCGGACTTTATCTGCCGGAGCGATATCCGCAAGTCTCACGGACCGAGCTCGACGCTTGGCGCGAGCTGGGCTACGCCGAACTGGCCTTTCGCGTGTTGTCGAAATTCATCACCGACATTCCCGCGGCGGATTTGCAGGCGATACTCAAGCGCACCTATACCGCGGCGGTGTACCCGCATTGCCGCAGGGCAGCGAATGCAGCGGACATTACGCCGCTCATTACCCTGGAGCCAAACTTCCATCTCCTGGAGCTTTCCAACGGGCCGACGCTCGCCTTCAAGGACATGGCGATGCAGCTCCTGGGCAACCTTTTCGAGCATGTCTTGGGCCAGCGCGGCGAGACGCTCAATATTCTCGGCGCGACCTCCGGAGATACCGGCTCTGCCGCCGAATATGCCATGCGGGGAAAACGCGGCATCAGCGTGTTCATGCTTTCGCCGCACGGCCTGATGAGCGCGTTCCAGCGCGCGCAAATGTACTCGCTAGCGGACGCCAACATCCACAACCTTGCCATTCGGGGCATGTTCGACGACTGCCAGGACATCGTCAAAGCGGTGTCGAGTGATGCCGCCTTCAAAGCCTGTTATAAAATCGGCGCGGTCAATTCGATCAATTGGGCGCGGGTGGCGGCACAGATCGTCTATTACTTCAAAGCTTACCTGGCGGCGACGCAAAGCAGCGAAGAAGGAGTTTCTTTCGCCGTGCCTTCGGGCAATTTCGGCAATATCTGCGCCGGGCACATCGCGCGCATGATGGGCTTGCCGATACGCCATCTGGTGCTGGCGACCAACGAAAACGACGTGCTCGACGAGTTCTTCCGAACCGGCGTCTATCGGCCGCGCGGCGCGGCGCAGACGCAGGTGACTTCGAGTCCTTCGATGGACATATCCAAGGCCTCCAACTTCGAGCGTTTCATCTTCGATCTGGTTGATCGCGATGCGAGCCGGGTCCGTCAGCTCTGGGCCGCGGTCGATGCCGGCGGGTCTTTCGATTTGGCCGGCAGCGCCGATTTTGCGCGTTTGCCGGAGTTTGGTTTTCAAACGGGTACCAGCAGTCATGCCGACCGGTTGGCCACCATACGCCAAGTGAAGTCGCGCTATGGGCTGCAGATCGATACTCACACCGCGGACGGAATCAAAGTGGCCAGCGCTTATCGCGAGTCGGGCGTGCCCATGATCTGCCTCGAGACCGCGCAAGCGGTAAAATTTGCCGAAACCCTGCGCGAAGCCTTGGGCAGCGAGCCCCCCCGGCCGGCCGGGTTTGAGGCGATCGAAGAGCTTCCCCAGCGCTGCGAAGTGATGGATGCCGACGCGGCGGCGGTCAAGGATTTCATACGCGCTCATGTCAACTGACCTGGGTTTGTTGCGGCATCATGGCCGTGATTTGGGCCGCAACCTGCGAGCGGGATTTCGTCTGCTGACTCTGCAAAAGGTCAGCCTGCTCGACTTTCGCTGCAATTTGCCGCAGTTGGCCATTTTGCTGCTTCTGGGATTGGCTTTGCGACTGCTCGATGAAGCGCTCAGCGCAGAGTTTTTCATCGAGTGGTCGCAGGACGGGTGGCTGCAGGAGGGTTTTTACACCGCCCTGGTGCTTGCGGTGGCCGCCTTGCTGGCGCAAGCATACGGTCAGCCGCATCTGACGCTGGCGTTGCCCTGTGTGCTTTTGGCCGGAGCGCCATTTTTCGAGTTGATCGGTTGGGGCGAGCGCGGCCTGGTCGGTCTTGTCGGCGAGCAGTGGCCCGCAGGAGAAAAGCTGATTGCCGGCCTCACCACGGTTTGGCTGCTCCTTTGGCTATGGCGCAGCGTCGCCGTGTCGCTGCATCCGCGCCGCCCCCGCCCGTGGCTGCGAACCAACGCGGGGGCGGGTTTGCTGGCGGGTGTTTTGCTTCTTCCATCGACCCTGATCCCGCCGGCCCATTTGATCCTACCTGCCAAGCTCACCGATCAGCCGGACAGCGAAAAGCTCCGCGCGGAGGTTTTTTCCGAAGAGGCTCTGTCTGCGCAGATGCAGCTTCTTGCCCAATCGCTCGATTCGATTGAGGATGAGCGCCCGGACCAGACCGACGTGTTCTTCGTTGGTTTCGCGCCTTTTGCCGGGGCCGAAGTGTTCCGCCGCGATCTCGCCCTGGCGCGGGAAACGATCGAAGACCGCTACCAGGCGGGACAGCGCAGCGTGACCCTGCTCAACAACCCGGCCACGGTGCTCGAAGAGCCCTGGGCGACGGTGACTAACCTTCGACTGGCGCTTAATGCCGTCGGCGAAGCGATGAATCCGGAAGAAGACGTGCTTTTTCTTTATCTTACCAGCCATGGTTCGGACAAGCCGGAGTTGGCGACCGAGTTGCCGCCCCTCAAGCTCCATCCGCTCACCCCGACCTCGCTGGCGCGGGCGCTGGAAGGGGCGGGCATCAAATGGCGGGTGATCGTGGTTTCGGCTTGCTACTCTGGCGGATTCATTGCCCCGCTGCGAGATCCCCATACGCTGATCATTACTGCGTCGCGGGCCGATCGCAGCTCCTTCGGCTGCGGGGACGACGATGAATTCACCTACTTCGGGCAAGCTTTTTTCGGCCAGGCTATGCGTGAAGAGCGCAGCCTCGTGGGCTCGTTCGAACGCGCCCGCGGCCTGGTGGCCGAGCGGGAGAAGGCGGAGAAGCTCACGCCTTCCGAGCCCCAGATTTATGTGGGCGAAGCCATGGGCGAAAAGCTCGCGCAGATGGAGAGGGACCAGCCGATGCGCAGTTTTGGATTGATGGCGCAAGGCCGATCGAAGGGTGCGCTGCCCTGGCTCGCTGCGGCAGCGAGCCAAGAGCGATACTTGCGCAATCCGCTGCCGCTGGCGCGCAGGCTTGATCGAATTTTGGGAGGCGGCTGAAGTGCCCGGGGCATTGCACGGCTTGCGGGTGCTCGATCTCACGCGGGTTTTGGCTGGGCCTTGGTGCAGCCAGAATCTGGCTGATCTGGGCGCTGAGGTGATCAAGGTCGAGCGGCCGGGGTCAGGCGACGACACGCGGGCCTGGGGGCCGCCTTATCTCAAGGATGGCGAGGGCAAGGACACCAGCGAAAGCGCCTATTACCTTGCGGCCAACCGCGGGAAGAAGTCGATCACCCTGGATCTCACCAAGCCCCCGGCGCGCGAGGCGGTGAAACGCTTGGCGGGCCTATGCGATGTATTCCTCGAGAACTACAAGTTGGGTGACATGGCGCGCTACGGCCTGGCTTGGGAAGACCTGTCTGCCCTCAATCCGCGGCTGGTGTATTGCTCGATCACCGGTTTCGGCCAGTCTGGCCCTTACGCTGCGCGGCCCGGGTACGACTTCATGATCCAGGGCATGGGCGGCTTGATGAGCATCACCGGCGAGCGCGACGATTTGCCGGGCGGCGGGCCGCAGAAGGTGGGCGTGGCGGTAGCCGATCTCATGACCGGCATGTACGCCACCACGGCAGTGCTGGGAGCGCTTTATGCGCGAGAAAAGACCGGCCAAGGCCAATACCTCGATTTGGCTTTGTTCGATTGTCAAGTCGCCATGCTGGCCAACGTCAACATGAACTATCTCGTTTCCGGCCAGGCGCCGCAGCGGCTGGGCAATGCGCACGCGAACATCGTTCCCTACCAAGTGTTTGAGGCCGCCGACGGGCACCTCATCGTCGCGGTGGGCAACGACAGCCAGTTCGCCAAGTTTAGCGAGCTGGCCGGCCGCCCGGAGTGGGCGTCGGATGATCGTTACGCCACCAACGCGGCGCGCGTGCGCAACCGTGCGGCTCTGGTGCCTCTCGTAGCGGAACGCATCAAAACCCGCTCTCGCCAGGAATGGCTAGATGCGTTGGAAGCGGCCGGAGTGCCTTGCGGGCCGATCAATCGCCTGGATGAAGTCTTTCGGCATCCGCAAGTCGAGGCGCGCGGGCTTCGCATCGACCTGCCGCATCCGCTGGCGGGCAGTGTGCCGCTGGTGGCGAGCCCTATGCGTTTGTCGCATACCCCAGTGGTCCAAGACTTGCCGCCACCCACTTTGGGGCAGCACAATCAAGAAATTCTCGGCCAATTGCTGGGCCTGTCGGGTGAGCAGATAGCGGCGGTCACCGGCACACCCAGCAGCTAACCGGTTGAGGCGGATCACCGCAGCAAGAAGAACCAAGGAGGCGTCGCATGCTGAACAGGAAACGATGGGGGCTGGTCTGGCTGCAATTGTTGGTCATCGCCGGCGCATTTGCCGCCGAGGTTCAGCTTTCGCCCAAAGGTGAGGTGAAGAACGTTGCGCAGATCACGGCGCGGTTTCCCGAGCCTATGGTGCCTTTCGGAGAACCCGAGCGGGCGGCGCCTTACGAGGTGAATTGCCAGCCGCGCCAGGAGGGAAAAGGGCGCTGGCTCGATTCTTATCTCTGGGCTTTCGATTTTGCCAAAGTCCTGCCGGGCGCAGTGCGCTGCGAGCTCCTGCCCAAAGACGGCTTGGTATCCGCCAAAGGCAACCCGATCGCGGCGCCGCGGGGAGGTTTCGACACCGGCGGTCCGGCCGTCACCTGGCAGGAACCTTTCGATGGGGCGCAGAATATCGACGAACGCCAGGTTTTTCTGCTCGGCCTCTCGGCCGCGGCCACGCCGGAGAGTTTAGCCGCCAACACCTGGTGCGAAGTCGCGGGCATAGGCGAGCGCATCGGCGCCAAGGCCCTGGCGGGCGAGGAGCTGGCGCGCGTTTTCGAAGGGCAGAAAAGAACCCTGCGCCATTTCCGCGAGACTTGGGTGCGCGCCCATCCGGGTGCCAAAGCGAGCGAGGCGCCGATCGTCGCATTAACCTGCGCGCGGCAACTTCCGCCCAAGAGCGAAGTGACCTTGGTGTGGGGCGCGGGGATCGCGGCCAACACGGGTGTGGCCACGCGAATGCCGGCAAAGTTCACTTTCAAGACCCGTGCGCAGTTCACGGCGCGGGTCAATTGCTCGCGTTTGAATGCAAAGTCGGACTGTTTGCCCATCCTGCCCATCGAGCTCCAGTTCAGCGCGCCAGTGGCACGCGAACTCCTGGCGCAAGCGAAGCTCATCGCGTCGGATGGCACGAGCTTCAAAGGCAAGATCGCCGAAGAGCCGGATGAGGGTGAACGTTTGGTTTTCCCGGGTCCCTTCCCCGAACGAGCCGATCTCTCAGTGGAACTGCCGCCGAAGCTGCGAGACGATGCCGGGCGCGGGTTAGCCAATGCCCACCGTTTTCCGGTCAAGTTGCGCACCGATGAATCTCCGCCCTTGGCGAAGTTCCCCGGGCGCTTCGGCATCATCGAAGCAAGCGACCCGGTGCTTCCCGTCACTTTGCGCAATCTCGAAGCGGAAATCCGAGGCAAGCGGCTGGAGCTGGGAGACACCAGCGTATCCGGAAAAGCTTGGCACCTCACCGATCCGCAAGCCCAGGATGCCCCCAAGCGCCTGGTGGAATGGTTGCAAAAGGTGAAGCGCGCGGAATACAGCACCTGGGTGCAAGAGCCGGGCAGCAAGCGCCAGCGCGAGATTCGTCCGGGGTCGGCGGCGCTCCTCGGAGCCGAGGAATTGGCCAAGCCCTTTGTTTTGCCCAAACCCGATGGCGCAAAAACTTTCGAGGTCGTAGGCATTCCCTTGGCCAAAAAAGGCTTCTTCGTCGTGGAACTGGCCAGCCCTCGGCTGGGTGAGAAACTACACGGCAAGAAGGAGCCCTACTACGCGCAAAGCGCGGCCCTGGTCACCAACCTTGCGGTGCATTTCAAGCAAGGCCGGGAGGCTTCACTGGCATGGGTGACGACGCTAGACCGGGCCGAGCCGGTGGAAGGCGTCAAACTGCGCATCAGCGACTGCAAGGGCAAGGAGTATTGGCGCGGCGAATCTTTGCGGAATGGGGTGGCGCGCGTGAGTTTGCCGCTTCCACGCAGCGGCCGCTTGCCGTATTGCGAGGGCCTTGGCACCGGCTTGCTGGTAACCGCAAGCAAGAATGACGATTTCAGCTTCGTTTGGTCGGGCTGGAATGAAGGCCTGCAGCCCTGGCGCTTCAATCTGCCCAGCGGCAGCTGGGAAGGGCCGGTCACCACACACGCCATCCTCGATCGAAGCCTGCTGCGCGCGGGCGAGACGGTTTCGATGAAGCTCCTGTATCGCAAAAAGTCAGGCCAGGGTTTCAGCCTCCTCGACAGCAAACTGCTGCCCAAGGAGGCGGCCCTGATTCATTCGGGAAGCGACGATCGGTACGCGGTGCCGCTGAAATGGGACGCACGCGCCACGGCCGAGGCCAAGTGGCGCATCCCCAAGGACGCCAAGCTCGGCAGCTATCGCATCGAGCTTGCCGATCGCGCCGACGGCGATGAGCGCATGCGCACTGCCGGTTCGTTTCGAGTCGAGGCCTTTCGCGTGCCCAGCATGAAAGCGACGCTGCTGGCGCCGAGTCTGGCTTTGGTGGGCGCCAAAGCGGTCGATTTCGGCGTGCAAGTGAGCTATCTCTCGGGCGGTCCGGCGGGCGGTCTGGCGGTAAAAGCGCGCGGTCTTTTGCTCCCGGATGCCGCTGCGCGCACCGACTACGAAGCCTACACTTTTACCAACGGCAAGGTGCAAGAAGGCAAACGGGAACACGGCGCTGATTCGGTTCTCGAGCCGGAGTCTTTGGGCGAGAGCGCCGACGAGGATGAACCTTCGCCGGTGCCGGGCCGGGTGCTCGGGGGGAAAAGCATTACCCTCGACGCGCAAGGAGGCGGCAAGATCGCCTTCGGTCCCTTGCCGGCCAGCGACGTGCCCCAGCGCCTTCTGGCCGAGGCAGAGTATCGGGAAGCCAATGGCGAAACGACCAGTGTGGCCCGGAGCATCGTTTTGTGGCCGGCCGCCGTGGACATCGGCATACGGAGCGACGACTGGGCGGCGGCAAAAGATGTGGTGCGCTTGAAAATGTTGGCCCTGGATCTCAAAGGTATGCCGATGGCGAAGGTGCCGCTCAAGCTCGAAGCCTTTTCGCGGCGAGACTATTCCCACCGCAAGCGTATGCTCGGCGGCTTTTATTCATACCAGAGCTTTACCGAGACCGTTTCGGTCGGTGCCGTTTGCGAGGGCGTAAGCGATGCGCGCGGCGAACTGGAATGCGAGTTTCGGCCGCAAGCGAGCGGGCAACATGTTTTCCAAGTCACGGCGCGTGATGCCGAAGGCCGCAACGCCGTTGCGCATCGCGAAGTATGGGTGCCCGGCGAAGAGGACTGGTGGTTCAAGCCGAGCGCCAACGACCGCATGGATCTCATCGCTGAGAAAAGGCGCTACGAACCGGGCGAAACGGCCAGGCTGCAGATGCGGGCGCCGTTTCAAAGCGGCACCGTGCTGGTCACGGTGGAGCGCGAGGGCGTGCTGGATGCCTTCGTCCTGCCCTTCGACGCCAAACGCAGCGTCATCGAAGTGCCGATGAAAGGGAATTACGCGCCCAATGTCTTCATTTCCGCGCTGCTCGCGCGGGGCCGCATCGAAGCGCCGCCGCCCACGGCTCTGCTCGATCTCGCCAAACCCGCCTTTCGATTGGGCATGGCGGCGGTGGACGTGGGCTGGGCGGCGCATCGCCTCGATGTGAAAGTGACGCCGCAGCGCGATGCCTATCGGGTGCGCGAAAAAGCCGAGGTGGATTTTGCCGTGCGCCGTGCCGACGGCAGCTTGCCCCCCAAAGACACCGAACTTTCCGTCGCCGTGGTCGACGAAGGCCTGCTGCTCTTGAAGAAGAACGAGAGTTGGCAACTGCTCGAAGCGATGATGAAAAAGCGCGGCATCGAAGTGGAAACTTCCAGCAGCCAGCAGCAAGTAGTCGGGAAGCGGCACTACGGCAAAAAAGCGGCGGCGCCGGGCGGCGGAGGCGGCGGGCCGGCGGGCGCGCGCGAGTTGTTCGACACCTTGCTGCTGTGGCGCGGGCGAGTGCGGCTCGATGCGGAGGGCAAGGCCAGTTTGCCGGTTCCGCTCAACGACAGCTTGACCCGTTTCCGCGTCGTCGCGGTGGCCGAGGGCGGGGCGCAGCTCTTCGGCACTGGCGAAAACAGTTTCGCGACCACCCAGGACGTGATGCTGATCAGCTCGCTGCCGCCCATCGTGCGCGAAGGGGATCGTCTGCACGCTGGTTTTACCCTGCGCAATACCACCAAGACGGAGAAGCGCTTGCGCCTCGAGGGCGAAGTCAAGCCCGCTGGCAAGGGCGCGAGTTTCCCCCTCGCGGCGCGGGAATTGAACCTGGCACCCGAGTCGGCCAGCACCGTGAGTTGGGAGTGGGCGGTACCCGAGGGCGCGGGCAAACTGACTTGGGAAGTGAACGTCAAAGAGAACGAAACGGTCGTCGATCGCTTGCGGGTGACTCAGACCGCAATGGCGGTGGTGCCGGTGGAAGTTCAGCAGGCGACGCTGGCGCAACTCGACGGCAAACTCAAGCTTCCGGTGCAAGCCCCCGGGCGCGCGCTGCCTGGCCGGGGCGGCCTGCGGGTCGATCTCACCGCGCGCCTGGCCGACGGGCTTGGCGGGGTGGAGGCCTACATGAGCGCCTACCCCTACACCTGCACCGAGCAGCGCGCGTCGGTGGCGGTGGCCTTGCAGGATGAAAAGCGCTGGTCAGCGCTGATGGCGGATCTGCCCGGGGTGCTCGATGCGCAGGGGCTTGCCAAATATTTTGGTCTCATGCGAGAGGGCAGCGAGGTATTAACCGCCTATTTGCTGCAATTGTCGTCCTACGCCGGCTGGGAGATTCCCGATGCGGCCGAAACCCGGATGCGGGCGGGTCTGCGGGGTTTTGTCGAAGGACGCATCAAACGCGAGGGCGAGCTGGCAACCGCCGATTTCAGCTACCGCAGGCTTGCCGCGATGGCGGCTCTGGCCTTGCATGGCGAATTTGACGCCAAGTGGCTGGATAGCCTGATCGTGGATCCGGGGCAATGGCCCAGTTCTGCGGTGCTGGACTGGATCGTGGTCTTGAGCAAGGCCGAAAAAGTGGCGCAACGCGCCGAACGCTTGGCCCAGGCCAAACAGGTATTGCGGGCCCGCCTGAACTTGCAGGGCACGACCGTCGCACTCAACTCGGAGCGCGGAGATTACTTGTGGTGGCTGATGGTCTCGGCCGAGAGCAACCTCAACCGCATGCTCTTGCAATTGGCCGATGATCCGGAGTGGCAAGCCGACCTTGGCCGCCTTGCCCGAGGCGCGCTTTCGCGGCAAACCCGCGGCCACTGGCGCACGACCACCGCCAATGCCTGGGGCGTGCTGGCCTTCGAACGGTTTTCGTCCCTCCACGAAGCCGAGCGGGTGGCCGGGAATACCACCGGCCAGCTTGGGCTGGAGACGCAGCGAGCGACTTGGAAGGACGAGAAGCCCGCCAGTCCCTTGCGCTTTTCCTGGCCATCGGGCAAGGACGATTTGGCGCTGGAGCATCAGGGTAGCGGCAAGCCCTGGGTGACCCTTTTGAGCCTCGCCGCAGTTCCGGTGCAAGAGGCTCGGTCGCGGGGATACACCCTGAAGCGGACGGTGGAAGCGGTGGAGCAGCGGACTCCGGGGCGCTGGAGTGTGGGCGATGTGCAGCGCGTCACGCTGGAATTCGAAGGGACGGGCGCCTACACCTGGGTTGCCCTGACCGATCCGCTGCCGCCCGGCGCCAGTGTGATCGGCTCCGGTTTGGGCGGGGATAGTGCGGTGCTCGCGCGCGGCGCGGCCAAACGCGAACGCTGGGACGGACCTTGGCTGGCCTTCGAAGAGCGCAAGAGCGACGTTTATCGCGCCTATTACCGCTATGTGCCGCGCGGACGCTGGACTCAGAGCTACCTTCTGCGCCTCAACCAAGAAGGCGCTTTCGAGATCCCGGCGAGCCGCATCGAGGCGATGTATGCGCCGGAGATGCATGCGCTCTGGCCGAACGGCAAATTCGAGGTTTCCCGCTGAGCGAGGGGCGCATGAGCGCAGACACAAACCCCAATCGCGGCCCGCTCGCGGGCTTGAAGGTGATCGAGTTAGGGCAACTCATCGCCGGCCCCTTTGCGGGCAAACTGCTCGCGGAATTTGGTGCGCGGGTGATCAAAGTCGAACCGCCGGGCGCCGGAGACCCCTTGCGGCAATGGCGGCTGCTCCACGAGGGCAACTCCCTATGGTGGGAGGTGCAGGCGCGAAACAAGGAATCGATCGCAATCGACTTGCGCAAGGCCGAAGGGCAGGATCTGGTTCGGCGGCTCGCGCAGGATGCCGACATCTTGATCGAGAATTTCCGTCCCGGCACCATGGAAAAATGGGGCTTGGGCTGGGAGGCGCTTCGGGCGGCGAATCCCGGACTCATCATGCTGCGGCTGTCGGGCTTCGGCCAGACCGGGCCCTATCGTGATCAAGCAGGCTTTGGAGCGGTGGGCGAATCCATGGGAGGCATGCGCTATGTCAGCGGCCATCCGGATCGCCCTCCCGTGCGCATCGGCATCAGCATCGGCGATGCACTGGCGGCCTTGTTTGGCGTGGTGGGCGCTTTGATGGCGCTGCGCCAGCGCGAAGTGAACGGCGGGCAGGGGCAGGTGGTGGATGTGGCGCTTTATGAAGCGGTGTTTGCCATGATGGAAAGCCTGATCCCGGAGTTCGATCGATTCGGCTTCATTCGCGAGCGAACGGGCTCCGCGCTCGCGGGCATCGTTCCTTCCAACACCTATACCACCCGAGATGCTCAGAACGTCGTCATCGCCGGTAACGGCGACAGTATTTTCAAGCGCCTGATGAGCGCCATAGGGCGCGATGATCTCGCCAACGATCCGGCGCTTGGCGCCAATGCCGGACGCGTGAAGCGAGTGGACGAGATCGACGGGGCGATTGCCGACTGGGCGCTGCGGCATGACAGCGACCAAGTGCTCGCCGTGCTCAGTGCCGCACAAGTACCCAGCGGCAAAATATACAGCGCCGCCGATATCGTGACCGACCCGCAGTTTTTGGCCCGGGACATGATTCGCAGCATCACTCTGCGCGACGGTTCTTCCCTGAAGGTGCCGGGCATCGTGCCCAAGCTGACCGACACCCCAGGCGACATCACGGCGCTTGCTCCGCGGCTGGGCGAACACACCGAATCCATCTTGCGCGAGCTGGGCCTTGGCGCCGAAGCCATCGCCGATCTGAGGCGAACCGGAATCCTCGGCGCCTGAGGAAGGGGGTGAACGCGACGGTGTGCGCGGTTTGACCTTTCTAGTACTAAATTGGTACTATTTGCCCATGTTTGCCCGCCTTCGTGAAGACATTCGCGTCGTCTTCGACCGCGATCCGGCCGCCCGCACCCGCTGGGAGGTGCTGACCTGTTACCCCGGCCTGCATGCCCTGGTTTGGCACCGCTTCACGCATCGCTGCTGGACCGCGGGCCTGCGGTGGCTGGCCCGTTTTCTGTCGCACTGGGCACGTTGGTTTACAGGCATCGAAATCCACCCCGGCGCGCAAATCGGGCGGCGGGTCTTCATCGATCACGGCATGGGTATCGTGATCGGCGAAACCGCCGTGATCGGCGACGATTGCACGCTTTATCACGGCGTCACGCTCGGCGGTACTTCCTGGAACAAGGGCAAGCGCCATCCCAGCTTGGGACGGGGCGTCGTGGTGGGCGCAGGCGCCAAAATCCTGGGCCCGGTTGAAATCGGCGAGGGCGCCAAAATCGGCTCCAATGCCGTCGTGGTGCGAGACGTCCCTGCGGGCGCAACGGCCATCGGCATCCCCGCTCGGGTGATCGACGGCGCTCAGGCGGAGCGCCGTGAGCGCGCCGCGGAGCGCATCGGGTTCTCGGCCTATGCCATCAGCGCCGACATGAACGATCCGGTCGTCCATGCTCTGCATGCCTTGCTGGACCACAGCTTGGTCACCGACCAGCGTTTGCACAAACTCGCGCAGAGGCTCAGTCAGGCGGGTCTGGACTGCCCGGACGCCCTGGAGGAAGACCAAGCTTTTGATCCGAAAGAGCTGAACAAGGCCTTGGAATGAAGCTCGAGCGGGAAGGACGCGAACAAAAACATTATTGTTGACATAAACAATCAACATTGATTAAGATCATGTTTGTCTTCCTCCCCAACAGAAAGGTTTTGCCATGAGACTCACTACCAAAGGCCGTTTTGCGGTTACTGCCATGATCGATCTGGCTCTGAATCAAGACGGTGGTCCCGTCACTCTGGCCGAAATCAGCGGTCGCCAGAGCATTTCGCTTTCATACTTGGAGCAACTTTTCGGCAAGCTGCGGCGTGCGGGGCTGGTGAAAAGTGTTCGCGGCCCCGGCGGCGGGTACAACCTCGCTCGCGGTTCGGAAGGCATTACCGTCGCCGATGTCATCGTCGCGGTGGATGAGCCCATAGACCAAACGCGCTGCGGTGGAATGCAGAACTGCCACGACGATCATCGGTGCTTGACGCACGATCTGTGGACAGGCCTGAACGATCACATTTTTGCTTATATGGGTTCGGTGAATCTGGCCCAACTCGTTGCTCCGCATAAGTCTGGGGCAAGCACGGTTCAGATTGTGCGCGATCGTCCCGAAGGGGCGCGTGAACCGGCGGTCGCTGCGGCGGCTTAGTCCTAGTTAGGCGGCGCATACGAATTCGGGGGGCATTTCCTGAAATCAACACCTGCCGGTCCTCACCTCAGCGCGGAGCATTCATATGCTTGAGGGATCTTGTCACTGCGGTTCCGCCCGCTGGCAGTTGACCGAGTTGCCAAAGTCGGCAACCGCCTGCAACTGCACAGCGTGTCGCAGGTATGGCGTCCTCTGGGCCTACGGTTATGAGGGTGAGGATATCACGGTGGTTGGAGAGACGACTGCATACATCCGCGGAGACTCGCTGAGCTTCAACTTCTGCCCCAAGTGCGGCGGCGTCACACACTGGCGCTCGCTGAAGGCGAACGAACAGGGTCGCCGGAGAATCGCCGTCAACCTACGCATGACCGAGCCTGGACCGATAGCGCGAGTGCCTATCGACCATTTCGATGGGCTGGAAAACTGGGAGGATCTGCCAAGGGACGGCAGGTGCATCAAAGACATGTGGTTTTAGCGTTGGCGCGAGGAGCGCGGCCCAATCAATCCATCCATCGGACCCGCGCGAAAAGCCGCGCAGTCCGGTGACTTTAAACGATCGATGAGGAAGGGATTATGAGTATCAGTTTGACCGAAAGAGCCGCCGAGCATGTCAAGAAGGTCCTCGCGGGCCAAGCGGGAAAGATCGGCTTGCGCGTGGGGGTTTCCAAGAGCGGCTGCTCGGGTTTTGCTTATAAGCTCGATTTCGCCGACGGGGTGGGCGCGGATGACCAGCGCTTCGATAGCCACGGTGTGGCGCTGGTGGTGGCCAACGAGAGCCTGCCCTTCCTGGAAGGAACCGTACTCGACTACACCCGCGAAGGACTGTCGGAAGGTTTCAAGTTCAATAATCCCAACGTCAAGGCTCAATGCGGCTGCGGCGAGAGCTTTAGCGTCTAGGCTAACCCGGTAAGGAGGCAGCCGCGGAGAAGTTTGCCGCGGCTGTCGCTTTGCTATGGTTCACGACCGAGCGAGTAGCGCTCGAGCCGTCGCCGCCAACTTGGTCCTTAGAAAGAGGAAGGGAGGGGCGGAAGGCTTGACAAACTACCATACTTCCATAATAATGGAAGCGTGGAATCAACCCAAGCGACGACCCTTCTGACCGCCCTTGCGCAGGAAACCCGCCTAGCGATCTTTCGCCTGCTCGTGGAATATGGCGAAGATGGCCTGGCAGCCGGAGTCATAGGCGAGAAGTTGGGTCTCGCGCCCGCTACCTTGTCCTTTCATCTCAAGGAGCTTTCCCACGCCGGGCTGATCCGCGGGCGGCAGCAGGGTCGATTTGTTTATTACTCGGCCCAGTTCGAGATCATGAATGCGCTGCTTTGCTATCTCACCCAGAACTGTTGTGCACAAGCCGGGCGCAAGCCGAATTGTTGCTGAATTCAACCAGGAGCCCCTATGGAAGCCGAAGCCTTGAAAGAAAATGTTCGACAAAAATATGGCGCCATTGCCCGCGCCAGCACGCCGGTTTCGTGCTGCGGCCCCACTTCTTGCTGCGGTGCCGAAGGGGAGGTCGATATGATCGGGGACGCCTATCACCAAATCGAAGGCCACGTGCCTGAGGCGGACTTGGGTTTGGGCTGCGGCGTGCCGACGCGCGCCGCGGGGCTTGCGCCGGGTCAGACGGTGGTGGATTTGGGCGCTGGAGCAGGCAACGACGTATTCATCGCCCGGCGCGTGGTTGGCGAGACGGGGCGTGTCATCGGCGTGGACATGACGCCCGCCATGGTGGCCAAAGCACGGCTCAACACCCAAGAACTGGGGTTTGCCAACGTCGAGTTCCTGCTGGGTGAAATCGAGCGCCTGCCATTGCCCGACGGCGCGGCCGACGTGGTGATCAGTAACTGTGTTTTTAACCTGGTTCCCGACAAAGCGAGGGCATTTCGGGAGGTCTATCGCATCCTCAAAGCCGGCGGACACTTTGCCATTTCCGACATCGTTTCCTCAGCGCCTATGCCGCCGCGTTTAAAGGAGGTGGCGTCGCTGTACACGGGCTGCGTTTCCGGTGCCCTGCCTTTGGACGACTACCTGGCGATCATCGCGGCGGCGGGTTTCGGCGAGGTGGAGGTGCGTGAGCGACGCGACATTGCGCTGCCACCCGAGGTTTTGGCCGAGCATCTGTCGCCGGAGGAGTTGGCACAGGTACAGGCAGCGGATCTCAAAGTCATGAGCGTCACGCTCAGGGCTCAGCGCCTTTAGCCGGACGCGCCGGAACGAACCCGGATACTCACGAGGGGAGAAGCCACTGGCCTGTCCTCCGCCAGGAACAAGCGGCGCCCCCTTGCCTATCCACCCAATCGATCTCGTCGACTCGGTTCTTCTCCGGAAATGCGAAGACTTCAGGCCTTGGTGACTATCGCGCGGCGAGCGACTCCCTGAATCGATTCCAGACCAAGACGCTTTCTTGCGCCAGGCCGGAGGCCGGACGATAGACGATTTGTACTACGCCCGTGCCGGCGCGCAAAGGGAAATAGGCTTGGTAGAGCGGGGCCGATGCGGCATCGGGGCCTGTTGCGGTTTCGGCGGCGAGCAGCAGCACCGGATGTCCGCCGACGTTTTGGCGATCGATCGAGAGCACCCGGTAGCCGGCGCGAGTCAAGTCTTCGCGCAGGCTGATTTCGCAGGCGAGTTTTCCGCACAACAAGCGAGTGGCTTTCTCGTCATAGGTGACCTGGATTGCCAGTGAGCCGCGGAAATGCCCTGCCTGACGGGGCATGCGTCCGGTCCTCAAGGCTTCCGCGTGGTAGTTGCGTTCGAGCCAATGCGCCGTCGGCGGACGTTTCTTGGGCAAATCGACGGGGGCAAAACTAGCCGGCAGCTCGAAAGAAATAGGCACCTGGGTGACCAAGCTCTCGCGCATGAATTGATCCAGGCTCACTCGCTGGAATTCGCTGTTCCCGGTCTGCGCGGCGGCCATTGAGGCCAGGACGCTTGCTATCCCGGCCGAAACAAGTTTGGCTGGACCCTTCCGCATCAGGGATCGATCACCGTGACTTTCGCCGTCGCCGTTCCGCCTTTGCCATCCGAGATGGTGTAATAAAACATCGTCATCAATACGCGTTGGGTAAGGGTGAAGGTAAATGTGCCGTCGGCATTCAAAACCACTTGGCCAAATGGCGGCTGCGTGAACGAGGTGATGGTGAGCGGATCGCCGTCAGGGTCAAGGTCGTTTTCAAGCACGCGCATGACGACCGGGGCGAAGCTATACACCGTATAGAGGTCATCGTTGGCCACTGGAGGGCGGTTGGCGGTCGCGCCTACGGTCACCGTCACCGTTGCGCTTGCGCTGCCGCCTAGTCCGTCGCTGATCGAGTAGCTGAAGCTGTCCGTGCCGCTGTAGCTTGCCGCCGGGGTGTAGCTCAGGCGATTGCCCGCAATCGTTACGCTACCGTGAGCGGCGCTGCTTACGGCGGTGATGGCCAGCGCATCGCCATCGGGGTCGCTGTCGTTGGCCAAGACCTCCAGGAGATTGTTGGCCGAACCGGCGGCGACCGAGTAGGCATCCGCATTCGCCGTCGGCGGGCGGTTGCCGGCGCGCACCGTGACCGATACTGTTGCCGTTGCGTTGCCCCCGCGGCCGTCGCTGATGGTGTAGCTGAAGCTGTCGGCACCCGTGTAGCCTGCGGCGGGAGAGTAAGTGACCTGGCCGCCGAGTGCGACGGCGCCGCCGTGAGCGGGTGCACTCACGCTGGCGATGGTCAAGGAATCGCCGTCCGGGTCACTGTCGTTGCCGAGCACGTTGAACTGATTGCCGCTGCTCCCGGCAAGCACCTCGTAGGCATCGTGGTTCGCCACCGGCGGACGATTCGGCGCCTGCACGCTGACACTCACGGTAGCCGTTGCGGTTGCGCCTTTGCCGTCGCTGATGGTGTAGGTGAAGGAGTCGGTGCCGGCGTAACCCGCGGCGGGGGAATAGCTAACCCGGTTGCCGCTGACACTGGCGCTGCCGTGCCCCGGCGTGCCGACGTTGCTGATCGCCAGGGTATCGCCGTCCGGGTCGCTGTCATTGCCGAGCACTTCAAAGAGGTTGGCGCTGCTGCCGGGCAGCACGCTGTAGCTGTCGTTTACGGCCAGCGGCGGGCGGTTGATGTAGCGGCGCGGGCCTTCGTTGACGACCGTTTCCGATTCTTTCTGCCGATAGACGTCGACGGCTTGCTTGTGCGGCAGGGTGTTGTGCAAAGCGCGGCGGACCCACGCCGGCTCGGTGTCGAGGTATTCGCGACGCCACTCGATGATGGGTTCGCGCTTGGCGGCGGGCGCCGCGGGTTTGACCGCAACCGGCTCGGCAGGCAGAACGACGTCTTCCAGCTTCTCCGTATAGGTGACGAATTCGAGATCGACTCGCCGGTTCTTGTGGCGGGTGGTTTTCACATTCGGGAAGCGCGGATTTGCCTCACCGCGGCCTTCTGCGATCAGCACTTCGAGCCCAATACCGCCGGACTGGTGAAGATATCGCTTCACCGCCGTGGCACGGCGCATCGATAGGCGCAGATTGTAGTCGTCTTCGCCGATGTCGCAGGTGTGCCCGGTGAGTTGGACGCTGCCCTCGAACTTGTTTGCCTTGAGGGTGGCAATCGCGCCATCGAGCGCTTTTTTTGCTTCCGCGGTGAGTTCCGCGCTGTCGAACTTGAAGAAGGCATCGGCGGACATCGAAGCACTGACCTTGACTGGCCGCTTTTCAAGACGGGGCTTGGCCGGCTCGGCAGCGGGCGGAAGGGCGGCCTCCACCGGCTCAGGCGCTGGCCTTTCCACTTTGACCACTTTGGATTCGCGGATTGGGCGATAGGACTTGCCGCCAAATTCGTAGCGCCATACCAGGCTTACGCGATGATCGTCGCGGTCAGTCTCAAACTGGCCCGATTTGCGGAAATACTCGCCGACAAGAGCCACGCTGTGGGATGAGTTATAGAAGAATTTTTCCAGCGCTAGGGAACCGGTGGTCTGACGCGAGTCGCTGCGGCCCCATTCGTAGTCGAGGCCACCGGCGATGCGAAGCAAGGCAGGTTCGACGAAAGTGCCCAGACGGAGGCCGAGGCCGTAATCGTAGGGTCGCTCGAAGGTGCGGAAGATGGTGGTGGTGGTGATGTCCTGCAGATAGGGCCGGCCGCCATCAACGCCTTGCAGGGTTTCGATGACGGTGCTGGAGGTGCTGGCGACTTCGCGCCGTCCGGAAATTCCGCCCGAGAGGTAGCCGCCGAAGAAAAAGGCTTCGTTCTCCAGGCCGCCGCCCAAGGTGAGCTTGCGGTCATGCCAGATGTTCTGGTCGACGGCCAGGAAGGTTTTGCGCACGCTGGCCTGATATTTCGCCTCGGTCTCGGGCAGCCATTGGTAGGAAAGCTTCAATCCGGCGCCGTATTTGCCCTCGCGGCCGCTGAGCCATGCCTCGCCTATCCAGGCGGAGTTTTTGTCCTCGGTCAAAACGTGATAGAGCTCGCCCCGCGCCTGGTCCCGCGACTGATAGCCCAGACCGATCCGAGTGCGGCCTCCGATGTAAGTCGAGGGGTCTTCCGGCGGCACGGCTCCCGGCGGCGGCGCAGGCTCTTCGGCGGCGAATACGGTTGGCGCGAAGAATACAAAAAGCGCTGCAGCGAGCGTGATACTGGGTTTGAGGCGCATTCGAGCTTCCCTGTGAGAGCGGCGCTCGGGTCTTGATGCACGAGCGCCGCAAAAGGCGAATCTAACACTGAAAGCCGCGCCCAACAAGCGTTTGCGGGCTAGTTAGCGCAACTTGCGAGGGGTGTGTTTCGTTTTTGCCCCAGAGGAATCTGGGTCTTCGTTCAGCACGAAATCGATGCGGCTGGTCTCGAGATCCACCCTCGCCACCTTGACCTGGACACGGTCGGCTAGCCGAAACACCCGCCCGGTTCTTTCTCCCGCCAAAGTATGCTGCTGGGGCGCGAAGTGAAAGTAGTCATTGCCCAGCTCGGTAATGTGAACCAAACCGTCGACAAAAATCTCGTCAAGGGTCACAAAGATGCCGAAATGAGTGACGTTGGATATGGTGCCGCTGAAGCTGGCCCCTAAGTGATCTTGCACATAGAAGCACTTTAGCCAGTTTTCCACGTCGCGCGTGGCGTCGTCGGCTCGCCTTTCGGTTGAAGAACAATGTTGTCCCAAGGCCGCGAGATCCTGCCGCGGTGCCGGCCCGCCATCGACGAGGGATTTGATGGCGCGGTGCACGATGAGGTCCGGGTAGCGGCGAATGGGCGAGGTGAAGTGCGTGTAGGCTTCATAAGCAAGGCCGAAATGTCCCAGATTGCTGGGGCTGTAGACCGCCTGTTTGAGGGAGCGCAAAAGCACCGTTTGCAGCAGCGGGAAATCGGGCCGGGAGCGGACCTTGCCAAGAAGGGTGGCGTAGTCCTTGGCGCTTGGTTCGTCGCCGCCGCCCAAGTGCAGCCCGAAGCCGCCCAGGAACTCGCGCAAGCCGGTCAGTTTTTCCGGGCTCGGCCCTTCGTGTATCCGATAAAGCGCCGGCTGCTCTCGGGCCAGCAGCAGGTGAGCCGCGCAAACATTGGCCGCGAGCATACATTCTTCGATCAAGCGATGCGCTTCGTTGCGGGTTGCCAAGCGGATGTTTTTGATCTTGCCCAGATCGTCGAAGTCGAGCAAGGTTTCAGTGGTTTCGAAATCAATGGCGCCGCGTTTTTCGCGTGCCTTGGCGAGCAACTGGTAGAGCTTGTAGAGGGTCTGCAAATGCGGCAGGAGCGTCTGGTGAGAGTCGTCGATCGTCTCCGGCGCCTCAAGCCAGCCGGCCACCTGGGTATAGGTGAGGCGGGCGCGAGAATGCATCAAGGCCGAATAGAATCGGTAGGCTTTGATGTCTCCTCCAGGGCTGATGTCCATGTCGCAAGCGACACACAGCCGATCGACGGCCGGGTTGAGCGAGCATAGCCCATTGGATAGCGCTTCGGGCAGCATGGGAATGACGCGGCGCGGAAAGTAAACGGAGTTGCCGCGCTCTCGAGCATCTTGGTCTAGCGCATCGCCCTCGCGCACATAATGGCTCACGTCGGCGATGGCCACGATGAGCCGGAATCCTTTCCCCTTTTTTTCGGCATAGACTGCGTCATCGAAGTCGCGCGCCGTTTCGCCATCGATGGTCACCAGGGGTAGGCCGCTCAGGTCCACCCGATCGGTTTTGTCTTTCAGGCGCACGCCTTTGGGCAACTTGGCGGCCAGTTTTGCAGCCCCGGTCGAGAATTCAAAGGGCAGATCATGTTTGCGCAGGGCGATTTCGATTTCCATGCCGGGATCGGTGTAATGCCCCAGGACTTCGACCACATGAGCCAAAGCCTGAACGTGGGCGCTGGGTTGCTCGATGATCTCGGCGACGACCACTTCGCCGGGTTCGGCGTCACCGCGCCCGTCGGGGGGAATCAGCAGGTCTTGATTGATGCGCTTGTCCTCTGCGACGAGGAACCAAATCCCGCGGTCGACAAAAACGCGGCCGACCACTTTCCGGTGGGTGCGTTCCAAGACATCGACGATGACGCCCTCGGGACGACCGCGGCGATCGAGCCCGATTTGTCGACAGCTCACTCGGTCCCCGTGCAAGGCCTTGTGCATTTCTCGCGGGGCGAGAAACATGTCCGGGCTGCCATCGTCGGGAACAAAAAAGCCGTGCCCGTCGGGGTGGCCCTGGATGCGGCCGGGAATCAGCTCCAGTTTGGCGGCAACGCAGAGCGCGCCCTTGCGGTTCTTGAGCAGTTGACCGTCTCGCTCCATGGCGCCGAGCCGGCGGCCAAAGGCATCGAGCTCGCGCGGTTCAATGCCCAAGAGCCTGGCCAAGTCCTCGGGCGCAGTGGGAACACCAGCCTCCCGCAGCGTGTCCAGAATGAATTCACGACTGGGAAGCGGCTCGGCATAGCGCGCCTTTTCACGTTCGATCTGCGGGTCTTGCTTGCGTCGCTGTTTTGACAAGGTGCTTGTTCTCTCTTAAAATCCGCCCTTCCCGTCGCCCAGATGGCGGAATTGGTAGACGCACTAGGTTCAGGTCCTAGCGGTGGCAACACTGTGGAGGTTCGAGTCCTCTTCTGGGCACCATCTCTTTCCAGACTCTCATGCCGGCAGCCCCCGCGTGGTTTTCCTTGGCCGGGCCGCAGCACCCTATTCTCCCATGTTTTTGTCTCCCGGGGCGCCCAAAGGCGCCGGCGGTCTTTTTTGCGTCAAGGCGACTTCGGTTTTGCTGGGGGCGCAATTTGCTGCCGAATTTGCGCCACTCAGGCTCCATTTGCTTGTCATCGCGACGCGCTCGCCTTAGCATGCCGGTCTTCGCCGGGCGAACGAACGAAGTGCGGTGCCCGGTATCTCGATGGAGGAGTTATGAACAACACGCAGCGCAAGATGCGCATGATCGCCCTGGCCCTCGGTTTGTCGCTCGCCGCCACAGCGGCCCAAGCGGCGGGTACTCTGGTCTATTGCTCCGAAGGGAGCCCGGAGGGCTTTAATCCGCAGTTCTTTACTACCGGCACGACTTTCGATGCGGTATCGGTGCCGATGTTCAACCGCTTGGTCGAGTTCGAATTGGGCACCACCAATGTCGTGCCGGCGCTGGCGGAAAGCTGGCAAATCTCACCGGACGGTTTGAGCTACACCTTCAAGCTGAGGAAGGGCGTGAAGTTTCACAGCAATGCGAACTTCAAGCCGTCGCGCGACTTCAATGCGGACGACGTGCTGTTCAGCTTCAACCGCCAGGCTGACGCCAATCATCCCTTCCACAAGCTGACCGGCGGGCAGACTTACGCCTATTTTGATGACATGGCGATGAAGAACATCGTCGATCGGGTAGAAAAAACGGATGCCCAAACCGTGCGCTTCGTGTTGAAGCGCCCGGAGGCGCCGTTCTTGGCCAACATGGCGATGGACTTCGCTTCCATACTCTCGGCCGAGTACTACGAGAGCATGCGGACCAAGGGCCAGGAAAGCGTGCCCGACAACAACCCCATCGGCACTGGCCCCTTCCAGTTCAGCTCCTATCAGAAAGACGCAACCATTCGCTACAAGGCCTTCGATCAGTACTGGGGCGGCCGGCCCAAGATCGATAACTTGGTGTTCTCGATTACCAAAGACGCCACCGCGCGCTATGCCAAGCTGAAGACCGGCGAATGCCATGTCATGGCCTTCCCCAAGCCGGCGGATTTGGAGCAGATGCAGAAAGATCCGCAGGTGCAAATCCTGAAGAAGGAGGGTCTCAACGTTGGTTACATTTCCTTCAACGTTGAGAAAAAGCCCTTTGACAATAAGCTGGTCCGTCAAGCGCTCAACCTCGCGGTCAACAAAGAGGCGATCCTAAAGTCCGTCTATCAAGGGCAGGGGCAGGTGGCCAAGAACCCCATTCCTCCGATCCTCTGGAGCTACAACGACAAGATCAAGGACTACCCCTATGACCCGGCCAAGGCCAAAGAGCTTCTGGCGAAAGCCGGCTTTCCTAGCGGCTTTGAAGTCGAACTGTGGTACTTGCCCGTTACCCGGCCCTACAACCCCGATGGCAAGCGCATGGCAGAGCTGGTGCAGGCCGACTGGGAAAAGATCGGCGTCAAGACCAAGCTGCTGACCTACGAATGGGCGGAGTACCGCAAACGCAGCAAAGTGGGTGAGCAGCAGGCGATGATGTTCGGCTGGTCGGGCGACAACGGCGACCCCGACAACTTCTTCATGCCCTTGCTAGGCTGCGAGGCGGTCAAAGGCGGCGGAAACGTTGCGCGCTGGTGCAACAAGGAGTTCAACGACCTCATCACCAAAGCGGCTCAGACCGCCAAGCAGGCCGACCGTGCCAAGCTTTATGAGAAAGCACAGGAGATTTTCAAAGAGGAAGCACCCTGGATCACGATCGCGCATTCACTGCGCTTTTCTCCGATCCGCAAGGAGGTGAAGAACTTCAGGATGGATGCCACTGCGCACCACATCTTCACGCCGGTGGAACTCGCCAAATAAGCGCTCACCCTGAGGGGCGGACGCAATCGCCGGGCGGCGATTGCGTCGGTCCTGAGCCGGACAAGCGGGAACCAAAGAAGATCGTGGGGCGGCTGCCGGGCGGGCAGCAAAGGGCGATAAATCCGGATACCGACAGGGCGAGAAGGCCCCTGAACAAGCCGCGCCAGGAACAAGGGGGAGGGCTCCCTTGCACCCCCCCCAATCCATCTCATCGATTCAATACTTGTCCGGAAATGTGAAGACTTCAGGCCTCGCCGACTAAAGCCATGTTCCGCTTCTTTTTTCGCCGCCTGGCGCTGGTGCTGCCCACCTTTCTGGGCGTCACCTTGCTCGCCTTCGCGCTCATACATCTCATTCCCGGCGACCCGGTGGAGAATCTCTCCGGCGAGCGCGGCATGGAACCGGAGCGCAGGGCGCGGCTCTTGCAGCAATTTGGGCTGGATCGGCCCTTGTCCACGCAATATTTCGATTACATCGGGAGCGTGCTCAAAGGCGATCTGGGCAAATCACTGACAACCCACGAGCCGGTTTTGAAGGAGTTCCTGACACTTTTTCCGGCCACCGTGGAGCTCGCCTTCTTTGCGTTGTTCTTTGCCGTGGCGCTGGGCATTCCGGCGGGCATCCTTGCCGCCTTGAAGCGGAATACGGCGGCCGATTACGCCGTCATGGGCGTTTCACTGACGGGTTATTCCATGCCCATATTCTGGTGGGCCTTGTTGCTGATTCTGTTCTTCTCCGTGCAACTAGGCTGGACACCTGTTTCGGGGCGAATTTCGGTTGCCTTCGACGTCCCGGCGGTCACTGGTTTCATGCTCATCGACGCCTGGCGGGCCGGCGAGCCGGGGGCATTGCGCTCCGCGCTGTCGCACTTGATCCTCCCTTCCATCGCGCTAGGAACGATTCCTCTGGCGGTAATCGCCAGAATGACCCGGTCGTCCATGCTCGAAGTGCTGCGCGAGGACTACGTTCGCACCGCCCGCGCCAAGGGGCTGCCCTGGCTCAGAGTGGTGCTGGTGCATGCCTTGCGCAATGCGCTCATCCCGGTGGTTACGGTGATCGGTCTGCAAGTGGGGCTTTTGCTTTCGGGAGCCATTCTCACCGAAACCATCTTTTCCTGGCCTGGCGTGGGCAACTGGCTCATTCATGGCGTGCTTTCGCGCGACTATCCGGTGGTGCAAGGGGGCATTCTGCTCGTCGCGACCATCGTCATCGCGGTGAATCTTCTCGTCGACACTCTTTATGGCGTCATCAATCCAAGAATCCGCCACGCCTGAGTTGGCGCCGCCGGCGCCGCCCGGGCCGCTGCGCGAGTTCTGGGGTTACTTCGCGCAGAACCGGGGAGCGCTGATCGGGCTTGCCCTGATCGTGCTGTTAGGTCTGTGCGCGGTATTTGCCGACCTCGTCTCGCCGCACCCGCCCAATGAACAATACCGAGATGCAACGCTCACTCCGCCGGCCTGGGCGGAGGGCGGCTCGGCGAAATTTCTGCTGGGCACCGATCCGGTCGGGCGTGACATCCTCTCGCGGCTGATCCATGGTTCGCGGCTGTCGCTTTTGATCGGGGGAATCTCGGTCGGACTGTCCTTGGTCTTGGGCGTGATGTTGGGCCTGATCGCCGGTTATTTTCGCGGTTACACCGAGACTTTCATCATGCGGCTCATGGACATCATGCTGGCGCTGCCCAGTTTGCTCCTGGCGATCGCGGTGGTGGCCATCCTGGGTCCCGGTCTCATCAACGCGATGTATGCCATCGCCATCGTGCTGCTGCCGCATTACGTCCGTTTGACGCGAGCTGCGGTGATCGGTGAGATGAACAAGGAGTACGTTGCCGCGTCGCGCATCGCGGGCGCCGGGCATCTGCGCATCATGATCCATACGGTGTTGCCCAATTGCCTTGCGCCGCTGATCGTGCAGGCGACGCTGGGCTTCTCCAATGCCATCCTGGATGCTGCGGCCTTGGGTTTTTTGGGCCTGGGTGCTCAGCCGCCGACTCCGGAGTGGGGCTCCATGCTGGCTGGCGCGCTGGAGTTCATCCAGCGCGCGTCCTGGGTGGTCACCTTCCCGGGCCTCGCCATTCTGATCACCGTCTTGGCATTCAACTTGATGGGTGACGGATTGCGGGATGCCCTGGATCCAAAACTCAAGCGATAGGCCTGGCATGCCCTTGCTCGAAGTCAAAAGTCTGCGCGTTGCCTTTGGATCGGCCGAAGCCCCGTTCCTGGCGGTGGACGGGGTAGACCTAGCCGTCGATGCCGGCGAAATTATCGGAGTCGTCGGCGAATCGGGGTCGGGCAAGAGCGTCACCGCGCTGGCGTTGATGGGACTGGTGGATTTCCCCGGGCGGGTGACCGCCGATCGGCTGGCCTTTGGCGGCCGCGACCTCCTGGCGATGACCGAGACAGAACGCCGCGGACTTCTCGGCAAAGATATCGCCATGATCTTCCAGGATCCCATGACCAGCCTCAACCCTTGTTATACGGTGGCCGATCAGTTGGTCGAAACGCTGCGAGTTCATGAGGGGGGAAGCCGCCGCGTTTTGCGTGCCCGCGCGCTCGAGCTGCTGCGCGCCGTCGACATCCCCGATCCCCAGTCGCGTCTCGAAGCTTATCCGCACCAACTATCGGGGGGCATGTCGCAAAGGGTGATGATCGCCATGGCAATTGCCTGCAACCCGAAGTTGCTCGTTGCCGATGAGCCCACAACGGCCTTGGACGTCACGGTACAGGCGCAAATCCTTGAACTGCTGGCCTCGCTGCAAAGGGAGCGAAACATGGCGCTCCTGCTCATCACCCACGATCTTGCCGTGGTCGCCGAAACGGCCCAGAAGGTAGTGGTGATGTATGCCGGCCAAGAAGTGGAGACGGGGCGCGTGCCGCAGATTTTCACCGCGCCTCGCCATCCCTACACCCAGGCGCTGTTGGCCGCTTTGCCCGAGCACAACGTGGGGGCGCGGCGCATCGCCGCGCTGGCTGGCGTGGTCCCCGGACAGTACGACCGGCCTCGCGGTTGCCTGCTTTCGCCGCGCTGCCCCTATGTTTCCGCCAAGTGTCGCGAACTTGCGCCGCCGCTGTCAGGTGAGGATTGGAGCCAAGTGCGCTGCCATTTTCCGCTGACCTCGGCCGGACTGCCGAGCGAAGGCGGGCGGGAACCCGCAGGCGCACAGGTGACGGCATGAGCGCGGTTCTGGAAGTCGCCGACCTCGCGCGCCACTACAGTGTCTCGCAAGGGTTTTTAAGACCCAAGGCGACGGCGCGTGCCTTGGACGGGGTGAGCTTTACGCTCGCGAAGGGCAAAACGCTCGCGGTGGTCGGTGAATCGGGCTGCGGCAAATCGACGCTCGCGCGCCAGCTCACCCTCATCGAAGAGCCCACGCGAGGCCACCTGCGGCTGGACGGCATCGATGCCGTCGGTGCCGATCGCGCCACCCGGCAACGCTTGCGGCCTTGGGTGCAAATGGTGTTCCAGAACCCTTACGCCTCGCTCAACCCGCGCAAGAAGGTGGCCGCCATGCTCGACGAGCCGCTCCTTCTGAACACCGAAGCAAACGCCGACGAGCGTGCCCGGAAGGTTGCTGCGATGATGGCGCGGGTCGGTCTCAGGCCCGAGCACGCGCGGCGTTATCCGCATATGTTTTCGGGGGGGCAGCGCCAGCGCATCGCCATCGCCAGGGCGCTGATGGTGCAGCCGAAGATCGTAGTCGCCGACGAGCCCGTTTCGGCGCTCGATGTTTCCATTCAGGCGCAGGTGCTGAACCTCCTGATGGATTTGCAGGAAGAGCTGCAAGTCGCCTACGTATTTATTTCACATAACCTCGCAGTCGTGCGTCACATTGCCGATGATGTTCTGGTGATGTATCTCGGCAAAGTGGTCGAGGAGGGGCCGAAGGGCGCGATTTTTTCGGCCCCGGTCCACCCCTACACGCGCGCCCTGCTGGCCAGTACCCCAGTGCTCGATGCGCGAGAGCGCCGAGCGCGCATCGTTTTGCAAGGCGAATTGCCCTCACCCCTCGACCCGCCGCCCGGCTGCGCCTTTCACCAGCGCTGCCCGCAGGCGACCGCGCACTGCGCGTCCGCGGTGCCGCAATTGCGCGATTTCGAGGGGCGGCGCGTCGCTTGCCACCGCGCCGGGGAAATCGGCTAGACCACCGCCAGCGAGGCGACGATCCCGGGAGCGGCCGCTGGGCGCGCCGCCACCAAGCTTGCCAGCGGCGCCCAGGCGAAGAACAGCGACAAGGCGGTGTCCTGCCGGCGCCCCCCCGGTGCTTTCATGATTCCGATTTTGCGCGCCTGCCGCGCCTGCATCGCGGCGAGCGAATCCCCGAGCATCGATTGTCGCCGTGCCCGCCTCCCCCGCTTCCCCGGGGAAGGGGGGGCTGGCGTCGCGCTCGCGGCGCTCAGGCCAAAGGCTGCGCGCGCAGGCTTTGGCTGTTGAGCAAGGCATCGATCACCATGCGGCGGGAATCTTCGATTTCTTTGCGCGCCAGGCTTTCCGCGGCGCCGGCGTCGCCGCGCGCCAGGGCGGCGACGAGGCTGCGATGGTCGTGGCGCAATTCGCGAGTTCGGTCGCGCAGGGCGAGGCCAAGGTGCATCACCCGGGTCATGCGATCGAGCAGCTCGGCGAGCGCGCGGGTGAGCAGGCTGTTTCGCGTGGCGTGCGCGATCGTGAGATGGAACTCGCGATTGGCTTGGAGAAAGGTCAAGGTGCTTCGGGCGTTGCCGGGCACGTAGCGCTGGTTCGCCAGCTTGCGCAGGCGCCCGAGTTCGCTTGCGTTGACCCGACCGGCGGCGAGCTTGGCAGCCGCGGGTTCCAGGAGCAGCCTCAGTTCATAAAGTTCGTGCACGTCCTGCAGGGTAATCGGCGTGATCAGCGTCGCCTTGCGGGCCTCGGAGAGAATCCAGCCCTCCTGGCGCAATCGCGCGAGCGCCGCGCGCACCGGCGCTTTGCCGCAGGCGTAGGTTTGGGCGAGCATGGTTTCCGAAACCCGCAGGCCCGGCGTCAGGCGGCATGTGACGATGTCCTCGCGCAGACGTACGTGCACGGCGTCGGTTTCGGTGGTGATGTCGGCGTGGCGGGGCATGTTTGAATCGGGTCGGCTGGCAAAACTTTAGCGTCTCGCTCTCTGACCTGTCAATCGGAATGATTGACATGTCAGATTGGCATGTTCGATAATCGCCCAATACCTCCTCAGCAAGCGAGCCCAGGCATGAAAGACGCGACGCGACTCACCCATCTCGGGCGCAATGGCCATCATGGTTTCGTCAATCCGCCGGTTGAACGCGGCTCGACGGTGCTCTTTCCGGGCATCGCCGCTCTCAAGGAAGCAACTGGCACCCCCAAAGCCTATGGTCGCTACGGCAGCGCCACCAGCTGGGCCTTGCAGGAGGCCTTGTGCGAGCTCGAAGGCGGCCACAAGACGCTGCTCGCGCCTTCGGGTCTGGCCGCCATCACCACGACGCTCTTGGCGATTACCAAGCCGGGGGACCATTTGTTGGTGGCCGATTCGGTCTATGGGCCGACCCGCAGCTTCTGCGACAGGGTTTTGCAACGGCAAGGGGTGAGCACCACTTATTACGATCCGCTGGTAGGCGGCGGTATTGCCGCGCAATTGCGCCCCGAAACCGTGGCGATTTACGCCGAATCCCCGGGTTCGCTCAGTTTCGAGATGCAGGACTTGCCTGGCCTCGCGCAAGCGGCGCATGCGCGAGGGGCGCTGCTGGTTGCCGACAATACCTGGCTCACGCCGCTTTATTCCCGGGCTTTCGAGCATGGCGTGGATATCTCGGTACATGCGGGGACGAAATATATCGGCGGCCATTCCGACGTTCTGCTTGGCGTCATCACCTGCAATGCCCGCGCCTACCCCCAAGTTCAGGCGATGCACCACGATCTCGGGCTGGCCTACAGCCCCGACGATGCCTACCTCGCGCTGCGGGGCCTGCGCACCCTGGGGCTGCGCCTGCAGCGCCATGTCGAAACTGCGAACCGGCTCACCGATTGGCTGGCCGCCAGGCCGGAAGTGCGCCGGGTGATTTATCCGGCCCGCCCCGGGGATGAAGGCCATGCGCTTTGGACGAAAAACCATGGCGGCGCCTGCGGGCTATTCGCCATCGAACTGCTGGACTACTCTCGCGCCGCGGTGCAGGCCATGGTCGATGGTTTGCGCTATTTCGGCATGGGTTACTCTTGGGGAGGCTTTGAAAGCCTGGTGCTTTCCATCGACCCGGCGCCGACGCGCCGGGCCCGAGCCTGGCCTGCGAGCGGGCCGGTGCTGCGCCTGCACGTTGGGCTGGAGGCGCCGGAAGATCTGATCGCCGACCTCGAGGCCGGTTTCGCCCGCTTGGCTGCCGCGGGCGCGTAGCCGGCCTTGCGCCGCGCCGGAACTCAGGCGCGGAATGAAGCCACCGCTACTTCCAAGCTGCTGGAGAGCTGCTCTAGTTGCTGCACCGCGCTGGAGGACTGTTGCGTGGCGCTATTGTTGGCTTCGACCATACGAACGATTTCATCGATGTTGCGGGCGATGTCGCTGCTGGCGGTACTTTGCTCGCGCACCGCGGCTGCGATTTCGTCGACGCCGCGAGCGGCATTGGAGACGGAATCCTTAGCGGAGTGAATCACCGTTTCCAGTTCGCCCAGATGCGTCTGGCAAGAGGCCAGGGACTGCGTGCCCTCTTCGAGCGTCTGCTCGACTACTGAGGACTGGTCGCCCAAAGTCTGGGTCACTTTCTGAATCTGGTTGGCGGATTCCGCCGAGCGCTCGGCCAGTCCGCGCACCGCGTCAGCCACGACCGCAAATCCGCGGCCCTGTTCCCCGGCTCGCGCCGCTTCGATGGCGGCGTTGAGCGCCAGCAGGTTGGTCTGGTCGGCGATGTCCTTGACTTGTTTGGTCATATCCACGATGGACGCGGTGCTCTGCACGAACTCGCCGACCGAGTGATTGATCTTGTCGAAAGTTGTTCGAACCTGGCCGATTTCATGCACCAAGCGGGCCAGACAGTTCGCGCCGCTTTCCGTCTGATCCAGGCTCTGCTTGGCGGTGGTCTTGACGTGGTCCGCGCTGTCGGAGATCGAGGCGATGCTTACCGTCATCTGTTGCATCGTCGCCGCGACCGCGGCGGCGGCGTCGGCCTGCCGAGTCGATCCTTCGGAAACGACCCGCGCGGTTTGTCCCAAGCCTCGGGAGGCAACGGAAACGGCCCTGGATTCATGTAAGACCTTGCGCACCGCGTTCTGGAAGCTGGCGATCAGCTCGTCGAAAGCAGAGGCGGTCTGCGCAATTTCATCCTTGCCATCGAGGCCTACACGGCGCGTAAGATCTCCCGTGCGCAATTGCTGGGCCGCAGTTTTGATCCGCTCCACGGCGGCGATGATATGGGCGCGCACGGCGAAGCTCACGACCAAAGCCAGCACGATCGAAAGCAGCACCACGATCGCCTGGGTTCGCACCACTACCGCGGATACGTTCTGCGCCTGCTCATAAGCCTGCGCGCTCAGGCGCTGCTCGAGATCGAGCAGGGCCTGGAAGGACTTTTCCACGGTGGCGAATTCTTTGGCGGTGACGCTCATGACGGTGGTGCCGGTGGCGTAGTCGACCGCGGCGATGTCCAAGACGTCGACCGTCGATTTGGCGAAGACGCCGAATTGTTTGAGCAGTGCATCCAGGGCGCGCTTTTCTTCCTCTTCGATTCCTTCCAACTTGCCGGCTTTTTCCAGGCTGGCTTTGACTTTCGCCAGCCGCCCTTGAATGGCTTTGCCCATTTCCTCCAAGCGCTGCTGCGGGAAGTTGGATGCTGCCGCAGACAAGAGCTGATAGGTGGCGCCGTAGGTTCCGAGAGTTTCGCTCGCCGCCTCGGCCACCAAACGAAAGCTCTGGAAGCGGACCTGATAGATCTTTTCCAGCGCGGCCTGTTGCTGGCGCACGCCGTAATGTGAAGTGCCCGCAAGCACCAAAAGAAGCAAGAGGACGGCCATGGGGGCAAGCAGCAGCTTGGCGCCGATGCTCAGGCGAGAGAGTGCATTCATGGCAGACTCTTTTCCATCGTGTTGTCGTCGAATGGTGCCGGCGGCCTTGGCGGCCGGCCCAGAGACCGTGGCTACTTATAGATCCCTACTCCGATGAACCCGTCGAAACCCGGGACTCGCACTACATAAGACGACTTCGGTTCGGTTTTCTTGGTTTGTGGGTTGGTGAACATGTAGTCGACCCAGCCGGTTCCTTTGCTTTGCGCCATGTCGATCATGGATTTGATGAAGGTCTGACCATTGGCGTCCTTCAGGTCGATCATGTTCTTCCCCACCAAAGCTTTGTTGCCGCCGTGGGCGACGGTTACGCCGTCGAATTTGACCACGAAGACGTAAAGATCGCGATCCTGCCATTTTCCGTCTTTGGCGGTGAAATCTTCGAACGCTTTGTCCATGCCCGCCGCCTTGATATGCGCCAGGCCTTTTTCGACCAAGGCCTTGGCCTGGTCTGCGCTTCCGCGGTCCTGCGCAAAAGCGTTGCCCATGGCAGCCAGGGCAAAGAAAAGGATGGTGGCAAAGCGCAGGATCGATTTCATATTGGCAATCTCCGGTGGTGAGTGTGGTCGAGCTTTCCGAGGGCGACGGCACCGCGGCCGCAGCTCTTTCGACCAGTCGGCCGGAAAGAACTTGCGCCGTCAGGGAACTTAACGGACGGGCGAAGGAAAGCTTTAGGGCAAGCCGAGGGATTGCGCCGTCTGGGCGCTTGCGCCCAACTCAGCCGCGGATGTTGCTTTGGGGCGGGAAGTGCGTCAGCTCCACGCGGGGCAGGGGGGTCCAGCCGCCGGCGCGATGCTCGGCCACGACGTTGGTGAAGATGCCGCCTCGCACATACCATTTGGCGGTCACGCGCAGGAAGCGGGGGGCGAGCGCCGCGACCAAATCGTCCAGAATGCGATTGGTGACGGCTTCATGGAAGGCCCCCTCGTCGCGGTAGGACCACATGTAGAGCTTGAGGCTTTTCAGCTCCACGCAACGGGCCTCGGGGATGATGTCCAGGGCAAAAACCGCGAAGTCCGGCTGGCCGGTTAGCGGGCACAGGCAGGTAAACTCTGGAATTTCGATGTGAATGTGATAATCCCGCCCGGGCTGGGGGTTGGGAAAGGTGTCCAGGGTCTTGCTTGCTTGAGTGCTCATGCGGGCAGGAAGGATGGCGGGTTCGGGTATAATTATACGCTTTGCCGCCAGGCGCCCCAGCCACTCGGGCAGGGCAAGGCGCGGCGCCTCGATACCTCGAAACCCAGTGCGCCTCACCCAGATCAAACTCGCGGGCTTCAAATCCTTCGTCGACCCGACGACCATCGGCACCCCGGGCCAGTTGGTGGGCATCGTCGGTCCCAACGGATGCGGCAAGTCCAATGTCATCGATGCCGTGCGCTGGGTGCTGGGGGAGTCCAAAGCATCCGCGTTGCGCGGTGAGTCGATGCAGGACGTGATTTTCAACGGCGCGGGCGAGCGCAAGCCGGTTGGCCGAGCCAGCGTCGAATTGGTGTTCGACAACAGCCTGGGGCGCGCTTCCGGGCAATGGTCGCAATTCGCCGAACTTTCGATCAAGCGCGTGCTTTCGCGCGACGGTGAATCGAAGTACTACATCAATAACCTCTCGGTGCGCCGCCGCGACATCACCGATCTTTTTCTGGGCACGGGGTTGGGTCCGCGGGCTTACGCCATCATCGAACAGGGCATGATCTCGCGCATCATCGAGGCCAAGCCCGAGGAACTGCGGGTCTTTCTGGAAGAGGCGGCGGGCGTTTCGAAGTACAAGGAAAGGCGCAAGGAGACCGAAGGACGCCTTTCGGATACGCGCGAGAATCTCTCGCGGGTGGAAGACATACGCGGCGAGCTCGCGCAGCAATTGGTGAAACTCGATGCGCAGGCCAAGGTGGCGGCGGAGTATCGCGAGTTCGAATCCCGGCTCACCACCGCGCAGCGGCTTCTGTGGTTCTCGCGCCAGCAGGACGCGGCGCGGGCGCGCGAGCGCGCATCGGCGGAAGTGGCCCGGTACCAGGCGGCATTCGAATCGCTGCAATCCGAGCTACGCAGCATCGAGTCGCAGTTGGAAACCCTGCGCGCCGAGGAAGACGCCGCTCGCGACGCGGTGAACCGCGGACAAGGCGAGTTCTACGGCATCAATGCCGAGGTGCAGCGCCTGGAGCAGCAGCTTGCCTTCCAGCGCGACAGCCAGCAACGCTTGGCGCAGCAACTGGCGCAGGCTGAGGGCCAGTTGCAAGGCCTGCGCGGGGAGCGCGGCGAGACCGAAACCCAAGCACAGGCAATGGAACGCCAGCTCGAAGAGACTTTGGCGCGGCGCGAAGCCACTCAAGAAGCCGCGGTCGCGGCGCAAAGCGCGCTGGCGAATCTCGAAGCACAAGTACATGACGCCGTCCGTGTGCTCACCGAGCGAAATGCCGAACTCGCTGCGGTAGAGCAGGCGCGGCAGGTCGCGGAAAATTCTCGTCAGCATGCCAACAAGGCCCTGGCTCAACTCGCGCAGCGGCGGGAGCGCCTGCTCAATGAAGGGCGCCAGGTGCCGGCCGATCGCAGCGAAGAGCTGGCAATCGTGCAAGAGCAGTGGGAACAGGAGCGCGCTGAGGTGGAGGCGCGGGTCCAGGAACTGGAGTCGCTCAAGGCGAGCCTCGAGGACTTGCAACAGCGCTACCGGGATTGTGCCGATTCGGCGCAAAATGCCGCTGCCGGATTTGCCGAAATGGAAGCCCGCGCCAAGGCGCTGGCGGCGCTGCAAGCCAAACTCGCTCCCGCCGAAGATACCGCGGCGTGGTTGGCGCGCCAGGGTTTGAGCAACGCGCATCGGCTATGGCAAGTGATCGAAGTCGCCCCAGGGTGGGAAGACGCCCTCGAGGCGGTGCTGCGTGAGCGACTCAACGCGGTGGAGGTGGCCCGGCTGGAAGCGGCGCTCGAATGGGCCGAACATCCGGGAAAACTGGCGGTATTCGAACCGCGAGGTGCCGCCCCGGAACCGGTGGCAGCGGCGCCGGAAACCCTGCTTTCGCGCCTGCAGGCTGCACCGGCGCTCTGGCCCTTGCTTGCTTCCTGGCTGGCGGGCGTGCACTGCTCTCCCGACTTGGAGACCGCACTATCGCAGCGCGGCGCGCTGACTGCGGGCCAGACGCTGGCAACGCCGCAAGGCCATGTGGTCAGCAGCCAGGGCCTGAGTTTTTTTGCCCCGGACAACGAATTGCATGGCGTATTGGCGCGCCAACGCGAGCTGGCGGAACTCGAAGAATCGCTCTCGGGGCTGCGCGAATCAGCGCAAGCGGCCCGCCACGAGCTCTTGGAGGTGGAAGCGCAGCTCAAGGCTCGCCAGGCGCAATACCATTCCGAGCAGATGGCGTCGGCCAGCCAGCAGCGCCGCTGTCACGACCTGGAAATGGAACTGGTGCAGTTGAAACAGGCCGAGGAAGTGGCGCGCCGGCGGCGCGAGCAAATCGCTCGCGAACTGGCGGAAGTCGAGGCGCTGGTTACTCAGGAGCATGCGGCGCGGGAGGAAGCCGAGATCGCGCTGGCGGCGCAGGCCGAAGCGCGGGACGCGCTATTCGCACGCCGGGATGCGGCACAGTTTGCGCGCAACGAGGCGGAAGTGTCGCTGGCCAAGGGGCGCGAAGCTTTGCGCAGCGCTGAGCACGCGGCGCAGGAGGCACTCTTCATGGGGCGCGCCTGTCGCGACAAAGCTGCCGATTTGCATCAGCGCTTGCGAAGCCTCGACGAGCAAATCCTGCGCGCCGAAGCCCATCTCAATCAATTGCAGGGTGAACACACCAATGTCGATTGGACGCCGATCGAACGCGCCTTGCAGGAAGCCTTGATCCGGCGCCAGCAGGCCGAGCAGGCCTTGGCTGCGGCGCGAGATCGCGAAGCGACCGCCAGTGCGCGCTTTCGCCAAGCTCAGGAAGCGCGCCTCTTGGTTGAACAGAAACTGGAACCGGCCCGCAGCAAGATCGAGGAAGCGCGAGTCAAAGAAAGCGTTGCTCAGACTCAGGAAGAGCAATTTTCCGAGCAATTGCGCGAAGCCGGGGCCGATTTGGTCGGATTGCCCGAACAACTGCAAGCCTGGGGCAAGGCCTCCACTCTGCCTGGCGAAATTGAACGCTTGCAGGCCGCGATCGTGGCGCTTGGCGCGGTGAACCTCGCCGCGCTAGAAGAGCTGCAGGCGGCGACTGAGCGCAAGGACTACCTCGATCGGCAAGCGGCCGACCTCAATGAAGCGATCGAAACCCTGGAGGCCGCCATCCGGCGCATCGATCGCGAGACCCGGGCGCTGCTGCAGGAAACCTATGACACCGTGAACCGCCACTTCGGCGAACTTTTTCCGGCCCTGTTCGGCGGCGGTCAGGCGCGCCTCTTGCTGACCGGGGAAGAAATCCTCGACTCCGGCGTGCAGGTGCTGGCGCAGCCGCCGGGCAAGCGCAATAGTTCGATCCATCTGCTCTCCGGTGGAGAGAAGGCGCTGACCGCGTTGGCACTGGTATTTGCAATGTTCCAACTTAACCCGGCCCCCTTCTGCTTGCTCGACGAGGTCGATGCGCCCCTGGATGACCCCAACACCGATCGCTTCTGCGCCATGGTCAAGCGCATGGCGCTGGCCCACCCGTCGGGCGGCACGCAGTTCCTGTTCATCAGCCACAACAAAATCACCATGGAAATGGCCAACCAACTGATCGGGGTGACCATGGCCGAGCCGGGCGTTTCGCGCGTGGTGGCGGTGGATATCAGCGAAGCGCTGCAAATGGCCGAGGCGGCAGCGGCCTGAAGCGCGGGTCGGCGAAGTTCAGCGGCGTCCGCAGCGAGTGCAGTTGCAGTCGATCGCGCTATAATCCACAGGCCATGAGCTCGCTGCAAATCGGACTGCTGGTGATCGCGGGGATCGCGGTCGCCGCGGTTTATCTCTACAACTTGTTCGAAGAGCGCCGAGTCCAGCGGCGCATGGACAGCGCTTTTCAAAAGCCGGAAGACGTGCTGCTTGCTCCGCGAAGCACATCGGCGCCGCGCATCGAGCCGAGCATCGAAGCGAACCTCGTTTCGGAAACGCCGGCCGGGGCCGAGGAGGTAATCGTTTCGCTCAGCCGCGAGGCGGCAGCTGCCTCGACCGAGGCTGCGCCGACCGCGGAAGCCATGCCCGCAGTCGAAACCATAGATCGCGAGCCGACGGCCCAAGCCGCCGACGAAACGCATGCCGGCGCTCCAGCTCGCTTTTCGCGAGAGGCGCGCGAACCCGATCCGGTGATCGAGAGTCTGGCCTATTTCAGTTTCGCCGAACCGCGAGACGCGGCAGATCTGATCGAAGCATCGGTCTCCCCCGAAGGCGCGGAGCTTTCGTGGTACGGACGCTCGGCAAGCGAGGGCAGGTGGCGTTTGCTTGCTGCAGGGCCTTATGGCGAGTGCCTAGAGATGGCGGCGGGCCTTTTGCTTGCCAACCGCCAGGGCGCGGTGAGCCGTTTGGCTTTGCGCAGCTTTCTCGAAACGATGGGTGATCTGGCCAAGCGCGTCGAGGCGACCCTGATGGTTCCCGAGGCAAGCGCCGAATCGGCGCGCGCCGATGCTCTGGACAAGGCCTGTGCGGCGGTTGACGTGCAGATCGGTCTTTCGCTGCTGCGCCGCGATGTCGCGGTCATAGCCGGCACGAGACTGCGCGGCGTGGCCGAAAGCGCGGGATTCCGGCTCAATGGGCAAGGCGGCTTCGACTATCTGCTCGACGAGGACGGCCGATTGATGTTCCAGCTCTTGGACATGGGCGGTCGGCCGCTTACCGCGGATAGCCTGAAGACGCTCCAGTTCACGGGTGTGACGCTGCTCCTCGACGTGCCTCGAATTGTCGAGCCCCTGAAGGCTTTCGATCAAATGCGCTTGGTCGCGCGCCGCCTGGCGAGCACGCTCGAAGCCAGTTTGGTCGATGACGCGCGCCAGCCCCTTGCCGATGCGGCACTGGCGGCGATTCGCTCCCAACTGCAACAGGCTTGCGCCACGCTGCGGGACATGCAAGTCGAGCCCGGCGGCGCGCGGGCACTGCGTCTTTTTTCCTGAGCGCATGAATATCCCCGCGGCGGCGCAAACCGAAGCCGAGCGGCTGCGGCAAGCGATCGAGCATCACAACTACTGTTATTACGTGCTCGATGCGCCGGAGATTTCCGACGCCGATTTCGACGCACTCTTTCGCCGCCTCCAAGATCTCGAGCAAAGATACCCCGAACTCGCTACGCCGGATTCGCCCACCCAGCGCGTGGGCGCAGCGCCGCGCGCGGATTTCGCCAGCATCGTTCACCGGGTGCCGATGCTTTCCCTCAACAACGCCTTCGCCGACGAGGAAGTGCAGGCTTTCGACCGGCGCGTGCGAGAGGGTCTGGAAGTTCCAAGCGTAGCTTACAGCGTAGAGCCGAAATTCGACGGTCTGGCGGTGAGCCTGCGCTACCAAGACGGAGTGCTGGTTGCCGGCGCAACTCGCGGTGATGGCTTTAGCGGAGAGGATGTCACCGCCAACTTGCGCACCGTGAAAGCGATTCCCCTGCGTCTGGAGGGCGCGAGTGTTCCGCGGCTCTTGGAGGTTCGCGGCGAAGTGTTGATGCTCAAACGCGATTTTGCCGCCCTCAACGCCCAGCAGGAGGCGGCGGGAGAGAAACTTTTCGCCAATCCGCGCAACGCCGCAGCAGGTGCTTTGCGCCAGCTCGATGCGCGCATCACCGCCACACGACGGCTTACTTTTTTTGCCTACGGGTTGGGCGAGGTCAAGTGGGAGGGCCGGGCACCGAGGCGGCACAGCGAGGTCATGGAGCGGTTGGCCGCGTGGCATCTGCCGGTGACGGCGGAGCGCCGGGTGGTCGAAGGTGTCGCCGGTTTGCTGCGCTATTATCGCGAACTGGGCGCAAGGCGATCCGCCTTGCCCTTCGAAATCGACGGCGTGGTGTACAAAGTGGATGATTTGGCGCAGCAGGAGAACCTGGGATTCGTCTCCCGGGCGCCGCGTTTTGCCGTCGCGCATAAATTTCCGGCCGAAGAAATGGCGACGGAAGTGTTGGGCATCGATGTGCAGGTGGGACGCACCGGCGCGATTACGCCGGTAGCGCGTTTGAAGCCGGTGTTCGTGGGCGGAGTGACCGTCACCAATGCCACTTTGCACAACGAAGACGAAGTGCGGCGCAAGGACGTGCACATCGGCGACACCGTCATCGTGCGGCGGGCCGGCGATGTCATTCCCGAAGTGGCCCGCGTGCTCGTCGACCAGCGCCCCGGGCAAGCCAGCCGTTTCGTCATGCCTACCCATTGCCCGGTCTGCGGTTCGGCCATCTTGCGCCTGCCCGATGAGGCGGTGGCCCGGTGCACCGGAGGGCTTTATTGCCCGGCGCAGCGCAAACAGGCCCTGCTGCATTTCGCCTCGCGCCGCGCCATGGATATCGAGGGCTTGGGCGAGAAGCTGGTAGATCAACTGGTGGATCTCGATCGGGTGAAGACGCCGGCCGATCTCTACCACCTGGATCTGCCGGACTTGGCCGGGCTCGAACGTATGGCGGAGAAGTCCGGGGCGAATGTGCTGGCGGCTATCGCCAAAAGCAAAAACACGACTTTGGCGCGTTTCATCTATGCCTTGGGGATACGCCATGTGGGCGAATCCACGGCCAAGGACTTGGCCCGGCATTTCGGCGAACTGAATGCGCTGATGGCGGCTGACGAAGCGGCGCTGCTTGAGGCGCGCGACGTCGGACCGGTGCTGGCACAGAGCATCCGCCGCTTTTTCGCCGAAGGGCACAACCGCGAGGTGATCGCCGCGCTGCGCGCGGCCGGTGTATCCTGGAATGAAGGCGCTGGGGAGGCGAACCCGGGCGGCCGAGTTTTTGCCGGCCAGAGCTTCGTGCTTACCGGAACTTTGCCCGGCATGAGCCGCGAGGAAGCCAAGGCGAAGATCGAAGCGGCGGGAGGCAAGGTGTCGGGCAGCGTTTCGAAGAAGACCGACTTCGTGCTGGCCGGCAGCGAAGCCGGCAGCAAGCTCGATCGGGCGCAGGAACTCGGAATCAAAGTGATCGACGAAAGCGAATTTTTGCAAATGCTGGAGGGAGCAAGCGAATGAATCGAGTGCACAAGGCCGTTTTTCCGGTGGCGGGGCTAGGCAGCCGCTTCTTGCCCGTGACCAAGGCAAGCCCGAAAGAAATGTTGCCCATCGTGGACAAGCCGTTGATCCAATTTGCGGTGGAAGAGGCGGCGGCGGCGGGCATCACGGACATGATCTTCATTACCGGGCGCAACAAGCGCGCCATCGAAGACCATTTCGACAAGGCCTATGAGCTCGAAACCGAACTGGCCATGCGCAACAAAAACGAGTTGCTGGAAATGGTGCGCTCGGTGGCGCCCAAAGGCATCAACTGCATCTACATCCGGCAGGTGGAAGCGCTGGGCTTGGGGCATGCGGTGCTGTGCGCTGCGCCGGTGGTGAACGACGAACCCTTCGCCGTGATTCTCGCCGACGATCTGATCGACGCTCACGTGCCGGTGATGCGCCAGATGACCGAGCTCTACGGCCGCGAAGGCAAGTCCATCATCGGCGTGCGCCAAGTCGAGCGCTCCGAGACCGCTTCCTACGGCATCGTCAAGGTTCAATCCGAGGGCGAAAAGTATTCGCCCATCACCGGGATCGTGGAGAAGCCCAAACCCGAGATGGCGCCCTCGACCCTGGCGGTGACCGGCCGCTATTTGCTGCGACCGGCGATCTTCAAACACCTGCGCGACATCCAGCCGGGTGCGGGCGGGGAGATCCAGCTCACCGACGGCATCGCCCGGCTCCTGAAGGAAGAAGCGGCGCTCGCTTACCGTTTTGACGGGACGACCTACGATTGCGGCAGCAAGATCGGCTACGTTCAGGCCACCATTGCTTATGGTTTGAAGCATCCGGAGACGGCGGTGCCGCTGCGCGAATTTCTGGGGACGATTTTGGCATGACGCGCCGCCAGGCATCGCGTACCCCCGAACGCGAACGTCAGTTGCGCCGACTGGCCGTGCTCTTGGCTTTGTCTTTCGTTTTTGCGATCGGTGAAATCGGACTGCGGGTATATGCGCGTCTGACGAGCTACATACCCAAGGTCGATCTCTATGACGCGCCTCATTACCTCCTGGGGCGCGCGCTAGTGCCCGGGGCGAGCTTCGAGTCGAAGGCCGGCAGCGTTCACGTCAATTCACTCGGTTTTCGCGGCAAGGAGTTTGCGTCCAAAAAACCGGAGGGTACGTATCGCATCGCGGCTTTGGGTGGGTCGACAACTTTTGGCTACTACCCGGCCACTTCCAGCGATGAGACGGCTTACCCGGCGGTGCTGGAGAGACTGCTGAACGAAGGCAAACCGAACACCCTGGTCCGGCGATACGAAGTGATCAATGCCGGCGTTCCCGGATATTCGCTGCGCTCCTCCCTGCAGAATTTGGCTTCGCGGCTGCTCTATTTCGATCCGGACATGGTGGTCGTCTACCACGCGACCAACGATGTCGCCCGTTATGGGAACGAGGATGGTCTCAGCAAGCCGCTGTTGAATCAGTTTGTGCCGCAGGGCGTTATTCCAGGCCTGCTGGACCAGGTCATGGGCTGGTCCTACCTGTTCCAAGAATTGCGGTTTACGCTTGGAACGCGACTGATCGGCGGTCTGTTTGGATCGCGCGGATCCACTGAGCCGAAGCCATGGCGATATGACCCGCGCTACGAGGAGGCCTTTCGCCGCGATTTGAACAACCTCGTCACTCTGGCCAAAGCCAACGGCGTCCTGCCCGTGCTGGCTACACAGTCGATTGCCTTCACGGAAAAAACCGATTTCGCCAAGCTGACCGAGGACGAGCGAAAGATGTTGTTCGACCGCCCCGCGATTTTCTACGCGACGATTCCCGGTCCCGAGCGTTTTCGAGTCTTCCAGCGCTACAACCAAGCTATCCGGGATACTGCCGCCCTTCATCGGCTACCCCTCGCCGATGTCGATCGCGCCGTTCCCAAAACACCGCGGTTTCACTACGACTATTGCCACCTCACCGATGAGGGCACGGCCATGCAGGCGGCGGTCATTCAACAGGCGATCCATTCGGCCGGCCCGGCGGCCACGCAGCCCACAACACATCGATAGCGAGACGGCCATGCGCAAGGTGCTCTACTTTCACTACCAGCGCTCGCGGCGCGACGGCTCGTATGTGCATACTCGGGAATTCGAGGCGGCCTTCGGGGGACTTTGCCAAGAGCAGGACGTCGGTTTCGCAGTCTATGCGCCCGAGGCGGTAGACCCCGCGGAGGGATCGGGCGGCGCTCTGGCGCGGCTGCGTCAATGGTTATCGCAGCGGTATCTGCGCGACTTCAAGGTGCTGTATCAGCAGTGGCGGATGATGCGCAAGGAGAGCGAGATTCTCCAGCGCGAACGACCGGACATCGTGCTCACGCGATTCGATGACACCACCTTGTCCATACTCTGGGCTTGCCGCGCTGCCGGGATTCCGGTCGTCCTGGAGATTAATGCGCCCATCAAGGACAACTTGGAAGACGAATATCGCCAGTTGCCCTGGTTCAAACGCCTCTATTCCAACCAGCATGCCGTGGATTTGGCCCAGGGTGCCTTCACCGTCAGCGAAGAGATCAGCGCGCCCCTGCGTCGCGAAGCGCGGCCGGGGAAACCCATTTGGACCATTCCCAACGGTGTCGACATCAGCCGTTTCCATCCCGAGATTTCGGGCGCCGAGCTTCGCGCCAGGTATCAGATTGCTCCCCATCGCGTGGTGCTCGGCTTCGTCGGCAGTTTCGCCCCCTGGCACGGACTGGATGCATTGGCGGATGCCTTCGAGCTGCTGTTGGCGGAGAATCTGCCCGTGCATCTGCTTCTCGTCGGTCAGGCCAATGCGCGCTGGCAGCCACTGATTGATCGACTGAGCGCTGCCAGGCTGGCTGAGCACGTCACCATGGCGGGGTTCGTGAAACCCGCGGACATACCTCCCTTCCTCGCCGCCATGGATATCACGGTCCTGCCCAACGCCGCGCGTTATTGTTCGCCGCTGAAGCTGTTCGAATACATGGCCATGGCCAAGCCGACCGTCGCCGCGGCGACGCCACCGGTTGCGGCGACTCTCGCGGACGGTGCCGAGGGGCTGTTGTTCGAACCCGGGGACGCCAAGGGGTTTGCCGCGGCGCTGCGCCGGCTGGTCGTAGACGGCCAGCTGCGCCAGCAACTCGGTCTGGCGGCCCGTGCTCGAATGGGGCGCGAATTCACTTGGCGGCACAACGCCGAGCGCGTTTTTGAGTTGTTGAGCTCAGTATTCGCCGAGACGGCGACCAAGCCAGGCGGCGACGCCGGCCGGTAGGCGTTCTCGATAGCGCATCAGAATCCATGCGGGGAAATCACCCACCAAGTAACGGGGCAGCCATAGGATGCCCAGCGCAAGCGTAAGTCCCGAAACCGCGATCAGGAGTGCCAGCATGCTCGGATCGGAAATTTTCGGCCCGTGGGCGGCGGCCGCGAGGACCATCCATTCGACGCCGGCAACCACGAATCCGAGGATCAGGCCCGGCCGCTGCACCAAAAAAAATTCCTTCCAGCTCGCACCGACGACACCCAGCGCCAAATGCGCCATGGCCAGATACATCCAGAAGGATCCCGCAACTACGGCCCAGGCCACCGCCTCGATGCCCCTGTCGACGGCAACCAGACAGAAGCTCGTGAGCAAGGCCAAGTAAACCGCCTGCCGCCATACCTCGGCGCGAATCTGGCCGCTGGCTTGGGCCAAGGGGCCGGCGAGGTGAAAGATGGCTTTGCCCATGCCGGCAAGGCTGAGGATTTGGAAGCTTGCGCCGGCGCCGCTCCAGGCCGGGCCGTAGAGCCCTACGATGATGGCGTCAGCCGCGGCTGCGCAGCCCAGGAGGATGGGAAAAGTGGCCAGCGCGGTCGCGCCAACGGCGCGCAAATAGGCCCTCCGCAGCAGCTCCTGCTGGGTCTGAATTTCGGCGAAACTGGGAAACATCGCCGAGGACAAGGTCGCCGCGATCTTGGTCACCGGAAGCGCGATCAGTCGATACGCGCAGGCATACAATCCCAGCGGCGTCGCACCCAGGTAGCGGCCCAGGATGAGGTAGTCGACGTTGGCGGCGAAATAATTGATCACGCTATTGAGGCTCACGCCGCTGCCAAAGCCCAAGAGCTCGCGCAGTTCGCGTCGCGAAAGCGAGAAGGGCAGCTTGGGCGGCGAGTTTGCGAGCAAAGCCGCGGCGTTCAGGATCAGCGTGACCAAGCTACCGATGACCAGGCTCCACACGCCATAGCCCAACCAAGCCAAGGTGATGCCGACCGCTGCGAAACCGACGCAATAACTTCCCAGCTCGATGACCAGGAGGCGCTTGAAGTTCATCGCGCGCACCAAGAGACCGCGACTGGGTGCCGCCAAGGCGGCGAACCAAAGACCGATGGCCAGCACCCGAAGGGGCGCGATCAGCTTGGGTTCGGCGAAATATTCGGCGACGAGGGGCGCAAGCGCGATCAATGCCAAGCTGAGCACGCTGCCGGCGAGCAGCGAAAGGGTCGCTGCCACGCGCAGATGCATCTCGGTCAGCACCGGGCGCTGGATCAAGGCCGGCCCCATGCCCAAGGAGGCAATGAGATCGGCAAAGCCGACAAAGACGAGGATGGTGGTCAGCAGGCCAAAATCCTCGGGCGCCAAGAGTCGCAGCAGGGCAACATTGACGACAATGGTCAGAGCCAGCTGGCCAAAGACGCGCACAAAGCTCCAGATCACGCCGCTGAGCGTGCGATGGACGTGTGTGCTAGGAGCGGGTTGCGAGCCGGGGGCGGGCGGGGGCACCGGGGTCCTCCTCCTCCCGGTAGTGGATTGCGGCGGCAAGGACTCCCAGCAACACCCAGAGAGTCTCGTCATTGAAAGGCGCGGTCAGGTTGACCTGGTTGTGCATGAACCAGCTGACCAAGGCGCCGAACACGCCGACGGAGGCCGCTTCAACGATGCCTCGGTTGCGCATGAAGGCGCCGAAGGCGTCGCGGATCGCGACCCAGATAAAGGTTGCCAACAGCAGCAGGGCCAAAAGCCCCGTTTCCGCGCCGATCAGCAGAAAGGTGTTGTGGACCGGATGCTGGTAGCGGTAGGCGATGAAGTTGTTGGTTCGGTCATAGGGAACCATCTCCCGAGCATACATGTTAAGGCCGACTCCGGTGGCCGGATTCTCCTTGATCATTTCCATCGCCACTTCCATCAAGGGGAAACGCACCTCGGCGCTGCCGGCGTCGCCCTCGATCAAGCGATCCCGGAAGGTGCTCGAGGTGACGAAGATGATCGCAAACAGCACCCCAACCACGGCTCCCGAGACGCCCAAACCGATCAGCGGGTTTTGGCCGCGCTTTCTCATCCAAAAGAAGATCGAAACGACGAAGGCAAGGGCCAGCCCCAGCCATCCGCCTCGCGAGCCGGACCAGACTTCGGCGAGCAGGGCGCCCAGCATTGCCAGGAGCAGGACGACGCGGCGCCACAGCTTCTGTTCGATGATCAGCATGAAGATCACCCAGGGCAGGGCCAGGTTGAGGTACATCGCCAGATCGTTGGGGTGGTCGAGCGTTCCGGCCAGGCGGACGACGGTGCTCGATCCGACTTTGCTGGTAAGGCTAATGTTGCGCCCGAGGTTTTCGGCCGTGAAAATCAGGCCAATGAACCTTTGCTCCAGCACCACGAAGGTCTCGAACAGAAGAACAGCGGCGAAAGCGTAGCCGACGATGCGAAAATCGTGTCCGCTGCGCAGGAAGTTGGCAAGCAGAAAGGCGATGGCGTAGCCCTTGATCTGGGAGTACAGCATGCTGTACGCAAAAAAAGGCTCGCGTGCGATAAACAGCGCGTTGACGACGTTGATCGCCAGAATGCCCAAAAGCAGCCATGCCCAGGTTCGAGGAAAGCGCAGTGCCGGCCGTTGCGGGTTGGACGCGAACTGGTAAACCCAGCCAGCGGCTAGAGTGAAAAACGCCAAATCGAATAGGGTGATTGGAAAGCCGTTCGCCTGCACCGCGAAGCGCACGCCGTCGCGGTAGAGCAAATCCAAGCCATAAAATGTCGGCAAAGCGGCGACGGCAAGGAATAGCAAGCCGCCGCGCAAGTGACTGGTGAGCGTGCCCAGGAGTATGAAAACGGTGGCCGCGGCGATCCCGCCCACCATGAACACACTCCATTTGAAGGAAAGGCCGCCGATCAAGAGCACGAGCAAAGCGCCGATGGCCAGGCCCGCCAGTAGCGGAAAAAGCCGCTCCAGGGTGCCAAACCAATCGAGGCGCTGCCCGTTCATAGCCGGTTCCTCTCCGTCGCGGCGGCGGGGACCAGGTCAGGCCCTAGACGGCGCGAGGATCGCGCCGGAGCCACCGAGCCCATCTTTGGGACCGCTGCCGGCGCCGATCAGATATAACGCAGCAACCACTGCGGTATCGGGTATTGGCGGTAGTTGATGACTGCGCCCAGCAGTCCGATGCCAAGTTGCCCGAGGTCTGCGGCGAGCGCGTTGACCGCCGGGTAGCGGCTTTCCCCGGCGCGCAGTATGAGCACCACGCCGTCGCTGGCTTTGGCCATGGAATACGTTTCGGGCGCGCCAAAAAAGGGGGGGGCGTCCACTACGATGACGTCGTAGAAGCTGCGAGCCAGGTTGAGGAACTCCCGGCACCATCCGGAAACCGAAGCGAGCGACTGTTCGTCTTCCTGGCGCACCGAAACACGGGTCAAGGTTTGGTGTCCGGGCGTGAGCTGATCCGTGCCTATGGCCTGGCCCATCTGCAACAGGGTATGGGCGGCAGGTTTCGCAGTGCTCTTTTCGGTGGAAAAATCGACGAACAGGACGCGGCGGTCCGAACTTTCCGCAGCGATGTGGTGGGCTACCAGATAACTCACCGTAGTATTACCCACGCCTCGCTGCAAGCTCGAAAAAACAATCGCCTGCGGCGGGCCGTCGCCTTCGCCGACCGCCGTCAGGTGAAACACCACTTTCTGGATTTCCAGCATCCACTTCGTGGGCAGATCTTGCAGCGGCGGCGGAGTCTGCAGCGGCGGACGAGGTCTTTGCACCGTGCTCGGGGTGGTTTCCAGCCCTTTGCCTTCGATTCCCAAAGACGCATCTGCGCTGCCATCATTGGGAACGCGACGATTGATGAGGTCAAAAATTCCGGTCAAGTTGCCCCCGCGGGAGTTCCGTTGCGTGACCACCAGCGCCAACGGCCTGGGCGATCCATGGCGCCGACGCTGTCGAGCGAACCGAGCACACGAAGATCGGTATGCAGCGCAACGTCGGTCGGTGTCCAAAGCCTTTGTTCCATGGCATAGGACATGGCGCTGAACGCCAGCGCCAACATCAAAGCCAGAGGAAAGGCCAGCAGCATGATTTTGCCGCGCTGCGGGAACCAAGGGGACACCGGTATCGAAGGCCGCGATGCCACCGAGACATTGGCGAATTGGGCGCGGTCCTTTTCTTCATTGATGCGCGCCTCTTCCTGCTTGGTGGCATAGAGCGTGTAATTCTCCTTGGTGAGCTTGTGCTCCAAGGCCAGGCGCTCCAACTCCAAGCCGTTTCCGGTGAGCTCGATACTCTTGCGCCGCAGGTCGCTGATCTTGGCATCCATGTCTCGAATGGCGCGTTGGCTCGAGGACATCTGCGCTCCGAGGTCAAGAATGATTTGCTCTACGTTGCGTCGGATTTCGGATTTCATGTTCGAGTACTGCAGGTCGGCATCCTGAACCTGCTTGGCGATCGGCCGGTAATCGTTGCGCGCGCGCTGCCGGTTGATGAGCAGCTGCGCCAGGCTCTTTTCCATCTCCACCAGCGCGGGATAATTGAGCAGGGTCTCCGCGGGCAAACCGGCCAGACGATCCTCGTTGGAAAAGCGCCGGAGGGCGGTCTGAAAACTGTCGGAACGGGCTCGCAGCGACTCGATTTGGCCATTGAGTTGCGCCTTGCTGATTTCCAACTCCTTGATCAGCGCGAGATTGGAGTCCTTCTGGATCGCCGGGTCGATGATGTCCAGGCGTTTGCTGGTCTCGGCAAGTTGCTCGTTGAGTTTGCCGTATTGGTTGCGGAATCGCTCGGTCTGATCGGTAAAGAACTGCAGGCGACCCGCGGTGGCCTGATTCACCTTGATGTAGTGGCGAATATAGGCGTCGACCAGCGTATTGAGTTGCTCGGTTACGCCAACCGGGTTGCGTCCGCGCATGCTCAGCTTGACGATGCTGGACATGGTCAGGGGTTCGGCCTTGATACGCCCTCGCAGGCCGTCGATTTCTTCAAGTATGCGCTCCTCATCGTCGGCCGGCGCGAGCTTGTGCTGGATCACCACTTCGCGCAATACCTCGGGCGCGTTAAGCAGAAAAATTACCGTGTTCATGGTCTGCTCGTTGACCTCATTGAACACGTTCATGCGGGAAGTGTCCTGGTCGAAAAGCAGCGGCTTCGAGAACTGCGGTTTGACCACCAGCTGGGTGCTGGCCTCGTAAATGGGAGGTACCAGAAAGCTCAGTGCGAGCGCGCCGACGATGACACCGATGAAGGTGAGCAAGAAAATGTGTTTCTTGACGAAAAATATGCCCGCGATGTCCCGCGCGGTCTGGCGATACTCGAATACGCGGGGGGGATTGGTGGTCAAATCGGGCTCCTGAAGCAGACCATGGCCGCTTTAACGAAGTTGAACCGGAGGCAGCACTTGCTGAGACCAACTGTAGTTGATGGCGAGGTCGATGGGGATCATGCGGCGGATGAACTCGCCGATGACGGTCGCCTGGCTCAGCTTGGTGTTGGGCACAAAGACTACATCTGCTTGCCGCAGCATGACGTCGATGCCGATATTGCCCTGGGAGAGAATCTCGGCATGGTTCAGAAGTCGGGCCACGGCGCGATTTTCTTCGTCGCGGGTGATAAGCAAGACGCTTGAGGCTTCGGCGCTCGTGTTGAATCCACCGGCGATGGCAACGCCTTGCAGCGTAGTGGTGGGGCCGCGGAGTTCGTAATAACCCGGTTTGTTCACCGCCCCGAAAATATAGAAGACATTGCCTTTTGCTGCCAGCAAGGTGGCCGAAGTGGTCAGCGTGGGGATCAGCTTGCGATAAGCCTCGTTCACTTCGCGCTCGAACTGATCGATGGTCCTTCCGCCGGCCATGATGGGCGGAACGAGCGGCAGGGTCGCTCGGCCATCGGGGCCGACGACCGTCAAGCGGCTCTGGCCGCGCGCCGCGGTCTTGATCGCATCTTTGAGTTCGCGCACGCGCTGCCCGTAGCGGATCAGCGTGACCGTGCTGCGCGGTTTGGTCAGAAAATCGGCAAAGGACTCGTCGATGCGTTTGGCCAACTCCGGCGGGGTCAGGCCGGCGGCCGCAATGTCGCCCTTGTAAGGCAGGGTGACCTTGCCGTCGGGACGCACATCCAGCGTTCGATCGAGTTGAGGGTAATGATAAAACTCGACGCGAATCTGGTCGCCCACGGCCAGGCGGTATTGATCCTGCAGGTCGACGTCGAGGTGGTAAATGATTTCGAGTTCGTCCCCCGCCGAGAGCTGATAGTCACGTCCGAGGTAGACCACCTCGTCGCGAAAGACCTGCGCCCGTCCGGGGATGTCGGCCGGCGGATGAGGCACGTAGGCGGTGCAGGCGACAAGCGCCGTCAGCAGGAAAACCATCAGCGAGGCGGATCGGAGTCGAATCATGAACCTGCCCCGGTTCGCCGGATCCGCTGGGTCTTGGCGCGCCGGCCCGCAGGCGCGGATGCGCCGACACGGACTGCCGCGTCTGGATCCCGTTGACAAGCGTTCCTGGCCATCCCGATACCCCCTCGATACCCCTACTGCGCACCATCGCGACTCGGGCTTGCGCGCCGCGCCGCGGTATTGCCTTCCCTGGCGGCAGGTCTACCCAAACGGGCGTTTCGAGTTACCTGCAGTCACATGCGCCAACGGCGGCAGAACCAATTTCTTGATTCACTTTTGAAGTCTGGGGCCATGATAGCAGAAACGACTTGATCTTGGGCAAGAGAAAAGCACGCTAACACCTTGTTTTATGCACAGATCGTTGGATTCGAATCATGACAACCGAGTATTACATCGACATGTCAAGGGTGCGGCAGGCGAAGCAGACCGTAGCGGTTTAGCACCACACGCAGCAGAAAGGCCGGGTTGCCCAGCAGATATCGCCGCCAAGTGTAACGAGGCTGCATCGCCAAGCGATACAGCCATTCCAGGCCATAATTGGTCATCCATCGGGGACCGCGCCGAATGTGCCCGGTATAGATCCGTGCCAGCCCTCCCACGGCAAGGCATACAACCGGCCCCAGGTCCACGAGGTGTCTGGCGATCCATTTCTCCTGCAGAGGCATGCTCATGCCCACCAGCAACACGCGTGCGCCGCTGTCGCGAATGCGCAGGGCGAGCGCTTCGCCCTCGGCCCCGAAATGGTCGAAATAACCGTGCTGCCGTCCCGCGAAAGGGCACCCGGGATGACGCTCGCGCAGCTTGCTCTCGAAAGCGGCGCCGACCTCTTCGGTATCACCCAACCAGAACACCGGCCAGCGGCGACTTGCGCAGCGATCAAACAAGGCGTCGATCCAGTCCGCCGGAGTCATGCGCGGGCCCAGATCGATGCCCGCAATCCGACCGCCGAGGACGACTCCCGCGCCATCCACGAAAACCAAGTCCGCGGTATTGAGTATTTGGCGATAGCGGGTATCTTTCCACGCCAGGTTCATGGCATGGATGTTGACGTTGGCAATCAAAGCGCCTTCGTTGCGGGTCAATCGGTCGCCGATGAAACCCAAGGCTGCTTCTCGATCCACTTGATGGATGCGCACGCCGAGCAGCGTCGCAACCGGAAGTCCAGAGCGACCGGCGGACCGAGCGTTCACAGCGCCCTTTGCTCCAGCCAAATGCGCAAAGTGATCAGGCGCAGAATTTGGTCAGAGCCTTCCTTTGCCCATTCCGGCAGCGAGGTGCGCCAGGGATCTCGCCCCATCAAATCGCTCAGCAACTCGCGCTGCCCTGGGCTGGGTGCCGTCCAAAGTTCAGGCAGCACCTTGCTGTGCGCCAAGTAATAGCCGAAGTCCGGCCAAGAGCCTTCGGTCGCAAGCCTTTGCTTGGGTCTCCAGCCGCCCAGCCGGGCGAACTTACGGATTCCGGTCAGCGCGAGGTAACGCAGGCAACGCGAAAACTCGCTGGCGTCGAGCGGTGCGCCGTCGTTGTTGTTGGGAATGCCGCGCGCGGCCGCGGGGAGCAATCGGAACACGGCCTGGCGGAAAACGCGAGCATTCAGTTTCTGCTCCGGGCTCATCCGGCGATAGAGCGGCAGCAAGGAAAAATCGGTCATCACCGGATCCCAGGGCAAGGTGCGCAACAAGAACAGGCGACCCAAAGCGTCCGCTTCGCGCGACAGGGGTCGAATCCGCAGATCCTCGGCCGCTTCCGGATGGCCAGAGTAGGCGGCGGTGAGTGTGTCGGGGAAGCGCTCGCGGTGTCGCTGTCGCAGTGGTTTGCGCCAATGCGGGGCGATGGCGCAATGAGGCTGGTAAAACTGCTCTTGATACGGGGCCAAGCGATCAAAAGGCAAGTTCTTGCCCAGAAACTGCCGCGCCTTCCGATTGAAACCCAGGCCCTTGTACAGGTAGTCGGTGTAGCACCCGGTCATGAGATTGCCGAGGCCCAGATCCGCCAAATCGGGCAAGAAGCCGAAGAAGTGTGCGTCTTTGATGGACCCCATGCCGCCGGTGATCCGCACCGTTGCCGCAGCGCCCAAACCGTAGTGCTCGGGCGCGCGCACCAGAGGATGATGGGTGGCGCCGGCTGCTTGGGCAAGCCGTTTGGCTACGCCGGCTTCGGCGTTGGCGACATCGCAGAAAGTCAGGGTGTGGACCTCGGGCGGTACGCCGGCGGAAAACAACAAAGCCCGCGAGTCGGCCCCGCCGCTGAGCAAAAGGCCTTGCGACCCGGTCGTCTGCGGATGCCGCCTTCGCCCGGCGTCACCGAGTGCCGCCGCGAATTCCTCGGCCAGCCTTGGATCGGCAATCGGCGATGGAGGTGGCTCGGGGGGAAGCCAGGTAACGCTGCGTTGCATGGTCGGCCTGGGTCCCGGTCCGCAATACCGGTAATGGCTGGCCGGTTCGAGTTGTTCGATGCCCTGGTGAAAGGTGTAGGGCTGGACGGTGGTGCCCGTCGCCAGGCAGTCGGCGAGACTCAATGCGTCGATCGGACACGGGCGCCCTTCGCTTGCCAACCAATCGGCCAGCACGTCCGGATGGCTGGCCACTCGCAGCGGCCCGAAGCTGTTGGCGTACACCGGGAAGATACCCATCCGGTCGGTGAAGAGGTGCAGGCAATGCGCCTGTGGTTCCCAGACCAGAGCAATGGCCGGACCGTTGAGCAGCGCCGCAAGACGATCTGGGTTCGCTTTCCAGACCTGCAGCAAAAGTTTGCACAAAGCCCCGCCGCGGCCGGGAATGGAGCGCGCTTGCGCCCAGGAGTCGGCATCGGGATAAATTCTTCCGATCAGCGCAAGCTGGGTGCCGGAGTGCTCGTCTACCGCAGCCGTGGCATCGAATCGGGCGTCGAGGCCAACGGCATGGCCATGCCAAGCGCCCAACTCCAGCGCCTGCCGGGTGGCCGCGGGAACAAAACACAGAGCTTCGCCCCAGCGTTGCGCGACAGCGCTTTCCGGGGCGAGTACGAAGCCGCTCACTGGGCCGAGGGGGCGACCTTCGGGCGCATGGGATGGGCGCAGTGGCCGCTGCCTTTGCCGGCCTGCTGTTCCACTTGCGAGCCGCACAGGAAGTGGACCTCGACTCGCCGATTGTCTTGCAGACGAACCCCGTCGGGAGTGGGAACGCGGGGCCGGGTCTCGCCATAGAAATGGGTCCGAACCAGAGCCTCGGGCGGAGTGCCGCTGGCGAGCAGGGCCTCGATCACGACATTGAGGCGCCGCTTGGACAGCCCCTCGTTGTGTTTCTCGGTACCCGATCGGTCGGTGTGGCCACCGACCGCAGCTGGGAGTCCCGGCGAGGATTGGAGCAGTTTAGCGACCTCCGCGACGACTTTCTTGCCATCGGCTGTCAACACGGCCTGGTCGAGATCAAAAAGAATGGTCTGATTGGCAGGGCAGGGCAGGCAAGGGGGCGGCGGACAGGCGGCCGGCGCGCATTCGGGCTTGGGCGGTGCAGCGGGCGGGGCCGATTTCTCCCGATAGGCCGCATCAAGACGGGCCATGCTGTCTTCAAATCCGTTGCGGCAACGCGCCACGTCTTGGGGTTGGCTGTTCTCTTCCTGCTGCTCCATCCAGCAATCGAAATACACTTGCGCCTGCGCGGCAAGCTTGGGAAAGCGCGTCGCGGCTCCCCGATTCAGGGCTCCCACCAATCGCTGGCGCGCGTAGGCGAGATCGTCCACCGCGTAAAGGGGCAAAGTGCGCTGGTAGAGCAGCTCCGGCCCGATGCGCTCGTGGCGGTCCGCCGCCGCGGCGCGGGCGAGAAATTTGGCGGCATTGGCAAAGTCGTGCTGGTGGTCCTCATGTTTGGCGAGCCAGCGGTAACCCTGAGCGAGGTAGTAGTGGAAGCCGCGGCCTTCCGGGCCGTCAAACAGCCAATCAGCGTAGGCCTCAGGCCGAATGCCTTGCGGCGGGGGCGGGGTTTCGCCCTGACCGCGCAAGGGATCGCGGGGTGGTGCCGGAGGCACTGCCTCTGCCTGGTAGGGCCAAGGGGGGGACACTCCCGCGGGCGGGTTGGTGTCTCGGGCGCCCTGGATCGGGATGTAACAGCCTGCCAGCAGTGTTGTGGCCGCGAGCATTAGCGCCAGACGAGCGAGACGCTTCGCCGCCCAAGCATGGGCTGGGGCCGGCGTAGAGGTTCGGGTGAGTTGCAGCATGTGAAGTCCCCCCTGACTAAAAAAGCGTGTAAATGAATGGCGCGATCGCCGAGCCCTGCGCCAGCACGAGCAAGGCGCCCAGCAAAACCAGGATGACAACCACCGGAAGGAGCCAGTATTTTTTGCGTTCGCGCATGAAAGCGAACAGGTCTTGGAAGAGTTCGAACATCAGTAGGGCTTCTCCATGCTGGAATCGGGGCGCACCCGACTGGGTACGCGATAACTCTTGGCTTCAGGATCGAAACGTCGTGCCAAGGGGTCGTGGCCGGTGAGGCGCAAGACCAGACCCAGAGGCAGCATCACCGCGAAGAATACCAGCGCCAGGATCACCCTGTTCATGATTGCGCCCATCACCAGGCCAAAACGCATCCAAGCGCGGTAAACCAGATCCAGGGTTTGCGGGGCCAAGAGCGCCCACAGCGACAAAGCTCCCCCGGCGATCCAAGGCCAAAGCGGAAATCTCAGGCTGAGGATCCAAGGCAGGAAAAGCCCGAAGATCAGGGCCAGGAGCGCGCCGGTGCTGAGGCCAAAGCGGCGCAGTCCTGCCCGGTCAAGTTGGGGAATGGGGTGTGCGTCCATGGTTTCAGTCGAGCTCGAACTCCTTGCGCCAATCTCCGCTGTCCTGAAATGCGGGCTGCTCGCGCTTGTCGAGCAGAAAGTTCTCCAGCACCAGATAGTCCATTTCGGTCCTCATGAAACAGCGGTAAGCGTCCTGGGGCGATCCTACAATAGGCTCGCCGCGAACATTGAACGAGGTGTTGACCAGCACGGGGCAGCCGCTACGAGCGAGAAAAGCTCGCAGCAGCGCGGCGAAGCGCGGGTTGGTTTGCTCATGTACGGTCTGCACCCGGGCGGAATAGTCTACGTGGGTGATGGCGGGCAAAGTCGAACGAGGCACCTTGAGTTTCTCGATGCCAAACAAGCGCTGTTGTTCTTCGCTCATCGCAATGCGCAAATTCTCGCGCACCGGGGCGACGATCAGCATGTAGGGGCTGGCACGGTCCAGCTCGAAGCACTCGCTCAGATGCTCGGCCAATACCGCCGGAGCGAAGGGCCGGAAGGATTCGCGGTATTTGATCTTGAGGTTCATCACCGACTGCATCTTGGGGCTGCGCGGGTCGCCAAGAATCGACCGCCCGCCCAAAGCCCGCGGCCCAAACTCCATTCGGCCTTGAAACCAGCCGACGACGTTTTCGCCGTCGAGCCGGGCGGCCACTTCCTGCACCAAGGCCGAGTCATCCAGTTCGCGGTACTTCGCTCCGAGTGAATCGAGATCGGCCTTGATCTGCTCGCGGCTGCTGCGGGGGCCCAAATAGGCGCCGCGCATTGCGTCGCCAGGCACCGGCTGGCGTGGCTTTCCGTGGTATTGATGCCAGCAGGCCAAGGCCGCTCCCAGGGCGCCTCCGGCGTCTCCGGCGGCCGGCTGTATCCAAATGTCCCGGAATGGTCCTTCGCGCAAAAGGCGGCCGTTGGCGACGCAATTGAGCGCGACGCCGCCGGCCAAACAGAGATATTCCGTCCCCAACTCCCGGTGCAAAGTGCGCCCCAGGCGCAGCACGATCTCCTCCGTCACCACCTGGATAGACCGGGCAAGGTCCATTTCGCGTTGCGTTACCGGCGACTCGGGGGCGCGCGGCGGACCGCCGAACAAGGCGGCGAAACGCTGGTTGGTCATCCGCAGGCCGGTGGCGTAGTCGAAAAAACCCATGTCCATGCGAAAAGTGCCGTCCTCCTTGAGATCGATGAGGTGGCGCAGGATCGGGTCGACGAAACGCGGTTCGCCGTAGGGCGCGAGTCCCATCAACTTGTATTCGCCGGAATTCACCTTGAAGCCGGTGAAATAGGTCATCGCCGAATACAACAGCCCCAAGGAATGCGGGAAATCGATTTCCCATTGCGGCGTGAGGCGGTTGCCCTCGCCCAGCCAGACCGAAGTGCTGGCCCATTCGCCAACGCCATCCAGGCAAAGCACCGCAGCTCGTTCGAAGGGGCTGGGAAAAAAAGCCGAGGCGGCGTGGGATTGATGGTGCTCGGCAAACCGCAGCGGCGGCAGACGGTGGGTTCCGCTGGGCAAGAGCTCGCCGAGCGCCTTGCGCAACACGCTCTTCAAATACAACTTCTCTTTGAGCCACACCGGCATGGCGGCCAGGAACGAAACCAGGCCTTTGGGTGTGCTCGCCAAGTAAGTTTCCAGCAGGCGTTCGAATTTCAGCAGCGGCTTGTCATAAAACACGACATCATCGACTTCAGCCAAACTGATGCCGGCTTCGGCCAAACAAGCCCGGACCGCGTGGGCGGGAAAGCGCGGATCGTGCTTCTTGCGGGACAGGCGCTCCTCCTGCACCGCCGCGACGATCTCGCCGTCACGCAGCAGCGCCGCCGCGCTGTCGTGGTAATAGGCCGAAAGGCCGAGTATGTACATGTGCCCCAGTATTCCCCCACGACCTGCGAACATCCGGGCCTGAAGCCAGGGTGCGCAGCCGCAAATGCTAGGTGATCGATTGGTTTATAGGGTTACAATAACAAACATTCGCGGGGAATGCCAAACGCCGCGCGCCGGACACGGCGGCGGCGGCGATGGGTCAGAGGGGATACGCAATGAAACAACTCTACGGCAAGCGCGTTCTGGTGACTGGGGGTGCCGGTTTTCTCGGCTCGCATTTGTGCCGCACGCTGCTGGAACAGGGCAACGATGTCGTTTGCGCCGACAACCTGTTTACCGGCAACAAGGACAACATCCTTACGCTCTTCGACTACAAGCGCTTTGAATTCATGCGCCATGATGTCACTTTTCCGCTTTACGTCGAAGTCGATGAGATATTTAATCTTGCCTGCCCGGCCTCGCCCATCCATTATCAGCTCGATCCGGTGCAGACCACCAAAACCAGCGTTCACGGCGCCATCAATATGCTGGGTTTGGCCAAGCGGGTGAAGGCCAAAATCTTCCAGGCGTCGACCAGCGAAGTATACGGCGACCCCAAGGTTCATCCGCAGCGCGAAGACTATTGGGGTCATGTGAACCCCATCGGCCGGCGCTCCTGCTACGACGAAGGCAAGCGCTGCGCGGAAACCCTTTTTTTTGACTACTTCGAGCAGCACCGGGTGCGTATCAAGGTTGCGCGGATCTTCAACACCTACGGACCGCACATGCATCCCAACGACGGACGGGTGGTTTCCAACTTTATCGTCCAGGCGCTCAAGAACGAGCCGATCACCATTTATGGCGATGGCTCGCAGACCCGGTCGTTTTGTTACGTGGACGACTTGATCGACGGTTTCCTGCGGCTGATGGCGACACCGGACGACTTTTGCGGTCCGGTCAATTTAGGCAATCCGGGCGAGTTCACGATTCGGGAACTGGCGGAAAAGGTCATCGAACTGACGGGATCAAAGTCTCAGATCGTGTCCCACCCCTTACCCAGTGACGACCCGGTGCGCCGCTGCCCGGACATCGCATTGGCTCGCTCGCGCCTCGGCTGGGAGCCTCGGATTCCTCTGGCCGAAGGCCTGGTGAAGACTATCGCATACTTCGAGAAGCTCATAAAATAGCGCACCAAAATGCAGGGGGCGATTTGAGACTCATCCGTTACCTTCTGGTCTTGCTGCTGGTGCTACCTTTGGGCGCATGGGCGGAAGACGAAGAGGATTTCGAGGTGTCCGAGGAGGGCAAGGTGTTCGAGCATTCGCGCACCGGCCTCCTTTATCGTCGCAAGCTCTATATTCAGGGCGATGAAGTGACCCATGTCCCCAGCTACCCGACTTCGTACAACGACACCCGCGATACCCGCGCCTGGAAGATTTATGTGTCGCATTGGGAGCAGGATCCGCCCAGCTTCATCACCGTGTTCATGCAGGATGACAGCACCTTTTTCTTCAGCAGGGCCGAGATCGACCTGCGAGTGACCATAGGTCATTATGATCGAGCGGGCAACATGGTGCCGGCCAATCAGGTGATTATGCGGGGCATACCCCTAGAGAAGGGGATCAACCGCGTTCCCATCAATATCAACAATTACAAGGGCGACATCGTCTGGGTGCATCTGATCGGCGTGCGGCAGAAGCTCCACATCAAAGCGGTCGAGGTGGTCGAGGACGAATGAGCATGTACGAAGAGTTCTTCCATTTCTCGATCCACCCCTTTCGCAATTCCCCCGACCCGCGGTTCTTTTTCCAGAGCGTAAACCATCGCGATGCCCTGGCGATGTTGGCCTACGGTATCCGCGAGGGCAAGGGATTCATGTTGGTCATGGGGGATGTCGGCACAGGCAAGACCATGTTGGTCCAGACCTTGAAGGCCGAATTGGCTGATCGAGCCATCCTCATCGAGGTGGCCTATCCCTGGGTTTCGGCCGACGACATTCTCAGCGCCTTGCGCGCCCGCATTGGGCTTGCGCCGGTGCCCTCAGAAAACCCCGAGGCGGTGGACAGTTTGCGCGAGCGCCTGCTCGAACTGGTCAACGAAGGGCGCGAAGTCGTTCTGGTGATCGACGAAGCGCATCAACTTCCGATCAAGACTTTGGAAGGCATTCGCCTGATCTCCAACATCGAAACGAATACGCGCAAGTTGCTGCAAATCGTCCTGCTTGGCCAAGAGGAACTGGGCACCTTGCTTTCGCAATATTCGCTTCGGCAGGTGCAGCAACGGATCGCTTTGTCTTGTCACCTGAAACCGCTGAATCGCGCCGAAACCGCCGACTACATTCGGCATCGCTTGCGAGTGGCCAACGGCAACCCCGAGTTGTTTTCCGCGGGGGCAGCCGATCTCGTTTACCAATACTCTGGGGGTTGTCCCCGTCTGATCAACCAGGCCTGCGATTATTGCTTGCTTTATGCCTTTGGGAAGTTTGCGCCGGCGGTGCACGATAACTTGGCCAAAGAAGCGCTCCACAGCATGGTGTCGGCCCGGGCGATCCCGGCGATCCCGCAGCCAGAGCCGGCAGCCGCTTCCGTCGCAGTACCACCGCGGAGTGCCCCAGCGGCGGCGCCGGCGCCGCCGCCAAGTCCGCGCGGCGAGGAACCCCAGGCATCCGTGCCTTTTGCCATTCCGGGCGCCGGTCAACGTTCCGCGACGCCGGGTGCAGCTTTGGCTCCATCCAGCCGTGGTCTGCTCCTGTTGGGTTGGGTGATGGTCCTGGTGGCCATGGCCCTGGGCGCCACGGCGGTGTGGCTGGTTTTGAATCGCGGCGCCGAGGGCGTGTCGCCCGCGCGAGTGACTGGCCGTGCGCCAGAATTGTCGGCGAGTGCGCCGCTCGCGCCCTCGATTGCCGCTGAAACTGCGACTCGACTGGGGCTGGGTCTGCCGGTGGGGCGGGGGTCGCCAGGCGCGCGTGCGGTCGAGACCTCGCGCGATTTGAGTTTGGCTCTGCTGGCGTCGCAGCAGTATGGCGCTTGGAACGCAACGATCCGCGATTTGCTGGCGGATGCAAACCCGCATCTCGGCGGACTGGATTCGGTACCGGCCGGCACGCGGGTCAAACTGCCGGTTTTGGCGAGGGCTGACATGGTGGTGCAGGATGCGAGCGCCCGCAGCTACGTCTTCTTTGCGAGCTTCGAGACCGAGGAGGCGGCCCTGAAGGAGCTGGAACCCCTGCGCCGGATTTGGACCAACGCTTTGGTGGTAACCAGCGAACGCGGTGGCTCGCGGGTATTTCGGCTCTACGTGGGGCCCTTCCAGGGCGTCGCCGAAGCGAACAATGTTGCCGCCGCATTGTGGCACAAGTTCATTCCTGCGCTCGGGCAAGATTCGGGGCAGCGCTAGACAAGGCGATGCCTAAGCGCAAGCGGGGCCTTGGCTGAAGACGCCTGGTCGCCGCGGTGTTCACTCGGGCGATGACGCCTGGCCTGAAGCGCGTTGCTTCGCCGCCTTGATCCAGTTCTTCCTCATCGCGCGCAGGCGGTCATACAGCTCGCTCCAGGCCGAAGCCATCCGGCCGCGAGCGCTGCGATTGAAAACGCGCAGGCGAAACAGCCGGCGGCGCCCGGTTGACCACCGCGATTTGTATTCTTCGTCACCGCGCAGCATATCGAATTCCATCAGCGCGTTTTCATGGGCTTCACCCACCGCCAGGTAGATCAGGGACGTTCCCGGGCCCGATCGATCCCAATCCGGATCCATGGCGATCTGGTAATACGCGATGCGGCCCGCGAAAGAATAGCCGTAAATGCCCGCGACCAGATGGTCGCCTTCGATCAGGGCTCGGTTCCATTGCCAGCCCAAGCTCGCCGTTCGTTGCAGCAGCTCCTGGTGGAAGGCCAAGACGCGCGCTCCAGCGAAGGTGCTGGTGATGCCTTTGATCGCCGCGCGCCGGGCATGAAGTCGGAACATATTCTCGAGAAAGACCACGGCCTGCGGCGGCGCAATCGCCGCATAGCGCACTCCGGCTTTCTCCAGTAAGCGGACTTTCCGGCCGAGATCATTACGTCCCTTGGCGCTGAACGAGTTCTTGAGGTAATCGGAAAAATCGCCTTGGATACTGACGTAGGGCGCTACGGCGATTTCGGTCAGCCGATGCCTGGACCCGATGCCAAGGAGAGCATGGTGCCGGTCGATGTTTCCCCCCTCGGCGAGCCCTTTGAGGTCCAGTACATCCCAGGTGCGCGGGGTGGCACCCAGATAATCAGCGATGGCCAGCAGACAGTCGCGCGCATGTTCGGGACGCGCGATCAGGTCGAGATGGTCGGGGCATACCTCCTCGCTGCCGCAGTAGAACAACACCCTCCCGAAACTTCCATCGCGCTGCAGCGCGAGCTTTCGCTCGGCGAGCGGGAGTATGCCCAGCAGTTCGCCGCCACGCTCGACGAACAATAGGCAGGGGGCGTAGGCGGCGCCAAAATGGGACCACCAAGTGTCTATCCAATGCCAGGTCGTGAAGATCGAGGCGATGGGAATTCGCGCCGCCAGGTCATTCCAATCGGCCGCTCGCGCTGCGGCTTCTTGCCGCGTGACTTCGCGCACGCGCAGGGCTTGGGCTCCGTTCGATGCTTCGATCATGTTCGCGCGAGGATCATTCCACGCCGCCCGCGCGTCCCTGGAGCCAGCGCTTGAAGCCTGAGATCTGCATCGCGAAACGGTCGAGCTTCGTTCCCCGGCCTATGCCCAGTCGCGGCACGCGATAGGGGTTTCCGGGTGCTTGCCAGAGACCGGAATGTGTGGCGAAGCAGCTCGCGTGGCCGGCCGCCTGAATGAGGCCGATCTGGGTGTCCAGGTAATCGCCGTTGGGTGCGGCAAAGTGACGCGCCGTGAGACCCCATTTGGATAGCTTCTCCGCCGCGACTTCCAAGGTCGCGCTCACTTCGTGGTCGTCCAGATTCTCGAGAATCTCGTGGCCGTGCGTGTGGGATCCGAACTCGATCAGACCCGAGGCCGACAAAGCGGCGATTTCCTCCCGATTCAGCACCCGATAGGGCTCTGGCGCAATCTCGGGGGCGTTCAAGCGCTTGGCCGCCAAATAGGCGTCGACCGCCGCTTTGATATCCCGGGGATTGCGATCCTTGAGTGCTTGAACCTGTCTGGGGTCGGGTTGGGGCCCGCCGAGGCAGGCTAGATGCAGCCGATCCCACCAGAACAGACGCTTGGTGTCGACGTGCCCAGTCACCAGGAAGATGGTGGCCGGCAGTCCGAACTCGCGCAACACCGGCAACGCGTGGTGCAAGTTGTTGGCGTAGCCGTCGTCGAAGGTGATCAGCGCGCGTGGTTTGGCGGATGCGGTCGGTGCGGACGCGAGCACTTCGTCGATGCGGCAGACCTGATAGTGGGTGGCGAGATAAGCCATTTGCTCCCGAAACTCGCTGACCCTAAGCTGCAGCCAATCGCCTTGCGTCAGGGTTTCGCCGTCGTCCGCCACGCCATGGTACATCAGCACCGCCACGCGATCGCGATGGCTTTGCCGAGCCAGTCGGGCCAAATCCAGACCATGGGCCGCACGGTAGAACAGATCAGCGAGGCTCATCGTGCCGGTGTCTTCCCGAGCGGCTGGTTTGGCGCAAGGTTTGTCGGATCGGCCCCATCCCGCCAAACCCGCAAATAATCCACCAAAAACGCGGCGGGCAGTTCTCCGCGCTGAGGCATTCCGAACCAGTCAGGTTGGGTTTCGGCGGAGAAGCGCACTGACATGGCGTGGTGGAACTGCCGATTGGGAACGCTGCGGATCAGCCGATCATCGAAATAGAAGCGTATCTCGCGTTCATCCCATTCCAGACCGTAGGTGTGGAAGTCCTGCGCCAGGGATTGACCGGAGTTCCAACCTAGCGGGGCAGACTGTCGATTGCGGTCATTCTCGAGCGCGGGGTCGCCCAAGTAATAATGCAAATTGGTATGAACCACATTTTCGTGTCCCGGTGAGGTCGCTCCGATTTCGAAAATATCGATCTCGTAAGTGCCGGTCTCGGTCCAGCGATAGAGCCAGAAGCCGCAATCGATGCGCGCGGCCATGGGTTTGGCTCGGACCTCGAGGTAGCCGTAGCGGAGCTTCTGCTTGCTGGCAAGGTAAGCAACCGTAAAGCCGTGATAGCCTTCCCGCGCCTTGGCAGGGTTTTCGGCGCGCGCCCACAATTCCAGCATTCCGTTTCGAATGCGCACGTTCTCCGGCACGTACATGCCGGGCTTTTTGCCGGGGTAATAGGGGTTGGTTGTTTCCCACTTGTGGGGCGCGAGGGTTTCGGAATTAAACTCGTCGGAGAGTTCGGGCATCGGGATCCAGTGTTTACCTGGCGGCGTGTCGGCGCCAGCCGGGGGTGCTGCGATGCCCAGCGAGGCGAGCAGCGTGAACGCGAGCCGAATGCGCATAGATGGGTCGACGGCGAGGTCAGGAATCACCCGGAGGCGCCTGAGGCTTGTGCCTGTCGGTGCGGATCCAGGGGAGGTTTCTTTCGGTGATGAGGGAATGGAGCACCACCCAAGTTTTCCAGACGACATACCATGGAACATAAGCGATCACGAGCAGCGCCGAGGGCAGGCTGGCGTAACGCCAGGCGGCGAGAAAGTAATGGCCGGTGAGCACGCCGAAGCCGACCAGCGCCGCGATCCTCGCGCCCGGGCCGCCCCAGATCGCGGGCGGCAGAAGCAAGAGGAATAACAGGCTCACCGGGGGCATCAGCACGTCGATCAAGCCGTCGATGGCCCGACGATGCCCCGCGAGAAGATCGCGCAGGAAGCCCGGGGCATAATTGCGCAAAGTGATGATGCGACCGCGCTCCCAGCGCACCCGCTGTACTTGCGCTCCCCGCCCGCCCAAGGGCATTTGCGCCTTGACCCACACCTGATCGAGGAAAACCACGCGATACCCGGCTTTGAGCAAAAGGATATGGTATTCGATATCCTCCACGATCGAGTGCGCCAAATAGGGCACGCGTTGCACCGTCTCCCGCGCCAGGCAGAATCCGTTGCCATTGATACCGGCGGAAAGGCCGAGCGCGGTCTTGCCGCGCGGGCGCAAAGCGTTGAACGAGGCGGTGGACAGTTCCATGGCGCGCGTGCGTATCGAATCGCGAGGATTGGCCACGCCATAACGAATTTGAATCGCCGCCGCGCCGGAAGCGAGCGCCCCGTCGAGGGCGCGCAGGGTTTGCGGATGGAGTTGCGAATCGGCGTCAAGGATCAGGAAGGCGTCCCAATCCTCCCGCAAAAGCAGCGTAAGCGCATCATTGAGCCCCTGGCCCTTGCCCGGATTCGCACGGCGCTCCAGCACCCTGGCACCGGCGGTTCGGGCGAGCTGGGCGGTATCGTCGGTGCAGTTGTCGGCGATCACCAGCACGGTGAACGCCTCGGGGGGGTAATCGAGCGCGAGCGCCTGGGAAACGGTCTCGCCAATGAGCAGCTGTTCGTTGTGCGCCGGGATGATGATGGCGACGCGGCGCGGCTTCTCGCCCGGCTTGGGTGCCGGGCGGGGAAGCAGCGCCGCCAGGGTGGTCGCCGCCAAATAGCCCGTTGGCAGGGCGGCCAGGGCAAGGCAAACCCAAGATAAGAAGTCACTCCAGCTCATACCGAAAATCCCCCGCATGGGTGTTGCGCCTAGGGCCTCTTCTTTCCTGCATCGCGGCCCGATACGGCTTCTGGCATTATAGCGGCGTGAAACCAAGCGTGGTCTTTTTGAACTCGACTTTTCCTTGTCTGAGCGAAACCTTCGTGTTCGACCAGTTCGAGGTGCTGCGCGAGGCGGGGCTGAACCTGATGCTGGTCGCCAATCATCGCCCCGCAGAAAGTGAAGTGCATCCGCGCATGCGGGCGGTGCAGGGCGAAGTGCTCTACCTCAATGAGGTCGGATTGGGGGAAATCATGGCCGCTCATCTCCACGCGCTGTTTCGCCGGCCGGGTCGCTATCTTTGCACTCTGTTTGCGGCCCTTTGCGGCGAGGAAAAATGGACGACCACGCTGGCTCACCTCGCCGGCGCCGCGGTCGTGCTTCGCCGCTATGGGCATCTGCCGGGACTGCGCCTGCATGCACATTTCACCTATGGGGCGGCCGCAGTGGCCCGTTGGGCTGCGGCCATGTCCGGATTGCCCTATGGCTTGACGCTTCACGGCTCCGACCTGAGTTTCGATTTTCCGCCCGATCTGGGCGGCAAGCTGGCTGAGGCCGAACTCTTGGTGTCAATTTCGCGCTTTAATGTCGAATACCTGGAGGCCCATTTTCCGGAAGTGCGGCCGCAACGCCTGGTGGTCATCGGCATGGGGGTTCCTGCCCTTCCCCCGCCGCCTCGCGTGCCGCGCGGGAACGGTCCGCTGCGCATTCTCAACGTGGGGCGGCTCTCGGAACACAAAGCACAACACGTCCTCATCGGCGCTTGCGCGATCCTGGCCGAACGTGGCCTAGATTTCCGCTGCGACATCGTCGGCGAAGGACCAACTCGCGAACGCTTGGACGCGCTCATTGCCGCCAACGGTTTGGCGGGTCGCGTGAGGCTGCTCGGACCTCGCTTCCACGATCAAGTTCTGGCGCTTTATGGTGAAGTCGATCTTTTCGTGCTCTGCAGCGTTGCCGAGGGTATGCCTATCGTGCTCATGGAGGCCATGCGCGCCGGCGTTCCGGTCATCGCCAGCGCCATTACGGCAATTCCCGAGCTGGTGCGCGACGCCGGCCTCTTGGTGCCGCCCGAGGATGCGCCAGCGCTGGCCGAGGCGATAGAAGGCTTCATCCAGGGCGAGGTGGATGCAGCGGCGATGATTGCTCGCGGTCGCGCCATCATCAGGGAAGACTACGACCTCGCCACCAACCACCGGCGTTTTGCGCAAGTGCTCCGCGACGACGCCAGGCCAGGGCCGCTCAGCTGAGCTTTTGCAAGTAGAAAGAGCTGGGCTCGCTGTCGGCGGCCAAGTAAGGGCAGACCGCTTTCAGCGCCGCGAACTCGGTGTGAAAGAGATGGTTGAGGGCGGCCATGACGCGCCATTGGGTGTTGCCCGAGAGAAAAGCCTCCAGAAGGTATTGCTCGTTCCAGAGCCTGACTTCGTCGATCACCCACTTGGCCGGATAGTCCCGGGGCGTGAATATGTCATGCACGTGCACGATCACTCCCGCTGGAAGCATCGGAAGCAACTGCAGGAATTCGAACAGCACGTCGCCTTGAGGGCGGATGACGTGTGAGGAGTCGATGAACAGGAGGTCATTCGGCCCCAGACGCGCAAAAACTTCCGGGCCCACGTCCTCGACCCGGCGGCGAATGACGGTAGCTCCGGTCTTTTCCAGCCAAGGCATCTCGTAAGGTTCGATACAGATGTGTTCACTGGGGGCTTTCGGGTCCGCCTCGCGATTGCGCGCCAAGGCTTTCATGGTGATTAAGGTCGAATTGCCGCTGCCGATCTCGATCACTTGCTTCGGCCGCTTGAGGCGTATGAGCTGGTAGAGGAATTCCGCATCGCCGGCCTCGAAGAACCGGTTGTCCAGGTGATATTCCAGCTCACTGCCCTTTTCCCGCGCCAGTCCCTGGAGCTCCGAGGCCAGACCCATTTGTTGAAGTAAGGCCAGTTGCCCCGGCACATCAAGGTTGAGGCCGGGGAGAACACGGGTGTCCGATAGCGGGCGGGCTAAGCCTCGAAAATCGAACTGAGGTTCGTAGTAGTGATTGCGCACCGGGAATACCCCCAGCTTGCGCAGCAGATCACGGCTCAGAGGCAGACGGTGGACTCCGGCGCGGCGGACAAATTTCATCAGCAGAGCCGCCGGAGCGAGCAGGGGCAAAAGAATGAAATCGATTACGCGCAGCAGCGCTTCGGCGAAGTTGCGCCAAGAAATGGATGTTTCCTATTTAGAACCGTGCCCGAAGAGCACGATGGGCACGGTGAGTAGAATGATCTTGAGGTCGGTGGCCAAACGCCAATTGTCGATGTAATCCAAGTCCATCTTCATCCACTCATCGAAGCTGATGTTGTCGCGGCCTGAGATTTGCCACGTGCCGGTGATTCCGGGCAGGACCGAGAGGCGTCGCCGGTGCGAGATATTGTTCATGCGCTCGTAATCCGCAAGCGGCAGGGGGCGCGGCCCTACCATGCTCATGTCGCCTTTGATCACATTGAAGAGCTGCGGCAACTCGTCGATGCTTGATTTCCTCAGGATGCGACCCAGCCGCGTGACCCGAGGATCATTCTTCATCTTGAAGGCGGCGCCGTCGCGCTCGTTCATGGTCCGCAATTGGGCCTGCATGGAGTCGGCGTTCTTGATCATGGTGCGGAACTTGTACAGATCGAAGACCCGGCCGTTGTATCCGTAGCGGTGCTGAACGAACAAAATGGGGCGCCCCATGGTCACCCCGATCAGCAGCGCCGCGAGCAGGGTGAGGGGAGCGGTGAGCAGAATCAAGATGCCGGCGAAGAGGATATCGAAGACCCGTTTCACGAGATATCGCCCGCCCATTTCAAAACCGGAATAGACCACCAAATCGGAGGAGAACTCACCGCCGGGCCCGAGTGTGGATTCCTGGCGCACGCGCCAGACATTGTTGCGTGTCATGCCCGAGAAGATCTGGGAGAGCGGAAAACGCACCGCAATCCCGCGTTCATGGCTCTGATCGATGATTTCCTGGATCGCTCTTGAATAAGAATGCATGGGCATGGCGATCGCCACTTCGTCGACCACATGATCGACCAGCAATTGCGTGAAATCCTTGAGCTGCCCGAGGCGTTTCATCTCCGGTCCGGAGATGATGACCAGATCGTCGATGAACCCGAGCAAGTGATACCCCAGGCTGGCGTTGGCTTCGATCTTGCGAGCGTATTCCCAAGCGGTCTCATTGGTGCCGACGATCAGTATGTTGCGCTGATTCCGGTCGCCCAAGTGAAAGCGGCCGAGGAGGGTTTGCAGGCCCAGCCGGAACACGACTTCGATAATCGTGACCACTGCCCAGAATACGGCCAGAAAAAGAGGGCTGAAGAGCGAGATATTGAGAAACAGGCCCATGGCGGCAAAGATGACCGTGCCGATACCCGCGGCCACGGCGATGTCCAAGGTCTCCAAGCCGAGATCGAACTTGGCGCGCCTGGGGCTATACAGCCCGCGGGCGCGAAAAATCAAAATCCACACCAGCGCGAGTGCCGCTGCGCCCAAGATATTGGCCAGCGACAGACGCATCTCCATCATGTAGCGCAACGAGAAGCCGGTTTCATATCGGCCGGCAACTTTGGCGGCATACAGCCAGGTGAAAGCGAGCGCTGTCAAGTCCGCAATGACGTTGGCTTGGTAGATGAATCGATTTCGGGAGGCGTTCATGGGTTTGTTGTCGCGATTCGAAACGTTTTTCTTATTGCAGCAGCCAATAGATGCCTCGACCCAGCATGGCGAAGAGGGCCAGAAGTATAAGTATCAATCCGGCGCGAAAAGAGCGCCGTGCGATCTCGAAGGCGGCCAAGGCGATGAACACGCCCCATACCAGCCCCAGCCCCTGGGACCCGGTAAACGCCGAAACGATCGTCCAGCCGGCGCCGAACCAGGCGACCCAGACAACAATGGCGATCCCCACGTTAGAACTAGATTCTGGCCGTTCCAGCATTGCGGCTCTCAAATATCGCTTGCGTAATGCTAACCTGAAAAGGCCCAAGGCGGTCAAGCGGATTCGCTCCGCGGGGTTGGCGAGGATCGAAGGGTCACCGGACTCATGCTTGCCGACCGACCGTGCCCGGCATGAATGCGGCCTGCAGCCGAGCGTAGCCCCGGTTTTCCGGGACGAGGTGTCTCAAGGACCACTGGCTCTTCGTACCGACATCGTGCATCATCGCCAGGCTCCGATCACTTGGTGCTCCTCGATGCATCGTTTCTCGCCCGGCGCGGTTGAGGCCGGTTCGCCCCGTCGCCGGATCTTGTTCGCCTGGATCGTACTCGCGACCATCGTGCTCCTCGCTCCGCTGCCGGAATCCTGGCAGAGTTTGGAGCGGAACGCTCCGTTGCCGCTGGACAAGTTGGTGCACCTCCTAGGCACCGCGTTCTCATTCGTTCTCGCACAATGGTGCGGTTGGCGGGCCGGGAAGAACGCTCTATTCTGGATCGCTTATTCCGGGTTGATCGAACTCCTGCAGGGTGCAACCGGGTTTCGCGCGGCGGACCTGCTGGATTTCCTTGCCGCATGCGCGGGCATAGCCCTGGCCCTGGTCGGCATGCTGCTGGCCGGCAAGCTTGCCGGCCGGCCGGTCTGAAGGCCAGCGAAAACCTTTCGGGACGGGGACGAATCGTTTAATATCGCACCGCAGCATAAGCAGTTTTCCGAGGTTCACCGGTTACGGGGGTCTAGTCATGAGCAACAATCGAGAAGTAGTGGTATTGAGCGGCGTTCGCACGCCGATTGGTGATTTCGGCGGCGCGCTCAAGGATGTGGCGGCAAGCGACTTGGCGGCGCAGTGCGTGCGCGAGGCGGTCAGCCGGGCAAAAGTGGACCCGGGCGAGGTCGGCCATTTTGTGCTGGGCAGCGTCATCCATTCCGAGCCGCGAGACATGTACGTTTCCCGCGTTGCTTGCGTCAACGGCGGGTTGCCTCATGGGACGCCGGCCCTCACCGTCAATCGGCTGTGCGGCAGCGGCCTGCAGGCCATCGTCACGGCCTCGCAGTATCTTCTTCTCGGTGACTGCGACTTCGCCGCGGCGGGGGGCGCCGAATCGATGAGCCGGGCGAGTTACATGTTGCCGGGTGGCCGCTGGGGTATGCGCATGGGCGACGGCAAGGTGCAGGATGCCATGGTGGGCGCTTTGACCGACCCATTCGACAGCGTGCACATGGGCATTACCGCCGAGAATGTGGCGGCAAAGTACGGCATCTCCCGTGCCGACCAGGATGCTCTGGCGGTAGAAAGCCACCACCGCGCCGCTGCCGCCATTGCGGCGGGCCACTTCAAGGAGCAGATCCTCCCGATCACCATCCAAGGCCGCAAAGGGGCCGTCGTGGTTGATACCGACGAACACGTTCGGGCGAACGTGAGCATCGAGGACATGGCGAAGCTCAAGCCCGTATTCCAGAAGGATGGCTCGGTGACGGCAGGCAATGCTTCCGGAATCAATGACGGCGCGGCCATCCTGGTGCTGGCGGAGAAGTCGGCCGCAGCCGCGAAAGGCCTCAAGCCCTTGGCCCGCCTGGTGGCTTATGGCCACGCCGGCGTGGACCCGAAATACATGGGCATCGGACCCGTCCCCGCAGTCACTCGGGCCCTGGAAAGGGCAGGGCTCAAGATCGGCGACATGGATGTCATCGAAGCCAATGAAGCGTTTGCCGCCCAAGCTTTGGCGGTGGCGCGTCAGCTTCATTTCGACATGGCCAAGACCAACCCCAACGGCAGCGGCGTCGGGCTGGGTCATCCCATCGGCGCCACCGGCGCCATCCTCACCGTCAAAGCGATGTATGAACTGCACCGCACGGGCGGCCGCTATGCCCTGGTGACCATGTGCATCGGCGGCGGGCAGGGAATCGCGGCGATCTTCGAGCGCATGTGAGCGCGGGCGGAGATTCGACGGCAGCATCCAGAGGGGGCGCAAATGCGCCCCCTTTTTTGCGCCAGGGAAGTCGGCGCACCGGGTCTCGGCCCGTCTGGGTATTGATCGGTCTGGTCGGGCTGGGTTTTGCGGCCTTGGGCAGCGCCTTGCTCTCCGGCAGCGTCTCGGTGGGCTGGAACGAAATCGTGAGCGGTCTCCGAGGCGAGGCGGTGCCCGCCTTCGACATCGTCTGGCACTTGCGGGCCCCCAGGGCTGCGGCGGCTTTTGGTACCGGTGCAGCTTTGGCCATGGCGGGTGGCCTGATGCAAGTGCTGCTGCGAAATCCGCTGGCCGATCCCTATGTGCTGGGCGCTTCGGGCGGGGCGGCAGTAATGGCCTTGGGCGGCATGATGGCCGGGCTCGCACTGCCCGGACAACAGATGCTCGCCTTCGCCGGCGCGGTGTTTTCGGTCGCTCTGGTCTTTCAGTTGGGCAGGGGCGATGGTTCCTGGTCGCATGGACGCTTGCTGCTGACCGGCGTAGTCGTTGCCGCGGGTTGGGGAGCGCTGATTACGCTGCTGCTTGCCCTCGCGCCCGATGCGCAACTGCGCGGCATGTTGTTTTGGCTGATCGGCGACCTTTCCGCTGCTGAAGCGGTTTGGGTGCCTCTTGCCGCCTTGGCCTTGGCGTTGCTCGCGGCTTTGCCTTTGGGCCGCGATCTCAATCTGCTCGCTCGCGGTGAATTGTTGGCAGGGACGCTGGGATTAAGCGTCGGACGATTGCGCTGGACCGTCTACGGCCTTGCCTCGCTGCTCACTGCAGCCGCAGTCACTACGGCCGGTGCCGTTGGTTTTGTCGGGCTGCTGGTGCCGCATCTCACCCGGCTCTTGCTCGGCACCGATCACCGATTGCTGCTCCCGGCCAGCGTTCTGCTTGGCGGAGCCTACCTGACGCTGGCCGACACCCTTGCCCGCACGCTGCTGGCGCCTCGCCAATTGCCCGTGGGGGCGATTACCGCGCTGGTGGGCGTGCCGCTGTTCTTGCTGCTGCTGCGCCGGAGGTCGACATGAAAGACCCGGCGGCGGCATCCAGCGAGCCTCTGCTCGAGACGCTGGATTTGCGCCTCTCGATCGGATCACGCTGTCTATTCGAAGGGCTCCACTGGCCCGTCGCTCAGGGCGAATCCTGGGGAATATTGGGGCTCAACGGAGCGGGAAAAACCAGCCTGCTGCACCTGCTGGGGGGCTTGCGCAACCCGGACCGAGGCGAGGTCAGGCTCCGGGGTCGCAGCCTGTCGGCTTACACGCCGCGGGAATTGGCGCTCCAGCGAGGGCTCCTCGCCCAGTCGAGTTTCGACGCATTCAGCAGCACGGTGCTTGAAACCGCTTTGATCGGACGCCACCCGCACCTGGGGCGCTGGGCCTGGGAGGCGCCCGGCGATATCGAGAAAGCCTGGTCGGCGCTGGAGGCCGTGGGTTTGGCCGACTTTGCCCAACGCGACGTGCTGACGCTTTCCGGCGGCGAGCGACGGCGCTTGGCGCTGGCGACATTGCTCACTCAGGACCCGCCCCTGTTGCTGCTCGACGAGCCGACGGCAAGCCTGGATCTGCATCATCAAGTGGCGATGCTCGACTTGCTCGCTCGGCTGCGCGCAGAGGGCAAAACCCTGGTCATGGTCCTGCACGATCTCAGCCTGGCGGCGCGCTACTGCGATCACGTGGTGCTGCTGGACGGCGCCGCGACGCGCTTGGGCACTGCCGAGGAACTGCTGCGTCCCGAATGGCTGGAGGCTTGCTTTCGGCACCCCATCCGGGCGCTGCGCGACGGGCAGCACTGGGCCTTCGTGCCGCAATAAGTGAAAAAGCCCGCTTGGCGCGGGCTTAGTGGGGTATCTTGCTGGTGGGTGGTACTGGGATCGAACCAGTGGCCCCTGCCGTGTGAAGGCAGTGCTCTACCGCTGAGCTAACCACCCGACAAAGTCGCGCATTATC
>CAZFEK010000020.1:0-71886 GCA_964517465.1 uncultured Alcaligenaceae bacterium
CCACTGGCTCGTATATGCCGGACATTGGTGGCTCTATTATGGCGGTCAATGACACAACGGGCACCTCCTACGCCTTTGAAACCACTTTGGGCGGTCATTCGGTACCGAAAAAGATCCTTGCCGCCACGCGCTCGCACGATGTGTTGATCTGGTTCTGCGGCCTGGCGTCGCCCGAACAGCACATCGCGCGCGTGCGCGCCCGCGTCGCGGCCGGCGGCCATGACATCCCCGAGGCGAAAATTCGAGAGCGTTATGTGCATGCGCAAGGCAACCTGATCGGATTGATGCCGCAGGTCGCGCAGGTGCAGGTCTACGACAACAGTGCCGACGCGGCGCCCGGCAAAGCCGTGCCGGACCCGGTGTTGGTGTTGGAAATGGCCAAGGGCAAACTCTTGTGGCCGGACCCCAAGGACAGTGCCGCGCTGCGTGCGGCGCCAGAATGGGCCAAGGCGCTACTTGAAGCGGCGCTGGCGATGCGAAGGTGAACACGATTGTCGCTCCCGCCCGGTTCCAGGAAGGAGAGAACATCCGTCTCGCCGAAGCGTTCGCGGTGGTTTTGATGCTCGATGCCTGCGGTCAACGCTTCGATACGCTGAAGTCGCAAACCGCCACAGCTACTTGATCATGTGCCCGGGGGTCCGTGCGTTAGCCCCTCGGCTAGGGGTGGGCTAGGCGCATCCTTTGGCACAATAGGCGAACCACAGCCAGCGGGCGGGAAACGACCGCTTCCCTGCGACGCGCACTGTCGCATGCATCATTCATCATCGAGGTGCCGCCTGCTACGCGGCAACGCAATGGCAATCCAATCTTGGATGAAGGCGCTGACTGGAGGATGTGAATGTGAAGCCGTTTTTGAATTGCTCCTATGTCGCTTGCACGATGGCGCTGACTCTCGCCTCCGCGGGAGCGCGCGGCGCAGTGGAGGCGGGTCAAATATCATCGGCCGAATGGTTCATCCTGGGCTGGCTGAGCATGGTCTCGATGGGAATCGTGCTCGGCCTACGTGAACGCGTCGTCGTTTTTCGTGACCCAGCGGATTACGGCTGGGTGCTTGCAGTTGCTGCGTTTTTGCTGGGTGCGCTCGTCTTCTCAAATACTCGCTTGCCGCTATTGTTTTGCCTTGGAAGTGCGGGGGTTGCGCTGCTCGTTCTTACGCTGCGCACGTGGGGCGACAACTCGTCGCCGTGGCGCTTCGCCATTGCGCTGGTGACAAAACTCACACTTGCGGTATTCCTCATCGGCGCTCTGAAAGATGTGCTTGACCCGACGGGCGCGAGCGCACGCGAACGTGAGCGAAAGCGCCAAAGCGGTATGTTATGGCTGGTCGTGCTGGTGCCCCTGGTCTGGCGCTTGACCCGAGACAAGCCTTCGTTCGAAAATTTCATGCGCCGCTCATTGCCGTGAGTACCGGCGCTATGCCTGTCGGTGAAAGGAGGGCTCTCCGTGGACCAATCCCATGATCTCCCATTGTGCCGGGAAGCCAGCATTTTAGCCAATCGGGGCGCACAAAGCCTGGAGGAAGCTTCCCTTCTCGATACTGCCGTATCGCGCCGGGGTCTTCTCCGGGCCGCTGTTTGCGCCAGTGCCATCGGCGCATTCCCTTGGCTGGCCCATGCCGAATCGCGTGTGCACAAGGCCGGCGCGGGCGTTACGCTGTTTGGTCTCGGTGGCGCCGGCAGCAACATCATGGAACGCTACCTTGCGGAACCCGGTGTGCCGCCTGTGCGAACGGTTTGCATCAATACGGACCGTGATTCGCTGGCTCGCCGCTACGCCGACAAAAAGCTGCTTGTCGACTTAGACGCTTGCCCGGAATCAATGCCCTATGCGACGCGCGTCTCGCAAGTGATTACGGAAAACGAGAACGAACTGGAAGCGCTGGTCAGTGAAAGCGAGTATGTGCTTGTCTGCGCCGGCCTGGGGGGGCGTACCGGGGTGCACCTGGCACTGCGACTGACGTGGCTCGCGCAATTGCGCAACATCCCTGCTGGCGCAGTGGTGGCGCTACTCTTCGACTTTGAACGTACATGTGCCGTCCGTTCTGCTGCCACCGCCCTGTACATGTTGCGTAGTTGTACACCGATGGTGCTAACGGTGTCCTTAGGGGTGATTGCTCAACGAATGGGGATGGATGCGACGCTGGAGGATGCCTTGGAGGGCGCAAACAGCGGACTTGTTAAGATGGCCGCCAGATTGATCTCGGGATATACGGATCTGCGCGCGTAACGCGCGGTTCCAGAAATATGCACGTACCCCAGCGACGGCAGCACAAGTTGGTATCAGAGGAAAGCAAGCAAGGAGAGTCGAAATGCCAATTCTGGAAGACGATGTGAAAGAAGCAATGGGGAACTGGATGCACGGGAATCAGTACACCGAGGTAGTTGTGCGCCGAGGAAACGCAGCCGGTTTCGATGTCGAAGGTGTAGATCCCCATAAGCGACGGCTTATAGTAGAGTGCAATGGAGAAGCGGCAAACGGCGACCAGCATCGGCGCTCGTGGGATAATTGTGCGACCGCTATGTTCAAAGCGATTATGTGGAAGGCGAGCCCAGATCCGGCAAATGACCTTATCGGCGTCGCGTTTCCAGATACCCCGGAATACCATAACAGGATCGATATCCTAAGCCCCTTCTGCGAACGAGAAGACATTAGAGTATTTTGGGTGGAAGAAAGCGGAGTCGTCAGTCACTGGTAAGTGTTTCTGCGCTGTAGCGACATAATCTGTCGCACGCATTCCCTACAATCGGCTCCCGAACGTCTGCCTATTCTGGTGCCGCCATGCCTGCCGATCTCGATCCCGCCGCAAAACAACCTGTAACGGGAGATGCACTGCCACTGGCAGAGAAACCCGGTCTGCAGCGCACAGTCGAGCCTTGTCCGCGGACTTTGTTATGGGTCTACCGTGTGCTCTTTGGCACCAATTCCGTCAAGTATATGACTCAGGAGGAGGAGTTCAGTGATCATGTTCTCGCTCGGGGGCTTGGTCTTGACGACGAAATCGACCGCAGCTCCGATCAGGGTCCTTTCAACCGTGATGCCATCTTTGCCCGCCTGCGCAGGGATTGGCAGCAGGCAGAGGCAAGAGCGACCGAAACCCCGGGGCACTCCAAGTTTGGTGAGCCAGTGAAGCGGCTTGCCACCCGCCTTGCGCTTGATCCGGTCGAGCAGGCCATTCTGGAATTTCGTCTGGCTGCAGATTACGGCCTATTGAGGCGCATTGTTCTATTTGGAAGAACGCCCATGTTAGCTCCGAGTTGCATTCTGTCCTATGCTCTGGCGGTCGATGAGCAACGCATTCAACAAGCTTTGGCACCAGAAGGAATGCTCTTCCGAAGCGGCCTACTTGAAGCTTGCGGGCGGAAGATAAACAATTTTCTGGATGACCTAAGCATCATCGACAGTCTGGCCGACCTGGCAAACAACGCCGATGACGACGCGCTCCGGGTTTTTCGCAGCCGCATCGCCTCCGCGCCGGAGCCCACTCTGAAGGCGCAGAACTACCCGCAGCTTGCGCGCGAGATTGCCGTATTGAAGGCGTACCTCAACGTCGCACTGCGCGATCGCCGGCGCGGCGTCAACGTCTTACTCTATGGCGAACCGGGCAGCGGCAAGACCGAATTCGCCAGGATGATTGCGCGCGAGGCAGGGGGCGCTCTCTTTGAGGTGGCGGTAGTCACGCGCTGGGGCGCTCCGCTAGAAGGCATGCAGCGTCTACGAGCTTTTCGCCTTGCCCAGGCACTCCTGGAACGCGCCGGAGCACATTTGCTCTTTTTCGATGAAGTCGATGAAGTGTTTCGACCGGCAGACGCCTCGCCCGAAGATATGGGCAGGCGGAGCGACCTCAAGGGGCTATTCATCAACCAACTCGAAACCAATCCGGTTCCCGCGATTTGGGTCTGCAACAGTCTCTGGTCGATGGACCGCGCCCTGCGCCGTCGTTTTGATTTTGTGTTGCGCATGGATGCGCCACCCCGATGCGTGCGCCGTCAGGTGCTGGACAAAGAGCTCGCCGGTCTGGCCATTTCCGATGCCTGGAAAAATCGGCTCGCCGAGCACGAGCAGCTGGTGCCAGCACTCTTGGCCAAGGCCGCGAAAATAGCGCATGCGGCCCTGGCAGAGTGGCCGGGCGCGGAACTCGAAGCCGCTCTCAGCACCACCATCGGCAATTCGCTGCAAGCGCTCGGCTTGTCGCGCGAGCCGCGCGTGCAGGCAAGGTCGGTCACCACCTATCGACCCGAGGCGCTCAATTGCGATTGTGACATCGCCGGCCTTGCCAAGGCACTGCAACGGGAGCAAAGCGGACGTCTGTGCTTCTATGGCCCGCCAGGAACCGGCAAGATCGCCTTTGCCCAGCATCTTGCGCAGACCATGGATCGCCCATTGCTAGTGCGGCGGGCTTCCGACCTGCTGTCGAAGTGGGTGGGCGAAAACGAGCACAATATCGCGGCAATGTTTGCCGAGGCGCGCGGGGAGAAGGCGATCTTGCTGCTCGACGAAGCCGACAGCTTCCTGCGGCAACGCGGCAACGCGCAAGGTTCCTGGGAAGTAACGCTGGTCAACGAAATGCTCACGCAAATGGAACACTTCGAAGGCGTTTTCCTCGCCTCCACCAACCTGATCGAGCAATTCGACCTTGCCTCACTACGGCGTTTCGATTGCAAAATCCGCTTCGACTATCTTCGGCCGGAGCAGGCCTGGCTGCTCTTTCAGGATACTGCCAGGACGCTCGGTTTCGACCGGATTGCCGCGGTCATGGACAGGGTACTGCGACTGGGGCCGCTCACCCCGGGTGATTTTGCCGTCGTTATTCGCCAGGCACGTTTGCGCCCCGTGAACGACCCCTTGGACCTTCTCGGCCGCCTGCGCGCGGAGCAGGCGTCGCGCCCCGACGTGCGGCGCGCCACCATCGGCTTTCTGAGCGGTGCTCAGGAAACGTCATGGGCGGCGCCGCCTCGATGAATCGTGTTGCGCTCTTTTCCTCCTAGCTGATGTTAACCGGACAATGGTGTGGGCCTGACGGTCGCTCCATCACGGTTCAACTCCTCCTCGATTGGGGACGCGACCGCTCGCAGCGGAGGGGCCGGCGGAGCGCCCGCGAGCGGGATGCAGCCGTCGGAGCTTCGCAGCGCGGTCGGTTTCGCCGCCTCCGAGGTCGCCCCTTGGGCTGCGCCCAAGGCACTGCTCCGCCCTCCGGCGGCGGGGATGGGGGTGAACACCCAGAAGAACCCAAAATGCCAAAACCCGCATACTCGAGGTCACCATGACGCCACGCGAATATCTGCGCGAGAATCTCGAGGCAATGCCTGACTGGCTTGCCCAATTCACAAATCGAGACAACTTTCCGCGCGCAGCATTCTTTGGCTCACGCGTCGTCTATTACCCGGGTTCTGGAACAGACGGCCACGCGGTCAAACTCTTCGGCTCGGCGCATGCCGCGCATTGCTTCGTCTATGTGGACTACGGCCGCACGCCGGAGGAACTGGAGAATGCCCTGGACCATCCGGAACACGGGTTTCTCGGCTACCACCGGTTCGCACGCGTGGTATTGCGCGAAAGCGATCTCGTTCCGAATGGCTGGAGAAATCACGTCTCGCCCGGCGAGGCCAACATCGCCGCGGCAAGGAACTTTGCCAGCGTGGCGGACGCCCCGTTTGGTTTTCTGGAAGTGCTCGAAAGAAACCCGGATCTTGGCGAAGAACATGGCGCGAAGCGGCTCGCCATTCTGTTTCTGGGCGCCGACGGCATCGCAAGCTACGACGCCCTATTCTGCCAGAGCCATGAACAGCGGCCACCGTTTGCGGTGGTATTGGTCGATCATGGTTTCGGTGGAAATTACGAGCGCTTTGGCCGCGATGGTCTGCTGGAAAGAATTGCGCAACGATGCAGAGTCTTCCCGGGTTTTCTCTTGGTTGCCGAGTACACGCAGGCGTGGGAAGGGTTCGAACGTGTTCCGGGGGGTGAGCGTGATCGGGGAGGGATGCATAATGAGCGGCGGTATCTTTACACGCGTCCCGCAAAATTGGCGGACAGCAAGCGCGGTCGGCTGGCTCTCCCATAGGGCCGCCTATGCGGAAGCGGGAGACGCAGATAAAGTATGTGGCGTACGAGGAGCAGATTTTTGCTCTCTGTAGCTTGAGTTAGCCCAATTGAATGAACAAGGAGGCGCAGAAGTGAATTACGAATCAGCCGTAGAATTGGTTCAAGGCCTTCAACAAAGACTTCCCAACGTGTTAGAAAACGCGCAAATAGCAAGACCCTTCGATAACCGTCCGGCAATTGGCAATTGGAACAACGAAAACAACATTGGCAGGCCGGTTCATGGGGATGGTATTGGCAATCAAAGCGGCGTGTATCTTTTCTGTAACGGTAGGGGCGACATTCTATACATCGGCAAAGCAACTACTGATAATCTCCACCAAAGGGTGTGGGATCACGTCCGGACGCCATTTCTTGGAGAGAACGGATGGCGCGAATTTCCCAACCATACTTTCGCAAGGAACTGCCCAGAGGGGCAAGCTCTTGCCAGCGGCCAGGTATTTCTTCGGCTAATAGTTGTTTCCCCCCGCGAAGTTGTCTCCCTCATCGAGGTCTATCTGCAGACGGTATGCGCGGTAAGGGAAGGCCGCCTTCCCGTCTTCAATAACCAGATTGGATGATCAATGTGACGGGGGCGAGGTAGACACAGGGAGATCTTCTTCACCTTCGAGCTCTCAGATTAGCTTTTTCGCCTGGGGCTTTGCGTTGCCGCCACAGGGCGGTACCGGGTGAGGACACAGCCATGCCACGTGATTGATGAACATGCAGAGTGACGACTGCGCACCTGCCTGCTGCCGAACCCGCCAACCAGCTTCCCTGCGCTGACAGTATCACGAAGATTGGGACGCGGAATTCTGCGACATTGATTGTCGCACCCCCATGAGACCATGCTCATCCGATCAAACTTTCGGATATCGACATGGCCTTCTGCATTCATTGTGGTGGTGAAGTGCTGCGCGGCGCCGGGTTCTGCGGCGCCTGCGGCAAACCGGCTGCGCAGCCGGCGGCAACCCAGCCTTCGCCCGCTGTAGCGCTCGCGGCGACCCAAACACCAGCACCAGCGCAACATCGTGACCTGGCAAACGAGGTGGCGTTGCGGGCCTTTGTCGGCCGGAACTATGACTACTACGCACGCAAGTGGCGCACTGGAGACCAGAGACGAACGATAGCCACCTGGAACTGGATGGCCGGCTGCTTCACCATTTTCTGGTTGGCCTACCGCAAGATGTATCTCTATTGCGCGCTCTATATCATCGCGCTCAACTTGGCCTACCTTCTGCAAGTGACCACCCAGACCGGCGTCGGGTTCTGGATGGCGCTGGCAATGGCGCTGATGGTGTGCTGGGGGCTCCTTAGCAACCAGCTTTATCGCAGCTATGCGCAAACGCAGGTTAGGCTGGTATTGACGCATACGCCGCCGCAGCAGGCACTGCGCGAACTCGAAGTGGCGGGTGGCACCAGCGGGTGGGCCGCTTCTGGCATGGGCTTGACGCACATGGTGCTGGCCGCGTTGATCAGCCTCCTGGCGTATGCGTAGCGGGAGCGGTTTCGGGGAAAGATGAACCGGGCTGATCGCGGCTGGTGTAGGCATGGTCGGCAGGCGTTCTCAGTCGAGCGGCGAGGCTGACCTGAAGGAGACGCGCAGGAAGAGAGCACTGCGCCCTAATAGCCAGCGACGCCCACTGTCGCAAGCCGATGCAAAAATGCTCTCCGGTTTTCATGATCTCCGGAGACAAACATGTCATTCTGTTTTGTGGGTTACGATGCTCGCGGGCGCACGCTTGCAGTGGCTGTCGGTTTTTCGATCCCGAATGCCTTCGCCTGGCACCAAGAGGCCGTGCAGTGAAGTCGCGTCGTTCTGCCAGAGGGATGCCTGGCGCAGGCGAGGGTGCGGACACCGCCGCCACTTCGTTTGGCGACCCCGCTCTCCACGCCTTGCGCCTGCCGCCCCACTCGTCAGAGGCGGAGCAATCCGTGCTCGGTGGACTCTTGCTCGACAACGACGCCCTCGATAAGATCGCCGACGTTCTCGAAGAGACCGACTTCTATAGCGCGGCGCACCGCCTGATCTTTGCTGAAATTCGGCGCCTCCTGCTTCTGGGGCAGCCGGCGGACGTGATCACCGTGGCCCATGGCCTGGAATCGGCCAAGAAGCTCGAAGTGGTCGGAAATCTGGCATACCTCGGCGATCTTGCGCAAAATGTAACGCTGGCGGCGAACATCCGGCGTAATGCGGAGATCGTGCGCGAGCGCTCCATCTTGCGCAGACTCGCGCGCGTCTGCGCAGAGATTGCGGAGTTCGCCTATGACCCGGCAGGCCGCGCGGTCGGCGAATTGCTGGACCTCGCGGAACAGAAAGTGTTCGATATCGCCGAATGGGGGGCGCGCACCGAGTTGGGCTTTCAGGCCATGCAGCCACTGCTCATGCAAGTGGTTGAGCGCATCGACAAGTTGTCAGCGCGAGCGGATCCCACCGATGTGACGGGCGTGCCCACGGGCTTCATTGCACTGGACAGCGTGACCACCGGCTTGCAACAGGGCGACCTCATCATCATCGCTGGACGGCCTTCGATGGGGAAGACGGCATTCGCCCTCAATATCGCCAAGCATATCGCCGTGGTGTCGAAGTTGCCGGTGGCGGTTTTCAGCATGGAGATGACGGCAGCGCAGTTGGTTATGCGCATGATCGGCTCGGCGGGGCGGCTCGATCAGCGCAAGATTCGCACTGGGCGTCTGGCCAGTGATGATTGGGCCGGCTGGTCCGCGGCACTGGGCCAGCTTCATGAAGCACCGCTATTCATCGATGAGACTCCCGCCATCACACCTATGGAATTGCGCTCCCGGGCTCGACGTTTGGCCCGCCAACAGGGCGGCAAGCTGGGTGCCATCGTGGTCGACTATCTGCAATTGATGTGCGCTGCGACGCACGCCGGGGAGACCCGCGCCACGGAATTATCGGAAATCTCTCGCGTGCTGAAGTCACTGGCCAAGGAACTTTCAGTCCCGGTGCTGGCGCTGTTGCAACTGGACCGCAAACCGGAGCAGCGCACCGGCAAGCGGCCGGTGATGTCGGACCTGCGTGAATCGGGTGCCATCGAGCAGGACGCCGACTTGATTCTGTTCATCCATCGCGATGAGGTGTACGACCCGGATTCCGCGGAGAAAGGCCTGGCTGAAATCATCATCGGCAAGCAACGCAACGGCCCGATCGGCACCGTTCGATTGGCTTTTGTCGGCGAATTCACCCGGTTTGAGAATCTGTAGCCCCGCCGGAGTCGTCGGTCGCCGAGAGAACCATCATCGGTGCCGCGAAGAGCTCTGACGATTGATTGCCTTGGTGTGCGTGTTTAAACTACTACTCCAAAAGAGGAGCTGCCTTGAAGAAGGAACTGGACGACATACTTTGCGAACGCTATCCCGACTTGTTTGCCGAGCGGCACAGGTCAATCGAAGAAAGCGCAATGGGCTGGGGTCTCACCTGCGGTGACGGGTGGTTCGATATCATCGATGCCTTCTGCACCGAAGTGCAGCATGCGGTACAGCAGGGTCACATGCCGCCGGTCGTATTGAAGCAGGTCAAGGAGAAGTTCGGCTCGCTGAGAATTTACTACCGCGGCGGTAACGACGTGACCGAAGGCCTGGCACGCATGGCGGCGGCGATGTCGGAACGAGTGTGCGAGATCTGCGGCCATCCGGGCGAGACCGGTCGCCGCCCGCGCGATCGAATGCCGGTCATGACGCGCTGCCGCGAGCACATGAAACCTGGCTATGGCGCAGACGGTGCCACTGCGGTGCCGTCGACCTGAGCTGGCCCAGGGCGCCCGCTACCTACGCGGTGCGCTCGATCAGCACCAGCGAAAAATTGTCCGGCGCGCCCGCATCGAGAATGGCTTGACGCCAGCGCCGGACCTGCGCCAGTGCGCCCGCGTTTCGATCGAACAAGGCCATGAGCTCCTCGCCCAGGGTATCGTGAACGCCGTCGGTGCACAGGAGCAGCATGTCTCCAGGCATGAAAGTGGTGGTGCTGTAGTGAATGGAGAATTCGGTGTCGGCATCGTCGGCGGTGAGGCAGGAGTCGAGCATGCCGTAGAACCCTGCGTAGGCCACGCCCTCCTCGGCTGCACCTTCATCGATCAGGCGGTTGAGGATGGTGTGGTCACGGGTAATCTGTTCCCATTGGCCATCAGCGGCAAAGCGATAGGCGCGGCTGTCGCCAACGCTCACCACGGTGCAGCGCTCGCCGAGGCAGGCGGCTGCGGTGAGTGTGGTGGCAGAGCCATAGTTTCGACCGCGCGCAAGCGCGTCGCACAAGCACCCGTGAGCGCGGCGCACCAGGCTCGCGTTGAAGGGTCGCGCCGCTGCGATATCGGTAGCGAGCGATTGCAGAGCGATTCGGCTCGCGCGCCGCGGTGCCGGGCTATTGGCGACACCATCGGCCACGGCGGCAAATACTTCGACCTCATTGCTCAAATATTGCCGCGGTGGGAGGTCGCGTTCCTGAAAGATGCGAAGGCCCGACCACAGGGTGTCCTGCTGGTCGGGGTTGTCACCGCAATGCTGGGTGTAGGCAAGGGTCCAGGGCATTCGGATATCCGCCGCAAGAGTGCGGCGTGCATAGAGCGCAGAGACCAGAAGAAAGTTCCTGCGGGTGCAAGAATTCTATCCGAGTGCTTGCTGGAACCGCGGCACCTTCCCACCAGGATGTCTACCCCTTCTTCCGAGGCGCTACCATGCTGCTGAATATCAATACCAAGACGCGCTACGCGCAAAAACGTCGAACATAATGGTCACAGAGCTTTGGCTTGGACGAGCGTGCGCTCCAAGACATTCTCTTCCGCTCATTGGACAGGTTGCTTCCGAACGACGAGCGGATTCTCTTGATGCAGTCCCGTAGCTGGCAAGAAAAACCCGATTTGATGGCCGTTGACAAGAACGGGAACCTCTTCATTTTCGCGTTGAAGGCGTGGGAATCGCAGAGCTCAAATCTGCTTCAAGCACTCCGTTACGGCCAGATTCACGGCGCCATGAAATGCCCTGAATTGGACGCCTGGCGCAAAAAGACGACTGACCCATCCCTGTCGCTCAAGCTCGCGCACCAGCAAAATTCGGGATCGAGCTCGCGGAAGGGGATTTCAATCGAAAACAAATCCTTGTGGTGATGACCAATGGCCTGGATTACCGGACCCGAGAGGCTTCCCGGTATTGGCGCTCCAGCGGATTAGATGTCCGCCCGTGGGTCTATCGTGTATATACCGGCGCGGCCGACGAGATGTTGCTGGAAATGTGCCCTTTCCATTGACAGCCGCAGAGATAAAGAAAATATCGGGGATCAATCACGTCTTCATGAGCACGATGTTTGGCGCCGACGCGGACAGTGGGAAGGCGATCAGGCGGGTCATACATGACCGCCATCAGGCCAAAGGGCAGTCGGGTTAGGGCCGGTTTCGAACCGAACCTCCCCGCGCGATTCTTCTTTACGCGTAAAGCGCCGCGGTCGCCCTGGCCACTTCGGCAATTTCCTCGCGCAGGCGTTTGGGCCTCTTGACCTCTACTCCGTCACCGATGCTCAAAATCCACCAGCGCAGTTGCGCCGTATCTGCTACCCGCGCCTTGAGGCGAAATTCGCCATTGCCGAGTTCTGCGAGTTGTTGATTGGCGGCGAGCGGCGTTTCCAGAAGGTGGTCGCCAGCGTGATTGTGGAAGTGCAGCTCCACGCCGATTTCATCGCCCGCGCCGAAACCCCAGGTGCCTGCGGCGACTTGCCGGTCGAGGTCGAAGCCCGCTGGCGCGATGGCCTTCTCGTCGAGCACTTCGACGGACTTGATGCGATGCACGGCCAGCGTGCGCGCGTCCGGATAGTCGAACAGGCGGCAATAGAGATAGAGCATCGGGCCACGCTGCACGAGGGCCAAGGGATGAACCGTCCATTCCTTGGCGCTCTTTTCGCCGCGTTTCTGGTACCTGATGCGCAGTTGGCGCGAATCCAATAGCGCCTTCGAGACCGCCTCATGCACCTCGGCGGCGATGGTGGGAGCAAGCAGCGGTTGCGCTGGCGGCACGATGCGCACGCGGTCAAGCCAGCGGCGCGGCCCTTCGCGCGAACTGGCAAGCGCGCGACGTGCCGCCTCAAAGTAGGTGCCGAGTTCCTTCAACATCGGTTGTGGCAGCAAACCTTGCAGGTGCTTTTCCGCCATCAACAGGGTGAGCGCAGCGGTGCGCGAGAGCGCGGGGATGGTCAAACCCTGTGCGCTTGGCGCCCAGGACCAATGAAACGGCTTCACGCTTTCGTCGGCGACGATGGCGAAGGATTGCGACAGCGTCACCAGATGTCGCTGTATGGAGCGCTCGGTGAGTGTGAACCCATTGCGGCTGAGCGCCTCCCGCAGCGCCGCCACGGTAATGCTCTGTGGATGGCGCGGAAGGTGCTGCAAGAGCTCAAGCAGGCATTGGAGTGTGTCGCGGGATTCGGGCATGGGAAGTCAACTCTCTGGGTTTGTGAACCTGATTCGCCCTTGCTGGCAATCCTACTCCGCAGTGCTCTCGGTGAGGCCGAGTGCCACAAGCATAACAATCATCACCAACGGATTGCCTCGGCAAGGCACTAAATCGAGATGCCTCCTGTGGGGTGGCGAACGAAGGAAAAGCGTGGGTCATTCTCCCGATTCAACCCCAAACCCGCAATAGCGTTTCGCGCGGCCGCCCCCAAGACGACTATGCGTTCGAAATTGCCCGTTTGCACATGTTGAAGCAGCCAGTTCGAACAATGGCGACGAACCTCTGCGGGGGGGCGAGTTATCCCGTGGTCGTGCACCGCTATTCTGCGGCCTCTTGCCCGGGAAGCACTGGACCGTGTTCGTAATGTTGTAATGTCGTCGACATTGCTCCGCGCGCTGGAAAGCCTCCGCCATTCGCGATCCGGCGGAGAATGAATTTTGGCTGATCAACGGGCGTCCTCGCCTCCATTTCTCGACACCGGGCGCTTGAAATATGAGGAGCACGGAGGCACCGTTATCTTCCATCGAGAGCGGAGCCTTACGAATCTGCCTACGCAGTTTACGCCGCCTCGATGGACTTGTGTCTACGCTTCGATCGGCCGGCGTAATCATCCCCGGGTGTTCACTCACCTGCTGTTCCAGGAAGCTCAAAAAACCCAAGCATGATCGGATCGCTGTCGTCTTCTGGTGCCCGGCGTCGAGTAGAACCCTTCGCAGAGCGCAGCACCTGACCATCGGTGAGAACGATCGCTGTTACGTCACCATTGAATTCAGGATGAACCTTGAAAAGCTGTATCGATGCGGTTGCCCTTCGAATTGCCTCCAGGAGCAACTTTTCTGCTGTACTGCTCCGCCAGGGAGCGACCGGCATTTGCCGCCATAACTCCATGATGTGGTTACGGCCGTAATTGTATTGTGCGCGCGGCGCGAGCCAACATCGAGCGTTTGCTAACAACCAACGAGAATCCGGCGCCGCCGTGCCTATGGAGCCTATGTCATGGCAGCTGTCCATCGAGGGCATCGGCAAAGGTGCGCCATCGGCACACAGCCCGCCCAGCCGCTTGGGTCCACTACCACTGCAAATCAAAGACACAGCCCCGGCGGCTGGTCGCCGACTCGTTTTCGGATACCAAGGGCGGCAGCGGTGCGACTGGCGGGTGATCGACCGGACCAAAGCGATGCGAACCATGGCTTCGGCCGGCCTGCGTGCCGCAGCCTCAACGCGCCTGGCGGCGCATTATCCTTGACCGCAGAGAGATGGACAGATCCGATCAATAGGCGCCGCGGCCGCTAGCCGCCGCCTCGCCGGGCTTCTCGCTGTCGCTCCGTCCGCGTTTTGCGCCACCGCGAGCGCGCGGAGCGTATCAAGCACAAGCACCCTCGCCTGATAATGCGCCTCCTAATCCTTGGGATCATCCCGTTTGCGCCTGCTGCGCGGCTGGGGTTGTTCACATGGCGCGGGTTCAATCGATTAGAGTCGAACACTTTACTGCCTGAAGGCATGCGACTTCCTTGCTTCAGCTCTGGATTTGCGCGGGCCAGCGTCGCCGCAGCATTGTTGGTGGGCTGGCGGGCCGTGATCCGCAGGGGAGCGTGATCACCTGCCTGGCATCCTGGTCAGCCAGTTCCAAAGTGTTCCCGCCAAATCGCGGTTTGCATGAATGTGGGCCGCTCGCGAAGCCGCAGCGCCGCAATGGCGTTGTCGCAGAACAATCTGGGTAGGACGTCACCCATCCAGGGCAGGGCGCGGAAGCGCTCGACCTGTTCGCCCAGGGCGTTCAAGGGGTAGGCGCTGGAAAACACGAAGCGGCTGGCGAAGCCCAGCGCGTTGTAGTTGATGGCTTGCAGCCAATCGGCGTGGCCCAGGTGGTAGAGGTAGGAGTCGGGCGCCAGCCACACGTTGTCGTAGCGGCAGGCCATGACGATGGCTTCGCGCACATAGGGATAGCAGCCGTGACCGCAGATGATGTGGAGGCCGGGGAAGTCGCTGGCCACCTTTTCGATGTATTTGGGGTTGGCGTAGTCCAAGAGCTTGCCGCCCAAGAGGCCGGAAGTTTGTGGGATCAGCGTGACGCGCTGCTTTTCGCAATATTCGTAAATCGGGTAGAGCAGAGGATCATCGAGGTTGCAGCCCGGTGCTCGGCCCGGTTCGATAAACACGGCATAGAGCCCCAGCTCTTCGGTGCAGCGCTGAAGTTCTGTCATCGCGTCGTGCATCTGGTTGCTGACGTCGATGCCGGCCACGCCGATGAAACGCCCTGGGTGCGCGGCTTGCACTTGCGCGATGCTGTCGTTGGAACTGGTGCGCGCCGGCAGATCGAAGCGGCCAAAGCGGGCGCCCGGGTTGCAGCCCGAAACGGAAACCGCGGTGGTCACTCCCGCGGCATCCAACTCCCCGAAAAAACCCTCGAGTGTCTGCGCTGCCAAGCCGGGAACGCGCGCCATTTTGCCGGCATGTTGCACGCGATCGTAAAAGTAATCGGCTTCGCCGGCGAGCGTGAGGCGGCAACGGCAATCGATGATCATGCTAAGCTAGGCGTAAGGAGACGGCCGCTATTCTATGCGCAAAAGCGGCTGAAGAGGATTTGGAGGGGTGGGAGGAAGGATTGCAAATCGCATTGACTGTACGCGCCCGCAGCAGCGGCTTTGCGCGGCCCAAGGAAGGGGTCTCGCCGTGGTCGAGCTGAGCTTATTATTGCTCTCGGGCGGGGGACACACCGGCGCCAACATCATGGCCGCGCTGGCCAGCCGACGCAACAACCTCCGCCTGATCGCCACCACCGACTCGGCCGACGAGCCTACCCTTTTTGCTTTTGACGCCATCTATTTGGCCCCTTCGCTTACCGCGGCGCCGCGGGGCTTTGAAGCGCGTGTACTGGAAATCATGGAGCACGAGGCCGTGGATTTGGTCATCCCCTGCCGCGACGAAGACGTTGTTTGGCTCTCGAGCTTGCGTCAGCGGCGTTCGGAACTTGTCCCGCGTCTACTCTGCGGCGCTCACGGCATCGCCGAGCAAGTCAACGACAAGTGGCTCAGCTGCATCTTTGCGCGGGAGTACGATTTGCCCTTTGCGCACTCGCTGCCCACCGGCGGTGCGGCGGATGTGGCGAGCTTCATAACCGAAGTGGGCTTTCCGGTGGTGCTGAAACCGCGCCACGACGCTAACGCGCGCGGCGTGCATTTGCTCACCACCGCGGCGCAGGTGACGGCGGCGATGGCGCGTCCTGACGCGGTGCTGCAAGAATTCCTGGGCGAGCGCGAAGCAACGCAGCAATCGATCGATGCCATGCTCAAGAACGGCGTGCCTCTGGTGCACAACTTCATGGGCGCGAAGCACTCGATTCAATTGCTCCTGGACCCCGGGGGTGAATGTCGTTCCATCGCTTGCACCATCAACGCCATGGACGGACGGATCAGCCGACGCGTCAGCCTCGACCCTACACCGCAAGCGCGAGAAATCGGCGCCCGCTGCGCCGAGGTGTTCGGACGCGCGGGTTGGTGCGGGCCGCTCAACGTGCAATGTCAAATGGACTCCCAGGGCCGCCTTAAGATTCACGAATTTAATGCGCGCTTCACCGGCGCCACCGCGGCGCGCTGGGCTCTAGGCATCGACGAGGTGGGCTTGGCGCTGGAGTGTTTCACCGGGCACCGTCTGCCACGGCCCTTCCCGGCGGGGGCGTCGCCCACGGTGGCGCGCGAAAGTTTCGCGGCTAGGGCGGCGCCCCCGGGGGGCGTGGAATTATTGCGCCGAGATGGCGTGTGGCGCGACGTGGCGGGAGGCGGTTGATGCTGGATGCGTTATTTGCAGCGTCGTTGACACAAGGCGGTCCCGAGACGCCGGGATATGTTCCCCTCGCGCAATCTTCGTCGACGCCTCCGGCGCAAGCGGATCGCAGCGTGGCTGCGATTCGCCTCTCCGACGCCGCGCTGGCCCTGAATCCCCGTGAAGCCGTCGCGCTGCTGAGCGATTGCCGGCGCCTTTTGCATCCAGGCGGGCGAGTGTTCTGCGTTGGGGCACAGGCGGCCCTCACCTGCGAGCGTTTGGGGCGCTGGGCGGAATTTGTCGGGCTCGTTACCCTTCCCGCCACAGAAGGGGTTCCAGGCTGGGCGAAGCGTCAGCATCCGCCAGAGTCTGAACCGCTGGTTTCGATTTGTATGCCGGCCTTCAACCCGCGCTTCTTTGCCGCCGCGCTCGACAGCGCGCTGGTGCAAACTTGGCGCAACAAGGAAATCATCGTCAGCGACGACAGCGAAGGTGACGAAATCGCCGCCATCGTTGCGGCCCGCGCGCCGCGCGGCAGACTGCGCTTGGTGCAGAATCGGCCCCGGCTCAGGGCGCGCAAGAATTACGCCCAGACCGTGGCTTTGGCGCGTGGCGAATTCGTGAAGTTTCTCAACGACGACGACTTGCTCGCGCCGGATTGTGTGGCCACCATGGTTGCCGCTTTCCAAAAAATCCCGGATCTCGTGCTGGCCACCTCGCACCGCTGGCGCATCGGCGCGACCTCCCAAGTCATTGCCGATATGCCGGCAACGCGACCGGCGGTGGGTGGCGATTGGGTCATCGATGGCGTGAGCCTCGCGAACGCGGCCATCATGCACGGGATCAATTTCATTGGCGAGCCGAGCACCATGATGTTTCGCCGTAGTGACTTCGACCCGCGGCCTCTGCTCGACGCCGACAAACCCTTTCATTGCAACGGCGCCGAAGTGGTCGGCGCGGTCGATTACGCGATGTGGTCGCGGGTGCTGGTGCAGGGTAACGCCGCCTTTTTTCGGAAGCGGCTCAGTTCCTTTCGGGTCCACAGCGAACAAGCGCAGGCCAAGAGCGATGTGGTGGAACGTTCGGTTGGAGGGATACGAGGGTTGCAGCGCATGTGGATCGAGTTGGGACTCTTTCAGCGCTGGCCCCCGCATCTGGTGGCAGTGCAGCCTTTGGAGCGGGCGGCATCGCCGGGTACACCCTGGCGGGTGGAGCCGCTGCGCTCGCTGCCGGCTCCACCCGTGGCGGCGGAGGACGCGCTGAGGCAGTGGCGAGCGACCGAGCGGCATCCCTTCGAGTGACCGGCATGTATCTGGCCGCGATGACCGCCGGCGGAAGAACGGGCTTCCACGCTCGGCGTTTAACGGAGTCTAGTGCGGGCAGGAACCCTTGGAAGATCGACGATGCGAAGAGAGCAAGTGATGACCAATCGTGTATCGGTAAAACGGCGGAACAAGCATGGATATGGATTCACAGGCTGCGCAGCAGATCGAGGTGTTTCTTGTTCCAAGAAAATGGATCGACCGGCGGGAAGGGACGCTTATCGGGCCGGTAGTTGCCCATGAAGCGGGGACGACAGAACGCCGCAATCAAAGGATAGGCGGAGGACTCGGGATGATTCCATCCCGACAGCAAATCGCTGAGGCGCGCCCGGGCGCCGACGGAGGATAAAAGACCTCGGGATGGTCTTTGACCTAATCGTTGCCGGGCATCGCGCCTGCGGGCGAGAGGTCGAAATCCGAAATGTCCTTGAGCAGCGGATCGCCCGTAACTTCGAAGATGCCGGCGAGTTGTGACGGGCACCCAATCGGGAACGCGGCAGGCGAGCGCAGTGCCGTCATGGGGGGGTGGCGTCGTGACGCGGTTTACCCAAACCGTGGAAAGAGGGCCAGCGAAGAGGCCTGGATTTTCGGTCTGCCGTTGGCGGCGTGGAGCTGAACCAGCAAGCGCGCGGACTGGCCTCCTTGGCTGTGAGCGACGATGTGGATTCCTTCTTGGCCCTGGCTTGTCCGGCTTGGGTTCAACCCAAACCGCGCAACTCCCGCATGGCCACGGAAAGCATGGCCAGATCGGTGCTCTTGGCGCTTCGGAGGTCGGCCAGCACTTGACGGTAGTGCTCCAGCGCGCTGCCGAGCGCGGCCTCCCAATTCTTGAGCAACGCTTCGGCGGTCTTGCCTTTGGCGCTTGCTTCCAGCACCCGGGCGCAAAGCTCGCGCTGGCGTGCACGCACGTCCTCGCGAATGGCGGCCCGCGCCATGATCTGGTAGTGGCTGTCGGTGGGCAGGGCGAGAATCTGACGTCGCAACCACGAGAAGGCGAGGTTTTCATCGAGCGCGAAATAAACGCCGGCGACCATGTCCACCGGGCGAGATAGGGCCGTGCCCACGTCAGCCACGTCGAGCGCGGCGTTCATGGCTTCGAAGGCGGCCACCCGGGTAGCCAGTTCCAGCGGCACGCCCTCGCTGGCCAAGCTGTCGCGCAGGGCACGGAAAGCTTGCCCTTCGGCGGGCGACAAGAGGCGGTCGAGGTCTTTGGCCAGCGCCGCCACCACCGGCTGCAGGCGCGCCACTTCACCGGCGATGTCGCGCAAGCCGCGGCGCCGCCGCAGCACCCAGTGCGTGGCGGCAAAAGCGAGCCGCGCCGCCTCGATACTCATGCGAATCTGGGTCGGCGTCGGCACTTTGGCATCGAGTGCGTCGATGCTGCTCCACACGCCCTCCAGCCCGAAGGTTTCGCGCACCAGCAAAAAGGCGCGCACGATTTCAGGGGCCGGCGCGCCGGTTTCTTCCTGCAGACGGGCCACGAAAAGGCTGCCGACGCGATTGGGCAGAAGGTTGGCGAGGGTGGTGGCGATGATTTCGCGCTTCAAAGGGTGGGCCGCCATGGCTTCGCGATAATGCTCGCGCAGGGGACGGGGGAAATAGTCCACCAGCGCGGGAGCTACATAGGCGTCCTCGGGCAAGTCGGAGTTGAGCAGGTCATCGTAGAGCGCCATCTTGCTGTAGGCCAGGAGCACGGCATGCTCCGGGGAAGTGAGGCCTCGTTTGGCGAGTTTGCGCTCGGCGATGGTTTCGTCGCTGGGCAGGAATTCGATGGCGCGATTCAAGCGCCCGCTTTTCTCCAGCGCCCGGATTTGCCTCGCCTCCCAATCCACGAGATGCAAGGCGCCGGCTTCGGCTACGGCCAGCGTCGCGGTCTGCAGATAGTTGTCGCGCAGCACCAGTTCGCCCACTTCGTCGGTCATGTCGGCGAGAAGTTTGTTGCGCTGCTTTTCGGTCATGTCGCCGGCTGCGACGATGCTGTTGATCAGAATCTTGATGTTCACTTCGTGGTCGGAGCAATCCACCCCGGCCGAGTTGTCGATGGCGTCGGTGTTGACGAGACCGCCGGCAAGCGCATATTCGATGCGGCCCAGTTGAGTGAAGCCGAGGTTGCCCCCTTCGCCCACCACCTTGCAGCGCAACTCGTTGCCGTTGACGCGCACTGCATCGCTGGCGCGGTCGCCCACTTCGGCGTGGGTCTGGGTGCTTGCTTTGACATAGGTGCCGATGCCGCCGTTGTACAACAGATCGACCGGCGCCTTGAGCATGGCGCGGATGAGGTCGGTGGGCGCGAGGCTGTCTTCGGCAATGCCCAGCGCGGCTTTCACTTCGGGCGAGACGGCGATCGACTTGGCGCTGCGCGGGAACACGCCGCCGCCTTTGGAAATGATCGAAGCCTCGTAATCGGCCCAGGAGGAGCGCGGGAGGTTGAACAAACGCGCCCGCTCGGCGAAACTTTTTTCGGCGTCGGGATTGGGGTCGAGGAAAATGTGGCGATGGTCGAAGGCTGCCAGCAGCTTGATGTGGCGCGAGAGCAGCATGCCGTTGCCGAAGACGTCGCCCGACATATCGCCCACCCCCACCACGGTGAAGTCCGTGGTTTGGGTGTTGACGCCGAAAGATCGGAAGTGCCGCTTCACCGATTCCCAGGCGCCGCGGGCAGTAATGCCCATCTTTTTGTGGTCGTAGCCGGCCGAGCCGCCGGAGGCAAAGGCGTCCCCCAGCCAGAAGCCGTAATCGGCGGCGACACCATTGGCGATGTCGGAGAAGGTGGCGGTGCCTTTGTCGGCGGCAACCACGAGATAGGGGTCATCGCCGTCGTGGCGCGCCACTTCGCGCGGCGGGACGACTTTGCCGGCGACCAAATTGTCGGTGAGATCCAAAAGACCGCAAAGGAAGGTGCGATAACAAGTGACGCCCTCTTTCATGAAGGCTTCGCGGTCCGAGGCGGGCGGAGCAGCCTTCAAGACGAAGCCTCCTTTCGAGCCCACGGGCACGATCACCGCGTTCTTCACCATTTGCGCTTTCACGAGGCCCAGCACTTCGGTGCGGAAATCTTCGCGCCGGTCGGACCAGCGCAAGCCGCCCCGGGCGACGCGGCCACCGCGCAGATGTACCCCTTCGACCCGCGGCGAATAAACGAAGATCTCAAACAGCGGTTTGGGTTCGGGCAAACCGGGCACGGCGCGCGAATCGAGCTTGAAGGAGAGGTAATCCTTGGGTTTGCCGCCGTGGTCGCGCTGGAAGTAGTTGGTGCGCAGGCTGGCTTCCATGGTGCCCATGAACTGGCGAATGATACGGTCCTCGTCCAAGCTCACGACTTTTTCGAGCGACTGGCGGATGTCTCCGAGCAGGGCCTTCATCGCCGCTTCACGCCCATCGCCGCGGGCGGGGTCGAAGCGCAGCTCGAAATACTCCACCAATTGCCGCGCGATGGCGGCATTGTGGGTGAGCGCCGCTTCCATGTAGGCTTGGCTGAAGGTGACTCCGATCTGCTTCAAGTAGCGCGCGTAGGCTCGCAAAATCGTGATCTGGCGGGCCTCGAGCCCGGCGGACAGCACCAGGCGGTTCAAGTCGTCGCTTTCGATCTTGCCCGCCCAGGCCTGAGCAAACGCGCTCTGGAACACGCCCTTGACGCGGTCGAGGTCGATTTCTGTTCCTTCGCCCAGCTCCAAACCGAAATCGGTAATCCATACCGGACGGCTGGCCACCTCGTTTTGCGGCTCGATGCGATAGGGCCGCTCCTCTCGCACTTTGACCCCCATGCGTTCCAACATGGGCAGGCTCTCGGAGAGCGGTACCGCGCTGCCGAGGTGGAAGACTTTGAAGCGCAGGTTTCCGGCCTTGGCTTCGACCGGCAGGTAAAGATTCATGGCCAGCGGCGCGTCCGGCGTGAGCGCATCCATGACGCCCAGGTCGTAAACCGCGGCGCGCGCCGGATAATCTTCGCGGTAGCCGGCAGGAAACGCCTCGCCGTAGCGGCGGAAGAGCTCGTTGCCGCGTTCTTCGCCGTATTGCTCCAGCACGGCATCACGCAAGTCATCGGCCCAACGGCGGGTGGCCAGACCGATCCGCGCCTCGAGTTCCTGCACCTGATAGGGAGGGATTTGTCCGGGCTGGGTGCGGATCATCACGTGCAGCCTCGCCAGCACGGATTCCGAGAGCTGCTGCGTAAACTCGCTGGCAACGCCGTTGAAGGCTTGGATCAGCAAACTCTGGATGCGCTGCCGCACTTCGGTGTTGAAGCGATCGCGCGGCACGAAGACCAGGCAGGACATGAAGCGGCCGAATCGATCGGGGCGCACGAACAGGCGCAGGCGCTGGCGCTCCTGCAAACGCAGGATGCCCATGCTGGTGGCGAGCAATTCCTCTTCGGTGACATCGAAGAGTTCGTCCCGCGGGTAGCTATCGATGATGGCTTGCAGCGCTTTGGCCATGTGACTGCGGGGCAAAAAGCCGGCCCGCTCGATCACGTTGGCGGTTTTCACGCGCAGAAGCGGGATGTCGGAGGGAATCGCGCTGTAGGCCGTCGAAGTGAAAAGCCCGATGAAACGAAGCTCTCCGGTCACGCGACCCGATTCGTCGAGACGCTTGATGCCGATGTAGTCGAGATAGCCGGGCCGATGCACGGTGGCGCGCATATTGGCCTTGGTCACCAGGAGGAGATCGCTTCCGGTGATGAAAGCCCGCGCCGCCGGTGGCAAAAGCGCCGGGGGTGCCTGGTCTTCAGCGGTTTCGCGCAGTATGCCCTTGCCGGTACCGGGCACCACGCGCAAGTAGTCCTTGTCGCCCTCCTGGATCAGGTCGTATTCGCGGTAGCCCAAGAACGTGAAATGGTTGTCCACCAGCCATTCCAGAAAATGGCGCGCTTCGATCACTCCGGCAAGCTGGCTTTGCGCCACGCGGGCGATGGTGGCATTCATGGCGGAGGTCATCGCCCGCCAGTCGTCCACTACGGCGCGCACGTCGCCGAGGATGCGCAACAGATCCTGCTGCAAGGCTTCCAATCGGTCAGGTTTGGTCTGCCGATCCACCTCGACGTGAATGACTGACTGGAAGCTTGCGCCTTCGGCGGCGCCGCCATTGGAGCACAGTTCGATGAGCTGCCCCGAGGCCTCGCGCCGGGTGCGGATTACCGGGTGAATGATGAGGTGCAGCGCGAGCCCGTGCCGGTTGACTTCCATGCCCACGGAATCGACCAGGAAGGGCATGTCATCGTTGACGATCTCGATAATGGTGTGGCTCGACTGCCAGCCATGTTCGTCGGCGCGAGGGTTGTAGACGCGCACTTTGGGCTTGCCGGCGTTAAAGCGCTGGAGGAACTGCCAATGCGACATCGCGGCGCCGTAGAGATCGACCACTTCGCGTTCGAGCAGGTCGTCGGGGTCAACCTGGGTGTAATAGGCGCATATGAAAGGCTCGACCTGCGCGGCTTCCCCTGCCGGCAGCTTGGCTCGGGCATGGGCCAGTACGGCCTCGAGCAATTCGGCGACGGTGTGGTCTTTGGCGTGTGGCATAAGTTTCTCCAGCATTCCGCGCGGGTGGCACGGCGATTGTTGTTTCGTGCGCTTTACCTTTTGGGTGCGGCGCCGGTCGGGAAGCGGCCAGCTGCCGCTCGGTCGCAAATCTGTAACGCCGAGCGCCGCAAGGCTGGCAAGTATCCTTCGGGGCGTTGGGGCCGGTAATCCCTTATTCGGACATGCTCCATCGGATTTACGACAGCTCGCCGCCCCACTTGAGGTCGGGGCGCTGCGCCGGGGCGAGAATTTCCACCTGTTTGGCGCGGCTCGTTTCGCCGCGCAATAGCCGAACCCGGCGCTGCGGCACGCCAAAGGCCTCGGCGAGAAAGGCGATCAATGCCTCGTTGGCCTTGCCCTCTACCGGCGGCGCAGCGAGGCGTATCTTGAGCGCCTCGCCATGAATGCCGGAGATTTCGGTATGTCGCGCCCCCGGCTGGACATGAAGCACCAGAATCAGCGCCTGACGCGCGGGATCAAAGCGGTGCCAGGGCGCGTTGGACAAGGGCTTGTTCCAGCCAGGCAACCGGCAGCATCAAGAGCAGGTTGCAAATCACGAAAAGCACCAGCGGCGAGAGGTCGAGCTGGCCGCCGAGCGGCGGAAGAACGCGCCGGATCGGCCGCAGGAAAGGTGCCGTCAGGGCGTTGAGGATGCCGTTGAGCGGATTGTAGGGAGATACCCAGGAAAGGATCACCTGCACGAACACCGTGCCCATCAAGAGGTAAAGGCTCACTTTGATGAGGCTGACGCCGGAGAGGAAAAAAAGCGTCAGCCAGAATTCGTCCAGGCGGCCCGGGTGGCCCCGCAAAGCGAATACCGCCATGTGCCAGGCGAACTGCAACACCCAGGCGAGCAGAAAAGTCGACCAATCGACTCCACCCCAGCCCGGCAGCACCCGGCGGACGGGTTTCACCAGCCAGTCGGTGAGCGCGGCCACCATCTGCCCCAGCGGGTTGCGGAAAGGCGCGCGAAAAAGCTGCATGTAAAAGCGCAGCAGAAGCGCATAGACGAAAATGCCGAAAGCGACATTGAGGAGGTAGTGCATTGCGTCGGCGATCATGGCTTGCTCACTCCCGACCGAAAAATTCGCCCATTTCGCTTCCTCGGGCCTGGGCGGCGGCTACCGCAGCCGCGAAGCAGCGGGCCACGCCCGCGGCATCGAGCGCGGCGACGGCCGCTTCGGTGGTGCCGCCTTTGGAAGTGACCTGCGCTCTCAGGGCCGCGGGATCGAGCGGGCTTGCCTCGGCCAGACGCACCGCGCCGGAAAAGGTGGCGTAGGCGAGTTTGCGGGCCGCCTCGGGCGCGAGGCCCAAAGTGACGCCGGCCTGCTGCAGGGCTTCGAGGAAATAGAATACATAGGCCGGGCCGCTGCCGGAGACTGCGGTGACGGTATCGAGCGCCGCTTCGTCCTCGAACCATAGCACCTCGCCCACGGCGGCCAAAATGTCGCCGGCCGCCGCCCGCCCGGCGGCATCGACGCTGGGGTGGGCGTAGAGTCCGGCAATGCCGGCGTTGATCAGCGCCGGCGTGTTGGGCATGGCGCGCACGATGCGGGTGTGGCCGCTGAGCCAGCGGGACAGATCCTTGCTGCGAATGCCCGCCGCGATCGTGAGCACGAGCTGGCCCCCGAGCCAAGGCAGGATGTTTTGCGCGGCCTGGCGCATGACCTGGGGCTTGACCGCGAGGACGATCGTTTCCGCTGCGGCGAGCTGGGTGTCGGGGGAATCCTGGGCGGCGACGCCCAGTTCCGCGGAAAGCCGCGAGCGCGCTTCGGAGGAGGGTTCCACGACCCGGAAGTCGGCCGGCGCGCATCCTTTGGCGATCAGGCCCCCGATCAGGGCACGGGCCATGTTGCCGCCGCCAATGAAAGCGATTTTGCTCATGAGTGATGGACATCCATAGAGGCGTGGGGCGCACGAGCGCCAAAAATAGCCGTGCCGACGCGCACCAGCGTGGCGCCTTCGGCGATTGCGGCTTCAAGGTCTGCCGACATGCCCATGGATAGAGTGTCGACGCTCAGGCCCGCGCTTTGGGCCGTTTGCAGAATCGCCCGCAGTAAGGCGAACTGGGCGCGGGGCAGGGTGGCGTCGGCCGTGGGTTCGGCGATGCCCATGAAGCCTCTCAGGCGCAGGCGCGGCAACCGGGCGACCGAAACGGCGAGGTCCAGGGCATGTTCGGGATCGACGCCGCTTTTGGTGGCTTCGCCGCTGATGTTCACCTGGACGCAGACTTGCAGGGCCGGCAGGCCTTCCGGGCGGGCCGCCGAAAGGCGTTCGGCGACTTTCAGACGATCGATGGCATGCGCCCAGTGAAAGTGCTCGGCGATCGGACGGGTCTTGTTGCTTTGTATGGGCCCGATGAAATGCCATTCGATTTCGGGCAAGTCGGCCAGCGCGGCGATCTTGGGCAAAGCCTCCTGGAGATAATTCTCGCCAAAGCTTCGCTGGCCGGCGGCATAAGCCTCGCGGATCGCTTCCGGCGGAAAGGTTTTGCTTACCGCCAGTAGCCCTACCGCCCCCGAGGGGCGCCCGCAAGCGGCGAGAGACGACTCGATATGCCGTCTGCATGCTTGCACGGCTTGTGCAATTGGGCTCATAATGGACCGCTGGAGCGTCGATTCATGTGCTCGAAAGCGAAGCCAGGCAAGGCTTGGCGGGAAACGTCTGGAGCCGGGGATTATAATGGATATCGCGGAACTTCTCGCGTTTGGAGTCAAGAACAAAGCGTCCGATTTGCACCTTTCGGCAGGGCTGCCGCCTATGATCAGGGTGCATGGCGACATCCGGCGCATCAACTTGCCGCCCATGGAGCACAAAGACGTGCACGGCATGGTGTACGACATCATGTCCGACACCCTGCGCAAGACCTACGAAGAAAACCTGGAATGCGATTTCTCTTTCGCCATTCCCAATCTGGCGCGCTTTCGCGTCAATGCCTTCAATCAGGATCGCGGCGCCGCAGCGGTGTTTCGGACCATTCCCTCGAAAGTGCTTTCGCTGGAGGATTTGAACGCGCCGCGGGTGTTCGCCGAGATTTGCATGAAACCCCGGGGCCTCGTCTTGGTGACCGGGCCCACCGGCTCCGGGAAGTCGACCACCTTGGCGGGCATGGTCAACCACGTCAATGAAAACGTGTACGGGCACATCCTCACCATCGAGGATCCGATCGAATTCGTCCACGAGAGCAAGAAGTGCCTGATCAACCAGCGCGAAGTGGGCCCGCAGACGCTTTCTTTTTCCAACGCGCTGCGCTCGGCCTTGCGCGAGGATCCGGACTACATCCTGGTGGGCGAGATGCGCGACCTGGAAACCATACGCTTGGCGCTGACCGGCGCGGAAACCGGCCACCTGGTATTCGCCACCTTGCATACCTCCTCGGCGGCCAAAACCATCGACCGGATCATCGACGTCTTTCCCGCGGCGGAAAAAGACATGGTGCGCTCGATGTTGTCCGAATCGCTACAGGCGGTGATTTCGCAGACTCTCCTGAAGACCAAAGATGGTCAGGGGCGCGTCGCGGCGCACGAAATCATGCTCGGCTCGCCCGCCATCCGCAACCTCATCCGCGAGAACAAGGTGGCGCAGATGTATTCGTCGATTCAAACCGGGCAGGCGCTAGGGATGCAGACCCTGGACCAGTGCCTGTCGGATCTGGTGCGCCGCAACGTCATTTCGCACGCCGAGGCGCGCACGCGGGCGGTGAACAAGGACGCTTTCCTGGGTTGATTCTTCGCCCCTCAGGGTTATGGAAAACGTGCCGATAAGTTTGTTTCCCCCGGAGCCCGAAGCGCTTACCGCGTCGTAGCGGGCCGGCGGCTCCGGATCATTCAGCAAGCATCCAGAGGCTTAGCATGGAACGCGAACAGGCTACGAAATTCATTCACGAACTGCTTGAGCTCATGGTCAAGCAAAACGCGTCCGACCTATTCGTCACCGCGGGTTTCCCGCCGGCCATCAAAATCGACGGCCGCATCACTCCGGTTTCCAAGCAGCCGCTGTCGCCCCAGCACACCATTGCGCTGGCCCACGGCATCATGAACGACAAGCAGGCGGCGCAATTCGAAGCCACCAAAGAATGTAATTTCGCCATCAGCCCGGCGGGTCTGGGGCGTTATCGCTGCAACGCTTTTTTGCAGCGCGGCAGCGTCGGCTTGGTGCTGCGAACCATCACCACCAAGATCCCCGAGGTCGAGGAACTGGGCCTGCCATCCATCCTGCGCGACGTAATCATGACCAAGCGCGGTCTGGTGATCTTTGTCGGCGCCACCGGCTGCGGCAAGTCGACCTCCATGGCCTCTCTCTTGGAGCACCGCAATCGCAACAGCTATGGGCACATCATCACCATCGAGGATCCGATCGAATTCGTCCATGACCATAAAAACTGCATCGTTACCCAGCGCGAAGTGGGGGTAGACACCGACGATTGGGGAGCCGCCCTGAAAAACTCCCTGCGGCAGGCGCCGGATGTCATTCTGATCGGCGAAATCCGCGATCGCGAAACCATGGATTTTGCCATCGCCTTTGCCGAAACCGGCCACCTGTGCCTGGCCACGCTTCACGCCAACAACACCAACCAGGCCTTGGACCGGATCATCAACTTCTTCCCGGAAGAGCGTCGCTCGCAGCTCTTGATGGATCTTTCGCTCAACGTTCGGGCCTTCGTCTCCCAGCGCCTCTTGCCGCGCCGCGACGGCCGCGGCCGCGTGCCGGCGGTGGAAATCATGCTCAATTCGCCTTTGATCGCTGATCTCATCTTCAAGGGCGATGTGCATGAAATCAAAGAAATCATGAAAAAATCCCGCGAACTGGGGATGCAGACCTTCGACCAATCGCTTTTCGACCTTTACGAAGCGGGTCTCATCACCTACGAAGATGCCTTGCGCAACGCCGATTCGCTGAACGATCTGAGGCTGACCATCAAGCTGCGAGGCAAAGAAGCCGCGGAACGCAATCTGCTCTCCGGGATCGAGCATTTGGGCATCGTTGAATAGTCACCAAGGCCTCAAGTCTTCACATTTCTGGAGAAGAACGGGGTCGAAGAGATGAATTAGGGGGATTTACAAGGGAGGCTTGCCCCCTTGTTCCTGGCGGGGGATATACCAGGGGCTGCTCCCCTTGTTGGTGCGAGGGTTTGTTCGCCGGTTGCCGCCGGCGCCGCCCGGCGAAGCGCCCGGGCCAAGGCAACGGCCCAGCGAAGCCGGGCGAAACGCGGCGCCTACGCTACGCCGTTTCCTTGGCGTGGCCGCTCCGGCGCCGCCCGGCGAAGCGCCCGGGCCAAGGCAACGGCCCAGCGAAGCCGGGCGAAACGCGGCGCCTACGCTACGCCGTTTCCTTGGCGTGGCCGCTCCGGCGCCGCCCGGCGAAGCGCCCGGGCCAAGGCAACGGCCCAGCGAAGCCGGGCGAAACGCGGCGCCTACGCTACGCCGTTTCCTTGGCGTGGCCGCTCCGGCGCCGCCCGGCGAAGCGTCCGGGCCAAGGCAAAGTCCCCGGCGATCCTTTTTTGCTCCGGCTTGTCCGGCTTAGGAAACTCGCCGCGAGCGACCTCCCGGCGAAGAGGGGTTTGCCGCCGCGAAGGGTCCGCGGAAGGGGCTGGGTTGCCAGAGAAAAGCTGCTAAAATCAAACGCCCAGCGCCCGGAAATGAATCATGGCCGGCTTGACCGAAAACACTCCCGTTCCCGTCGAAATCAAAATGCATCAGGTCTCGAAAATCCTGGAAGTCACTTTCGACGACGGGCTTCAGGCGCAATTGCCTTTCGAATTCCTGCGCGTTTTTTCACCTTCGGCGGAAGTGCGCGGCCACGGTCCAGGCCAGGAGGTGCTGCAAACGGGTAAGCGGGAGGTGGACATCCAGAACCTGGAGCCGGTGGGCTATTACGCGGTTCGCCCCACCTTTTCGGACGGGCACGATTCGGGCATTTACTCCTGGGACTACCTCTATCACCTGGCGCGGGACCAAGACCGCCTTTGGGCCGACTATCTCGCCCGCCTGCAAGCGGCCGGCGCCAGCCGCGAAACCCCGCTGGGAGGCTTGCGCCCGCCTCCCGCCAAGGGCTGTGGCCATGCTTGAGCACCGCTCCGGAGCTACTCCAGGGAGCCATTCCGACCCCGACGAGACCACCCATTTCGGTTTTCAGCCGGTACCGAAGGAAATGAAGGCCGGCAAAGTTCGCGCGGTATTCGATTCCGTGGCCGAGCGCTACGACCTCATGAACGACTTGATGTCCGCCGGCCTGCATCGCCTGTGGAAGCGCTTCGCGGTGCAGACGAGCGGCGTGCGAGCTGGTGCGCGGGTGCTGGATCTCGCTGGGGGCACGGGGGATCTCACCCGGCTTTTTCTGGAGCGCGTCGGGCGCCAAGGCGAAGTTTGGCTGACCGACATCAACGCCGCCATGCTCAAAGTGGGGCGCGATCGCCTGCTCGATCAAGGGCGGCTCATACCGGTGGTGCAGTGTAATGCAGAAAAGCTCCCCTTCCCGGACAAACATTTCGACTGTGTGAACATCGCCTTTGGCCTGCGCAATGTCACCCACAAGGAAAAAGCGCTGGCCGAAATGGTCCGAGTTTTGCGGCCGGGCGGCGCGGCTTTGGTGCTGGAGTTTTCCAAAGTATGGGAGCCGCTGCGTCCGGCATACGACTGGTATAGCTTTCAAGTGCTGCCGCGTTTGGGCCAAGCGGTGGTGAACGACGCCGAGAGTTATCGTTACCTGGCCGAATCGATACGCATGCATCCCGATCAACCGGGCCTCAAAGCGATGATGGAACAAGCCGGCCTCGAAGGCGTCCAATGGTGGAATTTGGCGGCTGGGGTGGTGGCATTACACCGCGGTCTCAAATACTGAGCGTGGCGAAAAATGCGCCGTGACAAAGTGACCGAATGGAGCAAGAAATGATCAGCAAGAGCGGATTTCTCACGGTATTGGCGATCGTGGCAGCGGTCATGTGTGTGCCGGCCGAAGCCAAGCGCCTCGGCGGCGGCAAGAGCGTGGGCACCCAGCGCGAAGCGGTGACCCAGCGTCAGGCGACGCCGCCGGCAGCCAGTCCGCAGCAGGCTGCCGCGGCACCCGCGGCGGCGGCGCCCGCAGCCAGCGGCGCCTCCCGCTGGCTGGGTCCGATCGCCGGCATCGCCGCCGGATTGGGTTTGGCCGCCTTGCTTTCGCACTTTGGCCTCTCCGAAGGTTTTGCCTCGGTTCTGCTGCTGCTCCTGGTGGTCGTGGGGGTGGTTTTTGTGGTGCGGCTCTTGCTGCGCAATCGAACGCCGGCACCCGCCCCCGGGATGGCCTACGCCGGGCCAGCGCCGGCCGCACGCGGCCTCCACACGCCCCATGGTTATGAGACCCAGCCCGCTCCGGAGCTATCCGGCGCGGAGCGCTTCGGCAGCGATGCCGCGGCGCGAGTTGCGGCGCCGAAAATACCGGCGGGTTTCGACGTGGACGGTTTTCTCAAACACGCCAAGCTCAACTTCACTTCGATGCAACAAGCTTTCGACCGGGCCGACCTGATGGCGCTCAAAGATCTCACCACGCCAGAGATGTTCCTCGAAGTGAAGCGCGACCTCGATGGACGTGGTTCCGCCACTAACCAGACCGAAGTGCTCAAGCTTGACGCCGAAGCCATCGAAGTGGTGCAGGAGGGCGATGTGGCCTGGGCCAGCGTGCGCTTTCATGGCCTGGTGCGCGAAAACCCCGAGGAGCCCGCGACCTCCTTCGATGAAGTCTGGAACCTGCGCCGCGATCTCGCCGCCAAGGAAGGCTGGCTGCTGGCAGGGATCCAGCAGGTCTGAATCGAGCCTGAACCGGAATCGAGCGGGGCGCTGCGGCGCCCCGTGTCTTTTTGGCCCTCAGTGAGGGCTCGTTCCGGTAAGCCACTCCGCACTGATCGGCGGGGCTTGCGCCCGACCCGCGGTCAAGATCCGGAGTTCATTCTGGCGGCAAGTGCGCCCAATCGATGGTGATTGCCGGCAAAGAGCCCACCTCCAGCACGCCCTGGAGTTCGTGGATCGCCGGGCGGCCGTAAGCGCCAGCCGCCAAACGGTAAACCGTAACCAGCCGGTCCGAGGGGTGAACCAGCCAAACCTCGGGCACGCCGGCGCGCTCGTAGGCCGCGAGTTTTACGGTCTGGTCGTGGCTGCTGGTGGCCGGTGAAAGCACTTCGACCACCCAATCCGGGGCGCCGCGCATGCCCTTTTCGTCGAGCTTGCTGGGGTCGCATACCACCAAAACATCCGGCTGCACCACGGTGTCGATGCGCTCGTCGGCTTCGTCCGCCTCGGGCAGGCGCACGTCCAAGGGCGCGATGAAGGCGCGGCATGGCTTTCCCGCCAGGCTGTTGGAAGCTTGACGAAAAACCTCGCCCACGATCTCCTGATGCCGGCGCGCAGGCGCCGGGCTCATCAGATAGGCCACCCCGTCGATCAATTCATATCGCAGGTCATTCGGCCAGGAAAGGTAGTCGGCATAGCTGTGCCGAATTGCATCGCGTCGCGGCAGACCCATGGCAAGCCTCGAGGAAAAGGCAAGAGGTCCATTCTATCGCAATGCAAGGGTGCGCTCCCGTACAATGGCGGCCATGCGAATTTTCCGCTTGCTGAGGATCTTCCAGGTTGCGCTGCGTTATGGTCTGGAGGAGTTCCTGCTCGGTCACGAGCGCTTCCGCGCCATCCGCTGGTTGGCTGGTGCGGCGCTTTTCTGGCGCTCCCTGCGTTCGCCCCGGGCCGTGCGCTTGCGCGAGGCGCTGGAGGATTTGGGCCCGATCTTCGTGAAATTTGGCCAGGTTCTGTCGACCCGGCGCGACCTCTTGCCGGCCGATATCGCCGATGAACTCGCCAAGCTTCAGGATCAGGTGCCGCCTTTTGCGTCCCGCGAAGTCGTCGCCGTGTTGGAGCGAACCTACGGCAAGCCGCTGGCGGAGGTTTTCGCCCGCTTCGAAGAAAACTGCGCGGCCAGTGCTTCGGTGGCGCAAGTGCATTTCGCCGTTTTGCCCGACGGCAAGTCGGTGGCGGTCAAAGTGCTGCGGCCGGGGATCGCCAAAGTCATCGCCCACGATGTGGCGCTGCTCGACACTGGCGCGGCTTTGTTCGAACGCCTGTGGTCCGACGGCAAACGCTTGCGCCCCCGCGAAGTGGTGGCCGAGTTCGCCAAACATCTCGAAGACGAACTCGATCTCATGCGCGAAGCGGCCAATTGTTCGCAGCTCAGGCGCAATTTCGAATACTCGCCGCTTTTGCAGGTGCCCGAGGTGTATTGGGACTGGTGCGCCCGCGAGGTGATGGTGATGAGCCGCATGTTGGGCACACCGATCAGCCAGATCGAGCGCTTGCGCGAGCTGGGCGTGGACCTCAAGGCGCTGAGCCGTGCCGGGGTGGAGATCTTTTTCACCCAAGTCTTCCGTGATGGTTTTTTTCATGCCGACATGCACCCGGGCAACATTCTGGTCGCGCCCGATGGCCGCTACGTGGCGCTCGACTTCGGCATCATGGGCACGTTGTCCGACCGCGACAAGGAATACCTGGCGCAGAACTTCCTCGCCTTTTTCCGCCGCGACTATCGGCGGGTGGCCATCGCCCACATCGAATCGGGCTGGGCTCCACCCGAGACGCGGGTCGAAGAATTCGAGGCGGCGATTCGCGCCGTGTGCGAACCGGTATTCGATCGCCCTTTGAGTGAAATTTCGTTCGGCAAAGTGCTCTTGCGGCTTTTTCAAACCTCGCGCCGCTTCAACATCGAGATTCAGCCCCAGCTCGTGCTCTTGCAAAAAACCCTGCTGAATATCGAAGGCTTGGGGCGGCAGCTCGATCCGCAGCTCGACCTTTGGGACACCGCCAAACCTTTTCTCGAGCGCTGGATGCGTGACCAAATCGGCCCTGCGGCCTTCGAGCGCCGCATGCGCGACGAGGCGTTGTTTTGGGTCAAGGTGCTGCCGCAATTGCCGCGGCTGTTGGCGGATCTGGCCAACCGACCGGCAACGCCAAACGCCGCGCCGGCGATCAGCCCTCGCCTCGCGCCCTGGCTCCTGGTTGCGGGCCTCCTGGGCGGTGTCGCGGGCGCGGCGACGGTGCTGGTCTTGGCGCTGCTGCTTTAGCGATTCGCCGGCTGCGCGGCGGCCTCGTGATGCTTGCGCAATTGTTCGCGCCAGGCAGTCCAGTCCTGCGGCTTGCCGGAATCGAAGCGCGCTTGCAGATTGGCCAGTACACGCGGCCAGGCCCGCTCGAAATAGGCGCGCGCTTTGGGCCATTCGCCGGTCTCTCCCCAACCGAGGTGACTGAGGGTCAGTCGCGTGCCCCCGCCTTCCTTGGCGAAGCGCAGGATCACCACGGTGCGCTGCCGCCGCGCCTCGGGCAGACTGGGCGGGGCATTCCAGGTGAAGGACAAAAGCCGCTCCGGGTCCACCGCCAGCACCTTCATGTCGTCCGCGCCTTTCATACCCGGCGGCGCGTAGGGGTCCATGATGACGGTGTAGGCGCCGTCGGGCCGCGCCTCGATGCGCGCTTCCGGGGCGAAGAACTCGACCACGCCTTCGCTGGTGGTCCACGCTCGCCAGACCTCGGCGACCGGCGCACTTAGGGTGACCGAGAGTTCGATGCCGGTTTCGGCGGCCCACGCGGGGCCGAAGCTGACGACGCCCAAAAGCGCAAACCAAAAGCGACTCACGGTTTCCCCTTCCCTCGACGATGCGGACCGCGCCACTCTAGGCTGCGGAGTTGGCCATCGTCAAGACGCGGCGAGTCGATGCAAAGCGGCCTCGGCAACGCGGTCTTTGTGGCGAAGCTGCCGCTGCCGCCGCTATACTGGGTGCGCTTCGTCGACCTGGAGTGCAAAAATGCCCCTTGTCCTGGAAGGCTTGCGCATCGCGGTGTTGCAGAGGTGTTTTGCATTGGCCCTGTTCTTGATGCCCGCGGCAACTTTGGCGGACTCGCTTCTGACTGACCTCAAAGGCGGCCCCGAAGGCCTTTTGCGCTACCCTTCCTCGATGGAGCCGGTGACCCTCGAAGGGCAACTGCTTTTTCCCCGGGAGAAAACCGGACGCCTGCCCGCTGTGGTGCTGGCGCACGGCAGCGGCGGGCGGGGCCCGGGGCAGGATCAATGGGCCGAGCACTTGCGCGAGTTGGGCTACGCCACGTTCATCATCGACTACTTCGGCCCGCGCGGCGTGCGCTGGGATTCCGACTTCCAGCCCACCCCGCTGACCGACGCCATCGACGCCTTGCGCCTGCTGCAAACACATCCGCGCGTCGATGCGCAACGCATCGCCATCATCGGCTTTTCGCGCGGCGCCCATCTGGCTTACGAAGCGGGCAATCGCGGCAAGCTTGCGGCGCAAGAGCCGCGCTTCGCGGCCCACGTCGCGCTATATCCCAATTGCTCGGTCCTGGGCGTCGGCGCCGCCGGCCTGTCCGCCCCCGTGTTGATGCTCATTGGCGAACTCGATGAACTTTCACCGGCGGCGCAGTGCCAAGCGCTGGCCGAGCGTGCCCGCGAGAAGGGCGCGAAGTTCACCCTCAAGATTTATCCCGGCGCCTACCACGCCTGGGATGGGAGCCTGAGCAAAAACTACTACCACCGCGCCATTCGCCGCACTTACCGGATCGAAGCAAACGCCGCGGTAACGGCGCAGTCGCGCGCCGACGTGGCCGCTTTCTTGCGAAGTGCCTTCGATGGGGGCGAAGGTGGGCGTTGAGCGGGGTACGGGGCGGGCCGACTCCTGCCAGCCTTCGAGGCAGGCAAGCGGATTACGGCGCCTTCTCATGGTCGCCTTTCTTCGGCAGGGGGTGCTGCTCGCCATCCTGGTGCGCGCTGCTTTTGCCATTGCCGAAGCGCCGCAGCATACAAGCCCACCCGTTGGTTACCACGGGCACCGGACGACCAACACGCAGGTGAGCGACGAGCATCTGGGTGGAATCAAGGCGCCCGCCCTGCGCGACGAGCTTCTCGAAATGGAAGCTCTGGACCAGGCCCCACGGCGGGCTGGGGATCTCAAAGGTATGGCTCAAGCCGACCAGCGCAACCTGCCGCGCCTCAAGGAAATCATTGCCAAACATGGCTGGCCGCGTATTTCCATGGTGGGAGAACGTGCCGCCGGGGCGGCGTTCTTGATCGCGCAGCACGCCGTTCATGATCGGCCATTTCAACTTCAAGTGCTCGCCTTGATGGAAGCGCTTGTCGAGCAAGGCGAAGTGAGGCCGCGGGAATACGCCTATCTGTACGACCGCACGCATGAGCCGCAGCGCTATGGAACCCAGGGAAGCTGCACCGGGCCGGGCGTCTGGAAGCCCCGCGAAATCGAGGACGCGGCCCACGTTGACGCCCGACGCGCTGCCGTCGGCATGATTCCGGCGACCTTGGCCGAATACGCTGCAGAAGTGGGGAAACATTTGTGCCGCCACGCGCAAGCTTCGCCTGCGACATCGAAGCAGTGACGAGAGCGGGCGTCGCCGGTTTTTGACACCGCTGAGCGTGCGGAGCGATACTGCGCCACCACAACACCAAATCAGAGGAGAGTCATGAGAGTCACCCTGCCGCCTGTAATTTTTGCCTTGATCTTCGCGTTGGCCGGTAACGTTCTGGCCGAAGCACCCCAGCAAAAGACCCAAGTTCCCGGCTATTACCGCCAGCTGTTGGGCCAATTCGAAGTAACGGCCTTATTCGATGGCGCCATTCAGCTCGACGAAAAACTGCTGAAGAACGTGCCCAAGCGGGAACTGCAGCGCCTTCTGGCACGCGAGTTCCTGCAAGGGCCCAAGGTGCAAACTGCGGTCAACGCGTATCTCGTGAACACCGGCAACAAATTGGTGCTGGTCGATGCGGGTGCCGCCAAGGGCTTCGGCCCGAGCTTGGGCAAAATCGCCGAGAACCTCAAGGCCTCCGGCTATGCGCCGGAACAAATCGATTTCGTGCTGCTCACCCATTTGCATGCCGATCACGTCAACGGCCTCGCCACCCCCGAAGGCAAAGCCGCGTTTCCCAACGCCACCGTCTGGGCGGCCAAGGCCGACGCCGATTTCTGGCTCAGTGAAGCGGTGGCCGCCAAGGCGCCCGAAGGCTTTCGCCCCTTCTTCAAGATGGCCCGCGAAGCCGCCGCGCCCTACCTCGCCAGCGGCAAGTGGCAAACCTTCGACAGCGAGCGTGAACTGCTGCCCGGCGTGAAAGCCGTCGACACCAAAGGCCACACCCCTGGCCACGCGAGTTATCTCTTCAGCAGCGGTGACGCGCGCCTCCTGGTGTTGGGCGACTTGGTGCACAACCATGCGGTGCAATTCGCGCGGCCGGAGACGGCCTTTGAATACGACGTCGATGCCAAGCAGGCGGTGGCGACCCGCAAGCGCATCTTCGCCCTGGCTGCCAAAGAGAAGCTGCTGGTGGCGGGCATGCATCTGCCTTTCCCCGGCATGGGCCACGTGCGCCGCGAGCCGCGCGGTTTTGCCTGGGTGCCGGTAGAGTTCGGCCCCTTGCCGCAGTAGTCCGACATGAAAGCTCTTCTTGCCGCTTGGGCGCTGCTGGTTGTGGCTTCTCCGCTTTTGGCTGCGGGCAAGTTGATCCCGTCTGCGCAGTTGCCTGAGGAACTGAGACCTTTCGTCGAGGCGGGCCGGGTGGCGATCGGGCTTGCGCAAGCGGACCTCGACGGTGATGGGAGCGGTGACGCCATCTTGGTGCTCGAAGCAGAGAAACAGAGCGAAGAGGATGAGGGCGAACGCACCCTGCTCGTCATGACGCGTAATGCCGAGAATCGCTTGAGCGTCGTCAAACGCAGCGAAAAGGCGGTGCTCTGCCGCCAATGCGGCGGCGTCATGGGCGATCCTTTCGACGGCGTGGAGGTTGGGCCGGGCTCTTTCACGCTCAATCACATGGGCGGCAGTGCTTGGCGCTGGAGCCGAAGTTACAAGTTCAACTACTCGAAGCGCGACAACACGTGGCAGTTGGTGCGAGCGGAAGAGACCTCATTCAACGCCGCCGATCCGAAGAAGACCCTGCAAAAAACCGTGCTCACGCCCCCTAAAGACTACGGAAAAATCGACATCGCCGACTTCGACCCCGAGAACTACCGAGGCAAAGGTGCACGTTGATTTTTGGCGCCGCCGTCACCTTTGCCCGCATTGCCAACAGCGCTTTGCGCGTGGGCGTGCTCGTCTATGGCGTGCCGCTGCGCTACCTTAAGCTGCCGTGAGATAACTGCCTGCGAGCGGACGATAGGAGACGGTCTTCGACGGATCAAGCCTGCGACGCGGCGCGCCCGCGGTTTTCCGCCCAGGAGCGCCAAACCGCGCTGCGCTGGACAAGGGCGAGGAACTCGGCATCCTCGGCGAGCCAGTCGAGGGCAGGAGAGATCGCCGTGTGCAGCACGCTCAAGTCCTGCGATGCCATGCTCGCGCGCAACAAGCGCAGCGTTTCATCGCGCTCGCCAAGACAGGCGCTGATGCTGGCCAGGCGCGCCAACGGCAAGTGGGGATAGCGGCCGAGAATCTCTTCGCGCAGGGTTCGCGCGCGCCGCTTTTGATCCCCCAGCGCCAAGGCGCAAGCCAACTCGCAGGGTGCCGCCGGTTCATCGGGAAACTTCTGCACCGCTTCTTCCAGCAGGGCGATGCCGGCAGCGGTGTCACCGGCAAACGCGGCATTGCGCCCCGCGCTCCAGAGGCCCCAAGAACTGGCTTCCCCCGCCGCACGCAGTAGCGCCCAGGCGTCTTGGGCGGCGGCGTAACGGCGCTGCATGCCGAGGAGCATGAGCCTCGCGAGCAACACGCTGGGCGAGAGCGGGTCGTAGTGTCGCGCGAGGTTCAATTCCGCCAGGCTGTCATCGTCGCGACCCATCAGCGTGAGGACTTCGGCGAGATTGAGCCGCGCCGAGGTGTAATGCGGCGAGCTGCGCAAGACCCGCCGGAAGGCAAGCTCGGCCGCGACCCCATCGTGATCGGCACGCCCCAGCACGATGCCTTGGGTGCGCAGCGCGATCGGCTGCTCAGGGTCGAGGGCCAGCGCTTTTCCGTTGGCGGCGCGCAGTTCTTGCAACAAGGGCCCTTGCGGCAGATCGTGAAAACTCTGCCGGCTGTAGAGCGCGGCCGCCAACATGGCACAGGCTTCGGCGAGTTCCGCATGCGCCTCGGTCAGTCGGCGGCCGAGATCGACGGCGTCTTGCGTCGCCGGGATGGTGCGACGCAGAAGCAGGAAACGGATTTGGTCGCAAGCCGCGCGCTGCGCGTGTGCCAAGGGCAGGTAGCTGCCCGTCGCGGCCGGGTTCGCGCCCGCTCCCGTAGGCAAGGTATCGAGGGTGCGTGCCACCACCACGTTGAGCAGGCGGTCGAGCAAGGCGGAGGCGGTGTCGCCGATTTGGGTTTCCACCCAGCGCACACTGCCGTCGGCGGAATCGAGCAGCCGCAGGGACGCTCGCAACATTGCATCCGGCTCACGAACGATCGACGGATCGAGGAGATAACGAACGCCCAAGGATTGCGCCAACTGCGTGCCGGCCGCGGGCACTGCCTGAGCGGCATCGACCGAGGAGCGAGCCAGCACCCGCGGCAAACCGGCGCGGGCGAGCTGATCGGTGAGCACTTCGGCGAAGCTTTCCAGAGCCAAGTCCAGCGCCGGATCACCGCTCTGGTTGCGGGGCCGCAAGACCGCCAGACCCAAGGCCTTCGATGTGCTGGGCGAGGCGGTTTGGAATTCCGGCGCATAACGCCCTTTGGGCAGCACGATGCGCAGCTTGGGCGGGGCGTCGAAACCGGCGTAATGCGCTTCCAAGCGTTCACGCAATCGCCGGGTGGTGACGCGCACGATGGGGTCGCGCGCCGGGTCGTAGGTGGCCGGGTCGCGGCGAAAAACTTCGAGCGCAATCGAGGCCTCGCGCAAGGCGCCCGCGTCACCGGCCAGACGTTTGTCCACCAGGTAGCGCAGCAGGCGCATGTGGGAGGGGGCGCGGCGCAGGGTTTCGCTGTCGAAAAGTCGGCGCAACTCCTCTTCGACCAGAGCGGCGGCGGGTGCGGGCAAGTCGGGCATGACGCAGTCTAAACGGGCGTGACCGAATCCAGAACCGGGATGTTACATGTTGTTACCGGATGACGCGAAGACCTCGGGCTAGACTGGCGCCTCGATTTTCGCTCCCTGCTCCGAGGTTGCCATGCCCGTGTCACGCCGCTGTATCCTGGCCCTCTTTACCGCGCTGGTGTTGGCCGCCAGTGGTTTGGCCCAGGCCGGTTCCAGCACCGTGAATCTGCTGCTCGACCTCGATCGCAACAGCGCCACGGGTTGCACCGTGAACCTCGCAGGGGGGAGTATGAGCGGGGTCGAGCGGATATACAGCGCCGTCGCGTCCACGACCACCAGCACGGCCACGGTCTTGCGCCTGGAGCGGCGGGTTTGCACGGGTGGTGTGTTGGGCGCGCCGGAAATCTACGACGCCGGCACTTGGCCGGTGGGTATGGGCAACGGCCAGGGAGGCATGGCGGTGATCGAGGCGAGCTTGCCGCTCGCCGCCTTCACCCCGGGTGTGCAACCCCTGGCGCGGGTCAGCACCGACAACGGTTTGGGTGGTGACGATGCCTCGGCCAACTTCAACATCGTCTGGGCGGCGGCCGACGGCAATGCGCTTCCGGTGCCGCTTTCACCCGCGCTGCTTCTGGCCATCGCGGCGCTGCTCACGCTTTTCGCCGCACGTGGGCTGCGCCGTGACAGCACCGCTGGCCGGGCTCTGGGGCTCGTCGCGCTGTGCCTGGCGTCCGGTCTGGTGCTCGCCGCCACGGCCATCCGCGACGGGCAGATCGGCGACTGGGCCGGCATCGCCCCCGCCCTCACCGACCCCTTGGGCGACGCGCCGCCCAACGCCGACCTCGCCGCGGTCTTCTACCAGCAGGACAGCAGCGCGCTCTATCTGCGTTACGACGTCGACGTGCGTTTCGATGCCGTGACCGGCAATCAAGCGCCGCAAGTGAACGCCGGTGCCGATCAAACGATCACGCTTCCCGCCCTGGCCAACCTCAGTGCCACGGCCACCGACGATGGTCTGCCCAACCCCCCCGGCGCGCTCAGCTATTCGTGGAGCAAGCTCGGCGGTCCCGGCAACGTTGTGTTCAGCAACGCGACTGCACTGAACACCACGGCCAGTTTCTCTCAAGCTGGCAACTACACCTTGCGCTTCACCGCCAACGACGGCGCGCTCAGCAGCTCGGCGCAAGTCAATTTGACGGTGAATGCGGGCGCAGTCGCGAATCAGGCGCCCCAAATCAGCAACCTCGCCAACGCCACGCTCAACCTGCCGAACTTCGTCCTGGCCTTCGACCCCACGGTCATTGACGATGGCCTGCCCGCGCCGGCCAGCCTGAGCTATTCCTGGACGCGGCTTTCCGGCCCGGCCCCGGTGTATTTCGGCAACGATGTTTCGAGCCCGCCGGATCAAAGCACGCCCGCGGCGACCGCCGCCGCGCAAGCAAGCACGCGGCGCAACCCGGCCGCCTTTTTCGACACCCGGGCCACCGGCAGCTACGTGCTGCGCTTTGCCGCCAGCGACGGTGCGCTCAGCGCGACACGCGACATCACCATCACCTTGGGCCAAGCCGCCGGCAACAATGCGCCGCAGATCGGGCCCATCCCCAACCAGACCCTGCGCCTGGGTGAAACCCTGGAGCTGGCGCTTGCCGGACGCATCGGCAATGGCGCCGGGCCTTTGAGCTACGCCCTGCTCAGCGCGCCTTCCGGCGCGAGCCTGAATCCCCTGGGTTCACCCTTCCTGCGCTTCACCCCCACCGCCGCACAGGTGGGTAGCCATGGCGCCAGCATCGAAGTGCGCGACCCATTGAACCAAAGCGCGTTGGCTAGCTTCAGCATCACCGTGCTGCCGGCCAATCGTCCGCCGGTGTTCACCGCCGCCAGCAAAGCGGATGGCAATGCCAGCGTCGCCGGCACTTTCAGCCGTCAGCTCCAGGCGACCGATCCCGATGTGGGCGACACCCTGGACTTTGCGCTCCTGGGCGGGCCGGCGGGCATGAGCGTCAGCGGCGCCGGCGCGCTGAGCTGGACTCCGGGCGCTACGCAACTGGGTGAACACGTGGTCAAAGTGCGGGTGAGCGACGCCGCCGGGGCCATGGATGTGGCGCTATTCACCGTGCGTGTGGCGGGCAACAGCGCGCCGGTGGCCGCGGATGACGAATACCGTGTCAGCATCAACGGCACGCTGGTGGTCGATGCTTCGAGCGGTGTGCTCGCCAACGATCGCGATCCCGACACCGGCGACAACACGGGCTTGAGTGCGCTGCTGGCCAGCGGCCCGGCGGTGGGGAACTTGAGCAGTTTCGCTTCCGATGGCGGCTTCACCTTCCAGGCGCCAGCCAGCGTCCCCGGCACGCCCTTGGGCTGGATGAAGCAGCTCAACATCCCCAAAACCTGGAGCTACGGCGCCCATGAAGTCATCGGCGACCTCAACGGCGACGGCGCACCCGACATCATCACCCATAACCTCAATGCCGATATCCGCGCCTCCTCCGGAGCCGATGGTTCGCAGTTGTGGGCCATCGATACCACCGGCGCCAGCGATTGCACGGTGATGACCGGCTACGCGGCGAACCATCGTGTCCTGGCCGATATCGACGACAGCGGCCACCCGGCTTACGTCTTTACCACGTCTTGTTCGCGCGACGGCAGCGTCTGGGCCGACCGCATCATCGCCTTCGATCACCTGGGCAAAGTGAAGTGGGTGTCGCCGCCGGTGTCCAAACAAATTCCTGAGATCCGGCGTAACCCGCAGCCCGTGCCGCCCGGCGGTTTCAACGTCGGTGGCATGACTTATTCACGCGGTTTGAGTGTCGCTCGGCTCACCGCCGCGGGGGCGCCGACACTTTTGATGCGCGCGGAAATTCCCGCCAATGACGGCTATCTGTACTACGTCGACGAGTTCAACGCCGGCCACTATGCCGGATGCCGCGCCATTACCGGCCTACCCGCCGATGAAAACCGCGCTTGCCGGGCGACCGTGCTGATTTCCGGCAGCGACGGTTCGGTGCAACAAGTATTGGTGGCCCCGAATCCCACGGCCAGTACCATCTCAGGTGGGCCCGATGCGCTCAAGCAACTGCCGCCCATCGCCTTCGACATCGATGGCGATGGCCGGGTGGATTTGGTGTCCGGCGGCGAAGTGTGGAAGCAGAATGCCGGCGGCGGCTTCGATTTGGCCTGGCAGGCAGACGCCCCGGTGAACGACACCGCGGTGGCCGACCTCGACGGCGACGGTCAGGCGGAAATCTTGTTCTTGCGCAGCTCCACCGCAGGTTCGACCCAGAGCGGCCTGTTCATCCATGCGCAGGACGGTACCCTGTTGCGCCGCATTCCCTTGCAGCCCTATTGGTTCACCCCCATGACCATCGCTGATGTCGATGGCGACGGGCGCAGCGACATCATCCTCGGCGCCGACGGCAAGCTCCTGGCCGTTCGCGACGATGGTCGCGTGATCTGGACCTACGTCGTGCCTGAAGACGTGCCCAGCGATCCGATCTTCGGCCCCCTCTACACTCAGCCGGCGGCGGGCTTTCGCGTCAGCAACAGCGCCGCGCAGGTGTACGACCTCGACGGCGACGGCATCAAGGAAGTCATTTTCGCCGCCGAAAGCCGCATCATGGTGCTCGATGGCCGCAGCGGCCAGCGCAAACTCGACCCCTACTGGACGTTTTCGTATCTGTACAACGATGTCGGCACCCTCGCGCTGGTGGACATGAACAACGACGGTCACGTCGATATCGTGCAAAGCGCGGGTTTCCGTTTCAACTGCGGATCTTCCGGGTTTCCGCCCGGCGCTTGCGACCCCGTGCTCGGCCCAGTGGTGATGGCCGCGGGCTCAGGCACGAGCTGGAACCCCGGCCCCAAGGCCTGGCATCAGCTTCAGTACCGTTCCACCTCGATCAATGCGGCGGGCCGTGTACTACACGACACCAGCGTGGCGCGTGTTTTCCGTACCCCCGAACAGCAAGGCAGCGTGGGCGACCCGCGCCTTTCGCAGGCCACCAGCTTCACCTACACCGCCAGCGACGGCAATGCGAGCTCCGCTGCGGCGCGCGTGATCATCCACATCGAGCCCGAGAATCGCCCGCCGGTGTTTACGTCGATCCCGCCGCGCAGCTTGTGGCAGCACTTCAATCCCAGCCCGCCCGGCGGACTGTACACGCACTATTATCCCTTGGCCGCGTTTGATCCCGATGCGGGTGACACCATCACGTATTCGCTCAAATCCGCACCCACCTGGGTCACCCTCGAGACCGTCAACTCGCGCCTGCGCTTCGAGCCGACCTGCGGTTCCTGGGGTTATCCCTGCGGCTGGGGTTGGACCTTCGTGGTCGTCACCGCCACGGACAACCACGGCGCCAGTACCGACCAGGCGTTCTTGGTGAACCTCACCACCACCTCGGTCACCGTGCCCAACGTCCTTGGACTCACGCTGAGCACTGCGATCGACAACCTGCGCGCGGCCAGCCTCAATGGCGTGGTCCTCGCGGAAATTCACGACAGCAGCGCCGCCGGCACCGTGCTGGCGCAGGACGCCGGTGCCGGCACGGTGGTGGGCGATATGGACGAAGTGCGCCTCACCGTCTCGAAAGGCCCGGCTCCGGTGTTGGTGCCCAACGTGGTGGGGCTCGCGGAAACCCTGGCGCTCTCCCGGCTGACGAGCGCGGGCTTCACGCCCGGCATCACCCGGCAGTTCGGCCCGCAGCCGCGCGGCACGGTGGTCTCGCAAAGTCTCGCCGCGGGCAGCAGCGTGGTGCCCGACAGCATTGGACTGGTGATTTCCGGCGGCAGTGGCCTCGAACTCAAACTCGGCAGTGCGGCCGTCACGGCCGGCAATGCCATCACCCTCATTCCGCTCGCCTATGATGCCGCCGGCAACCCCGCGGTTCTGCCGACCTTGAGCTACAGCATCGCGCCCAAGGCCACACCTTACCTCGGCACGCTGCCCACGGCGGGCTCGGGGCAAATCAACACCGCCGCGGCAACGCTGGGCAGCTTCACCGTCACCGCCACCGACAGCGCCTTGAGCCGCAGCGCCTCGGCCGATTTCGTGGTGCTCAAGGCGCCGCCGGTCAGTGGCAGCAGCAATGGCACGGTCATCGGCGGCATGATGCGCGCCCTCGAAGACATGGAAGCCATCGCCCGGCAGTTGAAGACCGCCCGCGCCGCCAACGATGTGCCCTTGATGACGAGCCTCCTCACCCAGTATGTCAACACCTGGCGTGGTGTGGACGTGGCGCGCTTGAAGCTCACCGTTCCCATCGTGCTGCCGCTGGGTTTCGCCGCCACGGAAACCGAGATGCAAGGCTTTGGCCTCACCCCCAGCGCGGAGGACTATTTGATCCAGCAAGTCATGCGCGAGGCCAGTGACGACCTTCAAGCCTGGACCACCGGCCTCAAGGCCAGCAACACCAGCATGAACGACTTGCGCACCCTCGCCGACAATTTCTCGCTGCGCGCCGGACGCATCAACGGCCTGGTCTTGAGCGAATACGGCGGCGCCATGAACAACCCGGAAATGATCCAGCTCATCGGCCACGACATTCCCGAGTTTTACGAAGCGCTCACCGATGAATTGGCGGTGGTGGTCGGTCTGCCGCGGCGCACGACCAATTACCCGAGCATGAAGCGGGGTGCTGGCGCCAAATCGACCCTCGCCGAGCAGGTGGTGACCATGGCCGTGGACATGGTGGTCGAGAAGATCATGGATCAGGCCGCCCAGACCTACAAAAACGCCAAGAAGTTCGCCCGCGACACCCTGGGCTATGCCGCCTACAGCGCCGCGGTGATGGCCACCTATTCACATCTGAAGGAGTTCGCCTACGGCAAGGATCTGGTGGAAACCGTCTCCGGTGCGTCGCTGTCTTTCCGCGTGTTCAACTCGCCCTATGCCTTCATCGAAATCACGAGCCCCACGCGGCGCCACCAGCTCTTCAACGTCATGGTGATCGGGCCTTCGCTTTTTACCGATGCCTACGCCGGCATCAACGAAACCATCGAAAAGATGAAAGACGCCCTGAGCTACGGCCAGAACGTGCTCACCAACCCCGACAAGGTCAAAGACGCCGACGACCTCTTCAAGATTCACGACGAGTTCAAGGGCAAGGTGGACGAAGTCATCAACTCGGGCAGCAACACGCTGAAGAAAGCCGCCAAGCAGTTCTACCAGTCACCGCAATACCTGGAGACGAGCTGCGTCTTCACCTCCGGCCTGCCCTGCAAGCAGTTGCACTATGGCCTGGATGGCTTCGAGTCGGTGTACGAATACCAGCCCCCGCCCGGCTTCACCGCGCTGACCGGCATTCCCGTGCCGATCATCTTCATCGTGCAGGACCCGGTGACGGGCGATGCGCACTTTGGCTTGTATCCCTTCTTGCCGACGGTGCCGGGGCCCTGAGGGGGGAGGCGGCGAATCGCCCGCCAGCGCACGTCGCGCAGACGAAGGGCAGTTCGAGCAGGGCTGTGTCGGCGCTTAAGACGTAACCGCGGCGCAGGACTGCGGCCGCGCACCGGCCAACGCAGCGACGTTCGCGTTTTGCCACGCCGGTCGCAGGCGGCGGATGAGCGCGTTGCCAAGCGCTCATCCGGCTGGTATCGTGTATCTACCTTGTAGATATGTTCGGAACCAAACATGGAAACGGTCATTCAGAAGTGGGGCAATAGCGCGGCGGTCCGGCTGCCTGCTTCCACACCCGTCAGCGCCGTGCATCCCGCGGCAAATGCCCGCAGAAAAAGCCAGGTGGCTCCGATTTTCACCAGCGTGCCAGGCTCGGCCGCCTGCGTCGGCGCCGCCTGCGCGCCGCTCACGTAAATCTTTACGAACCCGCCGATGATCAGCAGGTAGGCCGAAAAAATGAACAGGTACACCGGCACGCCGAAAACAGTTGCCGATTCGCGCATGCCGCGCAGGTTGGCAGTCAAAATCAGGTAGATCGCCAGCAGGCAGAGCCATTCGCGGTAGGGAAGCAGCGTGGGGAGCGCCGAGGTCACGGCAGCGATGCCCGCGGCCACGCTGACCGCCACCGTCAGCACGTAGTCAATCAGCAGCGCTGCGGCCGCCACCAACCCGGGCGTCACGCCCAGGTTTTCCTTGGCTACAATGTATGCGCCTCCGCCGCTCGGGTAGGCGTGAATCGTCTGGCTGTAAGACGTGGTTACGATGGCCAGCAGTGCGACGATACAGATCGCCACCGGCAGCGACATCGTGAACGCCGCCGTCCCCGCCACCGTCACCTCGTCCTCCAGCCGGGCGACGACGATCTGGCCGCTGCGCGCCTCTGCGGTGTGGTGGACGGCCAACAAGTCGCCATCGAGGATGCCCACGCCGCTCATGCTGTTGCCCCGCACCCGCAGCAGATAGTCCGCCCGTGGTGAGAACAGCTCGGGCGCCAGCGGCAGCGTGCCGCGCTGATTCTCCACCGCCAGCAACGGGCTGCCCGCCGCTACCGCGCCGATAACGGGCAACCCCGGCGGCGCCGGCAGACGAATCCCCCGTGCCGCCCCTGCCGTCATGAGGATCGCCCCTTTTTTCGCCAGGGCCCGCAAATGATCCTCGGCGGCATTCGGCGAAGCGAAGCCGAAGGCAGCGGCAATGCGATACTGTATGCATTCACAGCCTCCTGTCCGGGTGACCCACCCAGACCATGCCTCATGGCCGCCGCCGCACCCTGCGCCGCACCGCGCCCCCAGCGTTATCAACGCCGCCGTCCCGAGCGGACGCTGTGGTATCGCATCGTCCAGGCGCACTTCGCCACCTGGCTGGAACTCGCCAGCGATCCTTACGGCGAATCGCCGCCGGCGTATGTCGAGCGCAGCTTCCGCCGCTATCTCGAGTGCGGCATCCTCGCCCACGGCTTTGCCCGCGCCTGGTGTGACACCTGCCAGCACGAATTCCTCATCGCTTATTCCTGTAAGGGCCGAGGCGTGTGCCCCTCCTGCAACACGCGGCGCATGGTCGAGACGGCGGCGCATCTGGTCGATGATGTGTTTCCCCTGCTACCGGTGCGGCAATGGGTGCTGGCGGTGCCCAAACGTTTGCGCTACTTCCTGCAAGAGGATGCCGACCTGCAGGGGGCGGTGCTGCGCATTTTCCTTGACGCGGTGGAACACCGTCTGCGCGAACATAACGCGGATTGCGCTGACACGGCGCGCAGCGGCGCGGTGGCCTTTATCCATCGCTTCGGCTCCAGCCTGAACGAGCATGTACATTTCCATTGCTGCGTCATCGACGGGGTGTTCGAGCCGGCCGAGACGGACGGCGCCACCGAGGCGAACGACGCGCCCGGCGTGGTGTTTCATGCGGTGGCCGGGCTGGACGAGGCGGCCATCGCCGCAGTGCAGGCGCAGGTGCGGCGGCGCATCCTGCGCGTTTTCGTGCGGCGCGGATTGATCGAGAAGTGCGATGCGCAAGAGATGGCCGGCTGGGATCACGGTGGCGGCTTCTCGGTGGATGCCGCAGTGCGCATCGAAGGCAACGACCGGGCTGGGCTGGAACGGCTGCTGCGTTACTGCGCGCGTCCGCCCTTCGCGCTGGAACACTTGCACCAGCAGGATGCCGAGCATCTGGTCTATCACTGTCCCAAGCCACGCTCCGACGGGTTTCGTGATCTGGTGCTGACGCCGCTGGAGTTGATCGACCGGATCGCCGCCCTGGTGCCACGGCCACGGACGCATCGCCATCGCTACTACGGCGTGCTGGCGCCCAATGCGCCACTGCGCGCGATGGTAACGGCGCTGGCCCCTGCCGCCGTCCCGCCAGCGCCGACTTTTGCGGCGCACGACGAAGAACCCTGCCATCGTTCGGCGGCGCGCTATCTGTGGGCGATGCTGCTGGCGCGCATCTATGAGGCCTTCCCGCTGGCCTGCCCGATCTGCCACGCCCAGATGCGCATCATCGCCTTCATCAACGAGGGTGCTACCGTGAAGAAGATTCTCGAGCATCTCGGGGAATCGAGCCAGCCGCCGAGAATCGCCCCGGCACGCGGGCCGCCGCTGTGGGAGGCGGCCGCGGCGGAGCAGGCGGAGAACGATCCTCCGTGGGGTCAAGCCGAGCAGCCCGGACCGCAAGTCGAGTTCGATCAGCGCATCGCTTGGTAGGTGCGCGACCGTGCGCAATCAAGTCAGCGCATCGCTTGGTAGGTGCGCGACCGTGGGCAATCAAGTCAAGCGAATGCTCGTCAGGGCGCACTCGCCCCTGCCGCCCGGAAAGTCGCCGCCAGCGGCTCCTGTCCGGGCGGCAGGGGGTGATGGAGGCGCGGTACGGAAGGTTTTCTGGCGGATTCCGATGCTTTCCCGTGCGAAATCGGCGATTGACGGGAACGGTCAGGGGAGAAGATACTCCCGCGTGTCGCGTTGAATTTCCTATCCTTAAGACCGTCTCGCGGAAAAGGCTGGCGACGTGGATTTCGCGCTTGCTCTTGAGCTTGCCACCCTGGACGCGGGCGATCCGACTGTGAATGCCCAGCGCTTTCTGCAATGTCTGCAACTTGCCGTCAAAAGCCACCTTGCTCGGTTGCGGCGCGTTGCGCAAATACGCGGCCTTGATCTCCTGAACATAGTCGTAGAGCGCCTTGTCGGTCCGTACCTGATGCACTTCCGGGTATTTCTGGCGCAGCACTTTGCCGAGCTGATCCTGTTCGATCAGGCGCTGCACCGATTCCGTCAGATGCGCGGGGTAGCCGGCGAGATAGTTGGGCGAGACGGGTTTGGACATGCGCGGGTACTGAGCTTGGAGAGCGCTTACTGGAAGGCCAGCCTGATCGTTTTCTCGTGTGATTTTTAAAATTGGCGATAAGCTAGCGCGATTTCCCGAAATCGATTCACGCATGCAAAACCCCGTCCTCATCATCGTCATCGCCCAACTGTTCGGCACCTCGCTGTGGTTTTCCGCCAACAGCGCGGCCGACGACCTGACCCGCGCCTGGGGCATCGCGCCGGCCGCCATCGGTACGCTGACCAACGCCGTCCAACTCGGCTTCATCCTCGGCACGCTGACTTTCGCCATCTCCGGCCTGGCCGATCGCTTCGCCGCCAGCCGCATCTTCGCCGTCTGCGCCGTGCTCGGCGCCGTCTGCAACGGCGCCTTTGCACTGCTCGCCGATGGCATGGCCTCGGCCGTCCCCTTGCGTTTTGCCGTCGGTTTCTGTCTGGCTGGCGTCTACCCGCTGGGCATGAAACTGGTCGTCAGCTGGGTACCCGAGCGGGCCGGTGCCGCGCTGGCCCAGCTAGTCGGCATGCTGACGTTGGGCACGGCCTTGCCGCATGGCATCCGGCTGGCCGGGGCGGGGTGGTCGTGGCAGGCGACGATCCTGGTGTCGTCGTTTCTCGCGCTGCTGGCCGCGGCCATGATCTTCCGGCTCGGCGACGGGCCGCATCTAAAACGTCGGCATGGTGCGCCACCGCTGCGTCTGGGCCAGGTTTTCCACGCCTACGCTACCCGCGAATTCCGCGCTTCCGCCCTCGGCTATTTTGGCCACATGTGGGAGCTTTATGCCTTCTGGACGCTGACCCCGGCGCTCATCATCCTGAGCGGCCTGGCCGAGGCGGGCAGCCGGCAACTCTCAGGGCTGGCCTTCGCCGTCATCGGCGTCGGCGCGCTTGGCTGCCTGTTCGGCGGCTGGTGGAGCCAGCGCATCGGCAGTCCGCGCGTCGCGGCCATTGCCCTGGCCGGCTCGGCCATCTGCTGCGCGCTGTTTCCGCTGACCGGCGACTGGCCGGCCGCCGCCAAGATCGCCTTGCTGCTCCTCTGGGGCGCCACGGTCGTCGCCGATTCGCCGCATTTTTCGGCCCTCTCGGCCCGCGCCTGCGCCCCGGAAATCGTCGGCAGCGCGCTGGCCTTTCAAAACTCCATCGGTTTCGCCATCACCATGTTTTCCATCCAGCTTGGCACGGCGTGGCTGGCCGACTGGGGCATGAGCATCGCCTGGCTGTTGCTGCCCGGGCCGCTGCTCGGCTTGCTCGGCCTTTACCCGCTCTGGCGTTCGGCGCGCTAAGGCGGGCTCACCAGGGTAATTGGGCGTTGCTGTCGGTGGCGCTGCGGTAGGCGGCGAAGCGTTCGGTCAGGAAATCGAGAAACACCCGCACCTTGGCCGACAGGTTCAGGCGCTGCGGGTACAGGGCGTAGATGTCGGCCGGGCTGCCCGACCAGTCGGGCAAGACGCGGACCAGCCGGCCGGCGCGCCCTGAGCTACGGCCAGAACGTGCTCACCAACCCCGACAAGGTCAAAGACGCCGACGACCTCTTCAAGATTCACGACGAGTTCAAGGGCAAGGTGGACGAAGTCATCAACTCGGGCAGCAACACGCTGAAGAAAGCCGCCAAGCAGTTCTACCAGTCACCGCAATACCTGGAGACGAGCTGCGTCTTCACCTCCGGCCTGCCCTGCAAGCAGTTGCACTATGGCCTGGATGGCTTCGAGTCGGTGTACGAATACCAGCCCCCGCCCGGCTTCACCGCGCTCACCGGCATACCCGTGCCGATCATCTTCATCGTGCAGGACCCGGTGACGGGCGATGTGCACTTTGGCTTGTATCCCTTCTTGCCGACGGTGCCGGGGCCGTGAGGGGGGATCCTGAACTTGCCCGCGTCAGCGATAGACCTCCCGCCGGTTTCCAATCCGCAAAACCCGGACGATGATGCGGCGGTCCTCGATGTCGCAAATGATCCGCCAGTCGCCAACGCGATATTTCCAGTAATTGCCGAGCGTGTTGCCCGCCAGCGCCTCGCCTATCTGCCGAGGGTCAGCAAGCACGGCGACCCGATCCTTGAGGAAGCGAAGGATTCGCTTCTGCACCTCGTGATCGAGTTTGCGCAGATCCTTGACTGCTTCCGGATCAAACTCAACCTCAAAGCCCAAGCTTGCGCTCCACGTCCGCTAAGGGAATGGTCTTGCGATTGCGGCGGGCGCGGGCCTCGGCGAGGTAATAGTCCTCGAGGTCATCGATGTATTCGAGTATGGCTTCGCGAACCAGCGCGGTCTTGGTGCGCCCGGATTCCGCGGCCAGAGCATTGAGGCGTTCTTCAATCGATTCGGGCAGTCGGATGGCGAGCACGGTTCACTCCGGAACGAGGGGCTATACAAGTATAGCAGTTCGGGCATTCTGAAGGATGCTCCCGGGCCCGCACGCGGCCGGCGCATTGATGCCCGGTGCTTGCATTTCGCTCGCTGCACGCACCTGGACAAGAGCCAAGCCTACCGGCCATGAACCAGGACCACGGTACCTGCCGCGGAGCGCTCTGGAAGCCGGTGGCGCCGCCCTTGTCGCCCCAACCCCTGTGGTATCCTTCCGCATCCCTTTTCCACAAGGCTTGGCGGCATGAACCGCGTGGTCATCAGCGGCAGCGGGCTGGCGCTCGCGCCCCACACCATCACCAATGAAGAGCTGGTTGCCTCGTTCAATCAGTACGTCGCCCTCGCCAATGCGCGCTTCGCCGAGGACATCGCCGCCGGGCGGCGCGAGCCCTTGCAGGAGTCGAGCGTCGAGTTCATCGAAAAGGCCTCCGGAATCAAGCGGCGCTATGTGATGGACAAAGCCGGCGTGCTCGATCCGCAGCGCATGCGTCCGCGGTTCGCGCCCCGCCCCAACGAGGAACTGTCGCTCCTGGCCGAATTCGGCGTCGCGGCGGCACGCGCTGCGCTGGCCAGCGCGCGGCGCGGCGCCGCCGACATCGACGGCGTGATCTGCGCCGCTTCCAACATGCAGCGCGCTTATCCGGCCATGGCCATCGAAATCCAGAACGCCCTGGGTGCCAAGGGTTACGGCTTCGACATGAACGTGGCCTGCTCGTCGGCCACCTTCGCGCTGGAACAGGCGGCCAACGCGGTGCGCGCGGGTTCGGCGCGGGCGGTGCTGGTGGTGAGCCCCGAGATCACCTCCGGGCATTTGGCCTGGATGGACCGCGATTGCCACTTCATTTTCGGCGACGTGGCCACCGCGGTGCTGGTGGAGCGCGCCGAGGCGGCGCAATCCGCGGAGCAGTTCGAAATTCTCGGTACGCGTTTGGCGACGGCGTTCTCCAACAACATCCGCAACAACTTTGGTTTTTTGAATCGCGCCGAGGATGCCGACCCCGAAGGCCGCGACAAACTTTTCGTGCAAGAAGGTCGCAAGGTGTTCAAGGAAGTTTGCCCCATGGCCGCGGCGCACATCGCCGAGCATTTGCAGTCCTTGGGCAGTTCGCCGGCCGAAGTGCGCCGCTTCTGGTTGCACCAGGCCAACCTCGCCATGAACCAGCTCATTTCCAGAAAACTGCTGGGGCGCGACGCCACCGCCGACGAAGCGCCGGTCATCCTCGACAGCTTCGCCAATACCGCCTCGGCCGGTTCGATCATCGCCTTCCATCAACATCATGCCGATTTCGTGCCGGGTGACCTGGGCGTGATCTGTTCCTTCGGCGCCGGATATTCCATCGGCAGCGTGGTGCTGCGGCGTTTGTGAGCGCGAAGGAGCGCGGGCAGCGAACCGCGTTGGCACCGGAGGCGATGCCCAGTCGCCTGCGCTTGCGCCTGGGGGGAAGGGTAAGTTCATGAGCGGCTCGACAAAGGCGCAGCGCCGCGCGCTGCTGGCCATTTATCTTGCCTTTGCCGCGGCCTATTTCCTGTCCTATCTCTATCGCACCGCCAACGCGGTGCTTTCGCCCCGGCTCACCGCAGACCTGGGCTTGAGCTCGGCCGAGCTGGGTTTGCTCACCAGCGCCTATTTCATTACCTTTGGTTTGGCCCAATTGCCTTTGGGGCTGATGCTGGATCGCCATGGCCCACGGCGGGTGGAGGGGACGCTTTTGATCTTCGCCGCAGCCGGGGCATTACTATTTGCTTGGGGGCAGAGTTTCTTGGCGCTGTTCTTGGCGCGCGGCTTGATCGGGCTGGGTGTTGCGGCCTGCCTCATGGGGGCGCTCAAAGGTTTCGTGCTCTGGTTTCCGGCGCGCGAACGACCCGCGCTTTCGGCTTGGATCATGGTCGCGGGCGGCACTGGAGCGCTCGCCTCCACCGCGCCTTTGGAAGCGGCCTTGCAAGTCACCACCTGGCGCGGCGTGTTCTTCATTCTGGCCGGGGCCACGCTCCTGGTGGCTTGGTTTCTTTGGCGACAACTGCCGGCCGACCATGACGCCCATCCTCCCGGCCGAGCCGAGTTGCTCGAAGGCTTGCGCCAGGTGCTGACCAGCGCGCGCTTCTGGTGGATCGCTCCGCTGGGGGGGCTGGGCATGGGCGGGTTCATGGCGGTGCAGGGTCTGTGGTCCGTGCCCTGGCTGACCGAACGTGCGGGCCTCGACTCGAAAGCGGCTGCGCAAGTTCTGTTGTGGATGAGCCTGGCGCAGCTGGCGGGCTACATCGCCCTGGGTTTGGGGGCGGGGCGTCTGGCGGCTTGGGGCTGGCAGCCGAGGCAACTGTTTTTCGCCGGCTTCAGCTTGCACGTGTTGACCCTGGGCGCCATCCTGTTTGCACCAAACGAATGGAGCCTGCCGCTTTGGACGCTTTACGGTCTTTCGGTGACCATCAATGTGTTGGGTTTCAACCTGCTGGCCGAAGGGTTTGCGGATCGCGTCGCGGGCCGCGCCAGCACGGCGCTGAACTTGATGATGTTCGTCGGCAGTTTTCTGACCCAATGGGGCATAGGTGTGGTGATCGACGCGGCACAAGCTTGGCGTTCCTGGTCCAAAACCGAAGGCCTGCAACTGGGCTTTGCTTTGCTATTTGCGGCGCAAGTGGCCTGCTGGTTGTGGTTCGCGGCCGGGTGGCGCCGCCACGCGGGAGCACGGAAAGGATAGGCGGCATGAGCGCGGTACCGAAAAACTTTGCCCAAGCGGCCGATGCCGCTGCTCAGCTCTTCGCTGCGGGGCGGCTCGCCGAAGCGGCGCAAGCCTATCAGCAATTGCTGCTGCAAAACCCCACCCTGGCGGAGCTGCATTTCAACTACGCCTGTGTGCTGCGTGCGAAGAACGACGTTCCAGGGGCATTGGCTGCTTTCGACCGGGCCGCCAAGCTCAAGCCCGGCTGGGTTGCGCCTTGGATCCAGCAAGGCATTTTATTATTCGTGCTGGGGCAGCTCGAAGGCGCGCAAGTCGTCTTCGAGCGCGCGGTGGCCCAAGAACCGAAGAACCTCGCGGGTCGCTTCAACCTCGCCCGCACGCTCATCGCCAACCGCCGCTGGCGCCTGGCCATACCGCATCTGCAAGAAGCGAGGCAGCTCGCGCCGGACAACGAAGAAATCTGGATGACGCTGCGCGATACTTTGCGTCTCACCGGGCAGCACGAGGAAGCGCTGAGCGATTTCCTCGCCTTTGAAAAAACTGGCCGGCCTTCGGTGTGGACCACCATCGCCAACCTCGCCTCCTGCCGCAGCTTGGGCGATGCGGCGCGGGAAGTGAAGGCCGTGGCCGATGTTTTGTCCTGGCCTTTTCAGCCCCAGGATGGCGCTATCGTCGCCGAAGCGCTGATGCTCCTGCACTATTTCGACGTGAGCCGCGAAGCGTTGTTCGGGCTCTATCAAACCTACGATCGCTTGCAAATCCGACCGCAGATGGCGCTCGCGAGGGCGCAGCGCAAACCGGGAAAACGCTGGCGTATCGGTTATGTGTCGGCCGATTTCCGGCGCCATGTGATGGGGCCGCTGATCGCGCAAATCCTTTTGGAGCACGATCGCGACGCATTTGAAATCTACTGCTATTCTTTGGCGCCGGCCGCGAACGAAGACGATCTCACGTCGATTTTTCGCGATCTTTCAACCCGCTTCCTGCGCCTCGAAGACTTGAGCGACCAAGCGGCCGCCCAGGCGATGGCCGAGGATGACTTGGACGTGCTGGTCGATCTCATGGCGCACACCAGCTTTGCCCGGCCGGGCATCTATTTGCATCGCCCGGCGCGCTTGATGGTCACTCACCTGGGCTACCACGGCGCCTTGGGCCTGCGCGAAATCGACTTCAAGATTTCGGATGCGCATGTCGATTTGCCGGAGAACGAGAGCTATCTGATTGAAAAACTCTTGCCCATGTCTGCCTGCGTGCTGCCCTTTCGGCACATCGACCCGGCCGAAACGGCGCCGGCGACTCGGGCCGCTCTGGGGATCGCCGAAAACGCCGTGGTTTTCGGCACCTTTGTCAGCCCGCTCAAGATGAGCCCGCGCTGCCTGGGCGTTTGGCGGCGCATCCTCGATGCCCTGCCCGAGGCGCGGCTCGCCTTCTCGCCCTACGCGCAAGGCGATCGGGCGCCGCTCCTGCGCCAGACCCAAGCGTATGGCATCGCGCCGGAGCGCATCGTGTTCATCCCCCCCGGCGAAGACCAGCGCGCCGCGCGGGCGCGCTACCGGCTGGTGGATATCGTGCTCGACACCTTTCCCTATTCCGGCGGCGACACCACCACGGCCGCCCTCGACATGCATGTGCCGGTGGTTGCGCTGACCGGCTTGCGCCAAGGCGAGCGCATGAGCCTTTCCATCCTCACGCATTTGGGCATTACCGAAACCATTGCCCAAACCGAAGACGACTACGTGGCCATCGCGCTGCGCCTCGCGCGTGAGCCGGAAAGGCGCGCGCAGCTAGCCCGGAAGATTGCCGAGCAGCTCGCGGCGAGCGGCCTGGCGGATACCAAAGGCTATACTCGCGCCCTGGAAGAAGCGTATCGCGAAGCCCTGCGCCGCCAAGGACACCGCCTTGCCGACCAATCCCACCCCGATTAGCATGCACTCCCATAGCCCGACCCCCCACTTCGCCTCAATCTAGTCTCCAGTTTCTAGTATCTAGCCTCTAGACATGCACCTCCACATCCTCGGCATCTGCGGCACTTTCATGGGCGGTATCGCCGCCATCGCCAAAGCGGCGGGCCACACCGTCACCGGCTGCGACGCCAATGTTTATCCGCCCATGAGCACGCAGCTCGAAGCGCTGGGTATCGGTCTGGTGGAAGGTTGGGAAGCCGACCAGCTCGAAGGCGTGGCCCGCGGCGCCGACGTTTTCGTGGTGGGCAACGCCGTCACCCGTGGCAAGCCGGTGATGGAAGCCATACTGAACCGCGGCCTTGCTTACACATCCGGCCCGCAGTGGCTGTTCGAAAACGTGCTGCAAGGGCGCTGGGTGATCGCGGTAGCGGGCACCCATGGCAAAACCACCACCACCGCCATGCTGGCGTTTATCCTCGAACGCGCGGGGCTCGCGCCGGGTTTTCTGATCGGCGGCGTGCCGGTGGATTTCGACTTTTCGGCGCGGCTCACGGCGAGCAACTTCTTTGTGATCGAAGCCGACGAATACGACACCGCCTTTTTCGACAAACGCTCCAAGTTCGTGCACTACCGGCCGCGCACCGCCATTCTCAACAACCTCGAGTTCGATCACGCCGACATATTCACCGATCTCACCGCCATCGAAACGCAATTCCATCACCTGGTGCGCACCGTGCCCGGCGATGGCTTGCTGGTGGTCAACGGCAGCGAAGCGAGTTTGCAGCGCGTGCTCGAGCGCGGCTGTTGGTCGAGGGTCGAGCGCTTTGCCGCGGCCGCCGCCTGGGACATCGACAGCTCCGGCGATATCCACCACCACGGGCAAGCGGCGGGACACTTGCAGCTCGATTTGCCCGGCCGCCACAATCAACTGAACGCCCTGGCCGCCTTGCTGGCGGCGCGGCACGTCGGAGTGCCCATCGCGCAAGGGCTCGAAGCGCTGGCGTGTTTTGGCGGCGTGAAGCGGCGATTGGAAAAGCGCGGTGAAGTGCGCGGCATCACGGTGTACGACGACTTCGCGCATCACCCCACCGCCATCGCTGCGACGCTGGCCGCACTGCGCGACCGCATCGGAACCGCGCGCCTCATCGCCGTGCTGGAGCCGCGTTCCAACACCATGAAGCTGGGCGTCATGAAGGCGCAGATGCCGGAAAGTCTCAACGCCGCTGACCGCGTGTTCTGCTATGCCGGCGGTCTCGGCTGGGACGCGGCGGCTGCGTTGGCACCCTTGGGCGATAAAGCCGAAACCTGGCAAGACCTCGACGGCTTGGTGCAAGGTCTGGCGCAGATTGCGCAAGCCGGCGACCACGTGCTCATCATGAGCAACGGCGGTTTCGGCGGCATTCACGACAAACTCTTGCGCGCTCTGGCGTGAGTTCCTCGAGATCCATGACCTCCGGACTCAATCCCTTCGCGGCCAAGGCGGCTCCCATCCACGCAGGCCAAGGTTTTGTAGGAGCGGGCTCGCCCGCGAAAAGGCGCTTCAGAATCGCACCCAAGCTCTTCGCGGCCAAGGCCCGCCCTAGCTTGTATCCGGGCCGACCATTGCAAGTCGTGATGCCCCGTTGTGGTGGGTCGACCTCCGCAGGGAGGATGGCCCAGTGCTGCGCCTGATCTACCTCCACGGCTTCAACAGTTCGCCGCAGACCATCAAGGGTCGGCTAATGGCCGACTCGATCTCGCCGCTGGCCGGCCAGATCGCTTTCGACCTGCCTGCGCTGCCGCATCGTCCGGCCGAGGCCATCGCCCAAATCGAAGCGCTGCTCGCGCAACATGCCGCCGACGACATCACCCTCATCGGCAGCTCCCTGGGCGGCTATTACGCCACATATCTGGCCGAGAAACACGGCCTCAAAGCGGTGCTCATCAACCCCGCCGTGCTGCCGGACCGCGACCTCACCCAATATCTCGGGCCGCAGCGTAATCTCTACACTGGCGAAGCCTACGAGCTCACGCCGACGCACCTCGCCGAAATGCGCGCCTTGTCAGTGGCGCGCATCACCCGGCCGGAACGCTATTACCTCTTGGTGCAAACCGGCGACGAAGTGCTCGACTATCGCGAAGCCGTGCGCTACTACGCCGGCGCAAGGCAGCGGGTGATCGAAGGCGGCGATCACGGCTTTCAGCATTTCGAGCGGGAGCTACCGGAGATTTTGCGTTTCGCGGGTAGTTAAACTCGCTTGGCGCAAAGAAGACGCTTCGAGATGCGAATGCATCAAGCGGGTTCAGCGGCGAATGCTATTCCAGGATTGGCCCCCAGCAGTCAAACCAAATGCGCGCGTCGCGGGCGGCACCTGCTACATGGCGCGCAACGCAGTGCCCACGGGCGGGATGCCGGCAAGACGTATTAGCAAGGCATCGATGCTGTCGACGCAGAATTTTGCCCGTATGGATCGGATTTGCGTGCGCACGGTGTTCACGCTGACGCCCAGGGAGCGCGATATGGCGCTAGGACGCTCACCCGTCAGGAGGTAATTCAGGACACGCCGCTCGCCGTAGGTCAGGCCATGCACACCCGCCAACAACTCGAGCCCCAGAGGGCTGCAAAAGGTACGGCGGCCGAAGAGCAAAATGACGCTCCCCGCGGCTGCGCTGCGCGCGGGGGATACCGTGATCACCAGGCGGTCAGCTCCTCCCGTGAGAGCGACCATGCGCCGCAGACCGGCCCGCGCGGCGTCTTGGAGGGCGGTGTCGAAACTTTGCCGGCAAGTTGTCATGCTGGGGCGAATTTGCCCGCGCTCCATACCCAAGACGCGGCCCTCAGCCAACTCGACTCGGGCTGAGCGATTGGCCGCGAGCAAATGGGCTTTGGCATCACAAACGCACACGCCGAAATCGAGTTCATCGACCATCGCTCCCAGAAAGGCTTCGGCATTTCCAAGCTCCTCGTCACTCTCCCCATGGTCGACAGTCAGATCGATCTCTCCCGCGGTGGCCCTGGGCAGCCGCGAAAATGCGAAAGCGCTTGTGGTGGAATCCATGGCACCCCCTCCCGGTGATTACGTTCAAAACTTCACGACCAGAACATCCGACACGCCCCGCATTGTTCCTAATCAGCGTATTCCGTGCCATTAGACGGAAGGGGTAGTGTGGCTAGGCGGGAGAACTAAGACCAAGGTTTAGTCCCAGGCACCTGACAATAGCCCGAGGTGCTGGTAACCTTCCGACGCACCTATGTTCTAAGGCCCAGGGAGAAAATGAAGGTCCTGATCGTTGACGATCACGAGCTGATCTGGAGCGGCATGCGCGGCGTCCTCGAACAGCTCGTGGCGCAACAACGCCCGGGAGAAGAAGTCGTGTGCAGTGCCGCAAAGGACGTGGCCGGGGCGCTGTCTCTCTGCGCGGAAGTCTTCGATCTCATTTTGCTCGATTATCACCTTCCCGGAGTGACGGGCGCGGAGGCCTTGCGCGTGCTGCGTGCCGCCTTCGATGCGGCGCTGTTCGTGGTCATTTCGGGCGACCCCAATCCGCGCTACATTCGGCAAGCGATCGAGGATGGCGCCGCGGGCTACATACCGAAGACCATGCCCGAGCGCGAGATGCTGGCAGCCTTGTCATTGGTGCTCGCCCGCGGCATCTATCTCCCGCCGATCGCTTTGCTCGACGCCGAACCGGAGGTCTCGGACCTGGAGCCACGCGTGCCGACGAGCGCCCTGGCGGGATTCATGAGCGCCGAGTTGTCTCCGCGCCAACGCGAGGTCTTTGCCCAGGCCCTGCGCGGCAAGCCCAACAAGATCATCGCTCGGGAACTGGGAATCGCCGAAAGCACGGTTAAAGTGCATTTGGCCATGGTGTACCGCGCCTTGGGCGTGAGGAATCGAACGGAGGCGATTTATCGCGTGCTGGCGGCCAATGCCTCGGAATCGATCGAGCGGCTATGAGCCCGCAAGTCCTGCCGCCCAATTTCTCAAGGGCGCAAGAAGAAGCAAATTACGCCGACGGCCTCAAGCAGCGCGGGCTCGACACGCTTTCGGCGCACGCCTCGGCGCTGCGGTGGCAAATCGCCTTTATTGCCGGCGTGGTCTGTGTATTGGTGTGGCCCTTCGTTCCGTCGCTCGTGGTGCTTTCGTGGTTCGCGGCGCTCGTTTCAGTGCGGGAGATACGCGCGCGTTATCTCGTGAAACTGGCGGCGAATCGAGCCCTTCCCATCGGCCAGCGGCTGCGGCAGGTGGTTGTTTGGAACAGCGCGCTGGGGACAACCCACGGCGCGGCCGCGCTTTTTATGTATTGGTTGAGTCCCCAATACGATGCGCTGCTGACCATGATTTTGGTGTCCTGGGCGGCCGGAGCGGTTTCCACCGGCGGACCGCTGGTCCGCGCTTATGTTAGCTATGCCTCATGGGTGTTTCTGCCCACCGCGCTGATGTGGCTCATCGAGGGCAACCTCGTCGGGTATGGCGTCGCAGTGATGATCGTGATGTTCTTTGGCGTTCAGTATCGGTATGCGACGCAAAACGCCGCGCTGTTCGAGGAGTCTTATCGCATCCGCAGAGAAAACGAGGAACTCGTCCAGCGCCTGGCCCAGGAACAAGCCGCGCTGGCTCGAGCGCGCGACGCTGCGGAGAGCGCCAACCAGGCAAAAACGCGGTTTCTTGCCGCGGCCAGCCACGACTTGCGCCAGCCTTTGCACGCCCTGACTCTGCATAGCGGCCTGCTGGCCCGCGACCCCCACGCCGAAAACGCCGGCCGCATCGCGCAGGAGATCTCGACTTCAATCGACTCCCTGGCCGATTTGCTCGACTCCTTGCTCGATATTTCCAAACTCGACGCGGGCGTGGTGAGCGCCGACCACCGTCCGATCCTGCTACACCGGCTGATCGCCAATCTCGTTTCGGCACACCAGACGCAGGCGGAGAACAAGGGCTTGAAGCTCAGTGCCCGGTGCCCCGACGACGCGGTGGTGGAGACCGACCCGCTGTTGCTCGAGCGTGTGTTGCGAAATTTGCTCGACAATGCGATCAAGTATACCGACCAAGGCAGCGTGAGCATTGACGTGGCGGAGAGCGGCGCGGAATTGCTCGTTTCGGTAAGCGACACCGGGCGTGGTATTCCCGAGGACGCCAAGAAAAAGGTTTTCGAGGAGTTTTACCAGGCCGAGAACCAAGGTCGCGACAAACGCAAAGGTCTGGGTTTGGGCCTGGCGATCGTGCGGCGCGTCGCCGAGGTGCTTGGCATAGAAGTCGAATTGCATTCGGAATTGGGGCGGGGAACCACGCTTACTCTGCGCATGCCGCGCGGGTCGCAGCCGGCCGAGGAGCGGCGTGCCGAACCCCGTGAAGGCGACGCGCTGCGCGGCGTCAAGGTGCTTTTCGTCGACGACGAACAGCCCGTCCGCTTGGCCATGCGGCATGTTCTGGAACGCTTCGGCTGCCAGGCCGACGAAGCCGCCAGCACCAATGAAGCGCTCGAGCTGGCGACTCGCAACCCGCCGCATATCGTCTTGGCCGACTATCAGCTCGGGGAGGGCGACTGCGGGTTGCAACTGATCACCAAACTGCGCGATCGATTCCCCGGATTGCCGGCGTTGCTCATCAGCGGCGACACCGATCCGCGGCGTCTTGCCGAAGCCGAGAAAGCTGGTTTGTACCTGATGCACAAACCCGTTTCCCTAGAGCGCCTTCAAGTTGCGATGGAGGCCGTTCTGGAAGCGGAAGCCAGGAGGTAGTGAAAGCGCAGTCTCGAGGAGGAGGCCCCAACATGAACGAAGAAGAAGTCGGCAGCAGCGCCCAGGGGAAAGAAAGCACCAGTCAGTCGGCATCGTGGCTCTCGGTCGGCGCGGAAGTATTGCGCGAGAAAGTCGAGGCACTTGGCCCAGACGCCATTCATTGCGATGTGCTGATCGTCGGCAGCGGGTATGGCGCAGCCGTGTCCGCGGCACGCTTGGCGGGTACAACCGTCACGGAGGAAGGCAAGAAGCGTCCAGTGAGCGTGTGGGTGCTCGAACGCGGCGAAGAGTATTTGCCCGGCCGTTTCCCCAAGCGGTTCGGTGAACTGCCGGGCCACGTCCGCGTCCAGATGCAGGAGGGAGGCACACGCAAAGGATACGCGTCGGGCTTGTTTGATTTTCGTCTGGGCAAAGACGTCCATGCGCTGGTGGCCAATGGGCTGGGGGGTGGTTCGCTGATCAATGCCGCGGTAATGGAACGCCCCGAAGCGCGTATCTTCGAGAGCGGCTGGCCGCAGCGACTGCGAAAGGAAGATCTTGATCGCAACTACCAAGAGGCAGAGCGGATGTTGGGCGTCTGTTCGCTTCCAGAAGCGGCAAAACCCGACAAGCTCACAGCCCTCGAACGCACTGCGCAAGGCGGGAAAGCATCGTTTCGGCGCGCGAAAGTCGCGGTGAATTTCGATGGAACGACGATTCCCGCCGACATAGGGGTTCAGCGCTACCCTTGTTCCCAGCGCGGCGACTGCGTCACCGGCTGTAATCAGGGAGCCAAGAACTCTCTCGACACCAACTACCTTGCCTTGGCAAGAGCGAAGCGCGCCGAGATCTTCTGTGGCGGATGGGTAGAAAGGCTGGCTCCCCGCAAGAACGATAAAGAACCCTGGGAGGTCGAGTGGCATTACACCGACGAATCTAAGCGCCCACCCGAGGGTAAGCCTTTTCATGTGCGTGCGCGCAAAGTCATTTTGGCGGCGGGAACTCTCGGCTCCACCGAAATCCTCTTGCGCTCCGCGACGACCGGTTTGCCTCTAGCGACCGAAATGCTGGGGCAGCGCTTTTCCACCAATGGTGACCTCATTGCCGCGGGCTATCGGCAGAGCTACCCAGTCCACGCGTCGGCGGACGAAGACAACCCCTACGCGTTTGTCCGTGGACCCACCATCGCCGGGATGATCAAAGTGGAGTCGCAAGGGCAGCGCTTCGTGGTCGAGGAGTTTGGCATCCCCGCCAACCTCCGCCGCGTGATGGGCGAGGTAACAACCACTTTTGGCCTGCTGCACCAGCTCATGGATTCGGGCGAAGGTGAGCAAGACAGCAAACACCCTGATGAAGACCCACTGGCTGTAACGACAAAGAGCCTGGAGTTCACATCCATTTACGGCTTGATTGGCGAAGAGGAGGCCAGGGGCGAAATCAAGCTCATTCCCATCACGAAGGACGACGCGGCAAGCGAAGGCAGGGTGCGGATCGATTGGCCGGACTTGCGCGATAGCCCGCTGGCGCAGGCCCAAATCGATTGGCTAACCGAGGCCTGCAAGGAAGAAAACGGCGGCCCCGGCGGCACTATCATTCCGAGCCCTACCTGGATGGCGGTACCGCAGAAGTTCTACGAGCTTGCCCAAGTACCCAAAGGCTCCGCCATCACGGTGCATCCGCTGGGCGGGTGCCCCATGGGTAACTGCGGAAAAGACGGCGTTGTGGATTTGTACGGTCGAGTCTTCAAAGACGAAGGCGTCGACGTTTACGAAAACCTCGTCGTACTCGATGGCTCCATCATCCCCAAGGCGCTGGGTATCAATCCCGCACTGACCATTGCGGCATTGGCAGAGCTGGCAATGACTGAGCACATCAAGACCTGGAAGTTTGACGAAGAGACAGCGCGTTCAACTTCGCTAGGCGATCGGAAGCGTTGGCAGGAAAGGTCTGAAGCCGGACCCGCGCCGACCGCAGTCAAGATCAAAGAAATGTTGCGAGGTCCAATTGAACTCGAAGGAAAAACCTACGATGCGGAGATCGAAGTCAAATTTGCGGAGATCCCTGACCTCGCCGCCTTTCTGAGGACGCTATCCCGGCAAGTGCAATTCAATGAAGCCGAATTGCGTCTCTATGCACGCCCTGATGCGAAACCCAAGAACGGAAAGCAGAAGTTTAGTCCGCAGCGCATGGATGAACTCAAGGCGGAGCGTTTAGAGGAGAACCGCCAGCCCGTCGCGACATTCCCGCTTTCCGGAAACGCGAAGATTTTCCATCTTCCAGAACCTCAACCGTTCGACGGTCTCTGGCGCTTTCTTCGCAGATGCAAGCGTTGGCTGGTTCTGACGCTCGCAAAAGGGAAACGGGCCTTGTGCACACTGGTCAATTGCGTCTATTCCTCCTTCACAAAGAACCGCAAAGCACCCCTCTTTCCTTGCCCGAACTGGAAGGCAGAAGTCAACCATATGCTGATCGGTCTGGAGGAGCAGAGACTTATGACTTATACCTTCAAGGTTGAAAACCCTTTATCTGGAGCGGAAAAAGGCAACGAAACCACCGCAAGCCTAATTGGCGCCACGCTCAAGGGCACCAAAACCATCGGCTGGAAGGAAGGCGCCAATCCTTGGCGCCAATTGACCGAGATGACTTTGGATCGGGTCGAGGGACCGCTCAAGCGGAATTTGGGCGTGATCGAGGTGGACTTGAGTTACTTCGCTCGGGAACACCAGGCGCTGCTAAGTATTACCAAACAGCGTGATCAGCCCAATGCCATCGCCGATCTGGCAAGCCTTGGCCTATACGTGCTGCGCCTCCTCATCAAAACCCATTTGCAGAGCTTCCTTCCGCCCGGAGACATGCCGCAGCGCATGCAAGAGCGCAAACCCGACGAACTTGACGGCGTGCGTCCGGAGCTACTTGATCTGGGCAATGGCGCACGCCTATCTCGCTTCCGCAAGGGCCAGAGCACGGGTCGGCCCGTGCTAATGATTCATGGTTATGGCGCTTCGGGGTCGACTTTTGCTCACCCGAGCATCCCCAACAATCTGGTTCGTTTCATGTTGGAAAAGAATAGGGACGTTTGGGTGCTCGACCTGCGCACCAGCATCGCCAATCTGTCGCGCAGAAATGAGGACGACTTCGATACGGTTGCCCTGGGCGACATTCCTGCTGCTATCGAGAGCATCCATAACGAAACAAACCAGCAGGTCGACGTTATTGCCCATTGCATCGGTGCGGCGATGTTCTGCACCGCGACCCTTGAAGACGAAGGCGTCGCTCCCAAAGTGGGCGCGGTGGTGCTGTCGCAAGTGGGTCCCCTGATTGAAATGAGTCCCATGAATCAGTTTCGCGCCTTTGTTGCGAGCTACCTCAAGGAACTTCTTGGCACCGACGAATTCGACGTGCGCCCGGAATACTTCTGGAAGGCCGGTCGCTGGGAGCGCAAAGAGTCCACGATCGCGAGTTTGCTTTTGGATATGTTGCTCGCCAGTTACCTTTATCCAGAAGATGACCAGGAGGCGAACCGGGCGGCCGCGCTCCCGCCCAACGCTGACGGCAAGCAGCCCGACTTTCGCCTCGTGCGCCATCGTGCCGATGCCATCTACGGCCAGCTGATGCGTCTAGAAAACGTTGGTGACGAAACACTGCTCGCCTTGGACGCCATCTATGGCTGGGTCAAAGTGAAGACCCTGGCGCAGACGATCTACTTTGCTCGCCGGCGCCTGGTGACCGATGCCAGCGGCAGAAACCGGTCGCTGCATCGGAACAAGATCAAGGAGAATTTCGCGTTTCCGGTGCTGCTGCTTCATGGGCGACACAATCGTGTTTTCGATTGGCGGGGCAGCAAAGACAGCTATGACCTGCTGAAAGCTCTCTTCGATAACCCGAACGTCCCGGAGAAGCCTCTTCAAGTTGGGGGTGATCTGCATTACGGAGCCGGTAAGGCACGCCAGCTTCGCTTGCTTGCAAAATACGGGCACCAAGATTCCCTGATCGGAAAGAACGCACACAAGGATGTCTTTCCGGTGATTGCGGAATTTCTCGCGCAGCCTATTGCTGAGAAAAAACTGAGTGACAAGCGAGTCTGTGTTTGCGAGCCTGCTTGGGCCGGCCCGACGCTCGGATGGATTCGCGGAGGAAAAGACGTTGTCACCTTCTCTTTACTGGTACACCCGAGACCGCAGCGGGGCAGCACGGCGGGTGTAGTAATGGTCCCCATGCGCCCTAACGATCAGACTTTCTGGAAACCCGACATTGCCGCGGCGCGATTCTTTGGGCGGTTAAACGCCAACGCGAGCCTGATCGACCAAGGTCTCGTACTGGAAAGGCAGGCCTTAACCGTTGAAATCCCCTTAGCGTTGGTAAACCCAGCTGCTGCCTTTGCGGTGCTGACCGTGCACGGCGACCTTCCGATTACGTCGGGGCGTGAGGTGTTTGAAGTCGGCTCAACCCTTGCCAAAGTCGCCGGTCCTCGACCTCCAGAAAAACCTCTCCTTGACCGGGAATGGCGCGCGGCCGTCGCGGAGTATTTCCGAGAACATCGCGCGAAGGACCTTGAATGCACGATGTTCCATCTCGATCCGGCCGCCATCGCCGCTCGGGACCTCGGGGTTGCTAGGAAGGAGCCTGCGCCGATTTCTTTTGCCCTGGCGAGCTGTCAATATCCACCGGGCTTGTTCGACGCCGTATGCGCGGGCGCTTCTTATCGCCGCCTGCTGGCGCAACTTGAGCTGCCGGTAAATCCCAAGCCGCAGTTCCTGGCACTCATTGGCGACCAGATCTATGCCGATGCCCTGGCTGGGGTTTTCGACACCTTCAACGAAGACCCGGAAGCTCGCCTGCGCAACATCTATGAACTGAACTGGCGCCTCGATGCGTTCCGGGCGGTCACCTGTCGCTTGCCGACCTATTTCATGCTCGATGACCACGAAGTGTCGGATAACTGGCAGCCGACGGCTGCTCACAAGCCAGCGGAAAGCGCCTCCCTATTTCAGTACCAACAATTTCAGGGTAAGCTCAATCCGCCGGCAGTCGGGGCGTCGTTCGCCTATCGATTCTGGCCGGCCGGTTGGCCATTCTTCGTCTTGGATACGCGCACGAAACGAGAGGATCGCCGGTGCTCGACCCATGCGATCGACACCGCGAAGATCATTCCGCGGGAAATCATGGACGCTCTCAAGACGTGGCTGGAAGAACATCGTGAGGCCCCCGCAAAATTTATCGTCTCTCCCAGCGTCGTGCTCCCTTTGGAGCGCTTCGGCAGCGGGCGCAACGAAGAGCGGATCCGCATCGATGGGTGGTCGGGTTACCCCGCCTCTTTGTGTGAACTGCTGAACTTCATCGAAGCGGAGAAGATCCAGGGGGTGGTTTTCCTGTGCGGCGACGCGCATCTGTCGCTGGTGACGAAACTCGTTCTTTGTGGCGGTGAAAATGCCGTTTATTCGGTGGTTTCCTCGGGCTTGTATTCGCCTTGGCCCTTCGCCAATACGCGGGCAGACGACTACGTCTTGAATGAACCCATCGAGTTGAGTTGCGGCGACAAGAAAGTTGCGGGCCAAATGGATACCGCCATTGTCTCCGAAAAGAATGGCTACGCCGTGATTAGTGTGGCACCGGGGCAAGCACCGGGAGCCTTTGAATTGACGGTGACGCTACAAGCCGCTGACGGCAACTGGCTGCGCTGTGCTCACGACTTGTCCAAACCGAACGACACCTGGCAGTGCCTCGCCGGCGAGACGCAATGACCTAGCCTTCTCGCTCTAACCGCGCCGAATTGCCCGCAGGTACCTCACCGCCTCGGAAAGCCGCGTTCTGTCACGCCTTTTTGGCCTCTTGGCCGAAGACATGGCCGAGCGCGAAGTGCGCGAGCGCCTGGGCCACGGGTTGCTGGAACTATTGAAAACACATGACTTTTCCTCGTACTTACGGAACCCGCTGAGCAGGGCTTCCCCGCACGCCGTGGGCGACCGAATAACCAGCCCGCAGGGTGCTAGCCCAGAGACTTGCGGGGGGGCGATCTCACGGGCGCCGGGATGCGGGTTCAAAGTTTCGTTTGGTACATCGATCTCCCGCTCTGCAACGACTTCGCGCGACGATCTCAAGAAACCCATCGGATCGCGCCCGCCGGGCAAAACTCGCAGGCGGCGATCATCAATTTGGGCGATGCGGCGGACATCGTCCTGCGGCAACATTGTTGAGGCGCGCGCGACAGGCGTTCGTGCCCAAGCAAAAAGTCCAATCTCATGCCCCAGAAGGAGCTTTCACCTATGAAGACCGCTTGCTCCGCGGCGCTGCTCGCCGCGTTCGCCGCAACCCCGGCATTCTCCGCATCGTGCAATGCGGGCCGCATCGACACCTCCTTCGGCCCATCAGGTAGTGCCGGTTTTGTCCAGATCTCGCCCTGGTTGCCCACACCTGCGGGGAACTTTGAAGGGCTCATCTGGGACGGCGATCATCAAATCTACGCGCCGACCACCGTGGCGACCCACGCCGAGGACTCGCGGTTTGCTGCTCTGGTGCGCGTATCCAACGCCGGAAAAATCGACCGCACTTATGCCGGATTTGGCCTCGCGTCGCCGGGGTTGCAGCCCGGCACGCGGCCGGCTGGCGACGTGGCACGAGACAACGCGGGGCGCAGCATCGTTGTCCTAGCGGGCAACGGAAACGTGAGCGTGAGCCGCTTCAATCCCGATGGAACTCCAGACATCGAGTTCGGCAGCGTGGGCTCGATGAGTTTCGCCCTGCCCAATGCCTTCGTCATCGTGGGCGTTGCGACTGCGAACGATGGCAGCATCCTGATCAGCGCCGGCGGCCAGAACACTTCGGCCCCCCAGGCGCAGCAGCCAGTGGTCGTGAAGCTCACGCCGGCTGGAGTCTTGGATGCAAGTTTTGGCACCGGCGGCTACGCCTTCTTTTTCCCACCCGCCTACGCGTGGCCGGATGCGCTGGGGCGCGCCACCGACCTCGCCCTGCTGCCGAGTGGGCAAATTCTAGTCACCGGGCGTTTTCGGGTGTTGGGCAGCGCCGGTTATCACTTTCAGATGTTTCTCGCGCGGCTACAGGCCGATGGCACGCTCGATGCCAGTTTCGGCAACGCCGGCTATGCCATCGTTGATGCCGGAGACGCTTACGATGCCTTGGGACGCAAACTCGCGGTACAGCCGGACGGTAAGATCGTGATTACCGGTTCGGTGCGCAGCACCGACGGCACCACCAGCGCCGTCGCCGTCTATCGAGTCAATGCCGACGGCAGTTTGGACACGGGCTTCGGCAGCGGGGGCTATACCGTGACCGCGACCGGTTACGGCGCCTTCGGTATCCAGCTTGCGCTGCAAGACAACGGGAAGATCGTGGTTGGCGCCACTCACTTCACTGATCCCGCGTCCACCGTGGGCGAGCCGCTGGTGTTGCGTTACCTCGCCAGCGGCGCGCTCGATCCCGCGTTTGGCAGCGCGGGCGTGGCCACCATCACCCCTGCGGGACCAGCGGCGGCCATTGCGAGCTCAGGCGGCGTCAGCGGGGTGCGCGTGCTGGGCCCGGATCGAATCGTCGCGGTGTTCACAGGCACCACCGCCGAGGGCACCGGTGCCGTCTTCCTCACGAGCTTGCAGGCCGGGCGCGGACGCGACTGCCACTAAACACCCGGGCTAGAAAAAAGTCAGCCGCGGCCAACTGCGCCGCGGCGGCTCGGGTAGACCTCGTATTCAGACGCGGAAGCTCTCGCCGCAGGCTCGTCGCGGCGGCGATGGGGCGGCGCTAACCGCGGCATAGGCCAGCGCACGCCGCCGCTTGGTCACCGCGAGGGAGGCGCAGAACCGGTGCCAGCGCGCCGGAGGGAGCCCAACGGAAGGCGATCCGGCGGGCGACTCCAGTCGACGGCTCCAAAGAGCAGGCGCGAGTCGCGTCCCGAGACCGGACGGGCGGAAGGATGGCCTAATCGACGCCGGTAAAAGGGGGAAGGCGAAAGGGTGCGTCGCGCAGACCGGCATTCTAGCGATCTTCCTTCTCGTCACGAAAGAGATGCTGAAAATACCGTTCCGGAGAATTGAGAAAATCGCGCGTGAGACGGTAGTGTTCCGAATCGCGATAGTCAATTGCGGAGATTCCCTCTCCGTCAAGGCTAAAGATCCTTGCGCCGGGGTAGCAAAGTAGAATCGGAGAGTGGGTGGCAATCAAGAACTGCGCGTGGCCGGGCGTTTCCAAGTCATGGATGATCCGCAGAAACGACAATTGCCGCTGCGGCGAAAGCGCGGCTTCGGGCTCATCGAGAATGTAGATGCCGTGCTCGAAGCGGTTGTTGAATAGGGCGAGAAAAGACTCGCCATGCGACTGCTGATGCAGCGACCTCCCGCCATAGGCGCGCAAATCCGATACCGCATCGAGATAAGTGGCAAAGTTGTAGAAGCTTTCCGCGCGCAGAAAGAAACCTTCGCTCACCCGGGGCATCCAGGACAAACGCAGCGCCTGCGCGAGAGGCGAGCGATCGGCGAAAGCCTGGCGATGATGATCCTGGCTTCCGCCCTCGGGGTTGAACTCGCAGCACTCGGCGATTGCTTCCAGGAGAGTCGATTTCCCGCTGCCGTTTTCTCCCACAAAAAAAGTGACCTTGGTCGAAAGTTCGATATCGATGCCCTGGGCAAGCGCGGGAATATCAAACGGGTACTGCCCGGCGGCCACCTTCTCCGACAAAGTGCTAATGCGACGCAGGAACGGCGCGCCGAGGGAAGTCTTCTGCTTTCGGGTCATATCCCGATCGAACCGTGTGAGTGCCGAAATTATCCCAAAATTCTGGGCAAAAGAGGGGCGGCGAGCCTGGGCGGCACTCGGAAAATCGGGCCGCCGGCGTTGCCGTCGAAAAGACTGGCGAAGCCCAGGCGCACGCGTCAGGTAGCGCTCGCGGTCGCAGCAAGCCGGTGGCTCCCGCGAGCCGCCGTTGACGGTGGGAGTGGTACACCAGCGATCGCTTAAACTAGCCTTCTTACCCCAACCACTCTAAACTGCCCGCATGTACCTCACCGCCTCGGAAAGCCGCGTTCTGTCACGCCTTTTTGGCCTCTTGGCCGAAGACATGGCCGAGCGCGAAGTGCGCGAGCGCCTGGGCCACGGTTTGCTGGAACTCTTGAAGGCCGACTACTTCGCGTCCTACGTGTGGGATTCAGCGGCGCAGCGCTTCGACGGGCGGGTGAACATCAATATGAATGACGAGAGCCTCGCACGCTACGAGGCCTATTATCAGTTCCACGACCCCATTACCTATGAGCTGCAAGCGCGCCGCGTGCCCACGCTGGTGACGCAAGTCCTGCCGCAAAACGAACTGATGTGCACCGAATTCTTCAATGATTTTCTGGCGCGCGACGGCCTCTATTGGGGAGTGAATGTCTACGCCTACGCCGATGGGCACAACATTGGCGATTTGCGCATCTGGCGCGGCAAAGCGCGTGACAACTTCGACGCCCATGCTCTCGATCTGTTGCGCCTCATCGAACCTGCCTTTACCGGGGCGCTGCGTCGCGCGGCGGTCCGCGCGCAGCAGGCGGCAGCGATTGCGCCGGCTGGCGCAGCCGAGCTATCGCCGCGCGAAATGGCCGTGGCGCATATGGTGGGCGATGGTCTCACCGACAAGGAGATCGCGCAGCACCTCGGGGTCGAGCTTTCCACGGTGCGCACTTATCTCAAGCGCACTATCGACAAGCTCGGTGTGCAGCGCCGCAGCGGGGTGGCGGCGGCGGTCGGGCGGCACTCAAGCAGGCGCTGACACGGCGCGTGCCCTGCCGTGTGGCCGCGCGCAGAGTCTGTCGCCGCGCCCGACAACCCTACCGCGGCATTTTGGTGATCTGTACGCTGACGATTTTCCATAAACCGCCGCGCCGCACATAGACGTCGATATAGCGATAGTGCGAGCTGAAGAACTTGCCGTCGTAGTGCCCGGTCATGCGCGTGCGCCCGCTCGCAAGCGCCGTATCACCGTAGAGGCGAACCTCGAAATCCTCCACCAGGTACGGGTCGATGCGCAGTTTCGGGTCGACCAACCCTGGCACGCGCTGCTTAGGCGCTAGCGCGCAGTACGGGTCGATGCGCAGTCTCGGGTCGAACAGCCCGGCCACGAAGGATTGCTTGTCTTCGATGTCGCCGGCGGCGTCGATCTGCCGGAAGTCGTCTGCCATGTTGGCTGCAATTTCGGCCAGACGCTTCGCCACGATCGCATTATCCCAGCGGTCGGCTTGTTGCCGCAGTTGCGTGATGTCGTCCGCGTTGCCAGAAGGCATTGGAGTGGCGACATGGCCACGCGACTAAAAAGCTCGCGCCTTCCGGCGCTCCTACAGCGGCGGTGCGGACAGAATCGGTCGCGGTGCTGGCTGGCCTTTTGTAGGAGCTGGCCTTTTGTAGATCCTATGCGTGAGCGAGTCGGCGGCAAAGCAGTCTAAGGAGGACG
>CAZFEK010000021.1:0-66078 GCA_964517465.1 uncultured Alcaligenaceae bacterium
TGGCGCCCATGGCGTAGGAGCCTTCGCGCAGGCTCATGGGCACGGCGCGCATGGCGTCTTCGGACAGGGAGGAGACCGTGGGAATGATCATGATGCCCATGACCAAACCGGCGGAGAGCAGGTTGAATCCGGGCAGCTCCGGGAAGACCTTTTGCAGCAGAGGTGTCACGAAAAGCAGCGCGAAGTAGCCGTACACGATGGTGGGTACCCCGGAGAGCAGCTCCAGCACGGGCTTTGCGACTTCGCGGATGCGCGGCCCGGCAAACTCGGACAAATAAATGGCAATGATGGTGCCCAGCGGGATCGCCACCAGCAGCGCGACGGTGGAGCTGACCAAAGTCCCCGACATCAGCACCATGATGCCGAAGTGGGCGTCGTCGAACAGCGGCGTCCACTGCGTGTCGGTGAGAAACTGAAGCATTGGCACCTGTTTGAAGAACACGACCGATTCGGAAATCAGGATATAAACAATGCCCAGCGTCGTGAAAACCGAAACGAGCGCGGCAAAAAAAAGCACGAGCTCGATGATCTTTTCTTTGACGTGCCGTGTGGCACGGTGGCCCAAGCGGCTACCAGCGGGTGACATGGCGTGATCGAGGACAGGGACGGCGGTGCCGCTCATGATAGCAACCTCGGGAGGTTAGGCAAAACCAGGGCCAGCGGCAGCGCCGGCCCTGGGATGAGAGGAAATGGCGTGCTTACAGTTTTGCTTCGCGCTTCATCAGGTCGTCGATGGTGATGCCGACTTCAGCGGCGCCGCCGAAGACGGTGCCCAGCTTGCCTTTGTTGAGGTGGTCTATGTTCCCGGTGTAGGCCTTGTCGGGGAGCGGCACATATTTCACTTCCTTCGAAAGTTTGGCGCCGTGCTTCATGTAAAACTCGACGAACTTCTTGACTTCGGGACGCGCCCACGCTTTCTCGGCGACATAGATGAAGATCGGCCGCGACAGGGGTTCATAGGAACCGTTGATGACGTTGTCCATCGACGGGCCGACTGCTTGGCCCTTGGGATTGACCACGGGCACGGCCTTGAGTTTGCCGATGTTCTCGGCGTAATACGCAAAGCCGAAGTAGCCGATGGCATGCGCGTCCTGGGTCACGCCCTGGACCAGCACGTTGTCGTCTTCCGAGGCAGTGTAATCGCCGCGGCTAGATTTGGCTTTGCCGACGATCGCTTCAGTGAAGTAGTCGAAGGTGCCTGAGTCGGCGCCAGCGCCAAAGAGCTTGACGGGCTGGTCAGGCCACGCCGGATTGACTTGGTTCCAGCGAGTGACCTTGCCTTGCGCCGCGGGTTCCCAGAGTTTCTTCAACTCGGCCACGGTCATCTGTTTGATGAAGGCGTTCTTGGGGTTGATCACCACCGTCAACGCATCGAAGGCAACCGGCAGTTCGTAATACTTAATCCCCGCGGCGGCGCAGGCTTCCATTTCTTTCTTGAGAATGGGGCGGGACGCATCGGAGATGTCGATCTCGCCACGGCAGAACTTCTTGAAGCCGCCGCCGGTGCCGGAGATACCCACGGTTACTTTGATGGCGTTCTTCTCAGACTTCTGGAACTCTTCGGCCACCGCTTCGGTGATCGGGTAAACAGTGCTGGAACCGTCGATCTTGACAACATTGGACTGAGCGAAGGCGACGCTCGCGGCGCTGACACTCAGCGCGAAGGCGAGCAGCTGGTGTTTAAATTGCGGGTTGAACATGAAAGGTGCTCCTTGTTGGGGTAAGCGGAGCGAAGTTTATTGAAGCTTGGTTACGGCAATGTGACAGACTCCAGGAAATCAAACAAATCAATCGGCGGGGACGGTGCGGTCGCGCGCCCATAGTCTTAGGTAGGCGATCTTCTCCGCCATCACCACCGCCAAAGGTTTGGTGCGCGCCATTTCCGCCGCGACATGGGCTCCCTCCAGGGGCTTGTTCTCCAGCCGTGCCGCATACATGGCGGCCACCACGGCTTGCTCGAGTTCCGCGCCGGAAAACCCTTCGCTCGTCCTGGCCAGAAGCGGCAAATCGAAGCGCGTCAAGTCGTGGCCGCGTCGGCGCAAGTGCAGGCGCAGGATCTCCGCACGCTGCTCTTCGCCCGGCAGATCGACGAAAAAAATCTCGTCCACCCTGCCCTTGCGCACGAGCTCCGGCGGCAGGCGCTCAATGTCGTTGGACGTGGCGATCATGAAGACCCGGCGCTTGCGTTCGGCCATCCAGGTAAGCAGGGTGCCCAGCACCCGGCGGCTCTCGCCGCCGTCGGCGTCGCTGGTGGCCAGGCCTTTTTCGATTTCATCCAGCCACAAGACGCAGGGGGCCATGGCGTCCGCCACTTTGAGGGATTCGCGCAGATTGCGCTCGGTTTCGCCCAAGTATTTATTGTAGAGAGCACCAAAATCGAGCCTCAGCAGGGCGACTCCCCAGGCCGAGGCCACCGCTTTGGCGGCCATGCTCTTGCCGCAGCCTTGCACCCCGAGAAGCAGAATGCCCTTGGGCACTTCGAGCCCGGTTTGCGCGGGTTCTCCGACAAAGGCTTCGCGTCTTGCCAGCAGCCAGCGCTTGAGTCGAGCCAGGCCGGCGAGATCTTCGAGCTTCACGGTGGCGTTTTCGAGTGACAGCACGCCTTCGCGTCCGAGGAGCTCGCGCTTGGCTTTGTAGATGCGCTCGAAATCGGCCAGTGTGAGTGTGCCGTCGTCGAGCAGAATTTGGCGTATTACGCGGCGCGCGTCGGCCGCGCCGAGGCCTGAGAGGTGCTGCAGCAGGCCTTCCACGGCCTCCGGTTCGCCCATTGGTTCTCGCCCCGGGGCGCTGGCTCGGATTTGAGCCACTTCTTCCTTCAGGATGGCCAGCACCTCCTCTTTGCCCAGCGTGGGCAATTCAAACACCCCGGCCGCCTTTTCGAGAGCGGGCGGCAACTTCATTCCATGCCCGACGAGAAACAGGGTCAGCCCCTCCCGTTCCTGGGCATCTTTGAGCAGGCGGGCGTGCACCGGGTCTTCGAGAAACGGGTGCAGATCGAGCAGTAGATACAACCCGGGCGCGGCACTTGTGGCGAGGTGGCGCAGCATTTCGGCGGGCTTGGCGAAACCCGCAGGCGGCGTCGCCACATCGCGTCGTACCAGTCCCTCGCTCACTTTCCAGTGGAAGCAGGGGAGTGCTCGTCGCTCGGCCAGCGCGTCGATCATCGCTGCGGCGCGGGCTTCCTCGTGGGTATCGATGGCGATCAGCCGGAACTTGGCCTCGACCAGCAGTTCCAATTCGCGCGGCAAATCCATGGCTTTTTCCTGGGACTCGTTCCTGGGCATTGCCGGCATCTTACGTGAAAGCCTCCCAGGTCGGCATCCGGCCCAGCCGCAATCTCTGGCTCACGACGCTGCTGGAAATGGAGAATTTGTGAGATCATCGCGTCGGGCTTTTTTCGCCCGGTATCGGCACCGAGTGAAAGGATCTTGCATGAACAGGTGGAATATTGGGCGCGCTGCGCTGGTGCTGGTGGCTGCCCTGGTACCGACCCTGGCGATGGCTCAGGGTACAAAAGCGGCTCCCAAATACGTTGCGGCACAGTCCCTGGCCGAGGTGGTGCAAACCCCGGTCGGTGCGGTCCAGCCCGGACCGACGCAGGTGCCCATCATCACTTGGGGCGGCGACATCGCGACCATCCTGGCCAACGGCAATGCCAAGAATACCGACAAGGCCAGTATTTTCGGCAAATTGGGCCTCAACCTGCGCTTGGTTCGCGAAGATGTCTTCGCCAAGCAGCTCGAGGCCTATCTCGCCGGGCGCTCTCCCTACTTGCGCGGCACGCTGGGGATGGTGCAAATGGCCGCAGACGCCGCGGCGCGGGATGCCAGGACGCGGCCGGTGGTGATCTATCAAATGACCTGGTCCGCAGGCGGCGACGCGTTGGTGGTCAAAGGCGCGGTGAAGACGGCCAAAGACTTGCGCGGCAAGACCATTGCCTTGCAGGCTTACGGACCCCATGTGGACTACCTCGCCAAGGTTCTGGCCGACGCCGGTCTGTCGATGAAAGACGTAAAGCTGAAGTGGGTGGCCGATCTCACCGGAACGGCGAATTCGCCTGCTGCCGCGCTGCACGACGGCTCCGTCGATGCCGCTTTGGTCATCATTCCCGATGCTTTGGCGCTCACCTCGCGCGGCGCCGTCGGCACTGGGGCTGAGGACTCAGTCAAAGGCGCGCGTATCCTGCTGACGACCAAAACCGCCAACCGAATCATCACCGACGTGTATGCCGTTCGCGCCGACTACCTGCAAAGCAACCGCAGTGAGGTGGAAAACTTCGTGCGCGGCCTACTGCAGGGCCAGGAGGCATTGAAACAACTGCTTGCCGCCAAGGGTACCCGAGCCGCGGATTACAACAAAACCATGCAGGCTGCGGCGCAAATCTTGCTGGATAGCGCCCAGGCCCAAGCGGATGCCGAAGGCATGGTCGGCGACGCCGAGTTCACGCCCTTCGCCGCCAATCAGAACTTTTTCGAGAAGAAAGATTTCCCGCGCAGCTTCAGCCAGCTCAACGGCGAGATTCAGGCCGCGCTTGCGGCGATCGGGCTCACCAAGGGCCAGTCTGGGCTCGAGCACGCAAAGTGGGATTACTCGCGCCTGACCGCCAATCTGCAGGAGACGAAACTGGTGGAAACGCCGCGTTTCGAACCCTCGCAGGTCGCGACCGTGGTGACGCGCAAGCAGCAAGAAGGAAAACTCTCCGAAGGGGAGCTATTTTCTTTTGAAGTGTTCTTCAAGCCCAACCAAGACAGTTTCCCGGTCGAGCAATACCAGGAGGCTTTCAAACAGGTGGTCAATCTTGCCTCGACTTATGGCGGGGCGATCATCACCGTCGAGGGGCACAGCGACCCCATGGGCTATTTGCGCCAGAAGAAAGACGGTGCGGCGCAGGTGGTGCTCACCCGAACCCAGCAATCGGCCAAGAACCTGAGCCTTTCGCGCGCTTCGGCGGTGCGGGAGGCGGCGATCAATTACGCCAAAGGGCGCGGGGTCAAGCTCGATCCCTCGCAGTTTGCGGTGGTGGGGCATGGCATCATGCAGCCCCGTACCGGCATGTGCGGCGCCGATCCATGTGCCCCCAAGTCGGAGCAGGAGTGGCATAGCAACATGCGAGTGGAGTTCCGCATCATCCAGATCGAGGCCGAGTCCTCGGTCTTCAAGCCGCTTTGAGGTCTGGCGTGCGCGCCTCGACATGGCTGGTTCTGGCAGGTCCGCTGCTTCTTGCTGGCTGCGGTGATGCGCCGCCGCCCGAAGCCAAGCCCTCATCGGTCGTCAAAACGCAAGCGCCGACCTTGCCCCCCACGCCGCCCTGGCCGGTGCTGGACAAGGAGTCTCAACTCGCGGCCAACCCTTTGGCGAAGAACTATTACTTGGTGTTCGACGCATCCGGCAGCATGGCCGATCGCGATTGTGTCGGCGATGCCTCCAAGCTCGCTGCCGCCAAGCTCGCGGTCGCCACGTTTGCGCGGGGTATTCCTGCCGACGCCAATGTTGGCCTCGCGGTGTTCGGCCAGAAGGGCATCGCCGAGCTATTGCCGCTGGCGGAACGCAGCCGCGAGAAACTTGATCCCAGCTTGCGCAAAATATTCGCCGGGGGCGGCACGCCGCTCAAGAGCTCGATGAACCTCGGCGTCAAAGCGCTCACCGAGCAGGGCAAACGTCAGCTCGGTTATGGCGAATACCATCTGGTGGTGATCACCGACGGCGAATTCAACCCTTCGCAAGAAGACCCGCGCGAGATCGTCGACCAAGTGATCCGTGCCACCCCAATCGTGGTGCATACCCTAGGCTTTTGCATCGGCGAAAAGCATTCGCTGAATCAGCCTGGTCGAGTGCTCTACCGTGCCGCCAATAGCCAGAAGGAGCTGGAAAGCGGTTTGGCGGCAGTGTTGGCGGAAAGCCCCGAGTTCCAGGTCAAGAAATTCCAATGAACTTGCACGCCAAAGTGGCCATCGTTCTGGTGCTTGCCGGTGCAGCTGCGATGGCCTATCTCAAATGGGAAGACTATCTCGACAAGGACAAGCAGCAAGTCGAGACCTCCGATGCGCGCGGCACCAAAGGGCATATCGCGATTGGTGTGGACAACTGGATCGGTTACGTGCCGCTGTGCTCCCGGGCGATGAAGTCGGAAATGAGGAAACGCGGCTTCACTTTGGAGTGCCGCGATGACAAGGCGGACTACGCGGTGCGCATGGAGGCCTTGAAGAAGGGCGAGATCCAATTCGCGGTGGCCACGGTGGATGCCTATTTGCTCAACGGCGCGGCCAAGGCGTTTCCCGGTGCCATCGTGGCCGTGATCGACGAATCCAAGGGCGGTGATGCGCTGGTCGCGTGGAAGGACCAGTTGAGCCGTCTGGAGGACTTGAAGACCGCTCCGACCGGTACCTCGATCGCTTTCACTCCCGGGTCGCCGAGCGAACATCTCTTGAAGGCGTTGGCGGCGCACTTCGACATTCCCTACTTGAAACAAAAGACCGGCCCCTGGCGCCTTGAGACCAAAGGCTCGTCGGACGCCTTGGTGAAGCTGCAAAAGAAATCGGCTGCCGCCGCGGTGCTCTGGGAGCCGGATGTTTCCAAAGCGCTTGCCACGCCTGGAGTAGTCAAACTGCTGGGCACCGAAGACACGCGGCGCCTGATCGTCGACGTGCTGCTGGTGGGGCGCGAATTCTCGCTCAAACAGCCCCAGGTGGTGAGCGACCTCTTGACCGCGTACTTTCAAGTTCTGCAAAGCTACGCCGACAAGCGCGAACTGCTGCTGGCCGATGCGAAGGCCGCCACCAGCATGAACGACGAACAGACCGCTGCGGTATTGAAAGGCGTTCGCTGGGCCACTTTGGCAGAAAACGCAGAGCTCTGGATGGGGGCGGCCGGCAAAGGCCAAGAGGTGGTCGAGGCGATCGAGTCCGCCTTGCAAATCCTCACCGAAGCCGGGGATTTCCGGGACAACCCCTTGCCTGATCGCGATCCCTATCGACTGGTAAACAGCCAGTTCCTGGGTGTGATTTATGCTAACACCCAAAGCGCCAACCAGACCCTTCCGCCCTTGGAGCGTCGTTTTGCGCCCTTGAACGAGGTCGGCTGGAACGCGCTGCGCGAGGTCGGCGCCCTGCGCACGCGCCCGGTGCAGTTTCAAAGCGGGACGGCGGATCTCAGCCTGGAAGGCAAACAGGAACTCGACAAGCTGGCGGAGAACCTCAAGCACTATCCCAATTTCCGCATCGTCATCAAAGGCCACACCGGCATTCGGGGTGAAGCCGAAGAAAATCAACGCTTGTCGCAAGACCGCGCCGACGCGGTTGGGCGCTATTTCCAAGTCACCTACAACATGGATGTCAATCGCCTGCGGGTTCAGGGTCTTGGCGGCAGCCAGCCGCTGCCGCGGCTTGCCGGAGAAGGCGATCGCGCCTATGGTTACCGCTTGCCGCGCGTGGAGATCGTGCTGGCGTCGGAGGGGCTCTGAGTGGCCGGCACCGAGAACACACCTTTTTCCAGCAGCGCAATACGCAGTGCCGTTTTTGCCGCCAGCTTGCAGCATCCTACCGTGGTGTATCCCGGTGCCGCGGCGGTTTTGGGCGGGCTGGGGCTATGGCTCGCCGGTGGACCGATAGCGCTCGGCGTCGCCGCGGTCGGGACCGGCGTTGCTGCTACTTCATGGCTGGTGAATTATCTGGTTCGCAAGGATGTCTTTGCTGCGCGCTATCTCAGGAAAGCCCATGAGGAGCTGCTGGCGCTGCGGCAGAAAGCGCTTGTGGCGCTGGAGAAGGAGCTGAAGGAAACGCGCAGCAACGAAGCCGTGGCCCAATTGCAGCGGTTTCAACAAAAGATGGCGGCCTTCGAAGAGGTGCTGGGCCGCAAATTCGGCGAACGCGAGCTGACCTATGGGCGGTTCCTGGGCATTGCCGACCAAGTGTATCTTTCCGGTATCGACAATCTGCATGCCATCGCCTTGGCGCAAAAAGGGATGAAGACGGTGGATGAGGCGTATATCGAAAAGCGCAAGAAGAAGCTCCTCGACGACCCCGCCACATCGCCGGAAGAGGAGCGCGAGGTCGCGGGCCTGCAAAGCCAGCTCGATCTCCTGCAGCAGCAAAAGAAGCGCATCGACGCTTATCTCGCCATCAACGAAACCGCGCTGGCGCAGCTCGACGCCAGCATCGCCGCGCTGGCGGAAATTCGCAGCGGCGGCACCCAATCCTCGCTGGGCATGGAGGCGGCCATGCTGGAACTGGCGCGCATCGCCGCCCAGGCGAAGGACTATTCCACTTCCTGAAACCGGGAAAGGACGGCCATGACCACCACCACCCAGACCGAAGCCAAGCCCAAGCTGCAAAGCCTGGCGACCCTGCTCGACATTCCCGACGTCAAGCCCGAAGACCCCGCCATCGAGGCCAAGGCCGAGGAGGTGCTCGACAAGCTCGTCAAGGTCGACGTGCAGGATGTGCAGCTCAAGACCGACGTGCGCCAGGCGCTGGAAACCATGGGTGCGGCCTTGCAACGCGAGTCCGCGCAGCGCAGCCAGATGCTCCAGCAGCCCATACACAAGCTCTACCGCGATGCCGAGGAAGGCGGGCCGGTGGGCAATGCGCTCATCGACCTCAAGGTCAAGGTCGAGGAACTCGACCCGGGCAAGTTCGACTTCGAAGCGGGCTGGTTCACGCGCACCATGGGGCGCCTGCCGGGAGTGGGCACGCCGATCAAGCGCTACTTCAGCCGCTTCGAGAGCGCCTCGACGGTGATGGATGCGATCGTGCGCTCGCTCAAGGACGGACGCGAGCAACTGAGCCGCGACAACGTCACCCTGGCCAACGACCAAAAGGCCATGCGCGCCATCAACGTGAGGATCGAGGCCGCGATCAAGCTCGGACAAAGCATCGACCAGAAGCTCACCGACCTCCTGGCCCGTGAGCTCACGCCCGGCGATCCCAAGCACGACTTCATCCAGGCCGAATGGCTCTTTCCCCTGCGCCAGCGCATTCTGGACTTGCAGCAGCAGCTGGTGGTGAATCAGCAGGGCATCATGGCGATCGAGCTCATCATCCGCAACAACGTCGAGCTGATACGGGGCGTCGATCGGGCCGTCAACGTCACCGTTTCGGCTTTGCAGGTGGCGGTGACCCTGGCCTTGGCGCTGGCCAACCAGAGGATCGTGCTGGAGAAAGTGCAGGCGGTGAACCAGACCACCGATCAGCTCATCGCCGGTACCGCCGAGCGCCTGAAGACCCAGGGCGCGGAAATCCACAAAATGGCGGCGAGCACTTCGCTCAACATCGACACGCTGAAGCAGGCTTTCGGTGATATCCGCAGCGCCATCGACGATGTCGCCCAGTTTCGCCAGAACGCCTTGCCCCAAATGGCCAAGGCCATCACCGAACTCGATCAGCTCTCCAGCGACGCCGAGCGCACCATCGCCACCATGGACGCGGCCAACCGCGCCCGCGAGGCCTTCAAATCCGAAATGGAAGGCGACGGCGCCGCGCGCTGACCACCTTCACCCCCCAAACAAGGAGCCGTCATGAAATTCCTTCTCACGCTCTGCGCCGGCCTGCTGCTGGCCGCCAACGCCCTGGCCGCGGACAAGTTCCGGGTCGCCTGGTCGCACTACACCGGCTGGGAACCCTGGGCCTTCGCCCAGCAGTCCGGTGTGCTCAAGAAATGGGCGCAGAAGTACGGCATCGAGATCGAGCTTACGCTCGTCAACGACTACGTCGAGTCAATCAACCTCTACACCAGCGGCAAGTTCGACGCCTGCGTCATGACCAACATGGACGCGCTGACCATACCCGCCGTGGGCGGCGTGGACAGCACCGCCATCATCGTCGGCGATTTCTCCAACGGCAATGACGGCATCGTCATGAAGAAAGGCGAGAGCGTGAAGGATCTCAAGGGCCGTTCGGTGAAGCTCGTCGAGCTCAGCGTCTCGCACTACTTGCTGGCGCGGGCGCTGGAGATGAACGGCATGAAAGAAAAAGACCTCAAGATCGTCAACACCTCCGATGCCGACATCGCCGCGGTGTTCAAGTCCGACGCCAACGGCGCCGTGGTGACCTGGAATCCGCCGCTGCAACAGGTCCGGAACGACAAGGGCGCCAAGCTGGTGTTCGATTCCTCCAAGATTCCCGGAGAAATCATCGACCTGATGGTGGTGAAGACCAAAGCGCCCGACAGCCTCAAGAAAGCCCTCACCGGCGCCTGGTACGAAGTTATGGCGGTAATGAGCGGCCAGGGCAAGCCCGCCGGCGAGGCCATCGAGTTCATGGCCAAGAACTCCGGCGCCACCGCCGCCGAGTTCCGGGCGCAGCTCGCCACCACCGCCATGTTCTACAAAGCGGGCGAGGCTGCGGCCTTTGCCACCGGACCCGAGCTCAAGAAGACCATGGAGCATGTCCGGAGCTTCTCCTTCGACAAAGGCCTCTTCGGCAAGGGCGCCAAGAGCAAGGACTTCGTCGGCATTGCCTTTCCCGATGGCGCGGTGCTGGGCGATGGAAAAAACGTCAAGCTGCGCTTCGACGCGAATTACATGAAGCTCGCGGCCGAGGGCAAGCTCTAGCCGCCAGGGGCTCGAGTTTCCACAGTCTTGGAGATGGGATGATACGAAGCGCCGGTGTGGGGAGATTTGCAAGGGGGCGTGCCGCCTCGCCGCCGGCGGGGGATAGGCGCTCGTGAGCCTGGACTCCCGCCGCCGCGGCCTGCACGCCGAGGTTTCGCTCCGCGCGAGCTGGTTGCTGGCGGCGCTGCCTTTCGTCATGCTGCTGGCGGTCTATTTCTATGCCTCGCACTTGAGGCTGGAAGAAAACCCCCAAGACAAGCTCCTGCCCAGCCTCGCGCAGATGGGCGAGGCGATGGCGCGGCTGGCGCTACACCCCGATCCGCAATCCGAGCAGTATGTATTCTGGCAGGATACCTTGGCGAGCCTATTGCGCCTGGCCGTGGGCGTGAGCCTCGCCGCGCTGTGCGGCCTGCTGGCGGGGCTCAACATGGGCCTCCTGCCGCGCGTGCGCGCGCTGTTTTCGCCCTTCGTCACCGTGGTGTCGATGATTCCGCCGCTGGCGGTGCTGCCCATCATTTTCATCGTTTTTGGTGTCGATGAACTCGCCAAGGTGGTGCTCATTTTCATCGGCGTCTTTCCGGTCATTACTCGCGACATCTATCTCGCCACCGAGCGCGTGCCTCGCGAGCAGATCACCAAGGCGCTCACGCTGGGGGCCACGCAAATGGCGGTGATCTACCGCATCGTGCTGCCCCAGATCCTGCCGCGGCTGATCGATGCGGCGCGGTTGTCGCTGGGCGCGGCCTGGCTCTTTCTCATCGCTTCCGAGGCCATCGCCGCCACCGACGGCCTGGGCTATCGCATCTTCCTGGTGCGGCGCTACCTCGCCATGGACATCATCCTGCCCTATGTGATGTGGGTCACGCTGCTCGGGTTTCTCATGGATCTTGGCCTCAAACACCTCGTGCAGCGGCGCTTTCATTGGTATCTGGCCGGCGGGAACACATGAGCGCGCCCGCCGGGCCGCCCCAAGGGCGCGCAACCCACAAGCCGGAGCGGGCAAAGCCCGCGAACCGCACTCACCCCCTTCCCCTGGAAGGGGGCCGGGGGGAAGGTTCCACTCGGCCCGCCGGGCCGCCCCAAGGGCGCGCAAACCACAAGCCGGAGCGGGCGCAGCCCGCGAACCGCACTCACCCCCTTCCCCTGGAAGGGGGCCGGGGGGAAGGTACAACATGACCGCGCCACGCGCCATGCGCCTGCACCTCGAAGACGTCTACAAATCCTACGGCCCCAAACTCGTGCTGGAGAATATCGACCTCGCCGTGCGCGAGGGCGAGCTTTGTTCTCTGGTGGGACCCAGCGGCTGCGGCAAATCGACACTGTTCCGCATCGTTCTGGGCCAGGAGGTGTGCAGCACCGGCCGGGTGCTGGTCGATGGACAGCCGGTGGGCCCGCCCGCGCCGGATCGCGGCATCGTCTACCAAAAGTACTCGCTTTTTCCCCACCTCACCGTGCTCGACAATGTGCTCCTGGGCAAGCGCTTGAGCAGCGGCTGGTTCGAGGCGCAGCGCCGGCGCCAGCAGTTCCGCGACGAGGCCATGGGCTATCTCGAACGCATGCGTCTGGCCGGGCACGCGGAGAAATATCCGCACGAACTCTCCGGCGGCATGCAGCAGCGGGTGGCTATTGCCCAGGCGCTGATCATGAAGCCGCGCGTGCTGATGATGGACGAACCTTTCGGCGCGCTCGACCCCGACACACGCGAGGACATGCAGGTGTTTCTGCTGGAACTGTGGGACCAGCACCGCATGACCATCTTCTTGGTCACCCACGACATGCATGAAGCCGTGTACGTTGGCACCCGCGTGCTGGTGCTCTCTCAGCATTACACCGACGACCGCGGCCAGGCCGCGCCGCGCGGCTCGCGCATCGTGGGCGACTACCCTTTGCCCAACGCCATCTACTCCACCAAGGTGAAAACCAGCCCCGAGTTCCTCGATACGGTCGAGGAAATCCGGCGCATCGGCTTCGATCCCGAGCACCTGCGCCACGTCACCGAGTTCAACCTGCGGCATGCCGATTCCTTCCAGACGTTGACCGCCGAAGAGCACGCCGGAGGCGTAGCGCGCACGCCGGGCTGATCGGGCGCCAAGCCGGGCTCGGCAGCGGAGTTTTGGTATCGCTTGCCCTGGTTTTGCGCGGCGCCGATCGAGTGACCTTCGCAGCGTGAATGCCGAACAGTCTGCATTATCACGCCGCAATCATCCATCGCGACGAAGGCAAGAGGCGCGTAATCTCTCGTCAGTTCTGCGCGCATAGCGCACGAGCTTCCCGGCCGCATTTCCGGCACCGCCGCAGGCCGCCAACCACAGACGGAGGTCACCATGCCGCAAAACCTCAACAGCCCGCTACTGTCGCTTGCCAACGGCCGCCAGGTCGGCACCGGCTGGCTGCCGCCGATGTTCGATCCGCGCGACTACACCGATCGCCACCCGAAAGTAGCGGAAATCGCTGAACGGCTCAAAAAGCGCAGCAAACTCGGCAAGGCGCTGCCCGACAAGGTCGATCTGCGCGCCGAATGCAGCCCCATCGAAAACCAGGGTCAGCTCGGTTCCTGCACCGCGCACGCCGTGGTGGGCATGGTCGAATATCTGGAGCGGCGCGCCTTTGGCAAACACCTCGATGCTTCGCGCCTCTTCGTCTACAAGACCACCCGCAACCTCATCGGAGTCACCGGCGACACTGGCGCCTGGCTGCGCAATGCCATGGGCGCCCTGACCCTCTGCGGCGTGCCGGGGGAGCGCTATTGGCCCTATACCGATCAGTCACCGGCTTTCGACAAAGAACCCCCCACCTTCGTCTACGCCATTGCCGACAACTACGAGGCGCTCAAATATTTCGCCCACGACCCGATCGCCAAGAACCCGCCGCGTCCGCAAGTGCTGGAAAGCGTCAAGAATTATCTCGCCATGGGGCTGCCATCCGTGCTGGGTTTCTTCGGCTACAGCTCCTTCGAGTCCGTCGCGCGGCCTGGCGAAATCCCCTTTCCCACCAAGAAAGAACTCGACGGCGACCCCGCCTGGGGCCATGCCGTTCTGGCCGTGGGCTATGACGATGAACGCAGCATCACCAACACCGCCGACAACAAGAAAACCAAGGGCGCGCTCTTGATCCGCAACTCCTGGGGCGCGGGCTGGGGCGACCAGGGCTACGGCTGGTTGCCTTACGAGTACGTCCTGAAAAACATCGCGCTCGATTTCTGGTCGCTGATCAAGATGGAGTACGTCAATTCCGAGCAGTTCTACTGAACTCGGCAGGCGCCGCAAGGCGGCCCGGAAGATTCGGCGCGCGCACGGTGTGCGCGCTTTCGGCGCCGCGAAGGAGTAGCTCATGTCCGATACGCATTGGTTGCACAAAGCCCTGATCGGCGCGCTGGGCGGGCTGGCTCTGGCGCTGCTCAAGCTCATCGATGCCAAGTTCTACCTCGGCAGCCTGTTCTCCGTCGAGTCGCAGGCCGCCTACCTCACCTACTTCTGCTACATGATTCTAGGCAGCGTCACGGCGGTATTCCTTTCCGATCATGACGAGCCACCTGCTAAAGTGCGCAAGAGTGCCTTCCTGCTGGGCCTGCTCGCGCCTTCGGTGCTGCTCGCCATCGCCAACCAGCCGATCAAGTCACCCGCTGCGGAAGCGCCGGCGATACCTCGTCTTGGCGCTTGGCTCGTTCCTACCGCGCATGCCCAGGAGCCGACCCCCGCCGGCCCTGCGGCGGTTGCGACCCAAGCTCACGTCGTGAGCCGGACGTCCTACCAGCCCAGCTTCAGCGATGCGTTTGCCGCGGCGCTGGGCCGCAAGGAATTGAGCACGCCCTACGCCTATGTGATCGGGGTGACCGCCGATCCGAAGAAAGCCCAAACCACCGCCACCAAACTTAACCTCGCGCTGGCCGGGCAGACCGGCGCAACCGCCGGCCTACCCGCCGCGCGGGTGCTGCAATTCCGGGGCGAAGCCGACTACTACGTGCTTTTGGGGGAACCGGCCAGCAAGGAAGCGCAGGTGAGCCTGGCGGGCAAGGTCAAGGGATTGGGCATCGAATTACTCTCCGGTAACATGACCTCGGCGGTCATTGGCACCGACGAACAGAAAGAACTCGGCAAGCTCCTGCTGAATGCCAAAGTCGTCGCTGCGCCGAAACTGGTAAGCAGCCAATAGTGCTGGAGGAGCGATGACCGCGTTCATGGAGGCGGGGGTCGGAATCGAACCGGCGTAGACGGCTTTGCAGGCCGCTGCATGACCACTCTGCCACCCCGCCCGGGGTGATGGTTCGCCGCAGTCGGCGAACGCGAGGACTCGATCGGACGCAGCCGGTCGGGCGTGAGGCGCCTTAACGAAAAAGGGAAAGCGCGCGCTTTCCCCGGAATCTGGAGCGGGAAACGAGTCTCGAACTCGCGACCTCAACCTTGGCAAGGTTGCGCTCTACCAACTGAGCTATTCCCGCGAAAGACAAGCGCGCATTATAGCCGAGCCATCGGCAAAGTCAAATGCTGCGAAGGCCCAAAAGCCGCATGCTTAGCGCCGCTGCAGCACATTGGCTGGTCTTTCATCATTCTTGCACTGGGCGCTTGCCGAGTTTTCTTTGCAGCGTGCGGCGATGCATTTTCAGGGCCCGGGCAGTGGCCGAGATGTTCCCCTGATGTTCTGCGAGCACGCGTTGAATGTGTTCCCATTCCAGCCGGCTGACCGAGAGCGGTTCGCTGGGTGCCTCGCCTTCCGGTTCGGGGTTTTCGCATCCGAGAGCCCGGATGATCGCGCTGATGTCCGCAGGCTTGGCAAGATAATGCGTCGCTCCGAGTTTGATGGCATCCACTGCCGTGGCGATGCTTGCGTATCCAGTGAGCACCACGATTCGGCATTCTGGCGCGAGCGCAAGCAGTGGCTTGATCAGTGCAAGCCCTGAGCTGCCGCCGAGATTCAAATCGAGAATGACATATTTCGGCCGCTGGCTCTGCGCCTCGCCCAGAGCGTCGCTAGCGTTTCTGGCGTGCCTTACCGCATAGCCGCGGCGCGTGAGCGCTTGCGCCAGCACGTGACCAAACACGGCATCGTCTTCGATCACCAAGAGCTCAGGCGCCAGATTCACCTGTCCCATCCTTACTCGGCTCTTCTTTCGAAGCGCCTTCCTGCGGCGCGGCCTTGAGCTTGTCCAGCGGCAGCAGCACCCGCGCCTGGGCGCCTCCTTCCGTCCGGTTTGCTAGCCGAAGGCTGCCGCCGTGTCGCTCGATCGCCGAAAACGCCAGATAGAGACCAATGCCGCTGCCCTGGTGCTTGGTGTTCAAGACGTTGCGCCCAGCGGCCTCCAGCACCTCGGGCGGGAAACCCGGGCCGAGATCTTGCACCAGCAGATCCAATACGTCTTCACTCCAAGTGCAATAGCAGCGAACCGGCTTGCGACTGGCCTGCGCTGCGTTGTCGAGCAAGTTACGCAGTGCTTGCTCCAGGGTGGTCTCGCTCACCACTACGGGCGCCGGCTGCGGCCCTTGCAAGGTCAATTCCAGCGGCACCGCCCCGGGCGATTTCTGCCAGGCGGCAAGAAGCCCTCTCAGCCAATCGTCCAGGGCCAGTCGCCGACCGCCTTCGGCTCTTGCCTCGCCGGCGCGTGCGGCAAGGCTGGTGAGCGTGGTCTTGCAGCGCGCAACCTGGTCTTTCATGATCGCGAGGCTCTGCCGATGTTCCGGCCGGAGGGCCGGCTCCTGAAGCAGCTCATCGACCAGCACTGCCAGGGTGTTGAGCGGCGTGCCCAGTTCGTGCGCCGCACCCGCGGCGAGGCTGCCCAGCGCGACGATGCGCTCGTTGCGCAGAGCCTGTTCTCGCGCCTGCCCCAGTTCGCGATCGCGCTGCCGTATGCTCGCCGTCATCTGCAGCAGAAACCAAGCGATCAGGAGCGTGAGGATGGCGAAAGTGAACCAGGTACCAAACAAGGCAAGGGCGTTCGCGCGCACATAATCGACTACGGATATCGGAACCCGAAACACCGCGAGCACGGAATAAAGGCCAAGCCCGAGGATGGCGGTAGTCCAGGCCAGCGCAGCAGGCAATATGACCGCAGCAAAAGCAATCGGCAGCAAAAAAAGCGAGGCGAGGGGGTTGGCCGCGCCGCCGCTGAAGAAGAGCAGCACCGTGAGCGCCGACAAGTCCACGCACAGTTGGGCAAATAGTTCCCGCGGAGAGACCTGAGCTGCCTGCGTCAAGCGCAGCGTGGCGACGCCATTGAATATTGCGAGCAGGGCAATCACCAATAGCATCGGCGCGAGATCGAGGTATACGCCCACGGCCCAATGCGCGAAGGCGATGGCCGCAACTTGCCCGGCGATGGTCCACCAACGCAAGATTACCAGCCGGCGCAGATGGTCTAGTCCGACCTCGCTGCGAGGCAGATCGGAAAAGCGTGGCATACGGGAAAACCAGTTCACGGAAACGAAGCGGGCACGGCTGTCCGGGATTGGATAGGCAGCGCCATTTTACCGAGGCGGACTGCTGCATGAGTTGTTATCCCCCTCCGATGCATCTCTTCGCCCCTCCAAAGAAACGGCGCGCGGGTTGAGGCAAAGCGCCACGGAGGCTGGGCGCCCGTTCCCTCGGACCGAATCGCACCGCAGGGAGGGACGGTGCGCGAGGCCGCTCGGGCGCGTGGTTCCCGGGCGGCGATCGGGCCAAGGGGCGTGATACGAGCACCCAGATGTGGCGACGAGCGCCACGGCGGATTGCCGCAACCCGCGCGCCGCGTCAGGAGACTCGCAGGACTGCGGGTTAACTGCTCGGGATGATAAAACGTCAGCGTGCGGCGCGGAAGGCGGCAAATTGTCGCACCCGCTGCCGCGCTTACGGCAGGGCGCACATGACGATGCCCTCAGCGGCCCAGCCCGCGGCCACGGTCGCCTGGTAGGCGGCGTAATCGGCGGTGATGCGGTGGTTGCTGTCGTTCATCGCCCAGCGCATGTTGTAGGCGCGGTAGACGGGAATCCGCCCGGTTCCGCACTGGCCGTTGGTCGGGTTTTCGATTTGAAAAGCGATGCCTTCGTAGATCCACCCCGGATCGAGCTTGACCCACTCGCATTCTCCCGCGTGCGAGGTGTAGAAGTGGCTGTTGGGCCCCGGGCCCTGCGGGCTCTCGCCGTTCATCTGGTTGCCATAGAAGCGGCAGACCGGTGCGCTTCCGCCGGTGCGAAAGCTGTGCCCGGTGCGGCTCCAACCCGGTCCGGCGGCGCCCTGATCGACGCCCGCCGCTTCGTCGGCGCTGGCGGTCAGGAAGTAGTGCCGCAGTTGCGCGTTGTAGAACTCCACCGCCATCGGGGCGCTCGCCTGGCCTGCGGCTTGACCGGAGTTGGGATTGATCATCAGGCTGGAAACGTCCACGGCTTCGAAAGCGCTGCCCGGCACGCTGCGCAGCTCTCGTAGCAGATCATTGTTCCAGCGCTCGTCCGGCACGCCAGAGAGATACCAAGCCGAGCCGTTGTCGGCGAGCATCATGCCGTACTTCTTGAGCGCGCGCAGGATCACCTGGATGGGCGCCGAGAAGCCCGCAATGTCGTAGCTCGCCTTCAAGCGAAAACGCTGCCCCATGGGGGGATACTGCGTGCCAGTGAGGCTGCTGGCGAAGTGCCGAGCCGGCCAGACATAGGCGCGCCGGGTTTGGGGCACGGTGAAGCGCAGGGCGTGCTTGATCTCGCCGGCGGCCACTTCGTCGTAGCGCACCAGGCCGTGGAGCACGGGAAGCCCGGCGGCGTCGGAACTCGTCCAGCCGTCGGGGCGCAGCGCATGCGAACGCAAGTCGAATTTGGCGCCCGAACCGGCATGCCAGCCGCCGCCCTGCGCGGGGTAGGTGGACCAGGTTTCATAGAGCAGGCAGTTGTCGCGATCGACCACCAGGATGTGCCGGTCGCCGGTGCTGTTGGGGCCGCCCTCGATGGGCGGATTGGGCGGAATGGGGTAGGGGCCGGGATCGGACTCGTCATCGTAGTCGAAGCTCACGGGCACCTTGGGCTGGGTGCCCGGTACGACCACATACGGAATGCCGATCGGTCCGCCATCCCACAGGCCGGAACCAAAATCCGGGTGCAGCGTGCGCGAGCCGCCTATGGTGTTGATGTAAGCCGTGGAATTGGCGTCCACCGGCAAGGTGTCGACCGGCGCGTTCCAGATGTTGTCCGCTGGGAACATCGGGCAGCCCGCCAGGCTGGGGCCGGTCTGGGCCTGCGCGACCGGTGTGCTGGCCAGCACGGCAAGCAGCGCCAGCGAGGCGGCAGGTCTGCAAAGGGAAGAATAAGCACTCATGGTCGCTCCTGCTTCCTCCCCGGGTTGTGGCATCCCTGGCTGTCCCCCGCAGGCGAGGTCGTCGTGACCCCGTCTGCGCAAGCCCGCGCCCTGCATCCCCCTCACGGCCGGGCCAGGTCACCGGCCAAGGGACAGGCTCGCGGTCGCGGGTTTATGACAACGTACTATACCAGCGCGCCGTGGATGCGGTCGAGCGCTTTTTGCAGATTGGCCATGGAGGTGGCAAAAGAGATGCGGATATAGCCCTCCGAACCGAAGGCCGAACCGGGCACCACGGCGACCAGATGTTGCTCCAGGAGGTATTGCGAAAAGGCGAGGTCGGTGGCTTCCTTGAGCACACCCTTGGCCTGGAGCGCAGCAATGGCGCGGCCGACGTGCGGGAAGGCGTAAAACGCCCCGCCCGCGCGCAGGCACTGCACGCCGGGCATGTCGTTGAAGCGCTTGACCACGTACTCATGCCGCTCGCGGAAGGCCTTGACCATGGGGCTGATGCAAGCCTGATCACCGTTGAGCGCGGCCTCCGCCGCCACCTGGGAAATCGAGGTGGGATTGGAGGTCGATTGCGATTGCACGTTTTCCATCGCGGTGATGATCGCCTCCGGTCCGCCGCAATAACCGATGCGCCAGCCGGTCATGGAATAGGCCTTGGAGACGCCGTTCAAAACGATGCTGCGCGGATAGAGTTCCGGGCAGGCATTGACGATATTGACGAAGCTGTAGTCGGCGAGCTTGATGTGCTCGTACATGTCGTCGGTGGCGATGAGCACCTGCGGGTATTTCTTGAGCACCTCGCCCAGGGCCTTGAGTTCGTCGAGGGTGTAGACCACGCCGGTGGGGTTGGAGGGGCTGTTGAGGAAAATGAGCTTGGTCTTGGCGCTGAGCGCCGCTTCGAGCTGGGTGGGGGTGACCTTGAAGCCCTGCTCCACGCCGGTCTGGATGATCACCGGTTTGGCTTCGCACAACAACGCGATATCGGTGTAGGACACCCAATACGGCGCGATGCAGATCACTTCGTCGCCGGGGTTCAGCACCGCCTGGCAGAGATTAAAAATCGAATGTTTGCCGCCGACCGAAACCAGGATCTGTTTGGCGTTGTAATCGAGGCCGTTGTCGCGCTTGAACTTGGCTATGATCGCGTTCTTCAGACTGGGAATGCCGCCCACCGCGGTGTACTTGGTAAAGCCCGCCTGGATGGCCCCAATGGCGGCGTCCTTGATGTGCTGGGGCGTGTCGAAATCCGGCTCGCCGGCGGCCAGACCGACGACATCCTTGCCCTCGGCTTTCAACTTGTTGGCCAGCGCCGTGACGGCGAGGGTGGGGGAGGGCTTGATGAGCGAAACGCGATGCGAGAGCGACATGAAAAAAACCTGTGCGGGGAGGTGGACGGAGGGTGAAGGCGCTATTTTACCTGCATTTGCGCTTTCTTCAGGCCTAGGCCTGGGCGCTGGCCCCGGGTGGACGCCGGTGGGGTCGCGGTGGCGAAGGAATCGCGTTAAGCTTTGGGTGACCGCGTTTGCGGCAGGGAGACGGTGGCATTGGACGCTGTTGCCGAATACGAAAAATCGCTTCGGGCTTTCGTCGCCGAAAAAGCCCGCTTGCGCCGCGAACATCCCCTGCGCTATCTGTTCTGGGAAGCCACGCTGCGCTGCAATCTCGCCTGCCAACATTGCGGCAGCGATTGCTCGCGTGACCAGGACAGTGCCGGGCGCGAGTTGCCGCCGGAACGGGTCTGCCGGGAGTTGGCGGCCGTCGCCGAGCGGCATGATGCGCGTGCCATCACCTTCGCCATCATCGGCGGCGAGCCGCTGCTGCGGCGCGACATCGAAACCGTGGGGGCCTATGCCGCCTCGCTGGGCTATGCCTGGGGCATCACCACCAATGGGCTGATGCTCGATGCCAGGCGGCTCGCCTCGCTCAAGGCCGCGGGTTTGACCACCATCGCGGTGTCGCTCGATGGCCTCGCGCCCGAGCACGATCGCTTGCGCAACTGCCCGGGCGCCTTCCGACGCGTGGTGGGCGCACTCGAGCGCCTGGTGGCCGACCCCTTCTATCAGGCTTTCGACGTGATCTGCTGTGTGAGCACGATCAACATCGATCGCCTCGAAGCTCTGGTCACCCTCCTCGCCGGTCTGGGCGTGCCCAGGGTGCGCTTCACGCCGGTGTTCTCGCGCGGGCGAGCGGGGCGCAATTCGCCGCTCATGCTCTCGCCGGCGCAGTATCGCCAGATGCTCGGTTTCATTGCCGAGCAGCGGAGCTCGCGCTTCGATATCGAAGTCACTTTGAGCGAAGAAGGCTACTGGGGGCCGCAGTGGGAGTGCCGGGTGCGCGAAGGCATGCACTATTGCGGCTCGGGTACGGTGGTGGCCACGATTCTGCACGACGGCCGCATCACCGGCTGCCCGAGCGTGTCGCGCCAGTTCATCGAAGGCGACCTCGCCCAAGTGTCCTTCGTCGAGGCCTGGGAGCAAAAATTTCGGCGCTTTCGCCAGGGGCGACGCGCCACCGCGCCGGCGGTTTGCGCGAAGTGCGAACATTGGTCGCTATGCGAAGGTGGCGGTTTTCATTTGTTCGACCCGGCCGAGGCCGGTCGCGACACGTGCAGCCTGCGACAGATCGAAGAAGTTTGAAGGAGGTGAACATGAAGAACAGACCCAAGGCCGATCCTTTTCTCAAGAAGTACGCGCGGTTGGCGCTGGGCGCCGGCGTTGCCGCGGGCGTGGTGCTGCCGGGGCAGGCGCAGAACCCGCCGGCCAGCGCCGAGCCGCCTCCAGCGGCGGGCAGCAAGGCCACGGGCGGCGCAAGCCCCGCGGCGCAGGGCACGCAAGTGCCCATCAGCGTGGTGTACGGCCCACCGCCGGCCAGACGCGGCGTGGGCGACCTCAAATCGGGTTCGCGCATCGGCGCCATCCCGGAAATCGCGCCGTCCAAAAAGGCCAAGCCCACTGAGGCCGCGGGCGACACGAAGGAGGGCGCCGCCAAAACACCGCCCCCGGGTGAGCCCGCCAAGAAGCCCTGAACCAAGACCTCGGAGGCCAAGGATGAACCCGCGCCAACGCCAGCCGGACTTGCCCAAGCTCGAAGTCCTTCCCGTCGCCGACCTGCTGCTGCACGAGCAGCACGATGCCCAGCGCAGCGCGCCTTTGCTGGGGCGCCTGGCCGAAGATGGGGTGCTGAAGAATCCGCCCATCGTGGCACCCATCCCTGGCGAGACGAGCTACGTCGTGCTCGATGGTGCCAACCGCGTCACCGCCATGCGCGAGTTGGGCATCCCGCATGTGGTGGCGCAAGTGATCGATTACGAAGACCCCGAACTCGAACTCGACACCTGGCATCACTTGCTTCGCGGCATGAGCGGCGCGGCCCTGCGCGCGCTTTTGGCCGAAAGCGCGGGGCTCGAAGTCGAGCCGAGCGAGCTCACGCCCGCCCGCGCCCTGCTCGCGCGCCGGGAAATCCTCGCTTTCGTGCAATTTCCGGGCGGCGCCGTGTTGGCGCTGCGTGCCGCAGGCGACTTGCATGCGCGCACGGCGAGCCTCAATGCCCTGGTCGATGCGTACAAGAGCGCTGGGCGCATCTTCCGCGCCAACACCGATCACCTGGGCGAACTCCTGCCGCTTTATGAGGACATTGCCGCGCTGGTGGTCTTTCCGCGTTTCGTACCGGCGGAAATCATCGACTTGGCGCGGGTGGGTGCCTGCCTGCCCGCGGGAATCACCCGCCACCTCATCCCGCGCCGCGCCTTACGGCTCAACCTGCCGCTGGAGGTGTTGCGCAGCCCGGAGCCGCTGGCCCAGAAGAACGCCTGGCTGGGGCAATGGATAAGGGAAAAGATGGCGCATCGCAGCGCGCGCTACTACCAGGAGTCGACGTTTTTGTTCGATGAATGAGCCAAGCTGCTTACGGTATATACTTTGATATATTCCATGGCCCTGGCTATACTTCACGCGTTGTCATTCATCTGGAGCCGAACATGGCCCAAGTCGCCAAGGTATTCATCAATGGCCGCAGCCAAGCGGTCCGCCTGCCAGCGGCTTACCGCTTCGACACCAAGGAAGTTTTTGTCCGACGCGATCCCGAAACGGGCGATGTCGTGTTGTCGCGACGTCCTGTCAATTGGGACAGCTTTTTGGCCGTGGTCAAAGCCGGCCGCGCCGCCAAGGATTTCCTGAACCCGAAAGAGCGCAATCAGGGCGAACTGTCACCCGATCCCTTCGAGGATTGGCGCGAGTGAATGCTCGTCGGTACATGCTCGACACCAACACGGTCAGCGAGCTGATCAAGGGGCACGCTGGGGTGCTGGGTCATGTACTTGCAGTGCCTATGGCGTCGCTGTGCATTTCGGCCGTGACCGAGGGAGAGTTGCGCTTCGGATTGGCCCGGCGACCGGCCGCAAAGCGATTACACGAGGCCGTTGCCGAACTTCTGCGCCGCGTCGAGGTTTTGCCATGGGACAGCGCGGTGGCGGAATGCTACGGCGCCATGCGCGCCGCAATGGCGCAGCGGGGTAAGGCCCTTGCGCCGCTGGACCTAATGATCGCGGCGCATGCATCAGCGGTCGGGGCGGTGTTGGTCAGCCACGATGCGTCGTTCAAACACTGCCCTGGGCTCGCCCGGGAAGATTGGGCGGGCTAGGCTGCAATTGGGGTTATGCGCTTTCCCCTCTGCCGAATGCGAGTCTTCCACCGTAGACCTAGGGATCGAACACCAAACAAGGAGGCGAGTATGGCATTCGAAGCTAGGCAGTTGCGAGCGCTGAAGTTTCAGATGCATCCAAGGAACGATGAGGACAGGGCGTGGAAATTTCTTATCGAGGAGTTCAAGGCGCTGCGAGTAGAGATTGAGAACCGCTCGAAAGAGACGCATCAAATGATCGTTTTCGCAATCACTGGTTTGAGCGCGTATTTCTCCTGGGTAATTGGCAGCAAGGTGCTCGACGGTCTGTCCGGGCCGATGCGCACAGTTATTGCGGTGGTTCCCTTAATGCTGGTGGTCTTACTTTGGGTGCGTGCCCATCTTGCTCATAAAGCTATCGAGCGAATCGGCGATTACATTCAGTCGATAGAGCAAGCTGCCAAGCTTCCAGAGGGCCTCGGCTGGGAGGGTTCCTTGCGACGGTCCGCGCGGGCGGAAAGGCCTGGAAGCCAGGGAAAAGGGATTGCCGAGCGCGCGAACTGGAGTGCCGAGTTCGTCTTCTACATGACGCTGGGCCTTCTTGCGTTCTGTTTTGCGCTTTTTGTTTTTGGATGGAGCCCCGCGATGCTCCTGGATCTGTTGTAGACCAGGTGGCAGTGCGTCGAGACGAGCCTCCACTCACTGGCGGCGCTTCTTGTTTGGACGCGGTTCCTACTCATTCAGCATCGCGCACTTTGAACGCGCTTTCTGTCAAGCCCTACCACTGCGCCGCCACTCCCGATACGCCGCCCGTGCCCGAGGCGCATGGTGATTGGTGCCTCGCCTACGTCCACCGTGGCAGCTTCGGTTATCGCTGCCTCGCGCATACGGCGCACGAACTGGTGGCCGGGGCGGTGCTCATCGGCAGGCCGGGAGAGGGCTATCTGTGTACCCACGAGCACCATGCTGGAGGTGATGTTTGTCTGTCTTTCGAGTTCGCCGCCGGTCTGGCGGAAGAGCTGCGCTTGGGACGGATCGCAGCGACGCGCGATTTTTTGCCGCCCCTGCCCGAACTGCGCGTTTGGGGCGAACTTGCATGTGCGGCGATGCAGGATGAGGGCAGTGTGGCGCCGGATGAAGCGGGGCTCTTTTTTGCCGCGCGCCTGGTTCGACTCGCCCAGGATAAGCCCTTGCCGCGAGCCGCGCCCAGCGCCCGGGACCGCCGCCGCGCGGTCGAGGCCGCGCTGTGGCTCGAAGCCCATGCCGGCGAAGCCGTGGGACTCGATGACCTGGCGCGGCTGGCCTGTACCACGCCGCTGCATTTTTTGCGGGTGTTCACCCGCGTCGTCGGGGCGACACCCCATCAATACCTCATTCGCAGCCGCTTGGCGCAAGCGAGCCGCCTGCTCGCCGCAGGCGACCTGCCGGTGACCGAAGTGGCGCTGGCCGCCGGATTCAACGATCTATCGAACTTCGTGCGTACTTTTCAGCGCGCCAGCGGTTTGGCCCCGGGCCAGCTCAAACGCGCCCTCGCCGAAGATCGCAGTTTTTTCCAAGTGGCGCGGCGCACCATGGGCTAGCATCGGTTTCACATCGAGGCACCATGCCCGAAGGAGAGAACCGATGAGCATCTTTACCCTTTGCACCGCGACCGTCCCGCAAGGCAAATTGCCCGAGGCCCTGGCCGACCTTGCCGCCGCCGAACCCAAGTTCAACGCCGAGGCTGGCGTGCTGTGGCGACGCTTTTTTCAATGTCAGGTGCAGCCGCACATCATCTGGGCGGTGACCGAGTGGCTGTCGGAGCGGCACCACCACGACGCCGCGCAAAGCCTCATGAAAACCCGCCGCGACGATCGCATCGCGGCCATCAACTTCGGGCCGGATCCCTACTACGAAATCTTCTGCGATGAAGCCCTCGATCTGCGCGTCGGCGAGCCGGCCGCGGATGCGGGCCAGGTGGTCATCGCCCAGGGTTTGATCGGCGAACGCGGGCGCGAGGCGTACTTGGATCAACGCGCCGAGGTCGCCAAAGCACTGGCCCCACGGGTGGCCTGGCAAAGGATTTATCACAACCGCTACCACCGCGACGAGTTCATCGCCCTGCTCGGTTTTCGCGACCACGCTGCCTACCACGCGGCCGGCGAAGTGGACGGCTTGCGCTTGGAAGAGGCATTACTCACCGGCCTGCGGGAACCGCTGGGTATGGCCCGGGTGGCAAGCTACAACCAATATGTCTGCGTGCCCCTGGAGTTGGCTCGGCCCGTATCGAAATCTCGGACGAGTGGTGTTGGGGCCGATTTGGTTTGAAAATGGTCGTTTGGGTCGCAGACCCGCCGAGAAAGCGAAGCGTCCATGCCGATTGCCGACATCGAACTCGTGCTCGCCGCTGCAGATGAGCTTGCCCCCGGACTCGCGGCGCGTCTGGCGGCGGTTTTGGGGGAGGTATTCGAGGCGCCCGCGGGGCGCGTTTGGGTGCGCCTGCGCGCGCTGCCCGCGGCGCAGTACGCCGAAAACGCGGCACCGCTTTGCGCCGAGGAACTACCGGCCTTCGTGAGCCTGTTGCTGGCCCGCCCACCCGAAGGCGCGGCCAGGGCCGCGCAAGCCGCCGCGGTGTGCGCGGCCGTCGCGCAGGTGATTGGGCGAGCACGCGAGCGGGTGCATGTGTTGTATGCTCCGCCTGCGGCTGGGCGCGTGGCCTTTGGAGGCGTCCTGCTGGAGTGAGCGGGTTGTGCCGCGATGCCATCGAGTCCGGAGGCCTGATGCAACAGATTCTGGTTTACGCCGATTCCTTGTCCTGGGGCATCATTCCCACCACCCGGGAGCGCCTGCCTTTCGCGCAGCGCTGGCCGGGGGTGATGGAGGGCGCGCTGCTCGCCGCAGGAAGGCAGGTGCGCGTGATCGAAGACTGCCTCAACGGCCGGCGCACGGTCTGGGAAGATCCCTTCAAGCCGGGCCGTAAGGGTATCGAGGGCCTCGCACAGCGCATCGAATGCCATTCGCCGCTGGCGCTGGTCATCCTGGCGTTGGGCAGCAACGATTTTCAGGCGACGCACCAGAACTACGCCTGGCAGAGCGCGCAAGGCATTGCCGCGCTGATCGGCGCCATCCGCGGAGCGCCCATCGAACCCGGCATGCCGGTGCCGCCCATTTTGGTGGTGGCGCCGCCTCCCATCAGTATCGCCAAAGGCACGATCGCGCCCAAGTTCGAAGGCGCGGACCAACGATGCCGAGGCGCCGCGGCGGCCTATGCCGCGGTATGCCAGGAACTGGGCTGCCGCTTTTTCGATGCCGGGCAGGTCGTGGCGGTGAGCGAGCGCGACGGCGTGCATCTCGAAGCCCGAGCGCATGAGGTGTTGGGCCGCGCACTGGCGGAAGTTCTCGCTCTGGAGATCGGTTTATGAGTCGGAGCGCCGATGCGGCGCGCTGGTTCTGTGCTTTGGTCGTCCTGTCCTGGAGTTGCGCGGTGCCGGCCCAGTCCCCGCCGGTCATCGAGTTTTTCAACGTCGAGCTCAAGCACTATTTCATGACCGCCAACGCCCAGGAGGCCGCGGGCATCGACCAAGGTGCGGCGGGTCCGGGTTGGTCGCGCACGGGGCGCAGCTTTTTGTCGGGGGGTGAGCGCGCAGTCTGCCGCTTTTACGGCGTGCCCCAGCGCGGCGGGCCGAACAGCCACTTCTATACCGCCGACGCCGCCGAATGCCTGGCCGTGCAGCAAGACCCGGGCTGGCATCTGGAAGGCTACGACTTCTACACCAGCGTGCCGGGAAGCCAAGGCTGTTCCGCCGGCCAGCTTGCGGTTTATCGCCTCTACAACAACCGCGCCGCAGAGGGCGACAGCAACCACCGCTATACCACCGATCTCGCGCTGTATGAACAGATGCGGCAGGCGGGATGGGCGGGTGAAGGGGTGGTGATGTGTGCGCCGGCACCAACCGGTTCCACCGGGGCTGCGCCGCGGGTGTTCGCCCTGATGGACCGCGGGGCGAGTGCGGCGAGCCTGCTGCAATACGCGCAGCGAAGTAATGTCGACGGCCTGGCCTGGCGTGGTTCCTGGAGCGATCTCGAACCCAGCGCGGGCCGCTATGAGTGGCAGCGCCTCGATGCCGCCCTGGACACCGCGCGTACCACCGGAAAAGGGCTGACCGTGCATGTCATGGGCTCTTTGGGAGCGGCGCCGACTTGGCTGGCGGGGCTGGGGGCTCAGACCTATACCTACAGCGCCCCCTACGGCAGCGTCACCGACCCCATTCCCTGGGACGCGGTATTCCTCGCGCGCTACGGCCAGTTTGTGGGCGAAATGGCCGAACACATGGCCGCGCGCGGCGATGCGGCGCGCGTCACCGCGGTTTCAGTGACCGTTCCGGTGCCCGAGATGTCTTTGTTGGGTTGCCGCGATGGCCGGCTCACGGGCGGTACGACCTATACCCGGGCGAACTATCTGCAGGCCTGGAAAAGCAGCGTGGAGCGTATGGCGACGGCGTTTCCGACTCAGACCGTTTTCATTTCGGCGCCGGTGGCCACCATCTGCCAGCCGGATACCGACGGACGCGCCTTCTACACGGACGTGATGGATCATGCGCTGGGCCTTAGCGCCAAGGCGGCGATATTTGCGGCCGATCTCAACGCCGAAGGCAGTCAAAGACTCGAGCAAGTGGCCGACGCCGTGCGTGCACGCGCCGCGCTTGCCTTCCAGACCATCTGGTCGGCCACCAACGACCCGCAAGGGCGCATGCGCGGCTCGCTCAAAACTGCCGTATGCAAAGGCTTGGCCGCCGGCGCCAAATACTTCGAAATCTACCAAGCCGATCTGGACAACACCGACGCGGCGGTGCAGGAAGCGATATCGCTGGCGCGGGGAGGGCCAGGCGGCTGCTAGGGGGGGGGCTGGGCAGCGGAAGGGAAAGCCCAGCCGAAGGTCGGGCTCGCGTCGAACGATCGTTCCGCGCTAAAATAATCGATTGCGCTTCGAGTTCGAGGTCGCCGTGCCGCTTTCTTTCCCCACCAGCCCGTTCATCCTGCACCAGCCATTTCCGCCCGCCGGCGATCAGCCCGAGGCCATCGACAAGCTGATCGAAGGGCTGACCGATGGCTTGATGTTCCAGACCCTGCTGGGCGTGACCGGTTCGGGCAAGACCTACACCATGGCCAACGTCATCGCCCGCACCGGCCGGCCGGCGATCGTGCTCGCGCCCAACAAGACGCTCGCCGCGCAGCTTTATTCCGAATTTCGCGAGTTCTTTCCGGAGAATGCGGTGGAGTATTTCGTTTCCTACTACGACTACTACCAGCCCGAAGCCTACGTGCCTTCGCGTGACTTGTTCATCGAGAAGGACTCGGCCATCAACGAGCACATCGAGCAGATGCGCCTCTCGGCCACCAAGGCGCTCTTGGAGCGGCCGGACAGCGTGATCGTGGCCACGGTGTCGTCGATCTACGGCATCGGCGACCCGGTCGACTACCATGCCATGATCCTGCATTTGCGCGAAGGCGAGCGCATCGCCCAGCGCGAATGCATCAAGCGCCTGGCGGAGATGCAATACGAGCGCAACGAAATCGAATTCAAACGCGGCGTGTTTCGGGTGCGCGGCGATGTGATCGATGTCTTTCCCGCCGAATCGGCCGAACTCGCGCTGCGCATTTCGCTCTTTGACGACGAAATCGAAACCCTGCATCTCTTCGATCCGCTCACCGGGCAAATTCGCCAGCGTACCGGACGCTTCACGGTGTTTCCCTCCAGCCATTACGTCACGCCACGCGCCACGGTGCTCAAAGCGATCGAGGCCATCAAGGCCGAGCTGCGCGAGCGTATCGAGTTCTTCCAGAAAGAGGGCAAGCTGGTCGAGGCGCAGCGCATCGAGCAGCGCACCCGCTTCGACCTGGAGATGTTGGTGGAAGTGGGCTTCTGCAAGGGCATCGAGAATTACTCGCGCCACCTCTCGGGCAGGAACCAGGGCGAGCCGCCGCCCACGCTCATCGACTACCTGCCGCGCAACGCCCTGATGTTCATCGACGAGAGCCACGTCACCGTGCCGCAACTCGGGGGCATGTACAAGGGCGACCGGGCGCGCAAGGAGAACCTCGTCAATTACGGCTTTCGTCTGCCCTCGGCGCTGGACAACCGGCCGCTGCGTTTCGACGAGTTCGAGCGGCTCATGCCCCAGTCGGTTTTCGTTTCCGCCACGCCGGCCAACTATGAGCACGATCACGCCGGCCAGGTGGTCGAGCAAGTGGTGCGGCCCACCGGCCTGGTCGACCCCGAACTCGAAGTGCGGCCGGCATCGACGCAGGTGGACGATCTGCTGTCGGAAATCAACGTTCGGGTGAAGGCCGGCAGCCGCGTGCTGGTCACCACACTCACCAAACGCATGGCCGAGGACCTCACCGATTACCTCAATGAAAACGGCGTCAAGGTGCGCTACCTGCATTCCGACATCGATACCGTGGAGCGCGTGGAGATCATTCGCGATCTGCGCCTGGGCGAATTCGACGTGCTGGTGGGCATCAACCTCCTGCGTGAGGGGCTGGATATTCCCGAAGTCTCGCTGGTGGCGATACTCGACGCCGACAAGGAAGGTTTTCTGCGCTCCGAGCGTTCGCTCATCCAGACCATAGGCCGCGCCGCGCGGCACCTCAAGGGCAAGGCCATCCTGTATGCCGACAAGGTCACCGATTCGATGCGCCGCGCCATCGACGAAACCGAGAGACGACGGAACAAACAGATTCACTTCAATGCCCTGCACGGCATCACCCCCAAGGGCGTGGAGAAGCGCATCAAAGACATCATCGATGGCGTGTATGATGCCGAAGACGAGCGCAAGCAACTGAAGGCCGCGCAGGAAGAGGCGCGCTACGGCGGCATGGCGGAGAAAGACTTGGAACGCGAAATCAAGAGCGTCGAGAAAGCGATGATGGAAGCCGCGCGCAATCTCGAATTCGAGAAAGCCGCCGAACTACGCGACCGCCTGCTGGGTTTGAAGGAAAGGTTATTCGGGGTCGGCATACGCTGACCACGGGTCGAGCGCAAGCCCCGCCATTTTGGCGGGGTGAGCGAGACGAATCCTCAGTTCGGAGGCGCCAGCCTCCGTTCTGGCTCGTGGCGAGGAAGCCCCCGCATTCATGCGGCGGAGACTCACCACGGGTCGAGCGCAAGCCCCGCCATTTTTGGCGGGGTGAGCGAGATGAATCCTCAGTTCGGAGGCGCCAGCCTCCGTTCTGGCGCGTGGCGAGGAAGCCCCCGCATTCATGCGGGGGAGACTCACTTTTCGGGAACGAGGGGAAGATCGTGAATATCGACGAAGATGATGCCGGCAACGAAAAGATGGGCGAGCTGTTGCGCTTTGGGGTTCAACTGGCGCTCGAAGAGAAGGATTTCGCCAAGGCGCTCGATCGCTTTGATGAGGCGCTGCCGCGGATTCACCCGGGGCTGCTGGCAGGGATTGCGGCGGGCCTGCCGCGCAAGCCGATTTCCATGGCCTTGTTGCGTGACATCTGGAACCGCTGCCCGCAACCCGACAACGAATGGCGCCCGCGCCCCCTGCCCAAACCCGAACGCAATGCGCCTTGTCCTTGCGGGTCGGGCGAGAAGTTCAAAGCCTGCTGCGCGGGCATGCCGGGTTCACCCTTCGGGCCGGGGTTGACGGTGTTGAGCTACGTGCTGGAACGTTTTCCCCCGGAGAGCTACGGCCAATTGCCCTGGAAGCGTCTCGATCCCCAGGAGTTGGCCTTTGCCGCCAAACTATGGCTGGACGCAGGAGAAGACGAACGCGCCGAGGCGCTTTTGGTGCCGATGCTCGACGACCTGCGCCGCCTCGACCCGCGCTACGAAGACGCTTTCGATACCCTGAGCGATCTTTATCTCGAGCAGGGCGAACACGAAAAGCGCGATGCCCTGGTCCAGCGTATGCAAAGCGCGCCCGACCGCAGCATACAAAGCGCGGCGTGGCAACGTTGGGCGAGCATGTGCGCCGATCGGGGCGAACGCGAAGCCGCCTGGGAAGCCTTTGCCACGGCGCAGAAAGCCGACCCCAAGAGCCCCGCGTTGGCCCACCTCGAAGTGACCATGCTCCTGGCCGAGGGGGAGATCGAACGCGCGCAGTTGCGTGCCCGATTCTGGGCTCGGCAGTTCGCCAACCGCGAAGACATCAATCCGGATCTCATCGATCTCTTGGAAGAATGCGCCGAAGATCCCACGCGCTGGCTCAGAGGCATGGCCGGCGGGGGGTTCGACTTCAAAGACGAGGACCTCGACGAGGATGAAGAGGAGGATGACGACGAATACGACGAAGCCATTTTCGACGATGCGCTGCCCCGCTTCATCGCCGCACTTCAGCCCAGAGCGCCCGAGTGCCACTATCGTCTGAATGCCTTCGGCGACGCCGCCGTGGGCTTGATCCCGGATGCCGCCTTGGCCGTGCTGGAAAGGGACTGGCAAGAGATCTGCCCGATCGCGAACGAAGCAGCCGAGGACGAAATCGATCCTTGGGAAGATCCCGAATGGCTGGATTGGCTGGAGCATCACCCCCTGGTCTACCAGTCTTTTTCGATTCTCGAGGATCTGCTCGATCTTCTCGATCTCGCACCCCTGGATATCGGTGGATTCGACGATGCCATCGATGCGCTCTACGACGGCGTTCCGGCGCATGCCCTGGCCTTGCTGCGCCTGGTCATCGCCGAACATGGCGCGCAGGGGAAAAGGCTGGAATGGGCTTGGCTGGAGAACCGTCCCGCGCTGCGCCTGGTCGCTGAAGCGGCCAGGGGCTTGACCGATTCCGAGGCGCGTATCGATCTGCTCGAATGGCTGGTCTATACGCTCAATCCCAACGACAACCAGGGTGAGCGCGAAGATCTGCTGCACCTATGCCTGCGCGCCGGAGAGACCGAACGCGCCTGGAAGGTTTGCGAAACCTACCCCGACGACGGCCTCACCGGCATGCGCTATGGTCGTGTGCTCACCCTTTTTCAGCTCGGCCGCCGCGCCGAAGCTGAAGCGGCCTGGCGTCAGGCGGCCGCCGCCGCGCCCCACGTCGCGAACTTGCTGGTGCAAAAGAAACGCACCCAGCCACCGCAATCGATAGGCGAAACCGTCGTGGTCGGCAGCATCGAAGAAGCCTGGCTCTACCTCGCGCGCGCCAAGGACTTGTGGAAATCGAGCGGGGCGGTGAGCTGGGCGAGGGGCTTGAAGGGCTGAGGGTCCGTGGGATTACTCTGATCGCGCCAGCGCCCCTGTAGGAGCGGCCTTGGCGGCGAAAGCGCCTGGTGCAAATGTGAACCGCCGATTCGCGGGCAAGCCCGCTCCTACAAAACCTTGGCGTGGGTCGGTAGGAGCGGCCTTGGCCGCGATCAGGCCTGCGCGCCCTCGGCATCGCTGCCATCGCGGGCAAACCCGCTCCTACAAAACCTTGACGTGGGTCGGTAGGAGCGGCCTTGGCCGCGATCAGGCAAGCACGCCACCGGCAGCGCCGCAAGTTCTCTAGCCAAATCTCCGAACACCTGCCTCATGAAGTCCGCAATACAGCACTCCGCCGGACTCACACCCTGAATTCCGCAATGACTTCGATGAGGCCGACGATGTTCCGATTGAACTCGTCCAGCTCTTCGGCGGGCACCCATAGCTCCTGGTGAATTGCCGAACCAACGATCTTGATGGGGTAGCGGGCAACAAAATCGGCATTGACCGAGAATCGTGTAACGAATCCCGATCCGCTCTCCGGGACGTTCCAATCCCGTGCGATCTGAGTGGCATATTCTTCGTTCAGCACGGGATAGAAGATGGGTTGTTCAGGGAGCCGGGGTGGGAACCCGCGCCAACCGGGAGCGGCGATGAGATCGAGCTCCTTTGGGCCAACCGGGCGAAAGAGCGTGATCGTTCTCATAAACAGAAACCTTGTCGCTCGGGCGCGGCCGGAACGCTATTTCCGGCGAGCCGGAAGCTTGAGGATGATTGCAAACACGAGACCCCTGGGAGTCTCGATCTGAACTTGCTCGCGCGATGCCGCGGCGACCGGAACTGCTGGGTCTCGGGCTGGGCGGGCATGCACAGCTATCGCTCTGCCTGGGGCGCCTTGGTCATACACGCCGGGTTGCGGCGAAAGCGATAGTAGCCGACACCGGTGAAAATGAGCGCGGTGATGGCGCCCCAAATGAGGCCGAAGACGATCGCCTCGGGCGTTGCGGCGCCTTTGACTTTGGCCGTCAGCGCCAGAGCGGCAAAGGCGACCACGAAGGACATCGCCAGGCGTTTGATCCAGAAGAGCGGGGTCATGACGGTACTCGGACAGAGGGTGTGCGGCGCGCTTTTCGCGGGCAAGGGCTCGAGCGCTCTTACTTCAGCTTGCGCGACGACCAGTGTATGGCCCGAATTTGCCATGAGGCCTCACGCCGCGTCAGGACCATCAATTCGGCGCCCGCCAATTTGACCGCCTGATCGCGGTATTGCCCTTGGGTAATACTCTTTGCGCGCAGCCAGGCGGTGTTTCCCGAAAGCGTGACCTCGGTCGCGGTCGATCGCGACGGAACGGCCTTGGCGAACTCGATGTCGGCTGCCAAGTGATGACGCAAGTACTCTTCCCGCGACTCGACTTCGCCGTTTTCGAGGATGACTGCATCGGCGGCCAAAAGCCTCTCGATCGCGGCGGCGTCGCCGGCGCGCAGCGCTTCGTGAAACGAACGCGCCACGGACTTGACGGCCGCAGCTTCCGCGTCCGGCGTCTGCGCCGCCGTGCCTGCGGCGAATAACAGGCACAAGCTGGTGAGGAGGGTTTGGTAGAGGTGATCTCTTGTCATGGGTAAGGTCCTTCGGAGTTGGGTTAGTCGCCGCAGGGATTCAGAGCTTCCATGGTAAGGCAGTATTCATGAAACCCGACCGACTGCCAAAACTTGCGCCCCGCAAGGTTGCCCACCAGAAAGTCAATGCGCAGACGCGGGGCATCGTGCCAGGCATGGGTCCACAGCCATTCGAGGGCGGCGCGGGCGATGCCCTTGCGGCGGTGCTCGGCCATCACGAAGAGCTGGCGCAGATAGACGTACTCGGTTTCCGCCTTGAACAATGCGTAACCGACCAAGTTCGATCGCTCTTCGAAGACCACGGCGCGATACTCCCCATGCAGCCAATTCGCCATCCGATCGGCCAGTTGCGAAAGACTCATGGCGTTGCGATGACCTTCATCGCGGATGAGCTGCTGGTTCATCGAAGCGAGCGCCGCAAGGTCTTCCGGCGTGGCAAATCGGTAGAGCATGTCGAACTGGGCGGTTAACATGGGAGCATTTTGGTCGGCATCATGCCCTGGCGCAGCAGGAGCTGGCAAGCGGCGGAAGCGTTGAAGCGGAGGAGGTTTTCCGGCGGGCCGTTGACGATCGTCAGCGTCGGCGCGAGGTGGCGCAGAAAGACGCCCGGCGCGAAGCTCTGGTGGATACGATCAAGAACGACCCTCTCGCTTCGTTAGCTCCGCGCCGCATCGCGTGGGTTCTCGACGTTGGCGAGGGTCCAGCTCAAGCGTACGCCGCCCTGCGTCGCGTCGCCCTCGATGATCTGCGCTCCCTGCGGCAGCTCCCCGTGGAGCGTGCCGAGAAAAACTTCCATCGAGTCGCATGCCGGCCGAAGCCAGTCGGCGAGGCCCAAGAAATCGCCGGTCTTCAGCGAAGCCGCCGAGAACTCCGCGCCGCGAAGAAACTGCCGGCCCAGCAGCGCTTCGATCGCGCCTAGGAGTTCGGGCAGATCATCCAGACTCAACAGGGAGGGCCAGGGTCTTCGACGCAGCGCGAGCGATTGCGCGGTCACTTCAGGTGTCCCGTCTGAACGCCAGCTCACTCGGAAACTCTCGTCGCGCGGAAACAAGGTGGCACGCCAACCGAGGATGCGCGACAGCCCCAGGCCAAACCACAATTCCTGTGGACCGATATGGGAGCGACGTATCGTCCAGTCCGAAACCGCTACGGTGGAAAAGCCGATCTTGAAGCCCCAATCGGGATGCTCGCCCGCAGGTGGATTCAAACCGCGTTTTTCGAGCCAGGCGAAGACCTCGGGATTGATGCGCGGGATTTCAGGCATGGCAGCGGCGGCGCTCAGGCGTTCAGGTCGCGGGAGTGCACTCAATCACCGTTTTTGCACCACAGCGGCAGTGAGTAAGGGTAGTCCTTTTCTGCTGCGGTGGCGCGGCTTGGTCGCGTGTGAGTTGGGGTCGGTAGGTTTTGCCACCAAACACGATGCGGGCGAAAACCGCGAGCTTACGGCACGGGCTCAAACCAAGACCCCCACCACCGCCCCGCAAGAAAGTGTCGCCAGCGTGCCTGCGAGGAGCGACTTCAAGCCCAGCTCCAGCACCTCATCTCGTCGCTCGGGGCAGAGGGTGGCCATGCCGCCGATCATGATGCCCAGGCTGCCGAAGTTGGCGAAGCCGCACAGGGCGTAGGTCATGATCAGGCGACTGCGGGCGGAGAGGGCTTCGGGTGGGAGTTTGGCGAGATCGAGGTAGGCGATGAATTCGTTCAACACCGTCTTGGTGCCCATCAAGGCGCCAGCGGTGCGTGCTTCTTCCCAGGGGATGCCGGCCATCCAGACCAGTGGCGCCATGAGGTAACCCAAGAGGCGTTGCAGCGAGATCGGTTGATCCCCCCAGGGCGGCAAGGCCGCGAGTATCAGGTTGGCCAGATGCACCAGGGCCACCAGCACCACCAACATGGCGACGATGTTGAGCAGGAGCTTGACGCCTTCGAGTGTGCCCTGGGTGATGGCGTCCATGGTGGTGCGCGCCGTACTGGGCAGCTCCAGCCGGCCGCCGGTAGGCAGGCCTTCGGTAGGCACCAGCAGCAGCGAAAAGAAAATCGCCGCCGGTGCGGAGATCAAGGACGCGACCATCAAGTGGCCGATGGCATCGGGAATGACGGGGCCGAGGATCATTGCATACAAAGCCATTACCGTGCCGGCGATGCCGGCCATGCCGCCGGTCATGATGACAAAGAGTTCACCGCGTGACACCTGCGCAAGATAGGGCCGAACGAACAGCGGCGCTTCCACCATGCCGACGAAGACATTGGCCGCGGTGGAAACGCCCACCGCGCCGCCCACGCCCATGACCCTTTCCAGCACCCACGAAAACGCTTTGACCAACACTGGCAGAATGCGCCAATGGAACAACAAAGCCGACAGGGCGCTCACCACCAGCACCAGGGGCAGCGCTTGGAAGGCCAGCACGAAACTCGCTCCGGGGGCGCTTTCTTTGAAGGGCAGGGTGCCGCCTCCGAGGTAGCCGAAAACAAATTTCGTTCCTTCGCGAGTCGAGGCTTCCAGCGCGAGCAGCGCCTCGTTGAGCCCCACCGAGAAGGCCTTGAATGTTGGGAGCTTCAAGAGCAGAAGAGCAAGCGCGAACTGAAGCAGCACGCCGGCGATTACGCCTCGCCAGGGAATGGCGCGGCGTTTTTCGGAAAGGGCATAGGCCAACAGAAGCAGGCTGGAGAAGCCGACCAGGGAATGGGCGAGGGGACTCATGCTGCGATGGTAATCCGTAGCGGCGCTTCGTGTCGATGATGCCGCGCTTGCCCTGGGTGCGCTCGCCGCGCTATGCTCGCGCCTTCCTGGCCATGCCGACCATACTGCGTGCCTTTGTTCTCCTCGCCGAAGTGCCTTCCGTGTTGCCATTGAAATTCGTCGGGCGAAGCCTGATCGCTTTGGCGGGTTCCGTGCTGGCGCTGGCTGCTTGGGCGCAGAATCCGCCCGTGGCGGCGGCCGAGGTGCCGCTGGCGCCGGTTTCCGAGGCGGCGCGCGATCTTTTGCATCGGGTGCGGCCCGCGGTCGTGCAAATCAAAGGCTTTTTCGGCGCCAACACTTCGCAGGCATTTCACGGCACCGGTTTTGCCGTGGCGCGAGATGGCATTTTCGTCACCAACTATCACGTGGTGGCGGAACAGGTGATGTATCCAGACAAATATCGGCTGGAATATCGCACTCCCGACGGCACGACCGGCAAAATCGCGGTGCTGGCGGTCGATGTGCGGCATGACCTCGCCATCGTGCGGGCCGAGGGTCTGGCGCCGGAGCCGCTGACCTTGGACGCGCGGGTGCCGGAGAAAGGCTCGCGCGCTTTTTCGATCGGATTTCCGCTCGATGTGGGGCTCACCATCACCGAGGGTGTTTCCAACGGCCGGGTGGAAGATTCCTTCGATCCGCGCATCCATTACTCCGGCGCCATCAACGGGGGCATGTCCGGAGGCCCCGCGCTCAATGCCCGCGGCGAGGTGATCGGAGTCAACGTTTCCGGTTATCGCTTTCAGCAACTGGTGAGTTTTCTCGTTCCGGCGCAGCATGCCCGGCAACTGCTAACCCGCGCTCTGGGGGGGGCGGCAGCGCTGCCGCAATTGAGGCGGGATGCGGCGACGCAACTGCAAGGGCATGCCAGTGAGCTCCTGGCGGCTTTCAGCGGCGAGTTTGCCACCCAGCGGGTCAATGGTTATCAGCTTCCCGCCAAGCTCACCCCGTTTGTGGATTGCAGCGCCTCCGGCGATCCGGCACCGCAGGCGCCGGTACAAACCGTCACCGTGAAATGTGCCGCCAAGGCAGGACTCTATGTTCAGCAGGGGCTTTACACCGGCGACCTGAACTATGCGCATTACGTTTTGAGCACCGAAAAGCTGGATAGCTGGCGTTTTGCGCGCAAGCTCTCGGGTTATGCTTCGGCGCGGGGCGCGTTCGGCTCCCGGCGGCATGTCGGCCCTTTCGCTTGCGAAAAAAGCGTGGTCCAGCTGCGCGGCTTTGACGCCAGCCTTCTGGTCTGCGTCCGAAGCTACCGGCGCTTGGAGGGTCTTGCCGACATCACCTTGCGGGTGATCAGCCTCAACAACGGCGTGCAAGGCTTCGCCAGCCACCTCGATATGTACGGCATTGAAGCCCAGGCAGGGTTGGCCTTTGTGCGACGCTATGTGGAGGCCATGGCATGGGGCTCATGAGAGTCGCCGTGGCTGGGGGCGCGGCTTTTTGGTTCCGGCCTGTCTGGCTTGGGAGTGAACGCGGCGTTCCCGGCGCTGGAAGGGCAGGCCCGTGAGCGAACCGGGCTTCGTCGTGGAAGTGCTCGACCACCACGGCCGGGCGCAGGCCCGTCACCGCTTCGCGCTTCATGAAGGGTGCGCAGAGGCGACGGTGGGCCGTGGCATCGGCGCCGATGTCGTGATCGACGATGTCCATGCCGCGGCGCTGCACGCCCGCATCGAAGTCGATGCCCAAGGCGGCGTCCGGGTCACCGACTTGGGCTCGGTCAACGGCCTTTGGGTGAATGGCAAGCGGGAGCGCGAGGTCCAGCGACTCGTTCTGCCCGATGGTGGATTTCAAATCGGGCGCACTCGGATCAAGGTTCGCACCGCGGCTGAAACACTTGCGCCCGAAAAGCCCGAGGGTTTGGGAAAACTCGATTTCGCCAGCGCTTCGAGCCGGGTTTCCCTGGGCGCCGGCGGCGCTTTTGTCTTATATGGCATTTATACCGCCTGGGTCGAGGCGCCTCGTGATGTGCTGGCGGCGATGGTCACGGCGGTGGCTTTTTCGCTGGGCGCTGCGGCCGTGTGGATTACCGCTTGGGCGCTGCTGTCGCGCATGCTCACTGGCGAGTGGCGCTGGCTGCGGCATGCTGCGGTGTTTTTTGGCGTCATGGTGGCCGCGGGCGCTGTCGAAGGTTTGGCCGAGCTGGGTTGGTTTGCCCTGAGTCTGCGCGCTTGGGACGGACGCGCCTTGCTGATCGGCGTCTTGGGGTTTGGCGGCTTGCTCTACGGGCACCTCAGTAACTCGGCGCATTTGAGCCGGCGCCAGGCGATCGTGGTGGCCGCGCTGCTGCCGCTTATGATCGGCGGCACGGCGCTGTGGGTGCAAGCGCGAAATGACGCCCGCAACGTCAATCACATCGGCTTGGAGGAGCGGGTCTATCCCGCAGCCTTGCGCTTGCGTTCGGGCATTGCGACCGAAGAATTTTTCGTTCGCGCGTCCGCGTTGGCCGAGCGCGCCGAGAAAAAGCGCAAAGAAGTCCCGGCCGATGACGGGGACGACGAAGTCGATTTTCTGGATTGATGTTTTGCGGAACGGCGAGGCAATCATGATTGGGCAACGGAATTGGAGATGGCTGCTCATGGCGGCCTTATGGCAAAGCGCTGCGATGGCGCAGACCACGCCGACGACGACCGATCAGCTGCCGCGCACGCGCGGCGCGCTGTTGTATGAAACCCATTGCGGCACTTGCCACAGCAAAGAACTGCATTGGCGCGACAAGCGGCTGGCGAAAGATTGGGCCGGCCTCGCCAACCAAGTGCGCCGCTGGCAAGACAATGCCGGTCTCAACTGGAGCGGGGAAGACATCGGCGCCGTGGCCGAATATTTGAACGAACGGATTTATCGCTATCCGAGGTAAGGGACCAAGGGCAGAGGGCCCAAACGCGAAAATAGAACAACACCGGTGTCGCGGCCGCTCGTTGGCGTCTACTTTGCAGTGAAGGCGGCCTTCGCCGCGACCAATCGGGCTTACCGGAGCGGCCTGAGCCGAGATGGATTTCGCGACGATGGTGAAGCGGTGCATCGGGGGCAAGCCCGCTCCTTGGCGGCTACTTCACCCTTCGACCGGTGAACTCCTCTTCGATGTTGTCGCGGAAATAACTCGCCGCGGAGGAGGAAGCAAGCAGCCGCCTGGCCATTTCCGCCGAGACACCGCGGTATTCCATCACCTGGCCGTTGCTGAATTCCACTTGCAAAACGCGGTTGCGGTCGTCGTAGCCGGCAGCACGCAAGTTGCCGCTGGAGAGGCGTTTCATTTCCATGTCGAAGCCTCGATGAATTGGTTACAATTCGTGCGATTCTAACAAAGTGAACCAGCCTTTCCGGAGGACCCGTGAGCAGCCGCGCCAAAGCCTTTACCGTCGAGGACCTCTGGGCCATTGAGCGATTGTCGGCGCCTAGCTTGGCGCCGGACGGGAAACGCCTGGTAGTGGCGGCAACTCGCTACGATTTGGCCAAAAACGAGGGGCGCGACCAACTCTGGGTGTTGTCGGTCGAGGGGCGGGCGAAGAGGCGCCTGGCAGAGGCAAGCCCGGGATCGGATCCGCGCTGGTCGCCGACCGGGCACCACATCGCTTTCATCGCCAAACGCGAAGGCGACGACACCCCTCAGGTTTATCTGATCGATCCCGATGGCGGTGAGGCGCGGCGGCTGACGCGGCTTGCCACCGGCGCGTCCAACTTGCGCTGGTTTCCCGACGGGCGTCAGCTGGCATTCATTTCCTGGGCCTGGCCGGATCTGAGCACGCCGCAGGCCCAGGCGCGACGGATGAAGGAGCAGGAGAAGGACCCCGTCAAGGCGCACGCCAGCGAGCGCGTGAGTTATCGCTATTGGGATCATTGGTTGACCGACGGGCGCGTGCCCAGGCTTTATGTGGTCAGCCTGAACGGGGTTTGCCGCGATCTCTTGGCGGGCAAACCTTGGTCGCTCCTTTGGTTCGACCCCACGCGGGAGCTTTTCGACATCCGCCCGGACGGGCGGGAAGTAGCCCTGAGCGTCGATCTGTCCGCCGAGCCCAAGTGGGGCAATGACACCGATATCGTCACCGTCGAGATGGCCAGCGGCAAATGGAAAAACCTCACCCGCGGCAGCGGCCGAGGCAACAGCGAGCCGCGCTACTCACCCGATGGGCGACATCTTGCTTACCTTTCCTGCGACTATCATCGCTCGCTCGACGATCAGCCGCGCATATTCTTGCGCGATCTGAAAAGCAACAAAACGCGCATGTTGGCGGCCGATTGGGACAGAGCCCCTACCCATTTGCGCTGGGCGCCGGATTCGCGGGCGATCTATTGCCTCGCCGAGGATCGGGGGCATCAACCGCTGTTTCGCATTGAACTCGACGGCGCCGAGGCGCAGGCAAAAACCGGGGCCGGCACGGTGGCCGGTTTCGATCTCGGCCCGTCGGGCGAGCTGCTGGTGCTGACGCGGTCTCGCTTCACTGCGCCTGCGGAGCTTGCGGCGGTCAGCAAAGGGCAGGAGAGAGTGCTCTTCGCACCGGGGCAGCGGGTGACGGAGCGAATCCAACTGGGCGCCGTGCGCGAATTTGTGATCCCAGGAGCCGAAGGCGAAGCGGTGCAGTTCTGGGTGAGTTATCCGCCCCGCTTTGACCACGGGTCGATCGCAAGCAGCGCCGCTTGCGACGGAGTGAGCGAGACCAAGCGCAAACCAGGAGCCGCTGGCCCCGTTTCGGCTGGTGGCGAGGATGCCCCGCCCTCTCGGGGCGGGGTGACACACCCCGCCCAAAAGTGGCCGCTATTGCAAATGATACACGGCGGGCCGCACTCGGCTTGGCTCGATTTCTTCCACTTTCGCTGGAACGCCCAGATTTTTGCCGCGCAGGGCTACGTGGTGGTGAGCGTCAATTATCACGGCTCCAGCGGCTGGGGACAGCGCTTTCTCGAAAGCGACAACGGCTGTTATGGCGCCAAAGAATCCGCTGACATCGAAGCCGTCACGGACTGGATGCTGGCGCAGGGCTATATCGACCCCGAGCGGCTCTACGCCGCGGGCGGAAGCTATGGCGGCTACATGGTGGCCTGGCTCAACGGCCACAGCTCGCGTTATCGAGCCTATGTGTGCCATGCCGGTTGCTGGGACTGGATGAGTATGATGGCAACCGACGTGTACAGCTACTTCAACCATGAGCTGGGCGCGTTTCACTGGGAGGACGAAGGCCGGGTCATGGCGCAGTCGCCGCATCATTTCGCCGCGAACTGCCGCACGCCCACTCTGGTCATTCACGGTGAGCTCGATTACCGCGTTCCCGCTGCCCAGGGCTTGCAGTATTACGCGACGCTTAAGGCGATGGGCGTGCCGGCGCGGCTATTGGTGTTCCCCGACGAAAACCACTGGATACTCAAGCCGCAAAACGCGCGGCGCTGGACCGAGGAGTTCCTCGACTGGTTGGCCCGCCATGGCGGTCCCAGGCTCAAAGGGGCTTCGGTCCGGAAGCCCGCCGCGGTTCGATCATCAGCGAAGCGAGCGCGCTCAGCACCAAAACGAGAGCGGTGATTTCCTGCCAGCGCAGCTCTTCGCCCAGCATCAGCATGCCGCTCACCACGCCGACCACCGGCACCAGCATGCTGCTGATGGAGCTGACGGTGACGCTCACCAAGGTCACCAGCTTGTACCACGCCCAGTGGCACAGAATGAAAGCGATCAGCACCACGTAGGCGAGGCCGATGATTTGCTCCTGGCCTGGCACAGCCATGCCTTGCGGTTCGAAAATCGCTGCTGCGAGCGCCACCGGTGGAAAGGCGAGTGCGAGCTGCCAGGCGGTCAGCGCCGCGGGGGGCATGTCGACCGGATAACGCTTGATCACGAGCGTACCCAAGGCCCAGCAGAGCGCCGCGGCAAGCATCAAGGCGACGCCCAGGGGCGCGCCATTGAAGCGCGTCGCTTCGTCCCAGACCAGGAGCAAAAGCCCGAACAACCCGGCGGCAAGTCCGGCGACGCGCCGGGCCGATGGCCGCTCGTGCAGAAGCCACATCGACAGCGGCACGCTCCATAATGGCATGGTGAAACCGAGGATGGAAGCGCGTCCCGCGGGGAGCATGGTGATGGCGTAGCCGGTGAATAGGTTCCAAGCCACGGTATTGAAGAGGGCGATGAGCAAAAGCCGCAGCCATTGGTCTGGCGCTACCCGCAGCCTTTGCCCCGCCACGCGCGCCAGGACAAAAAGGCCCAGCGCGCCGCCGCTGAGGCAAATCATGCGAAAGTGCAGCACCGGGATTTCGGCGACCACGAACTTCATCACCGGCCAATTGACCCCCCAGCCCAGGGCGAGCACCACCACGAGCACCAGGCCGAAGGGTGTCAGGGCGGTGTGCGAAGCGTCGCGCATGAGCGGTTCAAAGCGAAGGTCTTGCGGGCAAAGGCGCGCAGGGTACGTATAATCACGGTGTTTGTCTATCCCCGAAAGAAAGGAGTTGCCATGAAAGCGTTATTGCCGTCGATGAGCGTGGGCCTGCTTCTTGGTGTCAGCTTGGCCGCCAGTGCCGGACCGGCGATGAAAGACGGGATGTGGGAAATTTCTATGCAAAGCAAAATGGAAGGCATGCCGATGCAGCCTCCGCCGCAGACTTTCCGGCATTGCTACAGCGCGCGAGACGTTTCCGACACCCGCAAGATGGTCGAGCAGCAGAACAGCCGCGATGGAAAATGTGTGCTGACCGATTTCAAAGAGTCGGGCAATACCGTGAACTACAGCATGAAGTGCGACACGCCGGAGGGGCAAACTTTCGCCACCGGCACCAGCACGCACCAGGGTGACAGCTACACCAGCAACATGAAGATTCGCATGAAGATGCAAGGGCGCGACATGGAAATGACCCAGATCCAAAACGGAAAGCGCGTTGGCGCCTGCCAGGCCGGCTGATGAAACGGGGAATTCTTGCGCGGCACTGCCCTTGGACTGAGCTAGAATAAGCCCTCACCGGTGTCACTTCGAGAACAGCATGCAAAGAACCACCAAGATCGTCGCCACGCTGGGGCCCGCCTCCTCCGATCCGAACGTCCTTCGCACCATGCTGGAGGCGGGAGTGGATGTCGTGCGCATGAATTTTTCACATGGCAGCGCCGAGGAGCACATCGCGCGAGCTGAGTTGGTTCGGACCCTGGCCGCCGAGGTGGGCCGCTCGGTTGGGATCATGGTGGATCTGCAGGGACCCAAGGTGCGCATCGGCAAGTTTGCCGAAGGCAAGGTTCAGTTGCAGCGCGGCGACCGTTTCGTGCTCGATGCCGATTGCACTCTGGGCAACCAGGAGCGCGTCGGACTCGACTACAAGGAACTGACCAGCGACGTGGGGCGGGGCACGGTGCTGCTGCTGGATGATGGACGCATCCAGCTCACCGTGGAAGAGGTCAAGGGCAAGCAGATTTTTACTCGCGTCGATCAAGGCGGAGTGCTCTCCAACAACAAGGGCATCAACCGGCAGGGCGGAGGAATTTCCGCACCGGCCTTGACCACCAAGGATATGCAGGACATCCGTACCGCAGCCGAACTCAAAGCGGATTACCTTGCGGTGTCTTTTCCCAAAACCAGCGCCGATATGTACATGGCGCGCACGCTTTTGCACGCGGCGGGGGGCAGCGCGATGCTGGTGGCGAAAATCGAGCGTGCCGAAGCAATTCCGGCGCTGGACGACATTCTCGGCGCCAGCGACGCCATCATGGTCGCTCGCGGCGACCTGGGCGTGGAAGTGGGTGACGCGGCGGTGCCGGCGCTGCAAAAGCGCATGATCCGCCGTGCCCGGGAGAACAACAAGCTGGTGATCACCGCCACCCAGATGATGGAGTCGATGATCGCCAATCCCATCCCCACGCGAGCCGAGGTGTCCGATGTGGCCAACGCCGTGATCGACGGCACCGATGCGGTGATGCTTTCGGCGGAAACCGCCATGGGGCAATATCCGGTCGAGACCGTGCGCGCCATGGCTCGCATTTGTCTCGAAGCCGAGAAAGAGCAGGGCAGCAGCCTCGACGAGGCCTTCTTGCAGCGCGTCTTCACCCGCATCGACCAGTCGATCGCCATGGCGGCTTTGTTTACCGCGCATCATCTGAAAGTGAAAGCTATCGCGGCGCTAACCCAATCGGGCTCCACCGCGTTGTGGATGTCGCGCCTCGATGCCGGCGTCCCGATTTATGCGCTCACTCCCGAGATCGGCACCAGCCGCAAAGCGGCGCTGTTTCGCGGCGTTTATCCGGTGGTCATGCAATACCACACCCGGGACAGCGAAACCCTCCTGGCCGAAGCCGAGGAGGTGCTGCTTTCCCATCACATCGTGCAGGAAGGCGATTTGGTGGTGATTACCATCGGCGAGCCGATCGGGAAATCGGGCGGCACCAACACCTTGAAGATACTCAAGGTCGGCGAGCACCGGCACTGATATTCCCTTTTCGGGTTACGCCCAGGAGCAAGCCAGAGGCGCCCTAGCGGCGCTATAATCAGGGCATTCCGGCACTGCCCGCGCAGATTTTTCCCTCTTACGGAGTTCATCATGCCCCTCGTTTCCATGCGCCAACTTCTCGACCACGCGGCCGAAAACGGCTACGGCCTGCCCGCGTTCAACGTCAATAACATGGAGCAGGTGTGGGCGATCATGGAGGCGGCCGCCGAACTCGACGCGCCGGCGATCATGCAGGCTTCGGCGGGGGCGCGCAAATACGCCGGTGAGGCTTTCCTGCGGCACCAGATCCTCGCGGCCTTGGAGGCCTATCCCAACATCCCCATCGTCATGCACCAGGATCACGGCCAGTCGCCGGCGGTGTGTATGGCCGCCATACGATCGGGTTTTTCTAGCGTGATGATGGATGGTTCGCTGATGGAGGACGGGAAAACGACTTCGAGCTATGAATACAATCTCGAGGTCTCCCGCCGTGTGGTGGAGTTCTCCCATGCCATCGGCGTGACCGTGGAGGCCGAACTCGGTGTGCTGGGCTCGCTGGAAACCATGAAAGGCGACAAGGAAGACGGCCATGGCGCCGAGGGCACCATGACTCGCGAACAGCTCCTTACCGACCCCAACCAAGCGGCGGACTTCGTGCAAAAGACGCAGTGCGATGCGCTGGCCATCGCCATCGGCACTTCGCACGGCGCCTACAAATTTTCGCGCAAGCCCACCGGCGACATCCTGGCTATCGGTCGGATCAAGGAGATTCATGCCCGCATCCCCAACACCCATCTGGTGATGCACGGCTCCTCTTCGGTGCCGCAGGAGCTTCTGGCCGAGATCCGGCAGTTCGGCGGCGACATGAAAGAAACCTACGGCGTGCCCGTCGAGGAAATTCAAGAGGGCATCAAACATGGCGTGCGCAAGGTGAACATCGACACCGACATTCGCCTCGCCATGACCGGGGCGATTCGCCGCTACATGGCCGAAAACCCGTCCAAGTTCGACCCGCGAGATTATCTGAAGCCGGCGCGCGAAGCGGCCAAGAAGATTTGCCTCGCGCGCTACCAGGCCTTTGGCTGTGCCGGCCAAGCTTCGAAGATCAAGCCCGTGCCGCTGGAAAAGATGGCTGCGCGGTATAAGGCTGGCGAATTGGCGCAAGTGGTGAAGTGACGCGGCACTGCTCGGGGCGGGGGAACCTCCGGCCCGAGCCAGGGTCTTGCCAGCTATGACCGACATCGATCTCGACTCGCCTGACATCCTCGCCGGAGTGCGCACGCGGTTGGCTGCAGAAGACGTGCCCGAGGTGGTGGAAGAGGTGCTCACCCCGGCCGAGCGCGTTGCGCTCGTCGCGCGCATCAAACATCTGCTCAAAGAAAAAGACGCCACGCTGGTGGCGCATTATTACGTCGCCTCCGCGATTCAGGAATTGGCCGAAGCCACCGGCGGTTATGTTTCCGATTCGCTCGACATGGCGCGCTTTGGCACCGAATGTAGCTCCAGCACGCTGGTGGTGGCCGGGGTGCGCTTCATGGGCGAAACGGCCAAAATTCTCAACCCCGAAAAGCGCGTGCTGGTGCCTTCGCGCGAGGCCGAGTGTTCGCTCGATCTGGGTTGTCCGGCCGATGCTTTCAGCGCCTTTTGCGACGCCCATCCGGATCGCACCGTGGTGGTTTACGCCAACACCAGCGCGGCAGTCAAAGCGCGCGCCGATTGGGTGGCCACCTCGGGCATCGCACTGGATCTGGTCCGCCACTTGGCCCGGCGAGGCGAGAAGATTTTATGGGCGCCCGATCAGCACTTGGGCGCCTGGGTGCGCGAAGAAACCGGCGCCGATATCCTTCTGTGGCCCGGGGCCTGCGTGGTTCACGAGGGATTCAAAGCGGCCACCATCAACAAGCTCAAGGGCGAGCATCCCGACGCTCAGCTTTTGGTCCATCCGGAAAGCCCCGCCGAAGTGATCGCCATGGCCGACGCGGTGGGCTCCACCACCGGCCTCATCGCCGCGGCCAAGCGCCTGCCGGCGATGAAATTCATCGTCGCCACTGACCACGGCATTTTTCACAAGATGAGCGAAGCCGCGCCAGGCAAGCAATTCATCGAAGCGCCGTCGATCGGTCGCGGCGCCACTTGCGTTTCCTGTGCGCATTGCCCTTGGATGGCGATGAACGGTTTGCGTGCCATCGCGCAGGTGCTGGAGACCGGGGCCAACGAAATTCTCATTCCCGAAGCAATCCGCGCCAAAGCGGTGCTGCCGATACGGCGCCTGCTCGATTTTGCCCGAGCGCGCAAGAACGCCGTTCTCGGGAACAACGACGCCTGAGGCAGCTTTGAAAACCAACGCCAACCCCGCCGGTTTCGGCCGTGCCATCACTCCCGAGCTGATCGCGCAAGAAGTGGCGCGCAACGTGCGCGCGAGCCTCGAAGAAGATCTCGGCCGCGAAGAGGGCGAGCGCGATTGGACGGCGGAATTGCTGCCGGTCGAGCAACGCGCCAAGGCGAAGGTGATTTCGCGCGAAGCGGCGGTAATTTGCGGCCAGCCCTGGTTTGACGTGTGTTTCCGCGCCTTGGACTCGGAGGCCCGCATCCAGTGGCAAATTGCCGAAGGACAAGAGGTCGAGGCCGGCGCTTTGTTGTGTTGGGTCGAGGCCAAAACGCGAGCGCTGATGAGCGCCGAGCGCTCGGCGCTCAACTTCTTGCAACTGCTCTCGGCGGTGGCCACCCGCACCCGCCTGCATGCGCAAGGCATTGCGCACACCGGCGCCAAGGTGTGCGACACGCGCAAAACCGTGCCCGGACTGCGCCTGGCGCAGAAATACGCTGTCGCGGTGGGGGGCGGAGTGAATCATCGCCTGGGGCTCTACGACGGCATTTTGATCAAGGAAAATCACATCACCGCCGCTGGAGGCGTGCGCGCGGCCTTGCATGCGGCGCGCGAGATCGCACCGGGCGGCGTGGGCATCGAAATCGAAGTCGAAACCCTGGAACAACTGCGCGAAGCGCTCGCCTGCGGCGCGCGTCTGATACTGCTCGACAACTTCTCCTTGGAGCGCCTGCGCGAAGCGGTGGCGATCAACCGCGGGGCGTCGGCGCCGGCGGTGCTGGAAGCCTCGGGCGGCATCACGCTCGACAACATCGCCGCCGTAGCGGAGACCGGTGTGAACCGAATTTCGGTCGGCAGCTTGACCAAAGATTTGCGCGCCGTCGATTTGTCGCTGCGGCTGGTCGCCTGAACAGATGGCGCAAAGACCCACCACTCAGTTTCGCACCGACGTTCTGATCATCGGCGGCGGCTTGGCTGGGCTCACCGCTGCTTTGCATCTGGCTGAACGCTGCGAGGTCACGGTGCTGTGTAAAGGCGGATTGCTCGATGGGGCCAGTGCTCGCGCTCAGGGCGGCATCGCGGTCGCTTGGGACGAACACGACACGCCCGACCAGCATTTGCAGGATACCTTGGTGGCGGGCGGCGGGTTGAACGATCACGCCGCCGTGCGCCAAGTGGTGGACGATGCCAAGGAGGCGGTGAGCTGGCTGGTCAACAACGGCGTTCCTTTCACGCGCGAACATGACGACCCCGCGCGTTTCCATTTGACGCGCGAAGGCGGGCACGGCGCCCGGCGGGTGATGCACGCCGCCGATGCGACCGGTCGCGCGATTCAGGAAACCTTGATCGACAAAGTGCTGAAGCACCCGCGCATCACCGTGCGCGAAGAACGGGTGGCCATCGATCTCATTACCGGCGCCAAGTTGTGGCGCAGCGGGCGCGCGGCGCGAACCTGTCACGGCGCGTATGCTTTCGATCGCAATACTCGCCAAGTGGAAACCTACGCCGCGCGGGCCACCATTCTCGCCACCGGCGGAGCGGGCAAGGTCTACCTCTACACCACCAACCCCGATGCCGCCACCGGCGACGGCATCGCCATGGCCTGGCGGGCGGGCTGCCGCGTGGCCAACATGGAGTTCATTCAGTTCCACCCGACCTGCCTCTATCATTCCCAGGCCAAGTCCTTCCTGATCAGCGAGGCGGTGCGCGGCGAAGGCGGCATCTTGCGCTTGCCCGCGCCGCCGGGCCAGCAAGGCCATCGCTTCATGCCCGACCACGACGCCCGAGCCGAACTGGCGCCGCGCGACGTGGTGGCGCGGGCGATCGACTTCGAAATGAAAAAGCGCGGTCTCGATTGCGTTTATCTCGACGTCACCCATTTGCCGGAAGCTTTCCTGCAGGAACACTTTCCCACCATCGCGGCGCATTGCCGAGAGTTCGGCATCGACATCGCGCGCCAGGCCATCCCCGTGGTACCGGCCACCCATTATCTTTGCGGCGGCGTAGTGGTCGATTTGCGCGCCCGCACCGACCTTGCCCAACTGTATGCCATCGGCGAGACGGCGTGCACCGGTCTACATGGCGCCAATCGGCTGGCGAGCAACTCGCTCTTGGAGTGCGTGGTGTTTGGCCGCGCCGCGGCCGCCGACATTCTTGCCCAGCAGCCCGAAGAAGCGCCGGAGCTGCCGGCATGGGACGAGACTCGCGTCACCGATGCCGACGAAGAGGTGGTGATTTCCAACAACTGGGACGAGTTGCGGCGCTTCATGTGGAACTACGTCGGCATCGTGCGCACCAACCGCCGCTTGGAGCGCGCGGCGCGGCGCATCCGCCTCTTGCAGGAAGAGATCCACGACTTCTACGCCCGGTTTCGGGTCAGCAACGACTTGCTGGAATTGCGCAATTTGGTGCAGACCGCCGAACTCATCGTGCGCTGCGCCCAAGCCCGGCACGAAAGCCGCGGCCTCCATTTCAACCCCGATTACCCGGAAGCCCTGCCGGCTGCTTTGCCCACGGTGCTGACGCCGGAGAGCGCCCGCGACAACGGGCGAGGGCCGGGTAACTGATGCTAAGCCGGATCCGCCGTAACCCAAGAGGATCTTCCTATGGCAGCAAACGCGCTGCAAACGCCGGATGAACCCTCGTACCAAAAGGGGAGAATCCCCATGGATATCCTCCGCTGTTAACAAGGGGGCGAGCCCCCTAGTAAATCCCTCAAAGTCATCTCTTCGATTCACTGGTTCTCCAAGCGTGGGAAGACTTTGGGCTTAGGTGACTCATGGTTTTGGAAACGGAAGAAGCGCAAATAGCGAGCCGAGCTCGCCCCCTTCCGCGGAATGGGGGGAAGGGCTCGAATTCCCTGCGTACGGTGGTTCTGCTGCTTGCCGTGGCCGCTTACCTGCTGTCCTTTTTTCATCGCGTTGCGCCCGCCGCAATCGCACGCGACCTGGCCGAAGCATTCCAGACGACCGCGGCATCTTTGGGCGTGCTGGCGGCAACCTATTTTTACGTTTACACCGTGATGCAAATCCCCGCGGGCGTGCTGGCGGACACGCTCGGGCCGCGCAAAATCCTCACGCTCGGCGGCCTGGTCGCCGGTGCCGGGTCGCTCCTTTTCGGTCTGGCACCGAGTTTCGAGTGGGCGCTGGCCGGGCGCACCCTGGTCGGGGTCGGCGTTTCAGTGGCCTTCATCGCGATGTTGAAGCTGATCGCGGTGTGGTTCGACGAAAGCCGCTTCGCCACTCTGACCGGTATCACCATGTTCGTCGGCAATCTGGGCTCGGTTTCGGCCGGCGCGCCGCTCGCCTGGGCTGCGCAAACGAGCGGATGGCGCGCGCCTTTCGTGGCCGTGGGCGTGTTGTCGCTGGCGATCGCAGTCGCGTCTTGGTTCCTGGTGCAGGATAGCCCCGCTGCGCACCGGGCGGCGGAGCCTCACCGGCGGCACTTGGATCGTACCGCATGGCTCACCAATCTCTGGATGGTGATGAAAAACCCGGCTACCTGGCCGGGTTTTTTCGTCAACTTCGGCATCGCGGGCAGCTTCTTCGCTTTTGCCGGCCTTTGGGCGGGGCCTTATTTCACCCAAGCACAGGGGATGTCGCGGGTGGTCGCCTCGAACCACATCAGCGTCTATTTCATCGGCTTTGCCATCGGCTGCGCCTTGATCGGGCCGCTCTCGGATCGGATGAAACGCCGCAAGCCGCTGATGATGGGCGGGGCAATTCTTCACGCCCTGGGCTGGTGGATTTGGATCGCCAACGATGCGCTGCCCGCGGCGCTCACCTATCCGCTTTGTGCCGCGATGGGCCTATTTACCGCCAGCCTCACGCTTTCCTGGGCTTGCGCCAAAGAGGTGAACCCGCCCCTGCTTTCCGGTATGGCCACCAGCGTGGTCAATGTCGGGGTGTTCCTCGGCCCCGCTCTCCTCCAACCCCTGGTGGGCTGGGCCATGGATCGGACTTGGCAAGGTGCAATGGAAGGCGGGGCGCGAGTCTATGCGGCGGCTGACTATCGCCAGGGTCTCTGGATTCTTGCGGCAGTCGCGGCTTCCGGTGCCTTGGCGACCTTGTTCGTGCGCGAAACCGGGTGTCGCAACGTATGGCGGGAAGACGCGGTGGAGTAGGCCGGCTCGTGGCCACCCGGGCTCATTGGCGCCCCGAGTCTTCGCGCGTCTTATGAGCACTGGATTCGCGTCGGGGAGCAGTTCGTGCGGCCGGGGGAGTCTCCCGGGTAGGGCGCCAAGGCCATCCGGTGCTTCGGTACTATCCCCCGATTGGCTTGGCCGGACTCCCTCGACGCGGTGATGGACGCCGAGCCTGGCAGCGGGTTAAATGCGAGTCACGAACCGACCCTCAAGCGCGCGCTGCTGTTTACGGCCCAGGATGCCGATTCACCTCTCCGAATTCCCAACTCAGAACCAGCCCGCGCGTCCAAGGCGGGGCCGGCTATGCTTGCTCGCATGCTTGCTCCTGAGCTTCGCCGCACCTGCGCAAGCCGCGGTGGGCGCTGACTGGCCGTGGTGGTCCTGGCCCTTGATTCTTTTTGCCGCCTGTTTTGTGATGGGCATCATCGCCGTGCCTGCCGGCATCGGCGGGGGCACGCTTTTTGTGCCCATCGTCGGCAGCTTTTTTCCCTTTCATCTCGATTTCGTGCGCGGCGCGGGTCTTCTGGTGGCGCTCGCCAGCGCACTTTCGGCCGGCCCGATGTTGCTGCGCGGCGGGCTCGCCAGCTTGCGTTTGGCCCTGCCGCTGGCGCTTTTGGCCTCTGCCTCCTCGATTGCCGGGGCTTTGCTGGGCCTGGCGATGCCGGCTCAAGTTGTGCAAGTGATGCTGGCTGCTGTGGTTCTGGGTATCGTGGCGCTGATGATTCTTTCGCGGAAATCAGAGTTTCCCGAGGTCAACCAGCCCGACGCGCTTGCCGAGGCCTTGAAACTCCACGGCGTTTTCGTCGACGGCGCCACCGGGCGCAGCGTGCCATGGAAAGTGCATCGCACCCTGCCCGGACTCCTGGTTTTTTTGGGCATAGGCGTGCTTGCCGGAATGTTCGGCATCGGCGCCGGATGGGCCAACGTGCCTGCTTTGAATCTGTTGATGGGCGCGCCGCTCAAGGTTTCGGCCGGAACCTCGGGTTTGGTGCTGTCCTTGGTCGATTCTTCCGCGGCCTGGGTATATCTCAACCAAGGCGCCGTTTTGCCCATGATCGCCGTGCCCTCGGTCGCGGGTATGATGCTGGGTGCGCGCTTGGGCGCGCGAGCTTTGCATGTCCTGAAGGCGGCGGTGATCCGGCGGCTGGTGATCGTTGTGCTGCTTTTTGCCGGGCTGCGCGCTCTGGCCAAAGGCACCGGCATTTGGAGCTAGGTCGACATGGATAGTCAGGAAGAGCAGCAAACCGAGGCGCAAGCGCGTTATGCCCGCTTCTTGGATTGGGGCACACGCGCGGGTTTTGTCATCCTGGTGCTGAGTTTTGTGGTCTATGCGTTTGGCTTCACCAGTCCCTTGGTGCCGCCGGAGCGCCTGCCGCAACTTTGGTCTCAGCCGGTCGCGCAATACCTCGCAGCGACTGGTGCGCCGACCGGATGGTCCTGGGTCGGCTTGCTCCGGCACGGCGATGTCGCGGCCTTGCTGGGTATCGTGGTCTTGGCGACTTGCTCGGCATTTTGTCTGCTCGCGCTTTTGCCGGTTTATTGGCGTCGCGGCGACCGCGCTTATTTTGCGCTGGCGCTGGCCGAGCTGGCGGTGATTGCGCTGGCGGCGTCGAGCTGGCTCACGGCTGGCTGAAACTAGAAACGGCAGTTGACCGCTGCTGGCAAATGGAAAGCGCATGAAGATGAACGTGTATTGCTTGTTTTCGGCGCCCAGCCTGTGGGTGCGTCGCTCCGCAACGCATAGCGCACACCGAACTTGGCGATGCGGCTTTGCCAATCCTCGCGAGGTGTTCAACCTCGCTCCGGTTTGCGCCTTGCCTCGCCTGCGCCGGCACGCACTCTGCGCTGCGTCCAACTGCAGTTACTAGGTTGAACATGCGTTTGTTACTCGCTACCGAACACACCGAATTCGACTTCGGCGCCGAACAACTGGCATTTGCGCTGGCGCGGCGCCAGGGCGGGGCGCTGCCGGTGCTGCTGCCGATATTGAGCAATCCGGAGTTCGAGGCCGTGGCCCCGGAGCTGGCGGCAAAAGCCGATGCCGAGGCGGCCAAGCGGCGCCGCGCGCTGGAGGCCGAGGCGGGCGTGCCCCTCGCGTTCTGCGTGCGCCGCGGTCCGGAGTTGGATCTCGAAATCGTCGACGAAGCGCGCCGCCAGGCGACCGAACTGCTGGTGATCCGCCGGCGGGGGAAGCGGGGCTGGCTCGCCAATCTGCTGGTCGGGGAAATGGTCAGCAAAGTGCTGGCCCATGCGCCTTGTCCCATGCTGGTCGTGCCTCGCGGGGCCAAGATGTGGTCGCGCGGGGTGTTGGTGGGCATCGATCCGCTCGCCGCGGGCCACGGCGCCCTTGACCTGGCGATCCGTTTCGCCAAGGAATGGCAGTTGCCGCTGACCCTCGTTGGCGTGGTGGAAAGCGGCGGCGAGCGCTCCCCGGTCCAAGCCGCCTTGGAGCGCGCGCTGGGCCGAGCGCAGTTGGCTGGAGTCAATACCACCGGCTCGCTGCGGGCGGGGAAGGTGTCCGAGGCGCTGTTGGAAGCCCTGGAAGAGCAGGGTGCCGACTTGCTGGTGCTCGGGCGTCATAGCGGCGGCCTGGCGCGCGCTTCGGTCGGCGGCAGCGCGCACAAACTCATGGGCATGGTGGAATGCCCAGTTCTTGTCGACGCCGGCCAAGTAGACCGCGGATAATTCCGTTTTCCAACCGAGACGGAAACGCGAAGGCGAGCGAAACGCGGCGTCTTCGTTGCGCCCTGAACTCGGCGCGGCCTTTGCGCCGCGCATGCAAAGCCGGCAAAACCAAGGTGCGCTTAGGATTTGGAATCGGCGAACGCCCCAGCTGATCGCCCTACTTCTTCGGGGTGGCTCAGTCGGCTTTTCCGTAACCACCGCCGCCGGGAGTTTGAATCACAAAAACATCGCCGGCGCAGACGAGCGCCTGGTGGGTCGCTCCGAACTCCTCGATGCTGCCATCGGCGCGCTCGATCCAGTTCCGGCCCAAAGCGCCGGGTTCGCCTCCAGCGAGGCCAAAGGGCGCGATGCGGCGATGATTGGCCAGGACGGCCGCGGTCATGTCTTGCAGAAAACGCACCCGGCGCTCGACTCCGTCGCCGCCGCGATGGGCACCGGCCCCGCCCGAGCCGCGCCGTATGGCGAATGATTCCAAGCGCACCGGAAAGCGCCACTCCAGCACCTCGGGATCGGTGAGCCGCGAATTGGTCATGTGGGTATGCACCGCATCGCAGCCGTCGAAATCGGGCCCGGCACCGGCGCCGCCGCAGATGGTTTCGTAGTATTGGTGTTTTTCGTCGCCGAAAGTGAAGTTGTTCATCGTACCCTGGGCAGCCGCCATTGCACCGAAGGCGCCATAGAGGCAATCGGTGATGCACTGCGAAGTTTCGACATTGCCGGCCACCACCGCGGCGGGGTAACGCGGATTCAAGAGCGATCCCTCGGGGATGACCAAATGCACCGGCTTTAGGCAGCCGGCGTTCATGGGAATGTCGTCGTCGACCAAAGTGCGCAGCACATACAGTACTGCTGCGCGGCACACGGCGGCGGGGGCGTTGAAATTCGAGTCGAGCTGGGCGCTGGTGCCCGAAAAATCGATGACGACACCGCGCGATTGCCGGTCAATGCCGATCCGTACCGCAATGCGGGCGCCGTTGTCCATTTCATAGCTGTAAGCGCCGTCTTGCAGGTGGAGCAGCACGCGGCGCACGGCTTCCTCGGCGTTGTCTTGCACATGGCGCATGTAGGCGAGTACCACCTCGGGCCCGAAATGGATGACCATGCGCCTCAATTCTTCGAGCCCGCGGGCGCAGGCGGCGACTTGAGCGCGCAGATCGGCGAGGTTCTGCGCCAGATTACGCACCGGGTAAGATCCGCCGGTCAGTAGGGCGCTGATTTCGCGCTCCAGAAAACGGCCTTGATCGACCAGTTTCACGTTGTCGAGCAAGACACCTTCTTGGTCGACGTGGCGCGAGCCAGGCGGCATAGATCCGGGGGTGATGCCACCGATGTCGGCGTGATGTCCCCGCGAAGCGACATAAAACGTCGGCGCCTCGTCCGCGCTCGATTCCAGGAAGACCGGCATGACCACCGTGACATCCGGCAGATGCGTGCCCCCGGCGTAGGGCGCGTTGAGTACGAACACGTCGCCAGGGCGCATCTGCCCGGCGCGCCGCCGAACGATGGTCAACACGCTTTCCCCCATGGAGCCCAGATGCACCGGCATGTGGGGCGCGTTGGCGATGAGCTCTCCCGCGCCGTCGAAAACCGCGCAGGAGAAGTCGAGCCGCTCTTTGATGTTCACCGAGCTCGCGGTATTGGCGAGCGTCACACCCATCTGTTCGGCGATGGACATGAAGAGGTTGTTGAAAACCTCCAACAACACCGGGTCGGCGGTGGTGCCGGCAGCTTGCCTCCTTTGCGCCGGCTGGGTGCGCTCCAGCACCAGGTGACCTTGCGGGGTTTTTTGCGCGCGCCATTCGGGCTCGATCACCGTGGTCGCGTTTTGTTCCTTGAGTATGGCCGGTCCGTCGATTGGGCATCCCGGCTGCAAGGCTTCGCGGTCGTACACGGCGGCGCGATGAAACCCGCCCGCGGTATAGAGCGCGACCTCGGCGAGGGCGACAGGCCCATTGCCCGGCTCCGGCGGCGGGGTAGAGTATGCTCCCCCTGCGCTGTGGGTCTGGCCGATCGCTTCGACGGCCAGGGCTTCGATCACCAGGCCGCGCTCAGGCAGCAGGAATCCATATTGCTCGCGGTAGCGCTCGCAGAAGCGTTCGCTCAGGGTTTGGGCATCGGCCTCCCAAGCGATTTCGAGGGTGCTGTCGGTGCCTTCATACTTAAGCCGGGCGCTGCGCTTGAGCAGCACTTGCTCTGCCGCAAAACCCTGTTCCAGCAATTCCTGCTGCGCTTGGCGGTCGAGTTCGGCGAGTGCGAGCTCGCTGGATGCCAGCGCCGGGGTGTCGAGCCTCGCCTCTACGGCGCGCTGGGCGAAAGCGCGCACCTTGGCGAGCCCCATGCCGTAGGCGGAGAGCACCCCGGCAAAGGGATGGATGAAAACGCGCTGCATGCCCAGGGCGTCGGCCACCAAACAGGCATGCTGGCCGCCGGCGCCGCCAAAACAGCATAGGGTGTATTCGGTGACATCATAGCCGCGCTGCACGGAGATTTGCTTGATGGCGTTGGCCATGTTGTCGACGGCAATGCGCAAGAATCCTTCCGCAAGCTCTTCGGCCCGGCGCTGGAAGCCGCTCTCGGCCTCGATGGCGCACGCCAGCGCGGCGAACTTGGCCCGCACCGCGTCGCCGTCGAGCGCCTGGTCGCCCTTGGGGCCGAAGACCTGGGGAAAAAACTGCGGCTGGATCTTGCCTAGCAGCACATTGCAGTCGGTGACGGTCAAAGGCCCGCCGCGGCGATAACAAGCCGGGCCCGGGTTCGCGCCGGCCGAAGCCGGACCGACTCTTAATCTTCCGGCGTCGAAGCGGCAAATCGAGCCGCCACCCGCGGCAACGGTGTGTATTTTCATCATCGGCGCGCGTATGCGCACTCCGGCCACTTCGCTGTCGAAACTGCGCTCGTATTCTCCGGCGAAGTGGGTCACGTCGGTTGACGTCCCGCCCATGTCGAAGCCGATGATCTTGTCAAAACCCGCCGCGGCAGCCACTTCGACCGCGCCGACCACACCGCCCGCCGGGCCGGAAAGGATGGCATCTTTGCCCTGAAACCGGTGCGCATCGGTAAGCCCGCCTGAAGACTGCATGAACTGCAAACGAACGCCGGCGAGTGCTCCTTCGACTTGGGCGACGTAGCGGCGCAGGATGGGCGACAGGTAGGCATCGACCACGGTAGTGTCGCCGCGGGCGACGAATTTCATCAGCGGGCTCACGGCATGGCTCACCGATATTTGGCGGTAGCCGATGCGCTGGGCGAGTTGGGCAAGCTTCGTTTCGTGGGCCGGGTAGCGATAGGCATGCATCAGTACGATGGCGCAGACCCGCAAGCCCGCTTCGAAGGCCGCGAGCAACTCCCCCTCGGCTTGGGCCAGATCGAGCGGCCGCACCACTTCGCCCTGGGCGCTCAAGCGCTCGTCGATTTCGATCACCCGGGCATAAAGCGGTGCCGGCAATTCGATCTTGCGGGCGAAGAGCTTGGGGCGGTGCTGATAACCGATGCGCAGGGCATCGGCATAGCCGCGGGTGACCACGAGCAGCGTGGGCTCGCCCTGGCGCTCCAGCAGCGCGTTGGTCGCCACCGTCGTGCCCATGCGCACCCCGGCGATCTGGGCGGCCGGCACCGGTTCTCCTGGCGCCAAACTCAGCATTTCCCGTATGCCTTGTACCGCGGCGTCGGGGTAACGTTCCGGGTTTTCGGACAAAAGCTTGTGAGTCAACAGCGCGCCGTCAGGCTGGCGGGCAACGATATCGGTGAAGGTGCCGCCGCGGTCGATCCAGAACTGCCACAGAGCGGCTCCTGGCGCAGGCACGGTGGATGAAGGAGGCATGGTTGGGGGTGCAGAACAAGGGTCCGAGCGGGATGAGTGCATTATACGGTTCGCCTGCGGGACGGCGCCGCCCGGCGGAGCATTCGGGCCAAGGCAAAGTCTCAGTGACGCCGGGCGAAACGCGGCGCCTTCGCTACGCCGTTTCCTTGGCGTGGCCGCTCCGGCGCCGCCCGGCACTCAAGGAATTCTCCTCGCCGGCCGTTAAGCCTTGAACAATCCGCTATCGATGGGGGTGGTCAGGTGGACGCATTGTTCGCGCCGGCGACGGCGCTTTTGAGCCGTTTGCGCTTTACTCGAAAATTCTTGATCATCGGCCTCTTGATGATTCTGGCCATGGGTGCTTTGACTGCGATCTTGGTCGTGCAGTTGTTGTCCAGCGCGCGTCAGGCCAGCCGCGAGCTTGCCGGTTTGGAAGGGGTGCGGGCCTCGATTCAGCTCATCCAAAAAGTGCAGCAGCACCGCGGGCTTTCCTCCGCCTTGCTGGGCGGAGCGAGTGACATGCGCCCCAAGGTGGACGCGAAACAGGCGGAAATCAGCGAAGCCATCAAGAGCGTCGAAGCGATCGAAGCAAAGTACGGCAGCCTCTTCGACACCGGCGCGGCTTGGAACACGGTGAAGACCCGCTGGGATAAGCTCAAAGGGGAGGGTTTGGTGCTCTCCGTGCCGGAAAACCAGGCCGAACATGGGGCGCTGATCGACAGCGTTCTCTTCTTCTTGCGCCAATACGCCGAGCGCTCGCTTTTGGTGATGGATCCTGACGTCGGCGCGTATTACATGGTCGATACTGCGGTCGCCAAGCTGCCGCTGATGATCGAGCGCTTGGGTCGTTTGCGCGCCAAAGGCATGAGCACTTTGGTGGCCAAGGAGAGCACTTTGCAGGACGGACAGGAATTCCGTTTGCATGTCTCGGTGCTCAATTATTTGGGCGAAAACCTGCGCCAAGACGTGGAACGCGGGACCAAGCAGAGCCCGGTCTTCGCGCAAGCGGCCGGGCGTCTGGTCAAAGAGTTTCCGGAACAGATGAAGAGCTTGTTGAAACTCGTGGAATTCGACATTCTCACTGGAAGTTTCATCACCACACCCGACGAGTGGTTCGAGAAGTCCTCGGTCGTCATCGATGGCGCCTATGGCGACATTTTCCAGTCCTTGCTGCCTGGCGCCAATCGCATCATCGAAGCGCGCAAAGCCGCTGCCTATCGCAACCTGGTGCTCAGCTTGGGCGGTGTCGGCGCTGCCATCCTGCTGCTCGTTTACCTCTTCGGCGGCATGTATTTCGGAATCAAGGGGACGGTGGACGAGCTCAACGCCGGAGCGGCGAGGATCGCCCAGGGTGACCTCACCGAACGCATACCCGTCCACACGCAGGACGAGCTGGGCGAGGCCGCGGGCAGCTTCAACCAGGTGAGCGAGGCCTACGCGAAACTGCTGCGCAGCGTGCAGCACAGCGCGGCCGAGGTCGAGCGCGCGGCGCGGCAGTTGTCCCAGGTGTCGGCGAAGGTGAAAGATGGCTCCAACCACCAGACCGAGGCCGCTGCCGGCACGGCGGCTGCTGTCGAAGAGATGAGCGTCAGCGTCGATCAAATCGCCGAGCACGCGCGCCATGCCCACGGGCTCTCCTCGGAAGCGGGCACGCTTTCGGAAGAAGGCGGCCAGGTGGTGGAAAACACCGTCCGCGAAATCAATGCCATCGCCGCTGCAGTGACAGCTTCGGCGGGGAGAGTCGAAGAACTGGGCGCGCAGTCGTCCAAGATCTCCGCCATCATCGGCACCATCAAGGACATCGCCGACCAGACCAATCTCCTGGCGCTCAATGCGGCCATCGAGGCGGCGCGTGCCGGTGAGGCCGGGCGCGGCTTTGCCGTGGTGGCCGACGAGGTGCGGCAGTTGGCGGCGCGCACCGCCCACGCCACCACCGAAATCAGCGGCATGATCAATGCCATTCAAAGCGGCACGAGCGAGGCGGTTAGCGCCATGCAGGGCGGCGTGGCGCGGGTCAACGAGGGTGTTTCGCTCGCGGCGCGTGCCAGCGAATCGATGAATCGCATCCACGACGGTGCCCGGCAGGTGATCGCCTCGGTCAATGACATTTCCAATGCGCTGCGCGAGCAAAGCCAGGCATCGACCAGCGTGGCGCGCAATGTCGAGCAGATTGCCCAAATGGCTGAAGCCAACCATGCCGCGGTGAACGAAACGGCCAGCACGGCCCAGGAACTGGAACGCCTGGCCAGCGATCTGCAGGGGCAGATGCGCCGCTATCGTCTGGCTGCTTGAGCGCAAGCGGCGAGGAGCGTTTCTTCGGCCGCCGCTCTGGGCGCTTGGCGCGCGGCACGGCGCCGGATTGGGGAGCGTTGGCGATTGGCCCCCGCTTTCCGGCCCAGGCAGGCCGCCCCGAGGTGCGCGCAACGGCGCCGGCCATCACGGCGCCGTTTTTGTTATATTCGGCGCATCACTACAACCAGGGTGGGCAAGTTGGAGAGCTTCATTCTCGCACGGGCGCTGCACGTGCTGGCGGTGATCCTCTGGATCGGCGGCGTGGCCTTCGTGACCTGGGTGATACTGCCCAATGTGCGCCGTATGAAGGCGCCGCAGGAGCGGATCGCCTTTTTCGAGCAAATCGAAGCGCGCTTTGCTTCGCAAGCGCGGGGGTGGACTCTTTTGGCCGGCGCCACCGGGTTCTACATGCTGCACCTGCTCGATGCCTGGGGTCGTTATGCCCAAGCGCAATTCTGGTGGGTGCATGCGATGACCGCGGTTTGGGTAATCTTCACCCTCATGCTCTTCGTGCTCGAACCCCTGGTTTTGCATCGCGTGATCAAGGCGCGCGCCGAGCGCGACCCCGAGGGCACGTTTCGACGTATCGAGCGTTTGCATTGGGCGCTCTTGAGCCTATCTCTGATCGCCGCGGGCGCCGCGGTGATGGGGGCCCACGGCTGGGTGTTCTAGGCCGCCGTGCGCTGCGCTCTGCTCGCTTTTGCGCTGGGCGTGGGGCTGCTGCAGCAACAGGCGGCGCTCCCCTCCTGGGCGAGCGGAGGAGTCGGCCTCGCCTTGCTTGCGCTGGTCATCGGCGCGGTCATGGCCGGGGAAAACGCTTCGCAACCGATGCTTCGGGCTGCCGCTTGGGGCGTGGCCGTTTGTTGCGCCGGCGCACTGGGTTACGCCTGGGCCGGGTGGCGCGCGCAAGACCGTCTCGCGGACGCCTTGCCTGGTGCCTGGGAAGGGCGGGATGTGCGCCTGATCGGGGTGGTCGATGATTTGCCTCAGCCCGGAGGGGATGGCAGTCTGCGTTTTGCCCTGGCTGTGGAAAGGGTCGAAACCGAAGCGGCGACTTTGCCCTCGCGCCTGTCGCTGGCCTGGTATCCGCAGCGCCTCGCGGGTGAAATCGTTCCTCCGCCGGAGGTCCACGCCGGCGAGCGCTGGGCGCTCACGGTTCGCCTGCGGCGCATGCACGGCAACCTCAATCCGCACGGCTTCGATTTCGAACTTTGGGCGCTGGAGCGCAATCTGCGGGCCAGCGGGTATGTGCGCAACGACTCCGGCAACCGACGCTTGGACGAATTCGCCGGCCGGCCGATGGATTACCTCGAACGCCTGCGCGAGCGATATCGAACGCAGATCCTTGCCGCGCTCCCGGAGGCCCCTTACGCCGGGACCCTCGTAGCCCTGGCGATCGGGGACCAGCGCGCCATTCCCGCGGCGCAGTGGCAAACCTTCAATCGCAGCGGCATCGGGCATTTGATCAGCATTTCCGGTCTGCATGTAACCCTTTTTGCTGCCTTGGTCGGCGGCCTGGTCTTCTTCCTTTGGCGGCGGGTGCACCGCCTCACGCAATGGCTGCCGGCGCATCATGCCGCAGCGCTGGTGGGTTTGCTTGCCTCTGCCGGTTATGTCTTGATTGCTGGTTTCCAGGTGCCGGCGCAGCGCACCCTCTACATGCTCGCCGTGGCGGCTCTCGGTTTGTGGCTGGCCCGACCCGGAACGGCAAGCGCCGTCTTGTTGTGGGCGCTGGCCGCGGTGCTGGCTATCGACCCCTGGGCGGTGTTGGCCCCTGGTTTCTGGCTCTCCTTCAGCGCCGTGGCGCTGCTTTTTTACGTCAGCATCCACCGCGCCGGCGCGACGAGTTGGATCGCCACTGCGGTGAGCGCGCAGTGGGCCATGACGCTCGGTTTGATCCCGCTGCTCTTGCTCTTTTTCCAGCAAGTGTCGCTGCTTTCGCCTTTGGCCAATGCCGTGGCGATTCCAGTGGTGAGTTTCGGGGTGGTGCCGCTCACCCTCCTTTATCTGATTTTGCCTTTCGATGGCCTGCTGCATGCGGCCCATGCCGTGTTCGCCCTGCTTGCCGGTGGCCTCGAGGTGCTCGCTGCCGGTCCTGGCGCGGTGTGGCAGCAGCATGCTCCGCCGTTTTGGGCAGCAGCGCTGGGCGCGGCGGGCGCGCTATTGCTCCTGGCGCCGCGAGGAGTGCCCGGTCGCTGGCTGGGTGCGCTGTGGCTGGCACCGGCGTTTCTGATTCAGCCGGCGCGACCGTCCGAAGGGGAGGTTTGGGTCCGCGCGCTGGACGTGGGGCAGGGCACTGCCGTGGTGCTGCATACGGCTCGCCAGAGCTTGCTCTACGACACCGGTGCGCGCTTTTCTCCGAACAGCGACGCGGGTAACCGCATCATTGCGCCGTTTCTGCGCGCAACCGGGGCATCGCGCTTGGGCGCGCTGGTGGTGAGCCATCAGGATACCGATCACAGCGGTGGCGCGCTTTCTTTGTTGCAGACCGTGCCCGCGGATCGGCTGCTGAGTTCTCTTTCCCCGGAACACGAAATTTCCCTCGCGGCGGCCGCAGCCGGAATCGAAAACCGGCGCTGCGAGGCAGGCCAAGCATGGGAATGGGACGGGGTGCGTTTTGCCGTGCTGCATCCCTTGGCTGCTGCTTACGAAAACCCCAAGCTCAAAGCCAACGACCTTTCTTGCGTCATCCGGGTGGAGGATCGCTTGGGCAGCGTGCTGCTGGCCGGCGACATCGAGGCACGAAGCGAGTTGGAGCTCTTGCGGCGCTCCCCTGAGGCGCTGGCCAGCACCGTCCTGCTGGCGCCGCATCACGGCAGCAAAACCTCATCGACCGCTGCGTTTCTCGATGCCGTGGCGCCGCGCCTGGCGCTGCTCACGGTGGGTTATCGCAATCGTCACGGACATCCCAAGCCGGAAGTGCTGGAGCGCTATCGCGAGCGCGGCATTGCCCTTTGGCGTACCGACGATGAAGGCGCGATCGCGCTGCGCTTCACAAAAAATGGTCCGCAAGCGGAAGGCTTTCGCAGCCAGGAGCGGCGCTACTGGCGCGAGTCTCCACGCAGGGAGGAAGCCGCGGCGCAATAGCAGCCAGGCGCAAAGCCGGGGTTTGTGTCACCGCGTTTTTCCGTTTTCAGGGCGAGCCCCCGTTTCATCGCTTGGCGCCAGGGCGCCCCGCCTTGCCTCCGGCGCGTTCTTGCATCGGGCGCGCGGCTTGGTGTTGTTCTCTTGGTCCGGGCCGGAATTACAGGGGCAGCGCCATTTCGCATTTCAGTTCGCGCAGCGAGACGTGGGTGCGCACTTGGGCAAGCCCCGGCAGCTTGAACACGAAATCGCGCAGAAATGAGTCGTAGGCGGGGATGTCGGGCACCAGCACTTTGACGAGGTAATCCGCGTCGCCGGTGGTTTCGTAGAGCTCTACCACTTCGGGTCGGGCGAGCATGGCTTTTTCGAAAGCTTCGACTGCGCCCTCGGTATGCCGGGCGATGGAGATGTGCAGCCACATGCAGGCAGCCAGGCCCACCCGCTGTCGATCGACCTCGACGGTGTAACGGCGAATGACATGGGACTTTTCCAACTCCTTGACCCGACGCCAGCACGGCGAGGCCGACAAGCCAACGCGCTCGGCCAGCTCCTGCACGGTGATACGGCCGTCCCGCTGCAATTCGCGCAGAATCCGGCGGCTGGTTTTGTCGAGAAGCATTTTCCGGAAAGCGATGAGGAAGAGGAAATATTTGCCGCATTGTAGCTCGTCAGCGGCAAAAGCAGGCAAGCTTTTTCAGTCCGAGTGAATTAGCATTCCGCGGACAAGAAACCATTGGCGCCATCGGAGTCCAAGGCTTTAAGGTGGCGTTTTTCAGGAGGAAGTATGGGCAGCAGTTCCGCAGCGGCGGCGATCGACCGCGAGTATCAGCTGGCACACAATCTCACGCGCGAGCATGGCCGCGTTTTTCTTTCCGGGACGCAGGCGCTGGTCCGCCTATTGCTGGAGCAGCGCCGCCTCGACCGTGCTTGGGGCTGGAATACCGCGGGTTTCGTCAGCGGCTATCGCGGTTCCCCCTTGGGCGGGGTAGACCAGGCGCTTTGGAGCGCTCAAGACTTGCTCGATGCCCACGATGTGCGTTTTTTGCCCGCCATCAACGAGGAGTTGGCCGCCACGGCGGTAGTGGGCGCGCAACGCGCCGGAGTCGATCCGCGCCGCACCGTCGAAGGCGTGTTCGCGCTGTGGTACGGCAAGGGGCCGGGTGTGGATCGCGCGGCCGATGCCATTCATCACGGCAATGCCTTTGGCTCCTCGCCCAAGGGCGGTGTTCTGGTGGTGGCGGGCGACGACCACGGTTGCGTTTCGTCCTCCATGCCCCATCAGAGCGAGGGTGTTCTTCAGGCCTGGAGCATGCCAGTGCTCAATCCGTCCAGCGTGGCCGAACTCTTGGAGTTTGGACTTTATGGCTGGGCGCTGTCGCGGTTTTCGGGTGCTTGGGTGGGTCTCAAAGCGATTTCGGAAACGGTGGAAAGCGGTGCCACCGTGGACCTGGACACCCTGCGGCGCGATTGGCGTGATCCCGAGGGTTTTATCGCGCCGGAAGGCGGTTTGCACATTCGCATGTCGGATTTGCCCGGCCAGGCTTTCGAAACGCGACTTGCGGCCAAACTCGATGCGGTGCGCGCTTTCGCCAAAAAGAACAGCATCGATCGCCTGCTCTTGCCCGCGCCGCAGGCGGACTTGGGCATCATCACCTGCGGCAAGGGTCATCTCGATCTCATGGAAGTTCTGCGCCGCTTGGGTCTGTCGCTCGCCGAGCTCGAAGCCGCCGGCGTTCGACTCTACAAGATCGGACTCACTTACCCTATCGAGTCCACGCGCCTTGCGGCGTTCGCCCAAGGCCTCAAGGAGATTCTGGTGGTCGAGGAAAAGGCCCCGATACTCGAAACCCAGATCAAGGACCTGCTGTTCAACTGGCCGAGCGAGATTCGACCGCGAGTCATCGGCAAGCTCGATGGCCAAGGTCGGCCGATGATCAATACCCTGGGCGAGTTGCGGCCCTCGCGCATCATGCCGGCATTTGCCCAGTGGCTGGCCGCGACCAAACCCGCGCTTGACCGGCGCCACTTGGTGGCCGATTTCACCGCGCCAGCCGTCTTGTCGAATGTGGGCGACAAAGTGCGGCGCATGCCTTACTTCTGTTCCGGTTGCCCGCACAACAGCTCGACACGGGTGCCCGAAGGCTCGCGTGCGCTGCCCGGCATAGGCTGTCACTACATGGCGACTTGGATGAACCGCGAAACCTCGGGCATGACCCAGATGGGCGGGGAGGGCGTCGACTGGGTGGGGCAAGCGATGTTCTCGAGCTGTGGGCACGTTTTTCAGAACCTTGGTGATGGCACGTATTCGCATTCGGGATTGCTGGCGATCCGTCAGGCCATCGCCGCGCATCGGTGGAGCCTACCCCCCGGCCCCCTTCCCGGGGAAGGGGGTGATCACGGTTCGCTGCGCTCC
>CAZFEK010000021.1:66178-70945 GCA_964517465.1 uncultured Alcaligenaceae bacterium
GCTGCGCTCCGGTTCCTTGGAGCACCCCGCCTTGGGACGGCCCGGCGGCGGGGTGAACATTACCTACAAGGTTTTATACAACGACGCGGTTGCCATGACCGGCGGCCAGCCCGTGGAAGGGCGGCTTTCGGTGCGTGACATCGCCCGCCAAGTAGAGGCCGAAGGCGCCAGCCGCGTTGTAGTCGTGAGCGACGAACCGGAGAAATATCGCGGCCAGGACCAGGACTTCCCTGCCGGCACGACCTTTCACCATCGCCGCGAACTCGACCGGGTGCAGCGCGAATTGCGCGAAACCGCAGGCGTCACGGTGTTGATTTACGATCAGACTTGCGCGGCGGAAAAACGCCGGCGCAGAAAGCGCGGCGAATTTCCCGATCCCGATCGGCGGGTGTTCATCAACGCGCGCGTTTGTGAAGGCTGTGGCGACTGTGCCCGGCAATCCAATTGCCTCTCGGTGCTGCCCCTGGAAACCGAGTTCGGCCGCAAGCGCATGATCGATCAATCGAGCTGCAACAAGGACTACTCCTGCGTCGAGGGATTCTGCCCGAGCTTCGTTTCGGTGCGCGGCGTACGCATTCGAAAAGCGGTCGGCGCGGCCTTCGACCCAGCGCGGTTGAAGGAGGCTGCGGCCAGTCTGGAGCCGCCCGCGCTGTGGCGCTGGACCGGCCCCTTCGACCTGCTGGTGGCCGGCATGGGGGGCACGGGTGTCGTTACCATCGGCGCTTTGGTGACCATGGCCGCCCATCTCGAAGGCAAGCACGCCTCAGCGCTGGACTTCATGGGCTTCTCGCAAAAGGGCGGCGCGGTCTTGTCGCATGTACGTTTGGCCGACCGAAAGGAATGGCTGAACCAAGCCCGCATCGATACCCAACAAGCCGATGCCATTCTTGCTTGCGATCTGGTGGTGGGCGCTTCGACTGAAGCCCTGCAGACGGCGAGCAAGAAACGCACGCAAATCATTACCAGCACTTACCAGGCGCCCACGCCCGCGGTTCTGCAGGATCCCGATGCGCAAATCCACCCCGATGCGCTATTGGCCAAAATGCAATTTGCCGTGGCCGAAAATGCGTTGCGCACTTGCGATGGTCATGCCTTGTCCACTCGGTTTTTGGGCGACGCTATCGGCGCCAATATGGTGATGCTGGGCTATGCCTGGCAAGTGGGCCTTGTTCCGGTGAGCATCGAGGCTTTGGACCGAGCCATCGAGTTGAATGGCGTGGCCGTCGAAATGAACCGCCAAGCCTTTGCCATCGGCCGCTTGGCGGCGGCCGCACCGCACGCATTGGCGGGGCTCTTGGGCGAAGCACAAACGCCAGTGCCGCCGCGAGACGAGCGCGCCGCTTTGGACGCGCTGATCGCCTCGCGCGTTGCCGAGCTCACGGCCTACCAGAACGCCGCTTGGGCGAATCGTTATCGCGCCGCGGTCGAGCGCGTGCGCGAGCGGGAAACCGGGAACGGATCAAGCGGCCTGCCTCTCACTGAAGCCGTGGCCAGGAATCTCTTCAAGCTCATGGCCTACAAGGACGAATACGAAGTGGCAAGGCTTTTCACGGCGCCAGAATTTGCCGCAAGCCTCGCCGCCCAGTTCGAGGGCGAGGCGCAGCTCACCTTTCACCTGGCGCCGCCGCTCCTCGCCTTGAAAGATCACGAAGGCCGGCCGCGCAAGCTCAACTTCGGCCCTTGGATGTTCAGCGTTTTCAAAGTGCTGGCCAAAATGAAGGGGCTGCGTGGCACCTGGCTCGACCCCTTTGGTCACACCGCCGAGCGCAAGCGCGAGCGTACGCTCATCGCCGAGTACCTCGCGCTCATCGAAACCCTCCTGGCGCATTATTCGGCTGCCAAACTTCCGGTGTTGTTGGAGCTGGCCAACCTGCCGGAAAAGCTTCGCGGCTACGGACATCTCAAAATGGCTGCGATCGAGGATGCCGAGCGCCGCAAGGCAACCTTGCTCGCCGACTTGGCCGCAAACGCTCACGCTTCGAGCCAAGGAGACCTCAAGGCCGCGGCCTAGGCCCGAAGCGCCGCGAAGCGCGATCGCCTCCGCCTCGGGAGGGGTTCAGTCCGACCTCCTTCAATGCCTCGCGGGCACCATAACCAGGATGCAATGGGTGGCCAACAAAAGCGACTCGCGTGCCTTACCATAGGTTCTGGCCGCACGCCGCTTGCCTTGTCGATGCGCGACTCTTTTGCCCCGTTGCCGCGATAGGGCAGTTCTTTGGGGCGGGTTCCTCGTGCCGGGTTGGGGCTTATCTGCACTTGCCGCGCCCGGCCTGGGCCTGTTTTTCCTAAACTCCATATCAGCCGAGCTTGCAATGAGACTGATCGATCATGTGTCAATTACGGTTCGCGACTTGGCGCGCGTCAAGGCGTTCTACAAGGCCACCATGGCGGCGCTGGGCGCCGTGGTGGCATATGAGCGGGAAGATGCCATCGGTTTTGGCGAGCGCAACCGACCGGACGACGACCTGCACAGCTACCTCAGCGTCTATCAATCGGCGGCGGCGGTGGCTGATGCGCGACGGCACTGGTGTTTCCGTGCCGACTCGACCGAGGCGGTGCGGCGCTTTTACGCTTGTGGTCTCGATGCCGGCGGCTCCGACGCCGGCCCGCCGGGCTTGCGCAGCTACCACCCGCAATACTACGCGGCGTTTCTTTTCGATCCCGAAGGCAACAAGATCGAGGTCGTCTTTCACCACGGCACGGCTTGAGGCGGCATCGCAATGAGGCCGTTACGCTAACCCAAAGTGTCCGCCATGATGTTGCTGAACCAGGCCATGGCATAGAGGCCCTCGACCGCGCTGGCCGCTGGAGAGAGACCGCCGGCGCCTTTGACCGGCACCATTTGTTTGCTCGCCGGGTCATAGCGATGCACGGAGGCGACGTGCATGGCGTCGCGATGGGTGACGAAGCTGTAGCAGGTATTGGCGATGGCCACCTTGCTCACCGGAGCCTGACCGGCGAGGAGTTGCGCGATGGCGGCGGCGCAGACCTTGCCTTCCTGATTGGCCATGTGCCCTGATTTGGGCATGCCCGGGCTGCCGGCAATCGCGTCGCCGATGACGTGAATGTTCTTGGCGGCGGTGGATTCATAACTGAGGAAATCGACGCCGCACCACTTGCCGCCCGCATTGGCGAGCCCGGCGCTGCGCGCGATTTCGCCGGCGAGTTGCGGCGGAATCAGGTTCCAGAGGTCAGCACGCACTTTTCCATGCACGGCGAAATCCACCACCCCGCCCGCGGCGTTGACTTCAGCGATTTCGGCGTTAGGAATGTATTCCAGACGGCCGGCGTAATGCTCCTTCCACGCCGCGAGATAGAGATCGCGCTTGGATTGGATTTCTGGGTTGCTGTCGAACAGGAGCAGCTTGGACTTGGGCTTGTTGCTCTTGAGATAATAGGCGATCAGGCTCGCCCGCTCGTAGGGCCCGGGCGGGCAGCGATAGGGCACCTTGGGCACATGCATGGCGATGGTGGCGCCATCGGGCAAGGCATGCAGCCGATTACGCAAGGTGACGGTTTGCGCGCCCGCTTTCCAGGCATGGGGCATATGCTGCTGCGCCTCGGGCGTTTCCAATCCCCTGAGACCGCGATAATCGAAATCGACACCGGGAGCCAGCACCAAGCGGTCATAGGAAACTCTGCGCCCGCCGGCCAGAACCACTTCGCGCCTCGGCGGATCGATTGCCAGCGCCGCCTCGCGCAGCCATTGGATGCCGTGGCGGGCGGCGAAATCGGCATAGGGGCGCGAAAGATCCCGCAGGCTCAGCATGCCGTGCAGGCTGCGGTTGCTCATCGGGCAGGCGATGAATTCCGCGTTGGGCTCGATGAGCGTGACCCGGACTCGCGGCGCGAACTCGCGCAAATAACGAATGGTGGTGGCACCGCCGAAGCCCCCGCCGATGACCACCACCTGCGCTCCGGCCTGGGCTCGGGCGAGTCTGGCCGGAAGCACCGATGAGGCGAGAGCTGCCTGCAGAAAACGGCGCCGGTTCATTTGGCCCCTGCTTTCAATTGTGAGAAATGTTGGGCGAGGTGTTTGAGTTCTTCGTCGGAATATCCTTTGGCATGCTGCTGCATCACCGTGGCGGGAATTTGTCCGCTCTTGAAACCCAGTAGCTTGGTGCTGAGCGCATCGGCAGTTTGCCCGGCCAAAGGCAGGCCGACGCCGGTGGAGCGGCCATCGTGACCATGGCAGGAGGCGCAGCTGGCGGCCATCAGACGGATTTCCATTTCCGCCGACTGGCCCCAGACCGTGGCAGCGGGCACCAGTGCCAGCGCGGCAGCCGCTGCCCTGGCCCATTTGCCGGAAAACTTGCGATCGCGCGCCTGCATGTAGTGGTCTCCAGATGTTGAGTGGCGCCTCCTCGGTTTTCGATGCTTGAGGCGATGGGGCAAGCTACGCCATTGGCATAGCATCGTCGATTACTCCAAAGGCGTATCGGGCGGCAGGAAATTGCTCGATTGCCCGGGTCCGCGGCCAAGGCAAAGTCCCCGCTGACGCCGGGCGAAACTCGGCGCCTTCGCTACGCCGTTTCCTTGGCGTGGCCGCTCCGGCGCCGCCCGGCGAAGCGTCCGGGCCAAGGCAAAGTCCCCGCTGACGCCGGGCGAAACTCGGCGCCTTCGCTACGCCGTTTCCTTGGCGTGGCCGCTCCGGCGCCGCCCGGCGAAGCGTCCGGGCCAAGGCAAAGTCCCCGCTGACGCCGGGCGAAACTCGGCGCCTTCGCTACGCCGTTTCCTTGGCGTGGCCGCTCCGGCGCCGCCCGGCGA
>CAZFEK010000022.1:0-69752 GCA_964517465.1 uncultured Alcaligenaceae bacterium
CTGATGTCAGTTCCCCCATCTACCTCCCCTGTAGGAGCGCCGGAAGGCGCGAGCTTTTGGTTTGGGTTTTTGGGTGATTGGGTCAGTCGGCGCATTCTCCACCGCCCGATCGCGGCTTCCGCCGCTCCTACACGGCCGAATGCTGCGGGTTTCACACCTCTTGCGGTGGGCCTGCGATGAAGCCTTGATAGCCGCTGGCGCCCAATGCGGCGAGTTCGCCAAGGGTGGTTTCGTCTTCGACGCCCAGGGCGAGCACTTCAATGTCGAGGGTCTTGGCAATATGCACGACGGAGGACACGAAAAAGCGTTGTTGGGCGTCTTCCTTGAGTTGATGCAGGCAGCCGCGATCGAGTTTGATGTAGGCCGGCTTCAGACGCAGCAGATAGTCGAAGGCTTGGCGATGCAGGCCGAAATTGTCGACGGCAACCCCCGCGCCGTACATGCGTGCGAGGGCGGCGAAGCGCTCCACCGCGGCGAGGTCGCGCACGATGGCGAACTCGGCGATTTCGAAGACGAGTTGATTGGCGAGGCGGCCCGCGTCGCGCAAGGCGGTTTCGAACCAAGCGAGGAAAGCTGCGTCTTGCACGCTGCGCACGGCGAGGTTGACGGCGACTTGTCCGGTGAGGCGACCGCCCGGCGCGAGCGCGGCGAGCACGGCTTCGATGAGCTTGCGGTCGAAAAGGGTGGTGAGGTTGTGGCGCGCGGCCATGGGCAGAAAGCGCGCGGCGCTGATGAGCTCGCCGGTGGTGCTGCGCAAACGCCCCATGACTTCGAATTGAAAGCGCTGTCTGCCGGGCAGCGAAAACACGGGCTGTGCGACCAAAGCGAGGCGCTGCTGCTCCAGGGCTTCGGAGATGAGCGTTTTCCAATATCGCGAGCCTTGTTCGTCGCGCTCGTCGTCGCCGCAGTCGAGCAGCAGAAAGGTTTCGCTGGGGCGATCGCCCGATTGCAGCATGGCCAAATCGGCCTTGGACATGAGTTGCGATTGGCTGAGGTGGCTTTCGAAATAGGCGCCGCCGATGCGCAGGTTCAAGGCTTCGGCGACTTGCTCTTCGCGCAGCACGAGTTCCAAGGCGCGCTTGAGCTCGCTGCCGACGCGCAAGGCGTCGTCGCGCCCGGCCACGGTGGCCAGTATGCCGAAGGTCGCACCCCCCAGACGGGCGCGTACGACTTGATGACCTTCGGGAAAAAGTTCCAAAAGTGCTTTGCCCAGCACCCGCAGAATTTCGTCGCCGGCCTTGTAGCCGGCGCGCGCGTTGAACTGCTTGAATTCGGTGAGTTCGAACATCACTAGGGCGCCCGGTTGCGGGTCGGTGGTGCCGTCGAGGCGAGTGCGCAGTTGTTCTTCGAAGGCACGGCGATTGTCCACGCCGGTGAGTTCGTCGTTATAAGCTTGGCGGCGAAGGCGCCGCGCTTCGTTGACGTGGGCGTCGAGGGCGTCGCGAAGTTTGCGCGACATGGCGTTCATGGCGCGCACCACGCTGGCGAGTTCGGGGGCGCGCGGCTTTTCGGTGACGGTTTGAAAGTCGCGTGCGGCGATGGCATGCGCTACGCGTTCGATGCCGTGCAGTGGGCGGAGCAGAGCGCGCAAAAAAGCGAGCAACAAGGCGATGGCCAGGGCATAGAGGCCGAGCATCCAGGCGAAGCTTTCCCAAGTGTTGTGCCACAGTTGCAGATAGGCGAAATTTGGATGACTCACCACGATCACGCGCCCGAGTTGTTGCCAGCCCTTGGAGATGAGCGCTTCGGCGCTGGGCGCTTCGAGCGGAAAGATGCGCACAAACCACGCGGGTACCCCGGGAGGGGCTGGCGAGAGTTCTTTTTGCACGAGCACTTCGCTATTGGCGCTCAAGACGGAAACACGCCGAAAGTAGCCGCGATCGAAGACGGCGTTGACGCTCACTTCCGCCAGCACGTTATCGTGCGTGGCGAGCGGGTCGGCCAGCAGCAGGCTCAGCGAAGTGGCCGAGTCCTGCGCGTGGGATCCGAGTTGCTGCTGCAAATAGTTGCGCGCGTTGCCCAGATAGATCCATTGCAGACCGAGCAACAGCAGCAAGAAACCCAGCGAAAGACCAAACAGGAGTTGTCGGGAGAGTCTCATGTCATCCTCCTAGGCGCGAGGCACGCAGGCCTACATGCGCTGTTCTTTCTCCATCTTCTGCAAAAGATCGCGCCAAAGGCGGATTTGGCTCGCGCTGCCGACGCGGCCGCTGGCGCGGGCGGTAAAAAGGTCTTCGTCGTTGAAGCTATAGACCGGTTCCAGGTCGTCGCGGCGCGAAGCGGGCAGCACGCGCGTTTCGAGATTGTCGAGAATGTAGGGGTCGGCGCCGGGTTCTGGGTAGTAGGCGAGCACCATGTGCGGTTGGTCCCAGCCGCGGGCCCGCACGTAGGTGATGCGTAGCTTTTGGATGGGGACGCCGAGGTCCTTGAGCGTGAAATATTTGCCGATGGAGTAGTCTTCGCAATCGCTGCCGTTCGAGGCCAGCGTTTCGACCGGCGTGGCCCAGTAGTCATTGACGCCCCAATGATCGCGGTCGTCGATGTAGGGCACGCGGTTCCAATGGGTGTTGCCTTGGTCGACCCAACGGCGTTCGAGTTCCTGTGTGCGCGCGGCGGCGTCGGCGAGGCGATGCTCTTGCATGAGTTTGCGCCAGTCGCCCAGGCGCTCGGTGCCTGCCTGGCCCCAACGCGCGGCGATATGGCGCAGCAGTCCGGGAGTAAAATCGACGACGCCACCCCACACTCCCGCCGCGCTGGCGAACAAGACGACCAGGACGAAGGGGGTCGGGCAGCGTGGCCGCACGGGCCGCTCAGGCCTTGGCCTTTTTTCCGTAGGCGCTGTAATAGCCTTGGTACTTGCTGTAGCCGGTGTACTCGCCATAGTACTTGTCGGCTTTCTTGAAATCGAGCTGGTTGAGCACGGCGCCGATGAGCGGCGCGTTGGCTTTGCGCAGGCGCTTGACTCCTTGAGCGGCGACTTTGTAGGGCGTGGCATCGGCCTTGACCACATAGATGACGCCGGTGGACTCGCCGGCCACGACGAGCGAATCGCTCACCAGCTGCACCGGTGGAGTGTCGATGATGATGATGTCGAAGCGTTCCTTGAGTTTTCCGATGAGGTCCTTGAAGCGTTGCGAGAGCAAGAGCTCCAGGGGGTTGGGCGGAACGTTGCCCGAAGGAAGCAGAAGTGCTTCAGTGCCTTCGATGGGATAAATGCACTGCGACGCGTTTGCGGTCCCCGAGACCAAATCGGACAAACCCGGCGAAGTCTGTTCGATACCCAGCGATTTGCCGATCATGGGCCGGCGCATGTCGGCATCGACCAACAGCACCTTCTTGGTTAGCGCGTGCGAGAAGGCGAGGTTCATGGCGAAGGTGGTTTTGCCTTCGTTGGGCACGGAGGAGGTGACCACCAGAACCTTGTGCGGATCGTCGATCGCCGAAAGCAGCACGCTGGTACGCGCGGTGCGTATGGTCTCCGCAAAGACCGATTTGGGGTCGTCGAGGTAGAGGTGTTTAGGTCGCACATTGCGATCGTTCACCTTCGGAATTGTGGTGAGTACCGGCAGTCCAAGGCGGTGCTCGGTGTCATCGGTGTTTTTGACGGTGTTGTCGAGACGGTCGAGCAAAAAGGCGACCATGATGGAAAAGAAAAGTCCCAGCACGAAGGCGATGGCGATGATCTGAGTTTTGTTGGGTTTGATGGGTCCAGCGGCCGGAATGGCTGGATCGACGACGCGGGCGATGGTCGACTGCATGTTGTTGGTGGCCGTGGTTTCCTTGAATCGAGCGACGAACATTTCGTAGATTTGGCGGTTGGATTGCACTTCGCGTTCCAGGACGCCCAGCTCGAACTCTTTGCGGTTGAAGCCTTGGATCTGGCTCTTCACTTCGGCCATGCTGCGCTCTTGCGATTGTTCGTTGGCGCGGGCGGCCTCGTATTCCTTGGTTAAGCCTTGAACCACGTTTTCCACCTGGCGGCGGGTATTTTCCTTGGCGGTCTTCAATTCGGCTTCGGCTTGCACCATCTTGGGGTGCTCCTTGCCGTAACGCTTCGAGAGTTCGGCGACTTTCTTCTCGGAATCGGCCTCGGTTTCCTTCAGCCGCGCGACCAGCGGGTTCTTTACCACCGCGGGCAGAGAATCGAACTGGGGGTTGGGCGAGGCACGCAGGGCCTTGACTTGATTATAGGCGCTCTCGGCCTCGGCGCGTTTCATGCGCGATTCGACCATGCTACGAGTCATGTCCTCGAGCTGCTTGGTGATGCCGCTCAAGGCCATGCCCTTGGTGTCGACGATGCGCTCGCGCTCACGAAAATCCTGAAGCGCTTTTTCCGATTGCGCCAGCTTTTCCTTGAGCCCCGCGAGCCGGCTGCTCAGCCATTCGCCCGCCTTCTGCGTCATGAGGTAGCGGGCCTCGAGGTCATTCTCGATGTAGGTGTCGGCCACCGCGTTAGCTACAGCGGCGGACAGATCTCGATCGTGTGACTCAAAGTGCACCTTGATGAGCTGACTCAAGCGTATGGGTTCGACAGAGAGCTGGCGGCTGAATTTCGCCACCACTGACTTTTCTATGCCTTCGCTGTTTAGCTCGGGTTCGACGTAGCCAGCGCTTTCGGCCCACTTTTTCCAGAAAGGCTTTTCTTGTTGGCGCGGGTCGAACTCGGGGTGGGTAAGCAGGTTCAGTTTGCCCACGACCTTGCGGGCCAGCTCGCGCGATTTGAGGATTTCCGCCTGCGTTTGAAAGTACTCGCGATTGGCGCTGATGCCGCTATACACCTCTTCGATCGACAGGACCTTGGACTTGTTTTGTTCGATGAGCAAAGACGCGGTAGCACGGTAGACTGGCCGCATCATCGTGACCACCACGCCGGCAATCAGTGTAATCAGGAGCGCCAGGGCGAGGATGCTCCACTTGCGTTTGTTGATGCTGCGCCAGTATTCGACGACTTCGATGGTTTGCTCTTTCTCCTGCCAGGCTTGGAGAAGATCTTTGTGTGGGGCTTCGCTCATCTGGAGTTACCTTTGCCGCCGGCGCGGCAAATAGCCGGCGCGACAGGATTGCGTTTGCTCAAGCGGGTTTGTGGGGCCGCTGAAGTACTAGAAGAAACTCTCTTCCACGGTGACTACGTCGCCAGGATTTACCGTGGTGTTGAGGTCCACCTTGAGGGGTTTGTTGGTCGTATCGCCATCACGGATGAGGAAGATCTTGTTCAGCGAGGCCCGTTCCTTGAAACCTCCGGCGATCGACACCGCTTTGCGCACCGAAAGACCAGGCTGGTATGGGTAGCCGCCGGGTTTCTCGACCTGACCGTTGATGAAAAACTGCCGGTACTCGTCGATGGATACCGAGACGCGCGGGTTGACAAGATAACGTCCGCGCAGACCGTTGGCGATGGTGGTTTCGAGTTCACCCACGGTCTTGCCCGCGACCAGTAGTTCGCCGAGCACAGGATATGACAGCGTGCCGGCGTCGGTGAGGCGCACCTTGTCGCGTGCGAGGTCGTCTTCGCCGAAGACGCGAATGGTGATGACGTCGCCGCTACCCAGCTTGTAGTTGGACAAAGCGTCGCGCGGCGACTGCGCGGTGGCCACCGCCGGAAGCACGCTCAAAAGGCCTGTGCCGAACAGAAAAGCGAAACAGAAAAAGCGTGTCAGAAATGCCACTGCTGAGAAACCTCGATGACCTGGTCTTAAAGCGTTCCGCCCAGCGTCAGCATGAACAGATTGCGATTGTAGTCGTAGGTGTCCAAGCTGGAGTCGCGACGCGCGTAGTCGTATTCGGCACCGACGCGCAGCCAGCGCTGGATCTTGTAATGGGCTCTCAGCCCGAGGCTATTGCGCCGGTCAGCGCGTTCAACGCCGTTGTAGGCGTCGTTAGCGAAGGCAGCGCTGGCCTCGGTGGTGAAGCGGCTAGACCAATCGTGTGTCCAGCGAGCCGAAAACTGCCGGGTGACGATGTAATTGCCCAGGCCGGAAGGATCGGTGGCGGCGCGCGAGGTGGTCAGATCGAGGTGCGAATAGGTGAGGGGGCTCCAGCGTCCGGCCGCTTCCCAACTGAAACCGGAGAAATCGGAACGCGAGGCGTCTTTAAAGTCTTTTTGCAGCAGACCGAGCTTCACGGTACCGGACGTCTTGGCCGTGGCGTCCCAGGTTACGCCCGTGAGGTAGCGGCGCTCGCGGTTGTCGAGCAAGGAGGCGTCGGTTCGGTAGTCGAGGTCGGTGTGGCTGGCCTGAAAGAGCATCGAGGTCTTGGGCGCTACGCGGTAATAAAAAGTGCCGCTGATGAAACCGGTGTTGAGATCGCCGAATTCGGTGATTTCGCGGTTGTTGTCGTAGCGTTTTTGCGCGAGGCCCGCGGCGACCTCGATGCGTCCTTGGGCATCTTTGGCGCCATAGCGGAACTCTCCCGCCAGGGCGGAGGAATGCCACAGATCGGGGGAGTCGCTGATGGCTCGGTCCGTGGAGCCGCGCGGGTCGTGCCGCTTGAGGTATTCGGCATTCAACTTGAGGCCGGTGCGCGCATCGAAACTCAGATTGGCGGCGCCCGAGAGCTGGTGATCGCGATAGTTGTCGGCGCTGCTGTCCTTGAACCAGGCGTAGTTGCCGAAGTAGCCGGCGGTGAAAGTTTGCGGGCCGCTGCGCAATTCGGCGATGAGCGCGGGCGACAGCGTGGTGTACATGGAGCTAAGCTCGTTGTTGGGCGCCAAGCCGACGTTGTCGTTTTGCCCTATTCCCAGGGTCAGGGCCGGGTAAATCACTAGCGGTTCGGCTTTGACGCCGGCCGCGCCTTCGAGGGGCAGCAGCGGTTGGCCTTGGATGACTTGTTGTGCGAGCGCCCCGCTCGCGGGAAAGAGAACGCCAAGCAGCAAAAGTGTGGCGCGTTCTTGAACTACGTGCGGGATCTTCACGGAAGATGCCTCCCAGGTGATATTGAGCCAACTTATTTTTCCGCCTGACCCGCTGCGCCAGAGCTTCGGCGCCAGACACCCCAAAAAAGCGAGAAAAGCGATGCGTATGATAACCGAACTTGCCCCCTAAAGGACAAGCAAATTGTGTATTTCCAAGGTGGATCGGGTGGCGCATTGTGGCTTTCTCGGCGGGTGCCCACTGATCCAGGGTGAAAAAATACCGGGTGTAAATGAAATTGTCATCATCCAAATGAATTAGATCAACCTCACGGGTTTTACGAACCGTCGCCCACCGGCGCGACTGCGCAGTCCAACCCCTCCCATTCGCCCTGATTCCCGTGCTCGCCGGTGCGGCCTACTGACGCGGCTGTACGCTTGGGTATAATCCCTTTGAAAGTTGACGTTCAAGGCGCTATGGCCCAGCTCCACCCCGTTCGTTTGCTTGCCCTTACTGTTGCGGCGGCCCCGGTGTTTTTGGCGCTGGCGCGAGGCGAGGCGCATATTCGATAATGGAAAATCCTGACCGAAGTTCAGAGAACATGCGTTTTCCAAGTATCGGCCTAGTCGGTCGCCACAACAGCCCGGGCATCGCCGAGCCCCTGGAAAAGCTCGCACGCTGTCTGGCGGGACGGGGATGCAGTGTCACCATCGAGGCCGAAACGGCCGCCCTGACGCCCGTGGCGGGCTATCGCGCGGTACCGGCGGAACGCCTGGGGGCTGAAGTAGATCTGGTGATCGTGCTCGGCGGCGACGGCACCATGTTGTCGATTGCTCGGCTGCTGGCGCCCTACGGCGTGCCGCTCATCGGCATCAACCAGGGCCGCCTGGGCTTTCTCACCGACATTGCACTCTCCGAGGTTGAAACCGTGCTGGCGGCAATGCTCGAAGGCGAGTTCGAGCAAGAGGAGCGGCGGCTTCTTGCATGCGAGCACGTTCGTGAGGGGAGCAGCCCGGAGCGCTCTTTGGCGCTCAACGACGTGGTGATCAATCGCGGCGTCACCGGCAGCATGATCGAGTGCGCCATTCACATCGACGGGCGCTTCGTCTCCAGTTTGCGCGCCGACGGGCTGATCGTCGCCACGCCGACGGGGTCCACGGCCTACGCCCTGTCCTCGCAGGGGCCGATCGTGCATCCGGCAGTGCCCGCCTTTGCGCTGGTGCCCGTTGCGCCGCATGCCTTGACCCATCGGCCGATCATCGTGAGCGATCAAAGCGTGCTGACCATTACCGTGCTCAAGGGGCGCGACGCCGGCCTGCATTGCGACGGCCAGTCGCACTTTCGCCTGCAGGAGGGTGAGGAAGTCCGCATCAGCCGCGCGGTAGAGCGCGTGCAGCTTCTGCATCCGCGCAGCTACGATTATTACGCCATGCTGCGCGAAAAGCTGCACTGGACGGAAACGCCCGAAAAGCTTCGCGCCCGCTGATGCTGCGTCAACTTTCGATCCGCGATTTCGTCATCGTCTCGGCGGAAGAGCTGGATTTTTCGAGCGGCTTTACCACGCTGACCGGGGAAACCGGCGCGGGCAAGTCCATTCTGCTCGACGCTCTCGGGCTGCTCCTGGGTGAGCGCGGCGAAGCGGGGCTCATTCGCGCGGGTGCGGGGCGGGCGGAACTCAGCGCGGGTTTTGATCTCGACGATGCGCCTCGCGCTGCCGCCTGGCTCGCCGATCAGCAACTCGAGTCAGACAGCGGCTTGTTGTTGCGCCGCGTGCTCGATGCCCAGGGCAAGAGCCGCTGTTGGATCAACGGGCGGCCGGCCACGCTGCAACAACTGCGTGAAGTCGGCGAGATGTTGGTCGACATTCACGGGCAGCACGCGCACCAGTCGCTCTCGCGCGCCGAGGTGCAGCGCGAGTTGCTTGACGGTTTTGGCGGGCTCGATGGACAGGCAAAGACCGTCGCGCAAAACTGGCGCGACTGGCGCGAAGCGCGCGAGCGACTCGATGCCGCGGCCCGCGATTCGGCAAAGGTGGCCGAAGAACGCAGTTCCTTGGCCGAGCGTGCTGCAGAGCTCGATGCGCTCAATGCGGACCCGCAGGAGTGGGCGAGGCTTTCCGCCGGGCAGACGCGCCTGGCGCATGCGGCCGGATTGCTGGAGGCCGCCGCCGGAGCAGAAGAGCAGCTGGAGGCGGGCGAGGAGAGCTTGGCACGAACACTTGCGCAAGTCGTCGCCCGTTTGCGCGTGCAGCTCATGCATGACGCAGCGCTTGCGCCTATCGTCGAATTGATCGATGGCGGTCGCATTCAGCTGGAGGAAGCCGCGCATGCTTTGCGCGCCTATCGAGAGCGCTTGGAAGTCGATCCCGCCGAGCTGGAACGGGTGGAGACGCGATTGGCAGCGATGCACGATCTCGCGCGCAAGCATCGAGTCAGGCCCGAGGGCCTGCCGCAGTTGCAGGAAGAAACCCGTAGGCGCCTTGCGGCTATCGAAGACGCGGCAGATTTGCCTGCCTTGGAAAAGCGCCTGGCCCAAGCGCAAGCAAGTTACCAATCCGCCGCCCAGGCGCTCAGTGCGGGGCGCGCCGTGGCGGCGCAGGCGCTGGGCCAAAGGGTAAGCCAGGCGATGCAAACCCTGGCCATGGCGGGCGGCGCGCTGGAGATCGCGTTGACGCCGCGCGCTGAGGCGGCAAGTTTTGGTTTGGAAGATGTGGAATTTCGTTTTCGGGCCCATCCCCAGCAACCGGCCGGCGCTTTGTCGCGAGTGGCCTCCGGAGGCGAACTCTCGCGCTTGAGCCTAGCCATCCAAGTGGCTACCAGCGAGGTGGCGCAAGTTCCGACTTTGATCTTTGACGAGGTCGATGCCGGCATCGGGGGACGGGTGGCGGAAACGGTAGGCCGTCTGCTGCAGGGTTTGGGAGCAAAACGACAGGTGTTGTGCGTGACTCACCTGCCGCAAGTTGCCGCTTGCGCCGACGACCAATGGCGGGTTGCCAAAGCCGCCAACGCCCATGGCGTGGAGACGCAACTGAAGCGACTGTCCGCGCCGGAGCGAGTTGAGGAGCTCGCGCGCATGCTGGGCGGCGCCCAAATCACCGCCAAGACCCGGGCCCACGCGCAGGAAGTATTGGATTCCTGCCGGCGTCAGTGAAATTTGCGCAGCGCGACGAGATCCACGATTTCGACGCCGCCGCGCGTCAAACGCACGATGCCCTGGGCTTCGAGATCCTTGAGGATTTGATTCGCTGACTGGCGAGTGAGCGAGACCATCTGCGCCAGTTGCTCCTGCGGAATGCGGATTTCGCGTTGCGCGCGATCGCGTCCGGCGCCATAACCCTCGGCGATCATCACCAGACGCTGGGCGAGTCGCAGCGGCCCCGGCAAAAGTGTCATTGCTTCCAGCGCGACGAAGGTCAGGCGCAGCTTTTCCGTGAGCAGCTGCGCGAGCTCTCGCCAGTAGTGCGGTTTTGCCTCGAGCATGGCGCGCAGGCCTTGTTGCGGCACTTGCAAGAGCAGCGAGGGGCCGATGGCATAAGCGTCATGGGTGCGCGGGCCGCCGTCGAACAAGGCGATTTCGCCAAACCAATTGGGCGGTTCCAGCATCACCAGAAGAGCCTCTTTGCCCGATTCCGCAGTGCCGCTCACCCGCAGCATGCCCTCCAGAAGAGCATAAATTCCGTCGGGCGCGTCACCGCGGCAGAAGAGGCGCTCGCCTGCGGCAAGCGTTCTGAACTGGGCGGTGGCGAGCAAGTCTTCACGCAGCGGGCCGGAGATCCGAGCAAACCACTGCCCGGTCCCCAGCAATGCCCGATGGTCTGACGATATTTGCGCCGTGATCCGCTCCCTCGAGGCCGGATGATGACCGTGTTTGCCCCGCCGAATTAGCCCGTGAGGCGCCGTTTCAGCGCGCGGGAAACAAAACGCAAGCGCTGCGACAGCGGGAAGCGCTTGAAGTTGGTCTTCACCGCTCCTTGGGTAAAAGCAGTGCGCTTGGTGTAATCGATCTCGACGTCGACTACGGCGGGCCGACCGCTCGCTGCCGCCTGGCGCGCCGCGGCGATGCCTGCGCCGAGATCGGCATCGCTCTTGATGGACACGTATTCGGCGCCGGTCGCAATGGCAACGCCTTCGAGATCCAGCGCCCCGATCGCGGTGCAGGGCTTGCGGTTATACGGGATTTCTTGCGCTTGGGCGATCTGCGACAGTTCGCCGTCGTGGAAGACGAAGTAGGCTATCCCCAGTCCGAGCCGCGTGGCGGTGAGGATTTCCATGCAAGTCATGAGGAAGGCACCGTCACCCACGATGGCGACAACCTCGCGTTCCGGGTTGGCGAGTTTGGCACCGATCGCGGCCGGCACGGCGTAGCCCATGGCGTTGAAATCGGTGGGCACGATCAGGGAATTGGAGGTGCGCACTTCGAACAGTTCGGCCGTGAGGTAGGTGTGGTTGCCGTCGTCGACCACGGTGATCACGTCATCGGGCAATGCCGCGCGCAGAGCGGCGAAGAAGCGCCCGGGGTTCACCCGCCCCTTACTGTCATGAGCGAACCAGGCGGCAAGATAGGCCGACTTATCGGTTTTGATTTGCCGGTGCAGGGCTTGATCCGGCGGGCGGGGCGGGCCCAGCGCCTGCAGTGCTTGCAGCAAGGCGGGTAGCACAAGTTTGGCATCGCCCTCGAGGCGCACTGCCGCCGGGTGGTTGCGATCGAAAACCGCTTGATTGATGTCTACGTGCACGAGCGCTGGCGGCACCCGGGCGCCAAAGCTGCCCGTGGCGATTTCGCTGAAGCGAGTGCCTACCGCCAGAAGGGCGTCGCATTGGGCGAAAGCATGCTGCGCCGCGGGCACTGCCGTCGGGCCAAAACCGAAACCGACGTGCAAGGGATGTGGTCCGCAAAAGGCGCTGAGCCCTTGGAGCGTCGTCGCGACCGGCGCTTGCAAGAACTCGGCGATTGCGCGCGTGCTGGCTTCGGCTTCGCGCGCCCCCCAGCCCACGAATATCCCCGCTCTTTTGGCTTGCAGCAGCAGCCGAGCGGCTTTTTCGATCGCCTCCGCCGAGGGCAGCGCTGCCACCGGCTTCGCCGGAGCCGGTGGCAGCTCGCCGGTCTCTCCCGGGAAAAGCTGCAGGTTCACCGGCAACTCGATGAATACCGGGCCGGGTTCACCCGAATGGGCGATGGTGTAGGCCCGATAGATGGTGGGCACGATGTCGGCATGCTTTTCGATCTTGAAACAGGCCTTGGTCAGAGCGCGCATGAAAGCGAGTTGATCGATTTCGTGCAACTGATAATGGCGATCGAGATCGGTGCGTATGCCCCCGCTGATGACGAGCATGGGAATGCCATCGAGGAAGGCTTCGCCGATGCCTGACGCCGCGTGTGTGGCGCCGGCGGCCGGCACGATGGCAAGCGTGCCGGTGGTGCCCGAGCTGCGGCTCACCGCGTCGGCCATGAAAGACGCCCCGCCCTCGTGGGTTACCAAGATCGGCGTGATGGAGTTCGATTTGTTGAGTTCGTCGTAAAGCTCGGTGTTGTGCACTCCCGGAATCCCGAAGGTGAAAGACACGCCCAAGTTCTCCAGGGCGCGCACCGCCAGTTGTGCGCCGGTTGCTTTCATGTCGAGTTCTCCTTCTCAGGTGTTTCGTGCTGCTTCGCGGCCGGCGACGCGGCCGGAAAAAATGCATCCGCCGAGAAACGACCCTTCGAGCGCGCGCAAGCCATGCATGCCGCCACCGCCAAAGCCGGCCGCTTCACCCGCGGCGTAAAGACCAGGGATCGGTTCCCCGCCGGCGCCAAGCGCCCGACCGGCCAGATCCGTGGCAATGCCTCCCAGACTCTTGCGGCTGATGATGAATTCACGCACGGCGATGAACGGGCCGGCCCGCGGATCGGCGATCGGCTGGAATTTGCAAGTGCGGATGCGGTCGCCTTTCCAGAGGCGCAGCTGTGCAAGGCGTTGCAACTGCTCGTCGGGGAACTTTTGCCCACCGTCCGCGAGGGCGCGGTCATACTGCGCCACGGCGCCCTCCACCGCTTCCCGCTGCACCGCGTCGTCGCCATTGAGCGCGTTCATGCGGGAAACAAGCTCCGCAAGCGTGTCGGCGATGACGAAGTCTTCGCAGGATTCGACGATGTTCCGATATAACCAGCGGTTGCCAAAAACCAGGTCGCGCAGGAAGCAGAAGATTCGCCGCTCGCGGATGGAGGGATTGAACTCCGCGCCGGAAACGGCGAGCTCTTTGAGGGCGATCTTGCGGTTCATCACTTGCCAAGAGTAGGCGCGTTCTTCGCGGCAAATGCGGGTGACCAGATCGCGCGTGTCGAAACCACTGACCAGCGGCGGATGGAAGCGCTCGCCGCGCCAATTGAGCCAGAGCGCCGAACGCGGCGGCACCAGCGACAGCCCATGCTGCGGCTTGCGCGGGCGGGGGTGGTGCACGCCCGCGGCGTAATTCCACATCCGGTCGAGATGAGTGATGCGGCCGCCCGCAACCGCCACGGCATCATGCAAGCGGCCGTCGGCAAAGCGGTGGGAGCCATTGAGCAGAGTCTGCGGCGGCTTGCTCCAATCGGCGTGCCAGTTCTGCCGCACGCGATCCATGCTGCCGTTGATGCCGCCGGCGGCGATGATCACCGCGCCGGCGCGAAACTCGAAAGTTTGTCCGCTTTCTTCGGCGACTCCCGCGACTCCGACCGCTCGGCCGTTTTCCAGGACTAATCTGTCCACACGCTGTCCGAAATGCAGTTGCAGCCGCGCCGCATGGCGGTGCTGCCGCAGACGCTGGATCAGGTTCAAGGCCAGCACCTGCCCGGTGCCCCAAACGATGTGAAAGCGCGGCACCGAATTGCCGCGAGTCGTCAGGCCGCGTTCGATCCAGTTGGGCACCGGGAAGAAACGTATCCCGCCGGCCCGCAGCCAGTCTCCGACTTCGATTCGATTGTGCTCGACATAGGCCTTCGCCCACGCCATGGGCCAGTGATCTTGGTCGCTGAGCTCGCCGAAGGCGAGCCAATCCGCCAGCGCAAGCTCAGGGGAATCTTTGAGTCCCTGGCGACGCTGCTCGGGGCTGTCGACCAGGAAGATGCCGCCAAAACTTTCCTTGGCCAGGCCCCCGAAGTTGGCTTCGGCGTCGCGATCCAGCAGCAAGACCGAGCGTCCGATCTCGAGCGCCTCGATGGCGGCACAAATGCCCGCAATGCCGCCTCCGACGATCAGCACATCTGCGTTTTTCATGGTCTCCTCCAAGCGAGATTTTGCGAGGAGCATAGGCGGGAGGCAAGGGGGCGTCTGTCGGGTAGCCGACAGAGCCCGGGGCGCTCAATCAAGCGGGCGTCGTTGCCTAAGCTTGCCCGCGCGCAAGTGTCAGACCGGGCGGGTCTTGCCCGGCAGGGCACTATAGCCCAGGTTGCGAGACGCGGGGCGGGACTTGGCCCTGACCGGCGACGGGTTAAGACTGGCTTCCATCCATTGTTTGATGCGGTTGGCGTCGCCGATGCGCGAGTTCTTGCCGATCGAGTCGAGTAGAACGATCACTACCGGGCGACTGGCGATGGTGGCGAACATCACCAGGCAGCGGCCCGCCTCGCGGATGAAGCCAGTCTTGGAGAGGCTGATTTCCCAGGTATTACTTTTGACCAGCCCATTGGTATTGCGGTAATCGAGCGGATGCCGATAGGGCGGAACCTCGACCGAATAGCTGGGAGCGGTGGAGAACTCGCGAATCAGGGGATACTCCTTGGCCGCCAGCACCATTCGACCCAAGTCTTCGGCGGTCGCGACGTTGTCGCTGGATAAGCCGGTGGAGTCAGCAAAGTGGCTATGCGTCATCCCGATCAGCAGCGCTTTGGCGTTCATGGCCTGGACGAAAGTCGACAGTCCGCCTGGATAATTGCGTCCCAGCGCCGAAGCGGCGCGGTTTTCGGAAGCCATCAAGGCTAGGCGCAGCAGCTCGCGCCGAGAAAGTTCGCTGCCAGGGCGAAGCCGCGACTGGCTGCCCTTGATGGTGTCGATGTCCGCCTCGTCGATCATCAGACGCTCGTCCAGCGGCAATTGGGCATCGAGCACGACCATGGCGGTCATCAACTTGGTGATCGAGGCGATGGGCGTGATGTTGGCGGTGTTCTTGGCGTATATCGGCCGGTCGTCCAAGGCATCCAAGACCAGAACGCTGTTGGATCGAAGCTTCAAGCGCGCGGCTTCGAATGTTTCGCCGCAGGCTGGCAGGCCTAGACTCGAAGCAAAAATCGCCATTATTACAGATAGATAGAATTTTTTCATGCCAATCAACTTCATGAAAACGGTGTTTTTATAACATATTGAGGAGCTTATCGCCAGGCAATTGGGCCGGTATTGCCCTTGCTTTTGGCTGGCTGCCGCTTTTGGACAACAGACCCGCGCCGAACGAGCCGGAAGCAAAGGAACTGGGCTCGGAAAACCGGTCGGGGAATGAGCTTCGGTGTTTTTCTAGATCGCCAGCGCGGCTTCCCCGGCCAGGGCCTCGTCCTGCTGCAAGGCCCACATGCGGGCGTAGGTGCCGGCGAGCGAGAGCAACTCGGCGTGGGTGCCGCGCTCGGTGATCCTTCCCTGTTCCAGGACGAGAATGCAATCGGCATCGACGATGGTCGACAACCGGTGGGCGATGGTGAGCGTGGTGCGGTTCTCGGCGATGCGTTTGAGCTCCGTCTGAATTGCTTTCTCGGCTTTGGAGTCGAGCGCCGATGTCGCCTCGTCGAAGATCAACAGGCGCGGGTTCTTGAGAATGGCGCGGGCGATCGCGACGCGCTGCTTTTCTCCGCCCGACAGTTTGAGGCCGCGTTCGCCTACCGTGGTGGCGTAACCATCTGGCAGGCTGGCGATGAAGTCATCGATGTGCGCCAGACGCGCGGCCTCGACGATTTCAGCCTTGGTGGCGCCGGGCCGTCCGTAGGCGATGTTGTATTCGATGCTGTCGTTGAAAAGCACCGTGTCTTGCGGCACGATGCCGATGGCAGAACGCAATGAACTTTGCCGCACCTGCCGCAGATCCTGGCCGTCGATGGCAATGCGCCCGCCGGTGACGTCGTAGAAACGAAAGAGCAGCCTTGCGAGTGTGGATTTGCCCGAGCCGCTGGGGCCTACCACGGCATAGTTCTGGCCGGATGGGATGGCAAAGCTTACGCCATGCAAGATTTTTCGATTGGCGTCATAGTGGAAATCGACGTTTTCGAAGCGCACTTCCCCTTGGCCGACGGCCAGCTCCTTGGCATCGGGGGCGTCCTTCACTTCCGCGTTTTCCCGCGATAACTCGAACATGCGCTCCATGTCCGCCAGCGATTGTTTGATCTCGCGATATACCACGCCGAGAAAATTGAGCGGGATGTATAGCTGGATCATGAAGGCATTGACCAGCACCAGGTCGCCCAGGCTCATGTGCCCGCTGACGACGCCTACCGTTGCGCGCCACATCACCAGCGTGACGCCGATGGCGATGATCGCGCTTTGCCCCACATTCAGCGCGGACAGCGAACTCTGGCTTTTCAGCGCCGCGCGTTCCCAGCGCTGCAGGCTTTCGTCGTAGCGTTGCGCCTCGTATTCTTCGTTGCTGAAGTATTTCACCGTTTCGTAGTTGAGCAGGCTGTCGACGGCGCGTGTGTTGGCGCGCGAATCCAGTTCGTTCATGGCGCGGCGAAAATGTGTGCGCCATTCGGTGATGGTGATGGTGTAAAAGATGTAGGCGATCAGCACGCCCAAGGTGATGAGAATGAAACTGGGATCGTACTTGGCGATCAGCACGATGCTCACCAGCGCGATTTCGAGCAGGGTGGGCAGAATGCTGAACAGGGTGTAAGAGAGCAGTGAATTGATGCCGCGCGTGCCGCGCTCCACGTCGCGGGTGAGCCCGCCGGTCTGGCGCTGCAAATGAAAGCGCAGCGACAGCGCGTGCAGGTGTCGAAACACCTCCAGCGCGATGCGCCGCATCGCCCCTTGCGTGACCTTGGCAAATACGAGTTCGCGAAGCTCGGTGAAAAGGGTGGTGGACAGCCGCAAGACGCCATAGGCGGCCAGCAGCGCAAGCGGCACGGCGAGCATCTGCTGCGGTTCGGCCAAGCCGTCGACGATGTCTTTGAGCACCAGGGGCACCCCGACGTTGGCAAGCTTGGCGACGACCAAAAAAGCCAGGGCGATGCCGATGCGCACACGGTACGCCCAGAGGTAGGGCAGGAGGGTGCGCAGCGTGGACCAATCGTTGCGGCCGCGGCCACTTGGGGCCGCTTCGGGCGGGGTGTTTTGGTGGCGAATCACGGGCCGATTTTACCAGATGCCTTGTTGCGCCTTGCCCGAAGCCGAATTCCAGGCACTTGCCATTGCGGGCCGTAACCGACCAGTCCGGTGAGCATGCGCACCAGCCCGTAGGCCAGCCAGACCAAGGCTTTGTAAAGGCGCCCGCGCTCGGCCCAATCGGAAGGGGCTACTTGGCGCGAACCGCGAGCTTGCATATCGCAGATGCCTTGCATCAACTCGACAGCGAAACGAGTGTCGCGTGCGAACAAGTTAGCCTCGCGCGACAGCAGCAGGCTGAACGGATCGATGTTGCTCGATCCCACCGTAGCCCAGCGCCCGTCGATTACGGCCACTTTGGCGTGCATGAAGCTGTAGTGATGCTCGTGAATTTCGATACCCGCCTGCAAGAAGCTCCCGTACAGGGCGCGCGTGGCGAAATGCAGCAGCAGGTACTCGACCCGACCCTGCAGAATCACGACCACGCGCACGCCGCGCGCGGCGGCCGCCATCAGAGCGTGGCGGAAGCGAATGCCAGGCAGGAAGTAGGCGTTGGCAATGATGATTTCCTGCTTGGCGGTGCGAATTGCGGCAAGGTAGGCGCTTTCGATCGTGCGTCGGTTGCGCAGGTTGTCTCGAATGAGGAATTTCGCGTCCTGATCGCCGACGCGCCGAGGGGTCTTGCGCTCGCCAAATAGCGGGTAGCTCGCCTGCTTGAGCGTGACGATTTCGACGATGCTCCAGAGCCGCTTCATGGTTTCGACGATCGCCCCCAGGGCGGGGCCTTCCACCGAGACTGCAAAGTCCACGCGCGGCGGCACCTGGCCCGGTGTGTTGTCGTCGGCGATGATATTGATGCCGCCGACGAAGGCGATGCGTCCATCCACTTCGCAGAGTTTGCGATGCAAACGCCGCAAACGGTGCAGGCGAAAGTTCCAAGGGGCGATTTCGGGGCGGTAGAACGCAAAGCGCACGCCGCCGGCGGTCAGATCGTCCACCATGTGGGAGGGCAAATAGTCGCGCGAGCCCCAGGCATCGACCAGAACATGGGTGGCGACTCCGCGTTTGGCAGCACGAATCAGGGCGCCGCTCACCGCATGTCCGGCGGCATCGTCGGCGTAGATATAGGTTTCCAGGAATACCTCATGATCGGCGGCGTCGATGGCCGCGATCAGGGCAGGGAAGTACTCTGCTCCGTTGCGCAGCAGCTTGAGGCGGTGGCCGCCGACGAAGCGCTTCATCCCAGAGCGAAATCCGCGGTCAGCGCGGCGTGGTCCGACAGCCGCGAGCGCGGATTGGCGTAATGTACGCCCACGCCGCGCGCCACCAGACCACGGGCATAGATGCGGTCCAGCCGAAACACCGGCAGGACGGCAGGAAAGGTGCGCGCTGGGCGCCCTTTGACGGTTTCGAAGACCTCATGCACGTCCAAGCGTTGCGTCAACAAACGATTGGCTTTGTGTCGCCAATCGTTGAAATCCCCGGCGATCACCAAGGGAGCGTTTGCCGGCACCAAGGCCTCGATGCGCTCGCAAAGCGCTTGAATCTGCCATTGCCGGCCTTTCTCAAACAGGCCCAGATGGACGTTGATGCAGTGCAGCAAATCTTTTGCGCCCGGAATTTTCAGTTCGCAGTGCAGCAGCCCACGGCTTTCGAAGGCGTGGGCGGAAATATCCTCGTTGTCGATCGATTCGATCGGGAATCGAGTCAGCACAGCATTGCCGTGATGGCCATGGTCATACACAGCATTCTTGCCATAGGCGACTTCGCTCCACACCGAATCGGCGAGGAATTCGTGCTGGGGCTTCACCGGCCAATCCAAGTAGCGGTCCGCGTGGCGCGCGTTGGCGCCCACGACTTCCTGGAGGAAAACGACGTCGGCATGCAAGCCGTGCAGGCGCTCTCGCAGCTCGTGGATCACCATATGGCGATTGAGGTGCGAGAAGCCCTTGTGAATGTTGTAGGTGGCAACCCGAAAATGCGTCATTCAGCCTCTGGAGCGGACTAGGGGCACACCGCGAATCGATAATGGGGCGGCTGCCGCGGGCGATAACAGCGATTATATGGGGGCTCGCACTGGAGCCAACAGGGCAAGTGCGCTGAGGAGGGGCAAAAAAAAAGGCGCAACCATCAGGTTGCGCCAATATTCCACCATAGGAGGAGGATGGAGGAATTTGGCCCGCCGGAGAGAAGGAGGAGGCTCTATACAAGCGGACCGTGAGATAATTCTGGCATATTGCACTGCACAACGCAAGCAAAATGTTGCGGTGCGGCATGATTTGGAATCATCGTTTTCGGAAGCGCTGTTCGGAGGTGAAATGTGATGAAAGCCCGCGTGAAATGGGTGGAGGGCATGAGTTTTGTTGCTGAATCCGGTAGCGGTCATGCCGTGGTCTTGGATGGAGCGCCGGACATCGGTGGGCGCAACCTCGGTGCCCGGCCGATGGAGCTTTTGCTCATGGGCACCGGCGGCTGCAGCGCCATCGATGTGATGCTCATCCTCCAGAAGGCGCGCCAAGAAGTGGTCGACTGCGTAGTCGAACTCGAGGCCGAAAGGGCCGAGCACGACCCCAAGGTTTTTACCCGAATCCGTTTTTCTTACCGCATCAGCGGACGCAAGCTGAGCCGCCCGCATGTGGAACGCGCGGTCAAGCTATCGAAGGAGAAATATTGCTCGGCTTCAGTGATGCTCAGCAAGACCGCCGCGATCGAAACGGCGATCGAAGTGATCGACTTGACTGAGGCTTGAGCGGGCTGATCACCGGATTGTTGGCCCTCAGCTCAATGCTTGTGGCCATGACCCTTCTGCATCCCCAGCCCTAGCCCTCTCACCTCGGCCTTAATCTCGACCGCGCTGGTTTTCTTGGCTTCGTCTTGGAAGGTCAGCGTGATCGGCACGGTTTCCCCGTTGGCGAGCGGCGCCTTGAGCTCCATCAGCATGAGGTGGTAGCCTCCGGGCGCCAGGCGCACGGTTTTTCCCGCCGGCAGCGGCAAGCTCTTGATGGCGTGCATTTTCATGATCCCGTCCTTCATTTCCATGGCATGGATTTCGGCTATTTTCGCCACGGGTGAACTCGCTGCCACGAGCGTGAGATCTTTTTCTGCTTTGAGGTCCATAAAGGCGCCGGTCGCTTTCTGACCCTCCACCGTCCCTCGCACCCACGGCGTGTCGACCGAAACCTGTGCCGAGGCAGATGCGGACAATAAGCCCAAGACGAGGCCAAAGGCCCATGACTTCACCATGAGATCTCCTGAAGTTGAAGGGAAACGAGAAGCCGCAGTATCCGCAAAACCGGACGCTGCGCCTTGAGCCAAAACAAAGCTCACTCGCGCAAGAGGCGAATCAGGCTGGAGGTATCCCAGCGACCGCCGCCGCGCGCTTGAATTGCGGCGTAGAACTGATCCACCAATGCGGTCACTGGAAGGGCGACATTCTTGGAGCGGGCTTCGGCCAGGCAAATCGACAAATCCTTGCGCATCCAATCCACCGCGAATCCAAAATCAAACTGGTCCGCAAGCATGGTAGCGCCGCGGTTGTCCATCTGCCAGCTTTGCGCTGCTCCCTTGCCGATCACGGCCAGCACTTGCTCCATATCGAGTCCGGCCTGCCGGCCAAAGTGGAGGGCTTCCGAAAGCCCCTGCAAGAGCCCGGCGATACAAATTTGATTCACCATCTTGGTAAGCTGGCCGGCGCCGCTCGGTCCCATCAGGGTCACCGCTTTGGCGTAGGCGCGAATGATCGGCTCGGCCCGCGCAAAGCTTGCCGCATCGCCGCCGACCATGATGGTGAGTTGGCCTTTTTCCGCCCCGACTTGTCCTCCGGACACCGGGGCGTCGAGAAAGTGCACTTCGCGTTTGCGCGCTTGCGCTTCGATTTCCCGCGCCACCTCCGCCGAGGCGGTAGTGTGGTCGACCAGTATGCTCCCGGGGCTCATGCCGACGAGAGCGCCATCGGCACCGAGTATCACCGCCCGAAGATCATCGTCGTTTCCGACACAAGTCATGACCAGATCGGCGCCGCGCGCCGCCAGCGCGGGCGTGGCGGCAAAGCGGCCGCCGTGTTTGGCGACCCACTGTTCCGCTTTGGCCGGGCTGCGGTTGTAAACCGTAACCGTATGGCCTCCGGCTCGTAGATGCCCGGCCATGGGCGCACCCATGACGCCCAGGCCGATGAAAGCACAATTGCGAGGTTCATCCATGAGTTCAGTCCTCATTGCTGGGGGTGGGACGCGAAAAACGCCACTTGAGGACCATCACCCATAGCGCCAGGACCAGCGTGACGCTGTTGGCGAAAACGATGGGTGCAGCCCCGATGCTCAAGCCGTAGACCAGCCATAGGGCTACGCCTAGGCTAAAGATGGCGAACATGGCCCAGGAGACGTCCTCGGCCGTTCGCCGTCGATGGATGCGCCAAACCTGGGGCACGAATGCCAAGGTGGTCAGCGTTCCGGCCAAACCGCCAAGCCAATCGGTCACCTGGATGCCCTATTCCCCAAGCCCTTGACGCGCGGCGGCGACGGCGGCGCGCACTTGCGCCGGCGCGGTGCCGCCCGGATGCGATCGGCTAGCTACCGAACCCTCCAGCGACAGCACTGCCGAGACGTCTTCGTCGATCGCCGGGGAAAAGCCGCGCAACTCGGCCAAGGAGAGCTCGGCCAGGTCGCAGCCTTTGGCTTCGGCGTGGCGCACGGCCCGGGCAACGATTTCATGAGCGTCCCGAAACGGCACGCCGCGCTTGACCAGGTAGTCGGCAAGATCGGTGGCGGTCGCAAAGCCTTCGCGGGCGGCGGCGCGCATGCGCTCGACGTTGACTTCGATGCCTCCGATCAGGTCGGCATAGATGCGCAGCGTCTGAGTGAGGGTGTCCACGGTGTCGAAGAGCGGTTCTTTGTCTTCTTGGTTGTCCTTGTTGTAGGCCAGGGGCTGGCCTTTCATCAGGGTCAGGAGCGCAACCAGGTGGCCATTCACGCGCCCGGTTTTGCCCCGCACCAGTTCTGGCACATCCGGGTTTTTCTTCTGCGGCATGATGCTCGATCCAGTGCAGAAGCGGTCGGCGAGGCGCACGAAACCGAAGCGCGGGTTCATCCAAAGGATCAGCTCTTCGGATAGCCGCGACAAATGGGTCATGGTCAGCGCGCTTGCGGCGACGAATTCGATGGCGAAGTCTCGATCGGATACGGCGTCGAGCGAATTGGCGCAGATGCCGTCGAAGCCGAGTTCCCGCGCCACCTGATCGCGAGCGATGGGGTAACTCGTTCCGGCCAGGGCCGCTGCGCCCAAAGGCAAGCGGTTCAGGCGCCGGCGGCAATCCTGGAAGCGCTCGCGGTCGCGCTGGCACATCTCGAAGTAGGCCATCAAATGGTGGCCCAGGGTAACGGGTTGCGCGACCTGCAGATGGGTAAACCCGGGCATGATGGTTTCCGCGTGGCCCTCGGCCAAATCAAGCAAGGCCCGCTGTAGCCCGGCGATGAGCGCCAGCACTTCGTCGATCGCGGCGCGAAGCCACAAGCGGACATCGGTGGCGACTTGGTCGTTGCGCGAACGGGCGGTGTGCAAGCGCTTGCCAGCGTCGCCCACCAGCGCGGTGAGGCGCTTCTCCAGATTAAAATGTACGTCTTCGAGGTCGCGCGACCACTGGAACTCGCCGCGGGCAATTTCTTGCCGAATCTGCCCAAAACCCCGCTCGATATCGGCGAGGTCGGTGGCGGAGATCACCCCGCAAGCCTTGAGCATTCGGGCGTGGGCCAGAGATCCGGCGACATCGAACTCGGCCAAGCGGTAGTCGAAATCAATCGAGGCGGTGTATCGTTTCACCAATTCGGCCACTGGTTCGCTGAACCGGCCGGACCAACCGCCGGTCGGGGATGGAGTCGATTCGTCTTGCATGCGGGGAGTGCTTCGATAAAATGGGTCTTCAGAACGGGGCAATTTTTGCCGGCTCGCTTGATGCGGCCCGGCGCCGCGTGGTCTGTGGCAGGGAGTAAGGGACGCGCCGCTCTGTGAGCCGCGAAACAGATGGCACCGATTATAAAGCAAAACGATCAGAACCTCGGTCTTCCGGACTTCCGTAATCTGGGAGTGGTCCTACGTCTGCTGGCGCTGGCAGGCTGGTGCGCCTTGGCGGTGGCGATTCTGCACGTTCGGCAAGGACAGGACTTCTTGCCCGTGGTCGCCGAGATTGGGGCGGCCATGGTGCCTTACCTGCTGGGCATCCTGGTGCTGCTTTTCGTCCTTTCTCCCGGGCTTTCTCGGTTGTCGCTGCGCGCAGGCGGGCTGTGCGTGATCGGGCTGTCGATGTTGGTGGCTTTGGGCCTGCACCGGCTGGACCCCGGCTATCTTCTCGACCCGCCAGGCACGGGATTGCGGCGGGCTATACTGGCAGCCATGGGCGCGGCGGTCGCTTTGGGTTATCTGCAGTTGCGCGCCCGAGCGCTTTCGCCGGCCATCGCCGAGGCGAGACTTCAGGCATTGCAGGCGCGCATCCGCCCGCACTTTCTTTTCAACAGTCTGAATGCCGTTTTGTCTTTGATCCGGTCCGATCCGCGCAGGGCCGAAACGGCGCTGGAGGACCTATCCGACCTTTTTCGGGTGCTGATGCGCGACAATCGCGAACTGACCACCCTTGCCGCCGAAGTGGAGCTTTGCCGGGAGTACCTGGGGCTGGAAGAATTGCGCCTGGGTGACCGGCTGCAGGTCGAATGGCATATCGAAAAGATGCCTGGCGACGCCCTGGTGCCGCAATTACTCCTTCAGCCTTTGCTGGAAAATGCCGTATATCACGGAATCGAGCCTTCCAGCGAGCCAGGGGTGGTAGCGATCAACATTTTCGACCGGCGCGGAGAAGTCCACGCGATCCTCAGGAACCCATACCGGCGGCAGGGCAACCATCACGCCGGCAACAAAATGGCGCTCGAGAATATCCGCGAGCGCCTGGCCCTACATTTCGATGCCGAAGCGAGCCTCAACACCCAGATCACCGGCGAAACCTATCAGGTCCATATCGTTTTGCCCTATCGGAAGGCGGATTCGGGAACAGGGAGCATGGCATGACCGAAGCACCGCCGCTGCGAATACTGGTGGTCGACGACGAGGCGCCGGCAAGGCGCCGCTTGCGCGAGATCCTCGGGGATTGCGCCGAATCACTGCCGCTCACCGTGGTGGGCGAGGCAGAAAACGGCCGTCAAGCGATCGAGCTCTTGGGCAATACCTCGGCCGACCTGGTCTTGGCGGACATTCATATGCCCGATATGGATGGCTTGGAGCTCGCCCGCCACGCCCTCAAACTCCCGCAGCCGCCGGCCTTGGTGTTCACTACCGCACATTCCGAGCATGCTCTGGAGGCCTTCGAAGTCAACGCCATCGACTATTTGACCAAGCCGGTCAAAGCCCAGCGGCTACTCGCAGCGCTGCAGAAGACCCCCCGGCGCCGCCCGCTCCCGGAGGCCACGCTGGATCGTCTGACCGATGTGGCACGGCGGTTCCTGAGTGTGACCGAGCGCAGCCGGGTAATCTTGGTGCCAGTGGATGAAGTCGTTTACCTCAAAGCCGAGCTAAAGTACGTCACGGTGCGAACCGCGGCCCGCGAATACCTGATCGAGGAGAGCTTGACGCGTCTGGAACAGGAATTCGGCGAGCGCCTGGTGCGCATCCATCGCAATTGCTTGGTGGCGAGGTCGTTTGTCCGCGGTTTTGAGCGCCGCACCGGTCCCGAGGGTGAATCGCGCTGGGAGGTACTGCTCAACAGCGTCAGCGAAACGCTGCCGGTGAGCCGTCGCCAGCAGCATGTCGTGCGCGAACTGGGCGGCACACGCTATTGATGTCCGCAATGTTCCAGCGTGTAGCATACTTGGAGATGGAATTGGCAGAGGAAAAGGTCTTGGGAGATTCACCATGGGGCTCCCCCCCTGGTTCCGAGCCGGGCGGCGACGAGGGGCTCCTCCCCTTGTGGGCGCAAGGCTCGGTGGTGGGCGCCCGCAAGCGATGCGGTGCGTTTTGGCTCCGGCTCCGCCGGCACAAGTAAAGGAAATCTCCCCGATGGCGACCAAACGCGTCCTAATTTGCGGGTCCATCGCTTACGACACCATCATGGTGTTTGGCGACCGATTCCGGGAGCACATCCTCCCGGATCAGACTCATATTCTCAACGTCTCCTTTCAAGTGGCGGAAATGCGCCGCGAGTTCGGGGGTACTGCCGCCAACATCGCTTACAACCTCAAGCTGATCGGTGGGGAGCCGGTAGTGATGGCCACCATGGGGATCGATGGCGACAGCTACCGTCAGCGTCTCGAAGGCTTGGGAGTGGCGCTCGATGGCTTGCGGGTGGTGGATGGGAGCTACACCGCGCAGGCCTACATCATCACCGACCTCGACGATAACCAAATCACCGCTTTTCACCCCGGGGCAATGAATCACTCCCACCTCAATGCCGTGGCCGACGTGTCCGAAATCGCGTTGGGCATCGTTGCACCCGATGGTCGTGAAGGCATGATCGCGCACGCCAAGCAATTGGCCGGCGCCGGCATTCCTTTCGTTTTCGATCCGGGCCAGGGTTTGCCTCTGTTTAGCGGCCCGGAGTTGCTGGACATCGTCGATCGCGCGATGTATTTGACGGTCAACGACTATGAAGGCCAGCTCCTGCAGCAAAAAACCGGCCTCGGGCTGGAGCGTTTGGCGGAGCGGCTCATTCGCCGCGGGGGCGCGCTGATCGTCACCTTGGGGGCTCACGGGTCGCGCATTTATGGCGGCGATGGAATGCTCAAGATACCGGCTGTGCATCCCCGGGCAGTGGTCGATCCCACCGGTTGCGGCGACGCTTATCGCGCCGGCTTGCTCTTTGGCATTGCCAATGGCTGGGATTGGAAACGGACCGGACGCCTGGCTTCGCTGCTCGGCGCTATCAAGGTGGCCAGCCGGGGCGCCCAGAACCACTCGCTTAGCCGGGACGAACTCTCTACGTTATACTTTCAGCGTTTCCAGGAGCCGTTGTGGTAGCGCTTCGCAGCGCGGAAGGTTGAATCCTGGCGCCCGATGGGTGAGAACTTACTGAACAAGGAGTGGCCTTGATGAAAGCAATCAAACTGAGCGTGCTGGCAGGAGCGGCGCTTGCGCTGGCCGGCTGTACTTCACAAATGGAAATGGGCAGCGGCGGCTCGGTGGTCACGGGTTCGGCCGGTGACGCCGGCGCGCGGGGCGCCTCCTCTCAGCTCGTGCGCTGCGATGCGCCGGTGGGAACGGTGGCGGTCTCGGAGAATCCGCATGGTTATGGCTACATCGTTTATTACGGCTCCTTGCCCAAGTCGCCGATGCCGCTCTTGAAGCTGATGTTGCAGCAATCGGGCTGCTTCCGAGTGGTCGATCGGGGCGCGGGCTTGCGCGCAACGCGCCAGGAGATCGAATTGCAGCGCGAAGGATTGATGCGCAAACAAGACAACGTCAAGAAGGGCAACGTGGTCGAGGCCCATTACACGCTGATTCCCGATGTGGTTTTTGCCGAAGACAATGCCGGAGGCATGGGTGCCGCATTGGGCGCTTTTTTCCCGAAAGCGCCCGCCGTTGGTGCCATTGCCGGAAGTATGAAGTTCCGTGAAGCGCAGGTGGTGCTTACGCTTACTGACAACAACACCACCGAACAAATCGCGGCGGCGGAAGGCAGCGCCCGCGCCACTGATTTCGGCTTGGGCGGCGGCATCCTCGGTTCCTTGGGCGGCGCGGTTGCCGGTGGCTGGGGCAGAACCAACGAAGGCAAGGTAGTCGCGGCGGCGATGATGGATGCGATCAACAAGCTGGTGCCCCAGTTCCGCGCCATGGGACCAGCCGGCCCGGTGCCAGAGAAGAAGCGCAAATAAACTCTCGTTCCTGCTTGCCGCGCCCGGCGTTTCGGGTGCGGCGCAGCTTGTTCTGATCCTCCATTCCGGCTCCCGAGGCCGGGGTTTTGTCGCGTTCATGCCCCTGGTTCGCTTTTTGACCGCCCTGTGGCTGCTGCTCGCCGCGCTGGTGACCGGCGTGTTTCGGTATTCGCGTTGGCCGTCCTCGCGGCAGCGGCACTACGTGCGCTCGTGGTCGAGGCGCCTGCTGCGCGCGCTGGGGATCAAACTTGTGGTGCACGGGCACTTGCCCGAATCGCAACATCACAATCTCTTGGTCGTCGCCAACCATGTCTCTTGGCTCGACATCTTCGTGCTGCACGCGGTGCATCCTACTCGTTTCGTGGCCAAGGCTGAACTTGCAGCATGGCCGATCTTTGGATTTTTGATTCGTCGTTCCGGCACTATCTTCGTGGAGCGCGCCAAGCGGCATGACACCGCCCGCGTCAACCGCAAAATCAGCGAGGCGCTTGCCGGAGGCGATTGCATCGGGGTGTTTCCGGAAGGAACCACCAGCGAAGGGCGCAACGTGGCGCGTTTCCATGCCTCGCTTTTGCAGCCGGTGGTTGATGCCGGTGGACATGTACAGCCGGTGGCGCTGCGTTATTGCCATGCCGATGGCAGTTATTCGGACCTTGCTGCTTATGTCGGCCAAATGTCCTTTGGCGAGAGCTTGTTTCGCATACTGACGGCGCGCGGACAAAAGGTCGAGGTATGGCTGCGCCCTTTGCTCGACGCCAGACAGATGGATCGCCGCGCGCTGGCGCACGAAGCGCGCGAGGCCATCAGGCAGGTATGGGATCCAGTTTCTGCCGGCTCGGCACCTGAAACACGGCGCCATCCTCCAGCCGAATAGCCGTCAAGGGACCGCCCCAGAGGCAGCCGGAGTCGAGCATCCAGACGCGGGGCTCAAGGCGCAGTTCGAGCGAGGACCAGTGCCCGCAAATCAGCGTATGCGTGGCCGAGCGGCGCTCGGGAATCTTGAACCACGGGGCGTAACCCTCGGGCGCATGCTCGGCGCCTCGCTTTTCGTCGAATTCCATCCGGCCATCGGGGCTGCAAAACCGCAAGCGGGTGCAGACATTGACGATGGCGCGCAGGCGCGCCCATCCTGAGAGCTCGTCGGCCCAGTCGGGCTCATTGCCATAGAGCACCCGCAGCAATTCGTCGTGCAAAGGCCCGGCGAGCGCGGCCTGGACTTCGCCGGCCCGTTCCAGGGCTTCGGCCACCGTCCAGCCCGGTATCAGCCCGGCATGCACCAAGACGAAAGACCCCTCGGCGTGAATCAGCGGGCGGGTGCGCAGCCAGGTTAGGAGTTCTTCACGATCGGGTGCTTCGAGAATGGGGCGCAAAGTATCGCGTCGATGCAGCCGCGTGTGCCCGGCCGCGACGGTGAGCAGGTGCAAGTCGTGGTTGCCCAGCACGGTGATGGCCGCGTTTCCCAGGGACTTTACCAGGCGAAGCGCCTCCAGCGAGCCGGGGCCGCGATTCACCAAATCGCCCACCAGCCACAAGCGGTCGCGTCCTGGCGCAAAATCGACCAGTCGAAGTAGCCGGTGAAACTCCTCGAAACAGCCTTGGATATCGCCGACGGCGTAGGTGCTCATGGTCTGGCTCAGCGGTTCTTTGCGCCGCAGACCCTGCGGTCCGAAGCGCCACGGCGGCAGTGGTAGAATCTGCGGGCATTCTACTCGCTCATGAGCCTCAACGCTGAACAGCGCGCCGCCGTGCGCCACCTCGATGGTCCCTTGCTGGTGCTTGCCGGAGCCGGCAGCGGCAAGACCCGAGTCATTACCGCCAAAATTGCGCATCTGGTCGATCAGGGTTTTCAGGCCAGGCACGTGGCCGCGATCACCTTCACCAACAAAGCGGCGCGCGAGATGCAGGAACGCGTCGCGAAGACCGTGAGCGCAGCGGCGGCGGAAGCGCTCACCGTCTGCACCTTTCACGCCTTGGGACTCAAGATACTGCGTGCCGAGGCGGCAAGCCTGGGGCTGCGCAGTGGCTTTTCGATTCTCGACCCGGACGACGCGGAGGGGATATTTGCCGATCTCATCGTCAGCACCGAGCGGGCGCGGATCCGCGCTGCGCAGTCGCTGGTGAGCCTGTGGAAGAACGCGCTGTTGTCCCCCGAAGGCGCGCTGAGCACCGCGCGAGACGAACACGAGGCAATGGCGGCGCGCGCTTATCGCTCCTATGAAGACACGTTGCGCGCCTATCAGGCGGTTGATTTCGACGACCTCATCCGTTTGCCGACCGAACTCTTGGAGCGCAACGAGACGGTGCGCGAGCGCTGGCAGAGCCGGCTGCATTATCTTCTGGTGGACGAGTATCAAGACACCAATGCCGCACAGTATCGACTGTTGCGGATGCTCACCGGACCCCTGGCGCGTTTTACCGTGGTCGGCGACGACGATCAGGCCATTTATGCCTGGCGCGGCGCCAGCGCCGATAATCTGGCCCGGTTAGCGCAGGACTTTCCGGCGCTCAGGGTGATCAAGCTGGAACAGAACTATCGCTCTGGTGTGCGCATACTGCGCTGTGCCAATGCCCTCATCAGCCACAACCCCAAACTCTTCGAGAAGCGGCTTTGGAGCGAACTGGGGCTGGGAGACCGCATTACCGTGATGAGCTGCGCCGATGACGAAGCCGAGGCCGAAAAAATCGCGCTGGCGCTGCTGGCGCACAAGTTCGAGCATCGCGGGCGCTTCTCCGACTATGCCATTCTCTACCGCGGAAACCATCAATCACGGGGCTTCGAAACTGCCCTGCGCACGCACAATATCCCTTACCAGGTGAGCGGAGGCAGCTCGTTTTTCGATCGCGCCGAAATCAAGGATCTCCTGGCCTATTTGCGACTGCTGGCGAACGAAGACGACAACCCGGCCTTCGTCCGTGCCCTCACTACGCCCAAACGAGGCATAGGCACACAGTCCTTGGAGCGCCTCGGACAACTCGCCACAGCGCGCCGCAAGAGCCTTTGTGCGGCGGCGAAGGAATGGGATCTGGCGGAAAAGGTCGGCGAGCGGTCCGCGGCGGCGCTGCGGCAGTTTGGCGCGTTTCGCGACCGCTTTGCCGGCAAAGCCGAGAGGGAGCCAGCCGGTATGGTCTTTGCCGAGCTCTTGGCCGCGATCGATTATGAGGACTACTTGCAGTCGAATTTCGATGCCCCAGTTGCGGCGGCGCGATGGAAGAACGTGAGCGAATTCGCCGATTGGCTGGATCAGAAGGGCAAGGCCGAGGGGAAAAATCTCCTCGCATTGGCGCAAACGATCGCGATTCTGAACATGCTGGACAAGGGGGCGGGAGACGCTGCCGATGTGGTTCGGCTCTCTACGCTGCATGCTGCCAAGGGGCTCGAATTCCCCCAGGTTTTTCTCGCTGGCGTCGAGGAAGGCATACTGCCGCACCGGGAATCGATCGCCGCGGGGCAGGTCGAAGAGGAGCGCCGGCTGATGTATGTGGGCATCACGCGGGCGCAGCGCGGTTTGTGGATCAGCCATTGCCGTCGGCGCCGCCGAGCTCGCGAGTGGTTCGACTGCACTCCCAGCCGGTTCATCGACGAATTGGGCGAAGAGGACCTGAAGCGGGTCGGCGAACCGCAGCAAGCGGGCGATGCGGCGCAAGCGAAGGAGGACGGTCGAGCCAAACTGGCAGCACTGCGGGCGATGTTAGGAGCCTAGCCGGCCATCGAGAGCAAGCATGAGCGATGACGTATCCCTGTGGCAAACCTGGCTCGGCAAGACCGACGTGGCGACCGATACCGTGAGCGCTTGGCCGGTTGCGGCTTTGGCGGCGATGTTGGATAGGGACGAACCCATTCCAGCAGCGGGAAGCCCTTTGCCTGCGCTGGCCCACTGGCTCTACTTTCTGCCGCGCACGCTGCAGTCCGAACTCGGTCCGGATGGACACGCCAAGCGCGGCGGATTCCTGCCGCCCATTCCTTTGCCCCGGCGCATGTGGGCCGGAGGCCGGGTGCGCTTCTTCCACCCGATTTGGATCGGCGAGCCGGTGCAGCGCACCTCGGTGATTTCCGACATCCAAAGGAAGAAGGGGCGCAGCGGCGAACTCGTTTTCGTGACGGTGCGCCATGAAATTCGCAATGCGTCGGGCTTGGCCCTGACTGAGGACCACGATATCGTCTATCGCCCCATGCCTGAATCGGGCGCAACAAATCCGCCGGGATCATCTCCTCCGTCGGACGGCCTCTGGAACCGAGCGGTCGAGCTCGATCCGGTGCTTCTGTTCCGGTTTTCCGCCCTTACTTTCAACAGCCATCGCATACACTACGATCAGTATTACGTCACCCAGGTCGAAGCCTATCCGGGACTGGTCGTCCACGCTCCGTTGTGCGCCACGCTGCTCCTGGATCTCTTGCGCCGTCATGTGCCGGACCGGACGGTTCGGCAGTTCGATTTTCGCGCGTTGCGGCCAGTCTACGCCGGCGGGAAGCTGCATCTCGAGGGCGCTCTTGATCCAAGCGGTGCTGAGGTTCGCGTGTGGGCGGTCGATCAGGGCGGTTTCCTGGCCATGGAGGGGCGCGCGGTCCTGGCGTGAACCCACCAAGCCCGGGGCTGGATGAGGGGGAAATTTGCCGCTTCATCGCCGACTGAGAACGGGATTTGCTCCCGATCTGGGGACAAGCCCCTGGGACGCCCCCCGAGCAAAGCGGGTACGCGCTCCCTTGGGGATTCCTCCCCACGCTTTCCCCGCAACTAACTTCGTCAGAAGCGCAAGAACCCGATGGGCCGGTGACCCAGGGTTGAACGGAACGCGTTCCGGCTGCGACTCATCAGAATTCACTCCGGCCCAAAAAAAGCGGAGTATGATGAAAACCACGGCAGGAAAGGGTAAATCATGAACAAGGCGATGAGCGGGGCGCTCTTGCTCTTGGTCGCAGCGGCGGCCTTTGCGGGCGTTGAAGTCAAAAAGGAAGACAGCAGGGGCAAACCGGGTCAGCCCACCACCCTCATCCCCAAAAAGAACCAGCAGATGGCCAATACCTCGGGCACCAGCCAGGCGACGCAGACGCAAACCGGCATGAACAACCTGCAATCCGTTCGCAGTTTCAACACGCGCTCGATCCAAACCCAAAGGGGCATGGGCAACGTGCAAGAACTCGAGGGGGCAGACAGCACCGCGGCACAGACGCAAACCGGCACCCACAATCGGCAAGGCGCGGTTGCCGCAGGATCTAAGCTGACGCAATCGCAGAGTGGCGGCCACAACGTACAGCAAATCAACGCCGTGAATACCGAGGCGCGTCAGGCGCAATCCGGCTTGAACAACCGCCAGTCGCTCAATGTCGGCACCGTGAGCGGATCCAACTAAAACCCAGCGGCAGTCGTTTGCGTTTCACCGCTCCCTATGCATGGCTGCCAGAGGGCTGGCGGCGCGAGGTACTGTTAGAGGTCGCGCCGGACGGCTTTTTTCGCCGGGTGTCTTCGGGCGCGCGGGAAGACGACGCGCTGCGCCTTGCCGGGCCGGTTCTCCCGGGTTTCGCCAACGTTCACAGCCACGCTTTTCAGCGCGCTCTCGTCGGTCGCGTGCAGATCGCCGGCGAGGGAGCAGACAGCTTCTGGACTTGGCGCGAGCAAATGTACGAGGTGGTCGGCAAGTTGGGCAGCGAGGAACTCGAGGCCATTGCCGCCCAAACCTACGTCGAGCAACTCAAGGGCGGCTACACCACGGTTTGCGAGTTTCATTACCTCCACGGCGCAACCGAAGGTGCGAAGGCCGCTCCGCCGGAGCGAAACAGCCTGGCGATCTATGATGCCGCCCGTCAGGCCGGCATCGCTTTGACGCTTCTGCCCGTGTTGTACCAAACCAGCGGTTTCGGTGCGAAACCGCTATTGCCGCGCCAGAGGCGCTTTGGCAGCGAGGTCGACGACTTGCTGCGCCTGGTTCAGACCTTGCGCCAGGCGGGGCAAGGTGATCGCCTCATGCGCCTGGGTGTGGCGCCGCATTCCCTTCGCGCCGTGCCGCCCGAAGCCTTGGCGGCCTTGATCGAAGGCATTGCCGGTATCGACGCCATGGCGCCGATACATATCCATATCGCCGAACAGCGCGCCGAAGTTGAAGACTGCGTTGCCGCTCTCGGTTGCAGGCCGGTGGCTTGGCTTCTCGACCACGCGCCGGTCGATGAGCGCTGGTGCCTGGTGCATGCGACTCACCTGCTGGGCGAGGAAGTGGCGGCCTTGGCGAGTAGCGGCGCAGTCGCCGGGCTCTGCCCCAGCACTGAAGGAGATCTGGGCGATGGGTTCTTTCCGCTGCGCCCGTATTTGTCGGCTGGCGGACGTCTCGGAATCGGATCGGACAGCAATCTCTGCGCCAGCGTATTTGAGGAGCTGCGGTGGTTGGAATACGGGCAGCGCCTGCGGCACGAATCGCGCAACCAGGCTGCGCTGCAACCCGGCGCTTCCACCGGAACGGCTTTGGTGCAAGCGGCACTCGCGGGCGGTGCGCAAGCTTCGGGGCAAGCCATCGGCGCGCTGGCCTCAGGCAAACGCGCCGATTTTCTGGTGCTCGATGCAGAGCATCCGGCGCTCTTGGGCCTGTCTCCGGATCGTTGGCTCGACGCCCTGGTTTTTTCGAATACCTCCGCCCCTCCGATCGCCGAGGTCTATGTCGCCGGGGAAATGGTGGTGCAAGCTGGACGTCACCTCGAGGAGGAGCGGCTTGCTCGGCGTTTCGCTGCCGCGCTGCGCCGCCTATGAGGCGAACTGCCAGCGCAGCGTCTCCCCGGCGCGAAAGGGGACGATGCGGTGCTCGCCAAAGGGCAGCGTCTCGGGCACTTTCCATTCCCGTTCAACTAATTTGACCTGCTCGCGAGCCCGCGGCAGGCCATAGAACTCGGCGCCAAAACGGCTCGCGAAGTCATCGAGTTTTCCCAGTGCGCCAGCCGCGGCAAAGGCCTCGGCGTAGAGCTCCAAAGCCAGCGGCGCGGTGTAGCAGCCAGCGCAGCCGCAGGCCGCTTCTTTGAGTGACTGCGCGTGGGGCGCGCTGTCGGTGCCGAGAAAAAACTTCGGCGAACCCGAGGTCGCAACCCGCAACAGCGCCCGCCGATGCATCTCGCGCTTGAGCACCGGGAGACAATAATTGTGCGGGCGCAGTCCGCCCTGGAAGATCGCACTGCGGTTGTAGAGCAAATGCTGCGGAGTGATGGTGGCAGCGAGGCGCGGCGGCCCCAGAGCGACGAAATCGGCGGCATCGAGCGTGGTGATGTGCTCAAAGACCACGCGCAATCCGGGGTATTCGCGCAGAACCGGGGTGAGTACCCGGTCGATGAACACTTGTTCGCGATCGAAGACATCGATCTCGGGGTCGGTGACTTCGCCGTGGACCAGCAAGGGCAGGTCGGCCGCCTCCATTTCGGCCAAGACTTGGCGAATGGCCTTGAGGCTGGTGACACCGGCATCGGAATGGGTGGTCGCGCCCGCGGGGTATAGCTTGGCGCCGAAAACAAGTCCGCTTGCTTTCGCCTTGCGAATCTCTTCCCGCGGTGTGGAGTCGCTGAGGTAGAGCGTCATCAAAGGCTGGAAAGCGCATTTCGGAGGCAGGGCCGCCAGAATTCGATTGCGATAAGCCAGCGCCTCGGCGGTGGTGAGCACGGGCGGTTTGAGGTTGGGCATTACGATCGCGCGCCCGAATTGGCGGGCCGTCGCGGGTAACACGGCCGCAAGGGCGGGGCCGTCGCGCAGGTGCAAATGCATGTCGTCCGGACGGTGCAACATGATTTCGCGGGGGGCGGACGCGGGCATGGGTCTTGGCTCCGAGGTTTCGGTCGATTATCCCGGAAAATAAGGGATCCTGGGCGAAAACGGCCGCCGAGCGGGGGTCAGCCCAGCCGAAATCAGTGCTTGGCAGCACGCAAGAGAGTCGGGGTATAATCTCGCGTTTATGGAAGCCGGGCCTTTTTGGGTAATCTCCACTCCAAGGTCTGGCACTTGCGGGGCTTGCCGCAGAAACCCAGGGTGTCATCGTGGCAAAGAAGGTCAAGGAACTCACTGAAGAAGCGCTGCTCAAGGCCAGCGAAGACGAATACATGAACGAGGCGCAGCTTGAATTCTTCAAGAAGCGCCTCAACGAGCTGCGGGATCAAATTCTCCGCAATGCTGACGATACCGGCGAACATCTGCGCGAGAACGAAGTGACCACCGATCCCTCCGACCGCGCTACGCTCGAAGAGGAATATACCTTGGAGCTTCGCACTCGAGACCGGGAACGAAAGCTCTTGAAGAAGGTCGAAAAATCGCTCAAATTGATCGAAGACGGGAGCTACGGCTATTGCGAAGAGACTGGGGAGCCGATCGGTATCCCTCGCCTCTTGGCCCGCCCGACCGCGACTTTGTCGCTCGAAGCGCAGGAGCGGCGCGAGCGGATGCAGAAGCTCTACGGCGATTGATGAATTGAGCCCAGGTTTAGGCGGCGCAGGCTTCTGAGCGCCGCTAAGAGCGTCTCCCCGGGGGGGTCCGGAAGGGCGCGTTGGCAGCCGCGAGGCACAGCCTCCGGCTCCGGCAATCACCAACCAGAAAGGAGTTTCGCATGGCTGAACCCATCGTTTTGCCGCCTTTGCCCTTTGTCGACAGCGCGTTGGCGCCGATTATCTCGGCGCAGACCCTTGGCTTTCATTATGGCAAGCACCATAAGGCCTATGTCGATAACCTCAACAAGTTGCTCGAGGGTCACGAGTTGGCCGGACAAGCGCTCGAAACCATCATTCGTGAATGTGCCGGCAAAGCGGACCGGATCGGCATGTTCAATAACGCGGCCCAGATCTGGAACCATAGCTTCTACTGGGACTGTCTTTCGCCGAAAGGCGGGGGGCAACCCGGGGGCGCCATGGGGCAGCGCATCGAGCAAACCTTCGGTTCTTACGAGAGTTTCAAGAAAGAATTCGCCCAGGCGGCGCTCACCCAGTTTGGCAGCGGTTGGGCCTGGCTGGTAGCGGAAGCGGGCGCGCTCAAAATCGTCAAGACACCCAACGCGGAAGTGCCCTTTACCAAGGGCCAGAAACCCCTACTCACCATCGACGTCTGGGAGCACGCCTACTACCTCGATTACCAAAACCGTCGCGGCGATTACGTCAACGCGGTGATCGACAAGCTGCTCAACTGGCGATTCGCCGAAGAGAATTTCGAGCGCGCTTGACTCTTCGCTGAGGTCTATTGCAAAGCGGCTGCCTAGGCAGCCGCTTTCGTTTATCCCGCGAAATCGCGCACGAAGGGGCTGGGTTTGGGGAAGCGCAACTCGAACACCGTGCCGCGGCCCTCGATGGGATCTCGCAGATTGATGTTGGCGCCGTGCGCATCGAGTATGCTGCGCACGATTGCAAGGCCGAGGCCGGTGCCGCCGGGGTCGGAATCGAGCACGCGATAAAAGGGCTGAAACACCAATTCGCGCTCCTCCGGGGGGATTCCCACGCCGTTGTCTTCGACGCATAGTACCGAACCGCCATCCATGCGGGTGCGCACCGTGACCGTTCCGCCGCCGGGTGTGTAATGCAAGGCGTTGTCGAGCAGGTTGTTCAGCACCTCTCCCAGCAGGACGGCATCGCCGGTAACGACTAGCGGTTCTGGGGCGATATCCGCACCCAGGTCGATGCCTTTCTCGAACGCCCTGGGCAGCCACTGTGCGGTGATCTTGCGCGCCAGTTCGTTGAGGTCTATCGGGTCATGGCGTATCGTGCGACCGGTGGTTTCGGCGCGCGCCAAAGAGAGGAGCTGGTTGGCCAGGCGGCTGGTGCGCTCGACGCTTGCCGCCAGCTGCGTCAAGGTGTGTTTCATGGCCTTGGGGTCATCCTGACGCAAGAGAAGTTCGGTCTGAGATTTGAGCCCTGCCAAGGGGGTGCGCAACTGATGGGCCGCGTCGGCGATGAAGCGATGCTGGGCCTGAAAATTAGCGGCCAGGCGCCCCATGAGCTCATTGATGCTGGTAATGAGCGGACGCAACTCCTGCGGTAGATCGCTTGAATCGATCGGCGTCAGGTCTCGATGATGGCGCCGATCCATGGCCTCCTTTAGCCTTTTCAGCGGCGAAATGACATAGGTGAGGCCATACCAGATCAGCAGCAGCGCGCCCACCAGCACAAAAAGCTGCGGCAGGATCACTTGGGTGTGGATGTCGCCTGACAAGCGGTGGCGCTTGCGCAGAGTCTCCGCGACTTGCACGATGATCGGCTGGTCCTGGGCAATGCCTGCGGCAACCACAGGCAGGCTGGCGATGCGCACTTCCTCGCCTTGCAGGAATCCGCCGTGGAACTGGGTGGTTCCGATATCGTACCCTCCCAGCATCGGGGGCAGATCGGAGTTTCCGGCAATCACCTCGCCCCAAGGGCGCCGGATGGCAAAAAACAACTCGTCCCGGCGGTCGGCACGCAGAAAAATCGATGCCTCGCGCGTCAAATCGAAGACGAGCTCCTCTTCCGCGACCCTAACCATTTGGGCCAAGGCTCGCGCGGTCTCGTCCAGGCGCTGGTCATAGGGCTCATTGACCGCATCGATGGCCATGAAGTTGGTTATCGCCACGCTGGCGAACCAGAGAAACAAGAGCGGGGCGAGAAGCCAATCGAGCAGCTTGGCGGCAAAGGACATGGCCGCTCATTCCCCTTTGGGCTTCTCCAACCAGTAGCCCAGGCCGCGCACCGTGAGGATATTCACACCGGCGGGCTCCAGCTTCTTGCGCAATCGATGCACATAAACTTCGATGGCATTGATTCCGACTTCCTCACCCCAGCCGTAGAGGTGCTCGACCATTTGCTCTTTATTGACCAGCTTGCCCGCTCGCAAAAGCAAAAGTTCGAGTACCGACAGCTCGCGAGCGGAAAATTCGGCGGGCGCACCGGCCAGAGTAGCCTTGCGCGCCGCGACGTCATACTCCAGGGCGCCGCAGCGCAGGCGGTTGCTGTCGCCGCCGTGGCTGCGGCGAATAAGGGCGCGCACCCGCGCTTCCAATTCAGCCAGTTCGAAGGGTTTTGCCAGGTAATCATCCGCCCCGGCGTCGAGCCCGGCCACACGCTCCTGAACCGAGCCCTGGGCGGTTAGAATCAGCACCGGCACTTTGGTCTTGCGGTCCCTTAAGCCCTTGAGCACGGCCATGCCGGGGAGTTTGGGCAGCCCCAGGTCAAGGAGTACCAGGTCGAAAGCTTCTGACCTAAGGCTTGCGTCGGCAGCGCCGCCGTCGCGCACCCAGTCGACGGCATATCCACCGCCACGCAGCGTGGCCATTACCGCGTCGCCGAGTATGGCGTCATCCTCCACCAACAAGATGCGCAATTGGGCTCCTCCTCCGGGCGAATGTAGCTGCTCCTCCGATCCCGCGCAAGCGCACAGTGCAACGCGCCTGGCGGCCGGCTTTTGTTAGAATCCGTCCATGCTGGACGATCGCGCCAAATTTCTGCTGAAAAACCTGATCGAGCGTTACATCGCCGAAGGTCAGCCGGTCGGCTCGCGCGTGCTCTCGCGCAATTCCGGGCTCGATCTCTCTGCAGCCACGGTGCGCAACGTCATGGCCGACCTCGAAGACATGGGTTACATCGCCAGCCCGCATACCTCCGCCGGTCGAGTGCCCACGCCCAAGGGCTATCGCTTTTTCGTCGACAGCTTGATGGTCATACAGCCACTGGATATTGCGCAGATCGGCGAATTGGAAGGCCAGTTTCAGGCAGACCATCCGCAGCGCCTGATCAATCAGGCGGCGAACCTGCTCTCCAACCTGACGCATTTCGCCGGGCTCATCGCCACGCCGCGACGCGAAGCGAGTTTTCGGCAGGTGGAGTTCCTGCGCCTGTCCGAACATCGGGTGTTGCTGATCATCGTCACCCCGGACGGCGAAGTGCAAAACCGCATCCTGCACGTACAGCGCGCTTTTTCCCAAGCGGAGCTGATCGAAGCGGCCAATATCTTGAACCAGAATTACGCCGGATTGGCGCTGACTTCAGTGCGAGCGCGGCTCTCCGACGAGCTGCGACGCCTGCGCGGGGACATGCTCGCCTTGATGACCGCGGCGATGGATGCGGGCAAAGAGGCGCTGACGGAAGCCTCGGAAGATTTGGTGGTGTCCGGCGAGCGCAATCTGCTGCGTGCCGATGATTTGTCGGCCGACGTCAACCGCCTGAGGCGCCTGTTCGATGCGCTGGAGCAGAAGACCGGGCTGCTGCACCTGCTGGAAGCCGGCCAGAGCGGTCAAGGGGTGCAGATCTACATCGGCGGCGAGTCCGGCATCGTGCCTTTGGATGAATGCAGCGTAGTCACCGCGCCCTATGAGGTCAACGGCCAAGTGGTCGGCACCCTGGGTGTCATCGGCCCCACGCGCATGGCCTATGAGCGCATCATCCCCATCGTCGATATTACCGCGCGGCTGTTGTCGAGCGCGCTGTCTCAGGAGTGAGCTGCCAATCGCCGGGGTGCGTCCCGGCGCGCCCGAGTTTCCCCCTTCCCGGGGAGAAACTCGGATGGCCGGGGAGCTTGGGATTGCTGTGCCCTCGTTCGCAGCAGCAGCGCGAGCGGTGTTTGGATCGAAGCCAAGATGAAGTTTCTCGCCGAACCTGAGTTCCGTCACGGCAGCGCGGCTCGCGCGGGCCTGCTGCTGGTCAATCTCGGCTCGCCGGCCGCGGCCACACCCGCGGCGCTGCGCACCTATCTGGCCGAGTTTCTTTCCGACCCGAGGGTGGTGGAAATTCCACAGCCTTGGTGGTGGCTCATTTTGCACGGCTTCATCCTCAGACTGCGGCCGGCCCGATCAGCGGAAAAGTACGCCAGCGTCTGGACCCCGGGCGGCGCGCCGCTTCTGGTCCATACTCGGCGGCAGGCGCAACTGCTTGCCGGGCTCGTGGGCGAGCGCTTGAAGCGGGGAGGCTTCCCGCCCGGCGAGGTAGTGACCCGCTTCGCCATGCGTTATGGCGAGCCCGGCATCGCCAGCGGCATCGCTGAGCTGCGCGCCGCGGGTTGCGATCGCCTGCTCATTGTGCCGCTTTACCCGCAATATGCCGCCAGCACCACGGGCAGCGTCAGCGACGCCGTGAGCGAGGCCTTGCGCCGCCATCGATTCGTCCCGGCGCTGCGCCAGGCGGCACCCTTTCATGACGATGCCGGATACATTCTCGCGCTGGCGCGGCGAGTGAATGCTTTTTGGGAGCGCCACGGCCAGCCCGAGCATCTGCTGTTGTCCTTCCATGGCCTGCCCAAGTTCTCGTTGGACCGCGGCGACCCCTACCACTGCCATTGCCACAAGACTGCAAGGCTCTTGGTACGTGAACTGGGACTCAAGGAAGGACAGTGGACCCTCGCCTTCCAATCGCGTTTTGGTCGCGCCGAATGGCTGCAACCCTACACCACCGAAGTCTTGCGCGAGCTGGGCAAAAAGCGACTGAAACGCCTGGATGTCTTTTGCCCCGGCTTCGTCGCCGATTGCCTCGAAACCCTGGAAGAAATCGCCCTTGAGGGGCGGCAAGTCTTTTTGGATGCCGGCGGCGGAGAGTTCCAATATATCCCGGCGCTCAACGATTTGCCGGAGTGGATAGCCGCGCTGGGCGAAATCGCTTGGCGAGAACTGGGCGGCTGGCTGGAAAAACCGCCCGCGGAAAGTGAGCGCGAAGCAAGCCGCGCCCGTGCCCTGAGCCTAGGCGCCAAACAATAGCGCTTAGCCGGGTCGGTCGCGCGAAGGGATGCGGTAGAGATAAACGCCCAGGGCGACCCCGCACAACGCCAAGGCAATCTGCAATTCCAGCCAAGGCACGAAGAACACGACCGAAACGCTCAAGGTCACGGACATGAGCACGATGGCGGTGATCTTGATGCGCCATGGAATGCTATGGTGGCGGCGCCACTCCAGCACCGTCGGGCCAAACAGGCGATTGTTGAGCAGCCAGTTGTAGAAGCGCGGCGAGGCGCGTGCAAAACACGCCGCCGCCAAGAGCATGAAGGGCGTGGTCGGCAACACCGGCAACAACGCGCCGGCGATGCCCAGCAGCACGAAGGCGATGCCGGCGAAAATCAACAGCAGCCGCAGGGTCGGCGAGTCGTGCCGGCGTACTTCGGCGCTGTAATCGACGAATTCCTTGCGGCGGGCCATGGGATCAGCATTTTAGCAGGGGCGATGCCGCATTCGGATTGAGGTCTCAAAACGAGAGGCGTTACGCGAGCGCGCCTTCGAAGACTGCGCTGGCGCGGCAAACGACGCCCTTCAAGGCGCATGCCGCTCGGTCGGCCAGAGGGGGCGGCAAAAACTCGCCGTGCTCAGGGCATGGAGCACAACCCAACCCTTATCCGCGGGCCATCATTTCGCCGGCCGCCGAAAAAGCCGGGCCGCATTGCCCTGCGCAATCTTCTCGGCCACTTCTCTTGGCAATTCTGCCAGCCATTCCCGGTAGCCGTTCATGATGCGTCCGTAATCCTCCCAGCGCTCGTTGACCCAGGTGTCCGAGCCCAGAAGAAAACGATCGGGATAGCGCTCGAAGAGTTTCTTCCATTCGGGGCGCAGGCGGCCACCGGCGGCGACTTCATCGCGATAGGACAGTTCGCCCCAAAGCGTGGGGTATTTCTCGAAATAGCGGGCGATCACTTCCGGCGCGGCAGTGAAGCCGCTATGCGCCCAAATGATCTTCGCTCGCGGGTTGTGGGCGAAAAGGTGATCCACGGCCTCGGCATCGGAATGGGCGTGCAGATAGAGATCGTGCCGGACGGCAAAGTCGACCATCTTTTTGACCCAGGGTGAGGCGGCATCCTGGCCGAAGAGATGAAATTCGCCGATGCCTTGATAACCGCCGCGGGCGAATTCCTGTTCGATCAGCGCATAAATGTCCGGATCGGAAAACCAAGTGTAACGGTCCGCGCGCACAGCGTAGGGGCGGATGAAAGGCACTACCCAGAGCCCGGGCGGTGCCGCCTCGAACAGGGCGCGCGAGCCCTCGTTTGGGCGGCTGTTGGCCAGAATGCCGCTGATGCCGTGCTCTCGAAAGAGGTTGAGCACGCGCGGCAGAGGGTAGGGGTCCCGCGCTTCGACGTTGTAATGCAAATGGGCATCGAACAACGGCAGCGCCTCTTTGCCCTGCGCCTTGGGAAGAACGAACATTGCCAGCAGACAGAACACGGACCATCGCCACGGAGACATCATGCCTAGCTCCAAATCAAAACAGGGTTCGAAAAACGGGATTCTGGGCGTGGACAAGAACTGGGAGTATGCTTGCCGCAACGCTCACTCTGACCAGGAATCGGCCACATGGTGCAATTACTGTTGCGTTGGGGTCTCAATGCGCTGGCGCTGATGGCGCTGCCCTACCTCTTTACCTCGATCCGCATCGAGGACTTTTGGACCGCGCTGCTGGTGGCGCTGGTGCTGGGCCTGATCAACGCCCTAGTGCGCCCGCTGCTCTTTCTGCTCACCTTGCCGATCACGCTGCTCACCTTGGGCCTGTTTATTTTTGTGCTCAACGGACTTTTGTTCTGGGCGGTGGCCAACATGGTGCCGGGCTTCTCGGTCGGCGGATTCTGGTCGGCAGTGGGCGGCGCGCTGGTATATAGCCTCATCTCCTGGGTTTTGAACGCCGTTTTTTCCGACAAGAAAGGCAAAGACTAAGGGGCAGAGCGACGGTCAGTTCGGAGCCTGAACGCCGCAGTGCCCGTTCTCCCGCCCCTCCACTGCGTGGGGAGACGACCGCGCCGCTGCGCGGCGAGAAGGCTCAAGCAGGCGGCAAAATTTGCCGTTACTGGGGTATGAGTAGTCCCTGGGAGCGGTCATGCGCATCGTCGGAACTGAAATGACCTTGGCCTCGAGCCATGCGCTCAGCGCACGGCGCGAGGTCACCGAGAGCCTGCGGGCCTGGGTGGGCCCGCGACGGCCCGACTTCGAAGGCCGCGAAGCCCGACGCCCGGCGCCGCCGCCGGCACCACCCCCCGCGCCGGCAAAAGCTGCCAAAGAGACCAATCCGACCGCCATAGACCAAGCCGTCGAGGCGGCCGATGGCGACCCCATGCTCAGCCTGCTACGCACCATGATCGAGGCGATGACCGGCATCCGCATCAAAGTCTTTCGCGCCGACGATTTGGCCCAGGTCGCGGCCCCGCCTGAGCTGCGCGACCCCAAGGAAGCCGCCAGCAATCCATCGGCGCGAGGCCCGGCAGGATTCGGCGTCGAATACGATTACCACGAAGTGCGCGAAGAGCACGAAGCCACGGCCTTTGCCGCCAGCGGCGTGGTGCGCACCGCGGATGGCCAGGAGATCGAATTTCAGGTGTCTCTGGCGATGTCCCGCAGCTACCGCGAAGAGAGCAACGTCAGCTTGCGCTTGGGCGATGCCCGGCGCAAAGACCCTTTGGTGATCAACTTCTCAGGCTCGGCTGCACAACTGACCGAGGCGCGTTTTGCTTTCGATCTCGACGCCGACGGGCAAACCGAAAGCCTCCCGGGGCTTGCCTCGGGGAGCGGCTTTCTGGTTTTCGATCGCAACGGCAACGCGAAGGCCGATGATGGCAGCGAACTCTTGGGCCCGCAAAGCGGGGACGGTTTTGCCGAGCTGGCGAGGCTCGACGAAGACGGCAACGGCTGGATCGATGAAGGCGATGCCGCTTTCCAGCGCCTCTATGTTTGGTCGCCCGATGCAGACGGGGGCGGCGCCTTGCGCTCTCTCACCGAGTCCGATGTCGGCGCAGTGGCGGTAAACGCGGTCGAAACGCCTTTCGAACTGCGCAGCGCGAACAACAGCTCTTTGGGCGCGGTTCGAGCGACCAGCGTGTATCTCAAAGAAAGCGGCGGGGCGAGCAGCGTCCAGCAAATCGACCTCAGCGTTTGAGCGCCTGGCTCAAGGGGGCACCGTAGGACGGCGATCCCAGCAGGTCCTTCGTTGCGGGGCGGCGAGGGCATCGCGCTCGGCAGGAAGGAAGGTCCAACTATCCGCTGACGGTTGCCCGCAAGAGTCCCTATGACCCAAGCGATCCCTGGCTGAGCGCTTTGGCCGGCACGGCTGCGAGCGGTTTCCCCGACCGGCTCATTTGAATTCATAGCTGCCGCGCCCGCCCAGCCATTCACGCGCACCGCCGTCCCGCAGCCATTGGGATGCCTCCGAGTCGCCGCGCAGATGGGCTCGCCAGAATGCCGTGCTGAGTGCCATCACCGCGCTAGACGACGTATCGGCCTCCAAGCGCGTGTTGCCGCTGAACTGGTGATGCGCCGCGCCGTCGATCACCAGGAGGTATTTGTCGGGTTGGGGCATGAAGCGATAGGGCTCACGCCGGTTCTGCGGCGAAGCGCCGGTACCGAGCACGTCTTCGTCGCGGCTGCCGGTAATGCTCATGAAAGGCAACCGTATCGAACCGAAGCGTTCCGGCCAATGCTCGGGCCTCCCGACAGCGGCGGGGCTCAGCGCCAAAGCGGCCTTGAGTCTGGGTTCGGCCATGTTCCCGGCCTGAGGAAAGCGTTCTCCGGACAACGCCATGGTGGTCCGCGCGCCGAAGGAATGGCCGCTCATGCCGATTCGGTCGAGGTCGATCTCTCGCCACTCGCCCTGGGATCGGCGTCGCGCCAGCTCGTCGAGGACAAAGCGCACGTCCTCGAGCCGCGCCTTAAATTGCTCGGCATTGGCGCCTTTTCCCAGCGCATCCCGCGGCCGCTGGCGTCCTCCCGACGCGTCTCGCAAGAGCCCGGCATCACTGCCGGGGTGCTGCAAATGCAGGCTGACGAAACCGTGGCTGGCCCAATGGCGACCCCAAAGCTCTCCGGCGCGTGCCGAACCGCCCAGACCGTGGGAAAAAAGAATCAAGGGATAGCTGCCTGGTGCGGATCCAAGCGCCCTTGGACGGTAAACCCGCAGCGGCAAATCTCGCTTTCGGCTGGCGTCATGCCAGGTGGTCTCGATGACCTCGATCGCCTCCGGACCTGCTTGACGATAACGATCGGCTGTTCCTGCACCGGCGGCGCAGGCCAACAGAGAGAGCGCGAGGCTCAAAGCAAGCGGCAGTGCAGGAGATCGGCAGTTGGAAGGCATATTGGGTGCTCCAAAGTGGCGTCCCAATTATAGGCAAGCACCCGGGCCGGCTTTGGTTCGGAAACTTTTTGTTGCTTTTGGGTATTGAAATCGGGGTTTTCGTCCCCAGCTGGCTTCCGTTCGACTTCAATCTAGAGCCAGACTATGCAGGACAATACCGCGCCAAACGGCGCCGAACCCCAGGATATCGATGCTCCTCAAGGCCTGCCCGCCGTCGAGCCAGGTGCCCAGGCCGAAACGCCACCCGTCGCCCCGGATGTGGAAGCGCACTTGAGCAAACTCAGAGCCGAAGTGGATGAATTGCGCGACTCGTGGCTTAGGGCCAAGGCCGAAGGGGACAACATCCGCAAGCGCGCCCAGGCCGACGTGGCCGCGGCGCACAAATATGCCATCGAAAACTTCGCCGAGGCTCTGGTGCCGGTGATGGACAGCCTCCAGGCCGCGCTGGCGGCACCGCAAGCCAGCCTGGAGACCTTGCGCGCCGGCGTCGAATTAACTGCCAAGCAGCTTGGCGCAGCTTTTGAAAAAGGGGGCATCGTCACCGTCGATCCGGTGGGGGAGAAGTTTGACCCGCACCATCACCAGGCCATGGCGATGCTCGATAACGATCAGCCGGCCAATACCGTGGTGCAGGTTTACCAAAAAGGCTATCTGGTGCACGAACGCGTTCTGCGTCCGGCCCTGGTGGTCGTTTCCAAAGGGAAGGGCGCTTGAAAAACAAGGGCAAAGGCGCCACTTACAGATCATCTGCGAACGCCGGCTGCTTTGGCCACCGGCGCTCCTAACCGACTCGAATTGAGGGGAAAGCAAAATGGGCAAAATCATCGGCATCGACCTGGGTACTACCAATTCCTGTGTTGCCATCATGGAAGGCGGTAACCCGAAGGTGATCGAAAATTCGGAAGGCGCGCGCACCACGCCGTCTATCGTCGCCTACCAGGACGACGGCGAAATCCTGGTCGGGGCCTCGGCCAAGCGCCAGGCGGTGACCAATCCGAAGAACACGCTGTACGCGGTCAAGCGGCTCATCGGCCGGCGCTTCGAAGAAAAGGAAGTGCAAAAAGACATCGACCTCATGCCTTATCGCATTACCAAGGCCGACAATGGAGACGCCTGGGTGGAGGTGCGCGGCAGGGCGATTGCGCCGCCGCAAATCTCCAGCGAAGTGCTGCGCAAGATGAAAAAGACCGCCGAGGATTATCTGGGCGAGCCGGTTACCGAGGCGGTGATTACCGTGCCCGCTTACTTCAACGATTCGCAGCGCCAGGCGACCAAGGACGCCGGCCGCATCGCCGGTCTGGAGGTCAAGCGCATTATCAACGAGCCCACTGCGGCAGCGCTCGCCTTCGGTCTCGACAAAAAAGGCGGCGACCGCAAGATTGCGGTCTATGACTTGGGCGGCGGCACCTTCGACGTTTCGATCATCGAAATTGCCGACGTCGAAGGCGAAATGCAGTTCGAAGTGCTTTCCACCAACGGCGATACTTTTCTGGGCGGCGAGGACTTCGACCAGCGAGTGATCGACTATATCGTTACCGAGTTCAAGAAGGAGCAGGGGGTCGATTTGTCGAAGGACGTGCTCGCGCTGCAGCGCCTGAAAGATGCGGCCGAGAAGACGAAGATCGAGCTTTCGTCTTCGCAGCAGACCGAAATCAACCTGCCCTACATCACCGCCGACGCCGCGGGCCCGAAGCACCTGTCTTTGAAGATCACCCGCGCCAAATTCGAGAGTTTGGTCGAGGAATTGATCGATCGCACCATCGAACCTTGCCGCATCGCCGTGAAAGATGCCGGCGTCAAGCTCTCCGATATCAGCGACGTGATCCTGGTCGGGGGCATGACCCGCATGCCCAAGGTGCAAGACAAAGTGCGCGAATACTTCCTACGCGACCCCCGCAAAGACGTCAATCCCGATGAGGCTGTGGCGGTTGGTGCGGCGATCCAAGCCTCGGTGCTCTCGGGCGAACGCAAGGATGTGTTGCTCTTGGACGTTACGCCCCTGAGTTTGGGCATCGAAACGCTGGGCGGCGTGATGACCAAGCTCATTCAGAAGAACACCACCATTCCGACCAAGGCCAATCAGGTGTTCTCCACTGCCGACGACAACCAGACGGCAGTCACCATCCACGTGCTGCAAGGCGAGCGGGAGATGGCGGCCGGCAACAAGAGCCTCGGGCAATTCAACCTGTCGGACATTCCGCCGGCGCCGCGCGGCATGCCGCAGATCGAAGTGACCTTCGACATCGACGCCAACGGCATTTTGCACGTGTCCGCTAAGGACAAAGCCACCGGCAAGGAAAACAAGATCAAGATCCAGGCCTCGAGCGGTCTTACCGAAGACGAAATCCAGCGCATGGTGAAAGATGCCGAAGCGCATGCCGAGGAAGACCATCGCACCCATGAGCTGGTCGATGCGCGCAACCAGTGCGACGCCGCTATCCATTCGGTGAAGAAGGCCCTCACCGAATACGGCAAAGAGTTGGACGCGGCCGAAAAAGACAAGATCGAAGCGGCGATCAAAGAAGCCGAAGAAGCGATCAAGGGCTCAGACAAGGCAGTGATCGAAGCCAAGGCGCAGGCCCTCATGACCGCGGCCCAGAAGCTGGGCGAAAAAATGTACGCCCAAGCACAAGCGCAAGGGCAAAGCGCCGCCGGAGCGCAGGGCGCGGCCGGCGGGAGCTCCAAGGCAGACGAGGAAAAAGTGGTCGATGCCGAGTTTACCGAGGTGAAGGACAAGAAATAGTCGAGAGCTGCGAGGGAGAGTCGAGAGTAGTCCGGGGCATTTCAGGGACCATTCTCGACTCGAACCGCTCAACGACGACAGAGTCGCCCGCTGTTATCGACTCAAAACTTTCGACTCTCGACTCTCGACTCCCCCATGTCCAAACGCGACTACTACACCGTCCTCGGCGTCAACCGCGACGCATCCGAGGAAGAGATCAAAAAAGCTTATCGCAAGCTGGCGATGAAGCACCATCCGGATCGTAACCCGGACAACCCCAAGGCCGAGGAAGCGTTCAAAGAGGCGAAAGAAGCCTACGAGGTGCTCTCCGATGCCAAGAAGCGCGCAGCCTACGATCAGTTTGGGCACGCCGGCGTCGACCCGTCTGCAGCCGCAGGTATGGGTGGGGCGCAAGGCGGCTTTGGCGGATTCGGTGATGCCTTCGGCGACATTTTCAGCGAAATATTCGGCGGCGCAGGCGGCGGACGCGGTCGTGGCAGCGGCATGTACCGCGGTGCGGATTTGCGCTACAACCTCGAAATCAGCCTCGAGGACGCGGCGCGCGGCACCGAGGCCAAGATTCGCATTCCCACCATGGAAGAGTGCGAAACCTGCCGCGGCAGCGGCGCCAAGCCCGGAACGCAGCCCAAGACTTGCCCGCACTGCAACGGCTCGGGTCAGATTCGCATTTCCCAAGGCTTCTTTTCCATTCAACAGACCTGTCCGCATTGCCACGGCAGCGGGCGTTATGTGGCCGATCCCTGCCGCGATTGCGGTGGTGCCGGCCGCATCAAGAAGCACAAGACGCTTTCGGTAAAGATTCCTGCCGGCGTCGATCAGGACGACCGCATACGTCTAGCCGGTGAAGGCGAACCGGGCTTGAATGGCGGGCCGCCGGGCGACCTCTACGTCGTGGTGAGTCTCAAGCCGCATTCGGTGTTTCAGCGCGAACAGAACGACCTGCATTGTGAAATGCCGATCAGTTTCGCCACGGCGGCCTTGGGGGGCGAAATCGAAATCCCCACGCTCGATGGCAGCGCCAAGATCAAGATTCCGCACGAGACGCAGTCCGGGCAGGTGTTTCGCTTGCGCGGCAAGGGTATCCGAGGGGTGAGAAGCTCCGGCCATGGCGACTTGTATTGCCATGTGGTCGTGGAAACCCCGGTAAAACTCACCGACCGGCAGAAAGAATTGCTGCGCGAATTCGAAGCGATCGAACAAAAGGACAGCGCAGTTCATAATCCTCGGGCCAAGTCCTGGATGGACAAGGTGCGCGAGTTCTTTTCCCAATAAGGCCCGATATCAGCCCGCCGCGATCAAAGGGCGCAGACGGGATCAAACTACCGGTCGTTCCGGATGCACCGCCTCGGCCATTTCGATGCGGTTGCGCCACCATTCGGCGAGGGCGAGGGCGTCGAGCGGAGCGCTGATGTAAAAACCCTGCGCCTCTTCGCAGCCGTGCTTTTGCAGGAAGCGGTATTGCGCCGGACTCTCCACGCCTTCAGCAATGACTCTCAGGCCCAGGCCTTTGGCGAGGGCCAGAATGGCGAGGGTGATGGCTTCGTCATTGTGGTCGTGATCGAGCCCGCGCACGAATTTTTGGTCGATCTTGACGCTGTGCAAGGGCAGCCGCGTGAGGTAGTTCAAGCTCGAATAACCTGTGCCGAAATCGTCCATGGTGATGGTGACCCCCATGGATTTGAGGCGCATGAGCGTGGCGACGGCCTTTTCGGGGTTGGAGATGATCACCGACTCGGTGATCTCCAGGTCCAAAAAGCGCGGCAGCAACCCGCTGTCGGCGAGGGCATGCTCCACCACGCTCACCCATCCCTCTTGTTCGAGTTGCTGCACTGAGAGGTTGACCGACAGGCGCATGAGCAGGTCTTGGTCGTGCCAGGCCCGAGCTTGCAAGCAGGCGGTGCGAAGCGCCCAAGTGCCCAGCGGGTGGATGAGGCCCGACTCTTCGGCGACCGGAATGAACTCAACCGGGGAAATCAAGCCTCGTTCCGGATCTCGCCAGCGCAGCAGAGCTTCCACACCGACCGGCCACCCGGAAGCAATGTCGATCTGCGGCTGAAACACCAGTTCGAATTCGTTGTTGGCAAGCGCGCGCCGCAGGTCGTTTTCGAGTTTGAGCCGCGCCTGCACCCGCGCGTTCATCTCCGGGGTGTAGAAGCGGTAGGCATCGCGCCCATGCTCTTTGGCGGCATACATCGCGGTATCGGCCTGCTTCACCAGGCCCACCGGATCGGCAGCGTCTTCCGGGTAGAGGGCGATGCCGATGCTCACGGTCACCGTCAGGTCTTGCCCGACCAGCGAGAAGGGCGTGGCAAAAATGCGCTGCACCCGGGCCAGAAGGTCCATGACATGGTGCGTGCTGTGGGCCGGGTGGAGGCCGGGAACCACGATCAGGAACTCGTCTCCGCCCAGCCGCGCCACGGTGTCGTTTTCGCGCACTGCTTGCTGCAGCCGCTGCGCAGCGTCCCGCAGCAGCTGGTCTCCGGCATCATGGCCCAGGGTGTCGTTGATGCGCTTGAAATGGTCGAAGTCGATGAACAGCACGGCCACTTCCCACTGCTGGCGTTCGGCATCGGCCAGCATCTGCTTCAAGCGGGTGTTGAGCAGCGCCCGGTTGGGCAGGCCGGTGAGTATGTCGTGCTGCGCAAGGCGATAGGCGTTGGCGGTGGCAACTTTGAGTTCTTGGGTGCGCAAGGCGACTTGTTCTTCGAGCGTGCGCTGGTTGTCTTCGAGTGCCGCCTTATGCTCTTCGAGGCGCCGCTGGTAGCTCACGATTTCGCTGCGGCTGGTGGCGAGCTTGCCCGCCATGTCGTTGAACGCCTCGGTGAGCTGGGCCAATTCGTCGCTGGTGGTGACCGGAACATGCACGTCGAAGCGCCCCGAGGCTACCGCCTTTGCGGCCCTGGTGAGGCGATTGATCGGCATCACCAGGCGGCGGGTGAGAAGCACCACGATCAGCACACTGAGCAAAATGGCGCCGACGGCGATTTTCACCGCGCCGAAAACATAGGCCCATTGACGCGCGGCGACGCGCTCATAGTGCATGCCAATGCGGATGTAGCCGATCGGTCCCTTGGAGTCGGCGCTGCTGCCCACGCCGCGCAGCGACTGGGTGGCGGGGCGGGTGCGTATGGGAGTAATCAGTTCCAGTATGCGCCGGTCCTCATGCCTGATTTCGGCGATCACCGTTTCGCCTTCGATGCGCCCTGAGCGCTCGGCCAGCGGCGGCAGTTTGCCCTCCCGGAAATTCCTGGCCGCAATGGACTCGCGCCGCGCGTCGAGCATTTCGGCGTAAGCGATGTCGCTGTCGAACTTGAGTATGTCCAGAAGATGCGTGGCATCGTCCTTGTTGGCGGTGTACGCCGTGTATTCGCTGACCTCGGCCAGCACCTCGAGGGTGGTGCGCGCCTGGGCTTCGAGCTTGGCTTGTGCATCGCGCGCTTCCTGCTGGACCAAGAAGCCGGTGACGCCCAGGGCGGTGACGACGATGCCGCCGATCGACAGCAGGTTCAGCTTGACCAGCAGGCCAAGGCCTGAGCGCGAGGGTGTCGGCTCATTCATGGGTCTTGCTCGCCATGTGCCGGATGTCGGAGGGCCAATCGATGCGCATATGCCGGGCGGTGCGCAAATTGATGGAGAGTACCAGTCTTGCCGGCTGTTGTGGGAGTTCCCGCGGCAATCCGATCATCTTGAGCGCGGCGAGGCCGCAATGCCGGCCGAGATCTTCATAGTCCGGCTCCAGCGCGTAGAGCGCTCCGGCTCTGACCCAGGCGTCGGTGAGTCCGATCACTGGGATGCGGGCCCGAAAGGAGAACAGCAGAATGGCTTTCGCGGTTTGCGGCGTGAAGACGGTGCGGTCGTTGAGGCCCAGGATCACATCCGCCTTGCGGCCCAGCCGCTGCAGTGCCGCGGGCAACTCGGTTGGCGAACGCACCGGCTCGGGCAAGGCTTGCAAGCCCACATTCTGCAGTGCATCGGTGAGGCGGCCGACGTGGCGGGCACTGAAATCCGGATCGTACAACAAGCCCACGCGCCGAGCCTGGCCATGCAGCCGGCGCAGCCAGGCGGCCTGCAATTCGGGCGAAACCTCCGGGGGGATGGCCAAAACTTGTTCGCCCCGCGGCAAACTGGCGTTGGTCGGCAAAAGGCAGCCCACCAGCGCCGGGGTCCCTCGCACGCGAAGGATGTCATCCGCGGCCCTTTGCCCCAGGCTGAGAAAGACGGTTCCGTTCTCGGCGCGCCGCAAGGAGTCGAGCGCATCGTCGCGGGCAAGCGAGAGGTAACGCGCGTTCACCGGCTGCCCGGCGAGACTGCCGCGAAGACCAAGCAAGACTCGATCGACGGTGGCGTCGCCCTCGGGCGCGACGATCTGCAGGCTCGGGGTTTCCGGAGCCGCGGGGGCCGCTTGTCCTAGCGCCAGTGTGATAAGCGCCGCGAAGAGCGCCTGGCGCAAGCGCCGCGTCATTCGCCGGCGGCGACTACCGTCCCCCAGTGTCGGCGCGCCGAATGGTTGGTGCAAGGGCGCCGATCTTCTGCCGTCTGCGCGGCGAACGTCCATGTGCTTGATTTCCGCTAGGTGGCCAGACTGAAGGCCCAATCCGTGCAACCCGCAGCGTTGCCGCTGCGCCCCCCGAAACCCGGACCCCCCACACTTGGTCCCCTGCCATGGTGATCATACCGCGCCGGAGCGCGCAGGTGCACGGCACGAGATCAAAGCACGCGAACCGGAATCTTGCCTATCCTGGCCTGCCACTCGCGGGGTCCGCTGATATGCACCGCCTCGCCGCGGCTGTCCACGGCCACGGTGACGGGCATATCCTTGACCTCGAATTCGTAAATGGCCTCCATGCCCAAATCGGCAAAGGCCACCACGCGCGCGGCGCGGATCGCCTTGGAAACGAGATAAGCGGCACCCCCCACAGCCATCAGGTAGACCGCTCGGTGATCGCGGATCGCTTCGATTGCCGCCGGTCCGCGCTCGGCCTTGCCCACCATGCCCAGGAGTCCGGTTTCGGCGAGCATCTGGCGGGTGAACTTGTCCATACGCGTGGCGGTGGTGGGGCCGGCAGGGCCGACCACTTCGTCGCGCACCGGATCGACCGGGCCGACGTAATAGATGAAACGGTTCTGGAAATCCACTGGCAGCTTTTCGCCGCGGGAGAGCATGTCGGTCATGCGCTTGTGCGCGGCATCGCGGCCGGTCAGGAGCTTGCCGTTCAGGAGCAGCACTTCGCCGGGTTTCCAACTCGCCACTTCCTCGCGCGTGACAGCGTCGAGGTCGACGCGGCGCCCCTTGGATGCGTCGTAGGTGAGGCGCGGCCAGTCGTCGAGCGAAGGCGGTTCTAGGTTTGCCGGGCCGGAGCCGTCGAGCACGAAATGGACGTGGCGAGTGGCTGCGCAATTGGGAATCATCGCCACCGGCAAGTTCGCTGCGTGGGTCGGGTAATCGAGCACCTTCACGTCGAGCACCGTGGTGAGGCCGCCCAAGCCTTGCGCGCCGATGCCCAGGGCGTTGACCTTCTCGTAGAGTTCGATGCGCAGTTCCTCGGCGCGGTTCGTGGGGCCGCGGGCGATGAGCTCAGGCATGTCGATGGGCTCCATGAGGGCCTCTTTGGCCATCACCATGGCTTTTTCCGCGGTGCCGCCGATGCCGATGCCCAGCATACCCGGCGGGCACCAGCCGGCGCCCATGGTGGGCACGGTTTTCAACACCCAGTCGACCACGGAGTCCGAAGGATTGAGCATGATGAATTTGGATTTGGCTTCGGACCCGCCGCCTTTCGCGGCGACGTGCACGTCCACACGATCGCCGGGTACGATCTCGTAGTTGATTACCGCGGGGGTGTTGTCCTTGGTGTTCCTGCGGGCGCCGGCCGGGTCGGCCAGCACCGAGGCGCGCAGTTTGTTGTCCTGATGAAGATAGGCGCGACGCACGCCTTCGTTGACCATGTCCTCCACGCTCATGGTCGCGTCCCAGCGCACGTTCATGCCCACTTTGAGGAACACGGTCACGATGCCGGTATCCTGGCAGATAGGGCGATGCCCTTCGGCGCATAACCGCGAGTTGACCAGAATCTGCGCCATGGCGTCCTTGGCCGCGGGCGACTGTTCCAACTCGTAAGCGCGGGAGAGCGCCTTGATGTAGTCCACCGGGTGATAATAAGAGATGAACTGCAAGGCATCGGCGATGCTTTGGATGAAATCGTCCTGGCGTATGGCACTCATGATGGCTTTCCGTGTGGGAGGCGAGGGGTAGTTCCAAAATTCAGTGGGCTTCGCTGCGCACTGGCATGATGCGCTCTACCAACGCCATGGCCAGCGCCGAAAAGAGGAAGACGGTGTGGATGATGGTCTGCCACATGATCTGGTGGGTGGAGAGCTGCGGCGCGTCGATGAAAGTGCGCAAGAGGTGAATCGAGGAAATGGCGATGATGGCGGTGGCAAGCTTCAACTTCAGTACCGAGGCGTTGACGTGCGACAACCACTCGGGCTCGTCGGGGTGCCCCTGGAGGTTGAGCCGTGAGACGAAAGTCTCGTAGCCGCCGATGATCACCATGATCAACAAATTGGAAATCATCACCACATCGATGAGACCCAGCACGATGAGCATGATCTCCTGCTCCTTCAGGGTGCTGGCGTGGCTCACCAGATGCCAACATTCGCGGGCGAACATATACACATAAACCGCTTGGGCGAGGATCAGCCCGAGGTAGAGCGGCAGCTGCAGCCAGCGGCTGGTGAAAATGAGCGCGGAAATCGGATTCAGGCGGCGGGTCGCTGTTGGCGTCATGTTGGAAGGATTGGATGGCGAAGCGCAAATTTTAGCATTCGCCTGGGCCTGACCTCGGCGCCATGGAAGTCGGGCGGGGGGACGAAAAACGGAAGTTTGGCGGGATTCAATCGAGCGTTTGTTTGAGCTACCCCCGCGCCAATTCTGGCTGGCGGTGTTTTGCGACGAATGTCGCTGGTGCTACAATGCAAGTCAACCCTAACTCTTATGTCTTATATAAGATATAAGGGTTGTCGCTAGAGCTACTTTTCTTCCTTTTTCCTCGTCCAGGAGGCAGGTCATGTCCGACATCGAATCAGTCCTACACGAAAACCGCGTCTTTCCGCCCTCGGAGGCATTTGTCGCCCAGGCGCATGTGCCCGGCATGTCGGCCTACCGGGAGTTGTGCGCCAAGGCAGCCAAGGACTACGCCGGTTTCTGGGGCAAACTCGCCCATGACAACATCCTCTGGAAGAAACAGTTCACCAAGACGCTGGATGATTCCAACGCGCCTTTCTACAAGTGGTTCGAAGACGGCGAACTCAACGTTTCCTACAACTGCCTGGACCGGCACCTCGAATCCAAGCCGCACAAAACGGCGCTGATCTTCGAAGCCGACAATGGCCAGGTCACCAAGGTGAGCTACAAAGAGCTCTATCACAAGGTTTGCCAGTTCGCCAACGGCCTCAAGAAACTTGGCATCACCAAAGGCGACCGCGTGCTGATTTACCTGCCCATGAGCGTGGAAGCCGTGGTGGCCATGCAGGCCTGCGCCCGCATCGGCGCCATTCACTCGGTGGTGTTCGGCGGCTTCTCGGCCAAGAGCGTGCAGGAGCGCATCATGGACGCCCAGGCCAAGCTGGTGGTCACCGCCGACGGGCAATATCGCGGCGGCCGCGAAATCCCCTTGAAACCGGCGGTCGACGAGGCGCTCTCCATGGGTGGATGCGAATCGATCGGCAAGGTGGTGGTCTACAAACGTACCGGCGGCGAGGTGCTCTGGAATGCCAGCCGCGACCTCTGGTGGCACGATCTCACCGAAGGCTTGCCCGACGAGTGCGAGCCCACCTATGTCGGCGCCGAGCATCCGCTCTTTATCCTCTACACCTCGGGCTCCACCGGCAAGCCCAAGGGCGTGCAGCATTCCACCGGCGGCTATCTGCTGGGCGCGGTGATGAGCATGAAGTGGGTGTTCGACATCAAGTCGAACGACGTTTTCTGGTGCACTGCGGACGTGGGCTGGGTCACCGGTCACACCTACGTGACCTACGGCCCGCTCGCCTTGGGCGCGACCGAAGTGATCTTCGAAGGTGTGCCGACTTATCCCGACGCCGGCCGCTTCTGGAAGATGATTCAAGACCACAAGGTCACCATTTTCTATACCGCGCCGACGGCGATTCGTTCGCTCATCAAAGCGGGCGGCGACTTGCCGCATAACTACGATTTGTCCTCCCTGCGTATCCTCGGCACGGTGGGTGAACCCATCAACCCGGAAGCCTGGATGTGGTACTACAACACCGTGGGCGGCGCTCGCTGCCCGATCGTCGACACCTGGTGGCAAACCGAAACCGGCGGCCACATGATTTCGCCCTTGCCCGGCGCCATGCCTTTGAAGCCCGGTTCCTGCACCCTGCCGCTGCCGGGCATCGATGCCGCCATCGTCGATGAAGCCGCGCACGAAGTGGAACTGGGCAAAGGCGGCTTCCTGGTGATCAGGAAACCCTGGCCCTCGATGATCCGCACCATCTGGGGCGATCCCGAGCGCTACAAGAAGTCATACTTCCCGGAAGAGTTCAAGGGCATGTATCTTGCCGGAGATGGCGCCAACCGGGATATGGATGGCTACTTCTGGATCGTGGGGCGCATCGACGACGTATTAAACGTCTCCGGCCACCGCCTGGGCACCATGGAAATCGAATCCGCGCTGGTCGCCAATCACCTGGTTGCCGAAGCGGCGGTGGTGGGGCGCCCGCACGACATCAAAGGCGAGGCCGTGGTGGCCTTCGTGGTCTTGAAGCAGTCCCGCCCCACCGGCGACAAGGCCAAAGAAATCTCTAATCAACTCAAGGCTTGGGTGGCGCAAGAAATCGGCTCCATCGCCAAGCCCGAAGAAATTCGTTTCGGCGACAATCTTCCCAAGACGCGCTCCGGCAAGATCATGCGTCGGCTGTTGCGTTCGCTGGCGAAGGGGGAAGCGATCACGCAAGACACCACGACCCTGGAAAACCCAGGCATTCTCGATCAGTTGAAAGAAGCGAACTGATCACAGCGTCGATCGCCATTTGTAAGCAGGGGTCGCCGAGCGCGACCCCTTTTTTTGCACTCGTTTCCGGCAACTTGCCTCTGCGCGCGCCTCGCGTCTTGCGTTCCGCCTGCCTGCGGGCGCGATTCGGCAACGATTGCTTACACATCTTTGCTCACAACTCCTCGCTCGCCATTACCCCGCGCTGGCAACTAAGCTCCTGACGCAAGGCGCATGGTGCGCCACGCAAACTCGCTTGGGGGCGAACATGAGCAATGGGCAACTAGCCGAAAGCAAGACGTCTTGGTCCCTGGGTTTGGTTATCGGCCTGGTGATGCTGTGCGGGCAGTCACCCGCCCTGGCCACGACCTACCGCATCGTTTTTGCCTCCAACCTGCAAGCGGCATCCGGCGGCTGCTACCGCGACGACCTGAGCGGCTGCGATCTGTATTCGGCGCTCTACGACAGCGGCACCAGGTCGGTGAGTGCGCTCACGCGGCTCACCAGCGATTCCACCGCGGCGGAAGCCTTTCCCGCGCTGTCCCCCGACGGCAATTGGGTGGCCTACGATCATGGCAGCAACGCAAGTCCCGTCCGCCATGAGTTGCGCCTCATCCATTTACAGACCGGCAGCGAGACGACGCTGGTGAGCGACGGCCGCTTTCCGGAATGGATAGACGGCACTCATCTGGTCTATTCCTCGGTGCTGCCGGGCAACAAGCACGTGGCGCTGCTGGAACTCGACGTGAGCAACGGCACGCCCCGCGTGAAAAGCACCCAGTCGATCTGCACGGCCAGCCGCTGCCCCGACACCGCAGCCACGGAAGACCCGTTTCCTTTTCCTGGCGGCAGCCGCATCGCTTTTCAATCGACCAAGTCGGATCGTTACATCGCGGGCCTGAGCTTCATCAACCTCGATGGCAGCGGCTTCACCCAACCCAATGGCTGGGACGGTTCGGGGCACGCCATCGTCAGCGCTGCCGGCAACGAAGTGCTGTACGCGCTCGCTACCAGCGGCGCGCTGCAAGTGCTCAATCTCAGCAGCGGTGCCAAGACGAGCTTGCCCCTGGCCAGCACCGGGGCCACGCTCAGCGCCTATGACACGCGCTATGGCAGCGCCAGTACCGTCAGTTGGGCTTACGCCGCCTGGCTCGATGGTCAGAGCGCCTTGCTTCTTTCCGGCGCCGGCGCCGACAGCCGCGGCGCGCAATTCATGTCCCGCCTTTTCTTGGGCGAGTTCGACGCCGCCTGGAGCCGCGTCACGATTACCGACCTCGCCACCGCCATCGAGCGTGCCGCCGGAAAAAGCGGCAAAGACTTCTGTACCGCCGCGGCGCGAGCCCTTGCCGCAGGCAGCACCGGCAGCACCGCAGCCAGCCCTATTCTGGGCATACAAGGTGCGGAACAGGGCGATCTGGCGATCATCCACAGCCTCGGCGCCAATACGGCACAGATTCCCTTGCCGAAAACCGGCGCAGATTTTTCGTCCATGTTGGCTCAAGCCAGCAGCGCGGACATGAAAGTCTTGCTGCGCGTGGATCCTTCCGACATTCAATCCACCGCGCTCAAGTTCGATACGGCGAAGCTGTCGAGCCTCGTTACCGGGGTGAAGAGCGGTTTAGCCGACGCGCGTGTAGCGGGTTTGTTGATTGCCGAAGACCTCTGCCAGGAAAATCCGGCGACGCATAGCCGCAAATGGAATATCAACGCTGCCGAACTGGCTGCGGCGGTGAGCGCGATCAAGGCCATTGTGCCCAGCCTGGCCGTGGCGGTGGCCTTCAACAAGGCGAGCTGTCTCGATTCTTTCGTGTCCAGCGCGAGTGCCGGCGCGAACATCGGCGACATCGCCCTGCTCAATCTTTTCTACTACAAATGGAACACGACCGCGAAGCTCATCGACAGCTATCAATATTCGGCGATGAACTTCAAACGCTTCGCGCCCGCGGCGCGCGTGTTGCCGCGCATCGGCGTGATCGAACGGGTGGGCGAGGAGACTTCGCCTTTCCCCGGCACCGACTGGATTATCGCCCGCAGCAAGGAATTTTTCGCCTTCGGCGGCGCCTTCGATGGCGTGATGTACTACGACTACCGGCAGCAGGAAGCGCGGCAAGTGAAGAACATCATCAACGTCGTCGGCGACGCGAGCTACCTCGCCGCCTTCCAAAGCGTTTTCGCGGCGGCGCAAAGCGTCTACGGCGTGAGCCCGGCGCAACAGTCCTTCGTCGAGTATTACGAGCCGGAACTCGATCACTATTTCATCACCGCCGACTCGAATGAACAGGCCTACCTCTATACCGGCGGCGCCGGCAACTGGCAGCGCACGGGTTATGCCTTCAAAGAAGGCGGCAGTGCGCCGCTGTGCCGTTTCTACGGCAACACCGCGATCAATCCGGCGACGGGCACTATCTACGGCCCGAACTCCCACTTCTACACCGTCAACGCCGCGGAGTGCGCCGAGCTCAAAGCGGCCTACAACCCAATGGCGCCAAGCTGGAAATTCGAATCCGACAGCGATCAGAGCACTGCGGCACTGGGCGGCACCTGCGCCGCCGGCCTGGTGCCGGTCTATCGCGCCTACAACAACGGCTATGCGCGCGGCGTGGATTCGAACCATCGTCTCGGCAGCGACTTTGCGGCCTATTTGGCCACCGTCGCCGCCGGGTGGCTGGCCGAAGGTGTGGTCATGTGCGCCCCGCAATAGGCGACGAAGCGCCGCCGGCGCCGACCGGAAGCAGCCAGGACGCTTGCGGTCGAACACCCTCCTGCACGATCATGCCCGGGGCATAGTTGACCCTGGGAGGTGGTGTCATGAAGGTTTGGAGATACGTCGGTTTGGCCGCACTGGCCACCCTGGTCTGCGGGTCGGCCTGGGCGCAATCCGGCGAAGAGGCTGCCCTGCAGGCGCAGTTGGTTCGCATCGAAACCTTGCGCGGTGAGCGCCCCAAAGACGACTTGCTGGTCTTCTATCGCGCCATGACCCAGGCCCAACTCGGTGCACGCGCAGCGGCCCTCGCCGACTTGCGCAGTTTGCTCGGCCGGCGCCGCGGTTTGATTCCCGCGCCGGGCGCCGGCTTCGACCGCCTGTGGGAGGACGAGGAATTCCAGCGCCTGCGGGCGCAACTCGCCGCCGACGAGCCGAAGACCCAGCCACCCGCGGCGGTGCTCGCCAGGCTCACGGGAAAGTCGCTTCTTCCCGAAGGCATCGCCTACGATCCCAAATCGCGGCGCCTGTTCGTCGGCAGCATCCATCGGCGCAAGATCGTCACACTCGATGCGCAGGGCCGGCAGGAGGACTGGTCGCGCGCGGAGGATCGCCTCGATGCCGTGCTGGGCTTGCGCGTGGACCTGCCGCGCCGGCTTCTGTGGGCGGTCAGCAGCAATGGTTCCGACGACGAAGCCGAAAAGGCGCGAAGCAATGCCCTCATCGCCTGGGATCTCGCAAGCCGCCGCGTGGTGCGCCGCGTCGAGCTACCCCAGGCCCTGCACTTGAATGACCTCTGCATCGCCGACGACGGCACGGTCTACGCCAGCGATTCCTTCGGCAGCACGATTTGGGTGCTGGGCCCCAGCGCGGCGACCGCGGTCGCTCTCGGAAAACCCGGCCAACTCAGAGGCGCCAATGGGCTCGCCCTGGGCCCCGGAGGTGAACTTTATGTCGCGCTTTCCACCGGCATCGCCCGCATCGAGGTTGCCAGCGGCGCCTGGCAGCGCATGGCGCAGCCCGACGAATGGGTCACCGGCGGCATCGACGGACTCTACTACCACCGCGGCGCATTGATCGGCGTACAAAACGGCCCCAATCCGGGGCGCGTGATTCGCCTGAAGTTAAGCGCCGACGGCCGGAACATCACCGCTTTCGACGTGTTGCAGTCGCATCACCACCCCGAGTTCGACGAGCCCACCACCGGCGCCATCGTCGGCGAACACCTCATCGTCATCGCCAATTCACACATCGCGCGTCGGCGCCCCGATGGCAGCATCGCCGGGGCGGATCGGCTGCGCGCGCCGGTGCTTCTCAAAGTACCGCTGCAGAAATAAGGCGCCGCCCTCAGGCGCGCTGGATAGCGCCCGGTTCAACGGATCTCTTGCGCTTGACAACTCGGCTAGGGTGCGCCAGTATTTCGATATGTATCTAATTACACATTGATCGAATCAATGCCGAAAGAACAAGACGGCGCCTTCAAAGCCATTGCCGATCCGACACGGCGGGAAATCTTGCGCCTCTTGCGCCGGCGCGAGATGACCGCGGGGGAGCTGGCCGAGCGCTTCGACATGACTAAGCCGACCATGTCCCACCATTTCGCCGTGTTGAAAGCGGCCGACCTCATCACCAGCCGGCGCGAGGGTCAAACCATTTGGTATGGACTCAATACCACGGTCGTCGAAGACATCCTGGCCTGGGCCATGGACCTCGCCGACCGCAAACCGCAAAGGAAGCGAATATGAAAACACGCTACTTCTTGACGGGCCTCGGGCTCGTGGTCTTGGTGCTGGGCCTCACTGCTTTCTTCTGGGGCGAACTTCCCGAGCGAGTTCCCGTGCATTGGAATGCCGCGGGGGAAATCGACCGCTACGGTTCGCGCTGGGAACTCGTGTTCTTCGGCCCGGGAATGATGCTGGGCACTTTGCTCCTGTTCGCGCTCTTGCCCTGGCTGTCGCCGCGGCGCTTTAAAGTCGAGGACTCAGGCGGCACTTACCTGCGCTTCATGCTGATCGTCGTGGCCATGTTCGCTTACTTCCACTTAGTGCTGCTTTGGGCCGGTTTGGGCAAGCGTTTCGACATGCTGGCCGCGGTATTTGGCGGCTTGGGGCTCTTCCTTGCGCTGCTGGGCAATTTGCTGGGCAAGTTGCGTCGCAACTTTTACCTCGGCATCCGCACCCCCTGGACCCTCGCCGACGAAGCGAACTGGTATGCCACGCATCGTTTGGCCGGCAAGACCATGGTCACAGGCGGCGTTCTGGTTCTTGTATTTGCGATTTTGGGTTTGCCCTGGTGGCTAAACGTCGGCGCCATGCTGGCGGCGAGCTTGATTCCTGTGGGCTACTCGCTTTGGTATTGCAAGCGGCAGGAGCGCGCGATCGGCGAGAACAACGAACACAGAGTCGGGAGAAACGGATGAAGAAAACCTATATCGGCGCTTCGCTGGCGCTGTTGGGGATCAGCGGCTTGGCGATCCTGTGGTTCTGGCTAGGCTTGCCCCAAGATCACTGGCACCGGGGCGATGCCACCATGGTCCTGATTCCCGCCTTCTTCTGGGCGATCGGGGCATGGCTCGTCCTTCGCTTGGTGGGTTTGCCATGGCTTGCCCCGAATCGCGCGGAAATCGATGCAATGGGCATGGTTCCCTACAAGTTCGCTTTGGGCTTGGCGCTTATCTTTGCCATATCGGTGCTGGGCTTGGTGTATGTCTTCTGGGCGGGAGACTTTCCGTTGCGGCGCACGTTGCCGTTTTTCATCGTCTTTTTTCAGCTCTACGTTGCCAACATGTTTGGCAAGCTGCGGCGCAACCACTTTCTGGGGATCTCCAACGCGTGGACCCTGAGCGACGCGGCGAACTGGTACGCCACCCACCGCTTCGCCGCCAAGAGCGGCATGTTCGCCGGTCTTATTTGCCTCATTCTGGCTCTATGGGATACGCCGGTCATGTGGTTGGCATCGGTCGTGATTGGTTTTTCGATGCTGAACCACGTGTATTCCTTTTGGTACTTCAAGAAACCACCCAGGGCCGCTGGTTCAGGAGGTGAGGGCACGCTCCCAGGCACTGCGCGGAAACCGGGTGCGCAGTGTTCCGTGCAAGGCACCGAGCGAGATCTTCATTCCCACTGCTCCCAAAACGCGAGCGGCGGAAAAGAATCGTAGCGTGGCGCGGGATCGCTGATTTCGAACCACGGGGCTTTGGAGCCGCAGAAGAACTGCGCGCAGGCGCTGAGCCGGGGGTCGGTGTCGAGGGAGCCGGCCGGAACGATGGCGTGGCTGCCTTGCTCTTCCAGCACCGGGAGCTTGCTGCCGCAACCCTTGCAGAAGGCGCGTAGGTTGCCGGGCGACGACTCGTAGCTCGCCACGCAATCTGCGCCGCGGGTCCAGGTGAAACCCTCGCCGGCGGCGTGCAAGAAGCTGCCGAAGGCCGAGCCGGTGAAGCGGCGGCACATCGAGCAATGGCAGTGGTTGAGAAAGTAGATCCGACCGGGCAAACGGTAGGCGACTGATCCGCAAAGGCAGGAGCCCTCGATCACTTCGGCGCCCGAGGTCGTGGCCTCGCCCGCGGGCTCGAGATCCTGGGTTTCGAAGCCGGGATAGACCGGGAATTGAGGCAGCGCATCCTGCAGGGGATACCAGGGCGCTTTGTCAGCGGCAAAGACATGCCGCTCCGGGCGCCGATCGACCTCAGTCTCCAAGCCGCCGAGGTGCAAAACGACACGCTCGGGCTCCCCCAGGCGCCGCAGGAAAAGCGAACTGCCGCAAAAGCGGCAAAAGCAGCGCTCCCGGCGGGTCGAGGAGCGATACGCGATGATCGCCTCCTCCCCCCGAGTGATCGCGAAATGCCGGGCCGGCAACGCCGCATTGGCTGAAAAAGCTGCGCCCTGCGCCTTGCGGCACATCTTGCAATGGCAATACTCCGCGCGTTCGAGCGGCGCCTGCGCTGCATACCGAACGGCACCGCAAAGGCAACGGCCGGTGATTTCGAATGAAGACATCATGATTCCCAGAACAGGGCGAAAAACAACTTTCGCGGGCAGAAAACCTCACGCATTGTGCATCACTCTGGCTACAATGGCCCCCTTTTTCGTGAAACGGGAAATACCCATGGCCGGCGCCAGCTTGCTTGCTTTGCTCGACGACATCGCTTCGATTCTCGACGATGTGGCGCTGATGACCAAAGTCGCGGCCAAAAAAACCGCGGGTGTAGTGGGCGACGATCTTGCGGTCAATGCCGATCAGGTCAGCGGTGTGCGCGCCGAACGCGAACTGCCGGTGGTCTGGGCGGTGGGGGTGGGATCGTTCAAGAACAAGCTCATCCTCGTGCCGGCGGCGCTTCTGCTCAATGCCCTGGCCCCTTGGGCGGTGTTGCCGCTGCTGATGCTGGGCGGGTTTTATCTCTGCCTAGAAGGGATGGAGAAAATTGCTCATCACTGGCTGCACAAGCCACAGGACGATCAGGCCGAACATCGGCGGGAGCTGGCCGCGGTAGCCGATCCCGAGGTGGATCTGGTGGCCTTCGAGCGCGAAAAGATTCGGGGTGCAATCCGCACCGACTTCGTGCTCTCCGCCGAAATCATCATCATCGCCCTGGGCACCGTCGCCGCCAAACCCTTCCTCACTCAGGTGGCCGTGCTCGCGGCGATTGGTGTGGCCATGACCCTCGGGGTCTATGGCTTGGTGGCAGCCATCGTCAAAGCCGACGACCTTGGGTTCTACCTGGTCCGGAAGCGTGCTGCGGTCGCGCGTCTCACGGGCAAGTTCCTACTGGCGGCAGCGCCGCGCTTCCTGAAGTCGCTGACGGTCATCGGCACGATCGCCATGTTTCTGGTCGGCGGCAGCATTTTGGCGCATGGCATTCCCCCGCTTCATCATGCCGTGGAAGTCGGCTCCTTGGCAGTGGGCGGCCTGCTGGGCAGCATTTTGCCGACCTTGGCCGATCTTCTGGTGGGTTTATTGGGGGGTATTTTGGCTCTGGGCGCAGTAAAGCTCGTCACTCCTCTGGTTCGCCGGGTGCGGTCCGGTTCCGGGTCCTCTGAAGCCTGAACCGGACGAGCCGCAGCCAAGCGATCACTCCCTGATTGCAGAACGCGAATAGCTTCTCCTGCTCTCCTAACAGGGACGGAGTGATCCTCGGGCCATTCCGCCCCGGGGAGCTGAGGGGCAGCCCTCCGGCAAATTCTCCCCGATCGGCTCTTGGGGCCATTTCGTCCCCCAGGGCTCGTAGACCCAAGGCGCAGGGGAGGCGGGCGAGGAGGGCTTGCCACCAAGAGTATCGGCACCAATAAATCGGCGCCAAGCACTTGAAATTGCCCCTTTCTTACCCTATTATTAGCACTCGCCGGCGTCGAGTGCTAATAACGCATCATCAGGCGCCCAGCTCCAATCCGCTTCCCGCGGCAGCGTGCCCCGGGAGGTTCTTCGGTCCAACCTAGGAGAGTAATCCACCATGAAAATCCGTCCTTTGCACGATCGCGTGATCGTCAAGCGCCTGGAAGAGGAACGCAAGACGGCTTCCGGCATCGTCATTCCCGACACCGCCGCCGAAAAACCCGATCAGGGCGAAGTGCTGGCCGTAGGCAACGGCAAGATCCTCGAAGACGGCAAGGTCCGTCAACTGGCGGTGAAAGTCGGCGACCGCGTGCTCTTTGGCAAGTACTCCGGCCAGTCCGTCAAGGTCGAGGGCGAAGAGCTGCTGGTCATGCGCGAAGAAGACATCATGGGTGTGATCGAGGGCTGAGTCCCCCCGGTTCGCGCACGCATTTCAACGAATCCAGGAGAAATTAAATGGCAGCAAAAGAAGTCAAATTCGGCGAGTCGGCCCGCAATCGCATGATCGCGGGCGTGAACGTTCTCGCCAACGCAGTGAAAGTCACCCTCGGCCCCAAGGGCCGCAACGTGGTTCTGGAGCGCTCTTTCGGCGCCCCGACCATCACCAAGGACGGTGTGTCCGTGGCCAAGGAAATCGAACTCAAAGACAAGTTCGAGAACATGGGCGCGCAGATGGTCAAGGAAGTCGCTTCCAAGACCTCCGACGTCGCCGGTGACGGCACCACCACCGCCACCGTGCTGGCCCAATCCATCGTCACCGAAGGCATGAAGTTCGTCGCCGCGGGCATGAACCCGATGGATCTGAAGCGCGGCATCGACAAGGCCGTGATCGGCATCGTCGAAGAGCTGAAGAAAATCTCCAAGCCCTGCACCACCAGCAAAGAAATCGCCCAGGTGGGCTCGATCTCCGCCAACGCCGACACCGATGTGGGCAAGATCATCGCCGACGCCATGGACAAAGTGGGCAAGGAAGGCGTGATCACCGTCGAAGACGGCAAGAGCCTCCAAAACGAGCTCGAAGTCGTGGAAGGCATGCAGTTCGACCGCGGCTACCTCTCGCCCTACTTCATCAACAACCCCGACAAGCAAGTCGCGGTGCTGGAAGATCCCTTCGTGCTGCTGCACGACAAGAAGATCTCCAACATTCGCGATCTCCTGCCGGTGCTAGAGCAAGTGGCCAAGGCAGGCCGTCCGCTCCTGATCATTGCGGAAGACATCGAAGGCGAAGCCCTGGCCACCCTGGTGGTCAACAACATCCGCGGCATTCTCAAGACCTGTGCGGTCAAGGCGCCCGGCTTCGGTGATCGTCGCAAGGCCATGCTCGAAGACATCGCCATTCTCACCGGCGGCACGGTCATCGCCGAGGAAGTGGGCCTCAAGCTCGAAAACGCCGGCCTCAAGGACCTGGGCCGCGCCAAGCGCATCGAAGTGGGCAAGGAAGACACCACCATCATCGACGGCGCCGGCGAAAAGAACGCCATCGAAGGCCGCGTGAAACAAATCCGCAAGCAGATTGAAGAAGCCACTTCCGATTACGATCGCGAGAAGCTGCAAGAGCGTGTCGCCAAGCTCGCCGGCGGTGTTGCCGTGATCCGCGTCGGTGCCGCCACCGAAGTGGAAATGAAAGAGAAGAAAGCCCGCGTCGAAGACGCCCTGCATGCCACTCGCGCTGCGGTGGAAGAGGGCATCGTCGCCGGCGGCGGCGTGGCCCTGCTGCGCGCCCGTGCCTCGTTGGGCACCCTCAAGGGCGACAACCACGACCAGGACGCCGGCGTGAAGATCGTGCTGCGTGCCTTGGAACAGCCCCTGCGTGAGATCGTCGCCAATGCCGGTGACGAGCCTTCCGTGGTGGTCAACAAAGTGGTCGAAGGCAAGGGCAATTTCGGCTACAACGCCGCGACCGGCGAATACGGCGATCTGGTGGAAATGGGCGTGCTCGATCCCACCAAGGTCACCCGCTTCGCGCTGCAAAACGCGGCTTCGGTGGCGGGCCTGATGCTCACCACCGACTGCATGGTGGCCGAACTGCCCAAGGAAGACGCCCCGATGCCCGGCGGCGGTATGGGTGGCATGGGCGGTATGGGCGGCATGGACATGTAAGCTGCGCCCTGCGCCGCTCCCCAGGGACGGCGCGCTGCCTGAGCCAGGCACGAAACCCCGCTGCGGCGGGGTTTCGCTTTTGGCGAGGTCAACTTTTCTCGATCCGGGCCGAAATTACCCATTATCGGCCACGATGAGACTTGCGCCCGAACGCTCGAATCGGCAAGATTGGCGGCAACGAAATCGACAACGACTTTTCATTCTTTACTCTCGATCCATGAGCCCTGCCTGGACTCAAATCCGAAAGCGCGATCCGGCCAAAGCAGCGCCGGCGCCCGCTGTTGCGCCGCCTCAGGAGATGGAGCCTGAAAACATCAGCTTCGCCTCGATCCATCTGGGAGTGGGCGATGCCTTGCAGATGCAGCCCCTGGCGGAAGATCACCTCCGCTATTATGTGTCGCTGATCGGTTATGTCGAAAAGCGCAGTGTGTTGGTTACGGCGCCGGTGATCGAGGGTCATGTGCAACTGATCCGTGAAGGACAACCCTTCGTGTTGCGCGCCTTTTCGGGGCGCAACGCTTATGCCTTCGACGCGAGCGTGCTCAAGAGCTGCGCCGCGCCTTATCCCTACTTGCACCTTTCCTATCCGAAAAGCGTGCAAGCCCTGCCGGTCCGCAGCGAACAGAGGATTCGAGTCAACCTGATCGGCGCCATCCCGGAAATCGAAGAAGTCGCGCAAACGGTTCCTTTGGCCTGCCTGGTCGTGGATCTCAGTCTCTCGGGTGCGATGGTCAATGCGCCGCGCCGGTTGGCCGAAGTGGGACATCGCTTCAAACTCTCCCTCCGTGCCACCGTCAACAATGCGCCGGTATACATCGCCCTGCCGTGCCTGGTGCGCAATTTGCGCGAGGCGCCTGCTCCGGACGGGCGCGGAAACGTCATGCACCACGGTGTGCAGTTCCTGGAGATTCAGGATAAAGACCGCCTGCTCTTGGAGAACTTCATTTTCCGGGCCATGCTCTCGGAGCTGTAGGCGTCAACCATTCTCCTCGCCACGAGGACAAAGCCTCGCGTTTTTTGACCAAGATCAGCGAGTGGCAAATTTTGCCGCTCGCTTGCCGCCCGACAGGACTTTAGTTTTGACGCCCGGGTGCCGTTATGCCCACTATCGGCGGGCCAACACTCGGCCGAAATCGGATTCTGAACCCGAAACGACGGGGGGACGTTCATGAGTCATATGAGTCATGCAGGAATAGCGCCGCAGGCGGCGGCAAAGGGAATGCCGGTACGGCCGGGGCGCGGCGCCAATGCCGGGGCCGGCTTCGGTGCGTTGTGGACGGTGCTCGGCATTGTGATCGTAGCACTGCTGCTGGTTGCGGCTTCCTGGTTCAGTCTGCCAAATGCCGACGGTCCGCTGGGGATCTACCTCGGCCTGGCAGCCCTTTTTCTGCTCTTCGGTGCCGCCGTCGCCACCTATGCTGCGATGCGGCAAAGCGGGCTGGGTGGTGCCGCCTCGCAGGAAATGCTCGAAGCCTTGGCCGACGCCAGCAAAAGCGAAGCCGATTTGTCGCGCGACGTCCCCCTGGCGCCAGGCAAACGCAATGCGCTGGTCGAGGGCTACAACACCTTCCTCACCAAATTGCGGGCGGTGCTCGATGAAGTCCGCAAGATGAGCGTATCAATCGCGCGCGAGGCGGCCGCCGTGAAGAAGCGAGTGACGGATACCACGGCCAGCGCGGTGCGCCAAGGCCAATTGACCGAAACTGTGTTCACTGCCAGCGAAGAGGCGACCAAGGCGATCAACCAGATTTCCGAGCACACCCATCAGATCTCCGATTCGACCAACGCCAATTTGAACGCCGCCCGCCAGTCGCTGGTCGAGTTGCGCGACGTGCGCTCGCGCATCGAAGGCGTGACCGGCAAGCTGAACGGATTCACCGGAACGGTGGATACCCTGACCAAGCGATCGGTCAGCATTCGCGAGGTTGTGGAATTGATCAAAGCCTTGTCGGAGCAGACCAACATGCTGGCGCTCAACGCCGCCATCGAGGCCGCCCGTGCAGGCGAGGCCGGCCGCGGCTTTGCGGTGGTGGCCGATGAGGTTCGCCACCTCGCGGAGCGGGCTCGCACCGCGAGCGATGAAATCAGTTCCAACATCTCGGCGATGTTGAAATTGGTCGATAGCACCCAGCAGGAGACGCAGCAAATCGTGGTGGACATCAATGCCACCAATTCCGCCATCGCCAACTCGGCGCAGCGCTTCGAAGGCATGGTGGGCGACTTCGAAAGAACCAGCACGCAGCTCCTGGACGTTGCCGCCGCGGTCGAAGAACTGACCGCGACCAACGCCCAAGTGAACGACAACGTGCATGAAATCCATCGCCTCTCTTCGGCCGTTGCGGAACAGATGCAAATGTCGCAAAAATCGACCGAAACGCTGTTTTCGGCGACCGAGCGCATCCAGGATCTGGCCTGCCGCTTCAAAATCGGCTATGGCGCGTTCGAAGACGCCCTCAATGCGGTGCGCACTTATCGCGATCTGATACAAGGTAAGATTGAGGCAATGGCCGAGCGCGGAGTCGATGTCTTCGATCAGAACTACCGGCCTTTCGGCGATTGCGATCCGCCCAAGTTCAATGTGACTTATGCCGATTCCTTCGAGCGCGAGCTGCAACGCGACTGCGACGAGGCGCTCACCCGAATCAAGGGAGGTGCTTACTGCGTGCCGGTGGACACCAACGGTTACTTGGCGGTGCATCACGCCAAGTTTTCCAAGCCGATCACCGGCAACAAAGAAGTCGATCTGTGGGGCAACCGTAGCCGCCGCTTCTTCAAGGCCCCTACCGAAATCCGCGCCGCCAAGAACACGCAGCCTTTCTTGCTGCAGACCTATTTGCGGGATACGGGGGAACTATTGTGCGACATGGCCATGCCCATTTACGTGAAAGGGCGGCATTGGGGAAATGTGAGGGCCGGGTTCGACAGCGCG
>CAZFEK010000023.1:0-68776 GCA_964517465.1 uncultured Alcaligenaceae bacterium
TCGCGAAGGCGGCCGCACCGTCGGCGCCGGCGTGGTGGCAAAGATTATTGAGTAATTGACCGGTAACGGCCGGCGGCGCGCCGCCGGCCCTCGCTCTTTGGAAAGAACATGCAAAGCCAGAAAATTCGCATTCGTCTCAAAGCATTCGATTACAAACTGATCGATCAGTCGGCGATGGAAATCGTCGATACCGCCAAGCGCTCCGGCGCGGTGGTCAAGGGGCCGGTGCCGCTACCCACTCGCATCGAGCGGTTCGACGTGCTGCGTTCTCCGCACGTCAACAAGACCTCGCGGGATCAGTTCGAAATTCGCACCCATCTGCGCCTGATGGATATCATCGATCCCACCGACAAGACTGTGGATCAGTTGATGAAGCTGGAGCTGCCTGCCGGCGTGGATGTGGAAATCAAGTTGCAGTAAGAGCGTGCCGACGGGTGCAAGCCCGCGGGCACTTTGAAAGTTGCCGCCGATCAATCGCAATCGGTGGTGTGGAAAGGAAACGAAAATGAGTCTAGGACTTGTCGGTCGCAAGATTGGCATGACCCGCATTTTCACCGACGACGGCGATTCCGTCCCGGTGACGGTGCTGGATCTGGCCAATAATCGCGTTACCCAGATCAAGACCCCCGAGACGGACGGCTATAGCGCCGTTCAAGTCACTTACGGGAAGCGGCGCGCCAGCCGAGTCAACAAGGCAGCGGCCGGCCATTTGGCCAAAGCGGGCGTTGAAGCCGGCGAAATGATGCGCGAGTTTGCCGTCGATACGGCCAAGCTCGCGGAATTCAAGCCCGGCGCCTCGATTTCGATCGAAATCTTCCAGGTCGGGCAAAAGGTCGATGTGACCGGCACCAGCAAGGGTCGCGGATTCAGCGGCGTCATTCAGCGGCACAACTTCAGCTCCAACCGCGCAAGCCACGGCAACTCGGTGACCACCAACGCACCCGGTTCCATCGGCATGGCTCAGGACCCGGGGCGCGTATTTCCCGGCAAAAAGATGGCCGGCCAATACGGCAACGTGCGCCGCACGGCGCAGAGCTTGGAAGTCGTGCGCATCGATTCCGCTCGCCAGCTCCTGCTGGTGAAGGGTGCGGTACCCGGCGCCGACGGCGGCGCGGTGATCGTGCGTCCTGCCGCCAAGGCAAAGGCCGCGAGCGGAGGCAAGTGACATGGAACTCAAACTAATCAACGAACAGGGCCAGCAGGCGGCAACCGTGGCCGCCTCCGATGCGGCTTTTGGGCGCGACTACAATGAGGCGCTCATTCATCAGCTGATGACGGCATACATGGCCAATGCTCGCAGCGGCAACCGGGCTCAGAAGGACCGCAGCGAGGTCAACAAGTCCACCCGCAAGCCCTGGAAGCAGAAGGGCACCGGTCGCGCTCGGGCTGGCCGCGCATCCTCGCCGCTGTGGCGTGGTGGTGGCCGCGTGTTTCCGTCCAGCCCGGACGAGAACTTCAGCCAGAAGGTCAATCGCAAGATGTATCGCGCCGGCATGGCTTCGATCTTTTCGCAACTGGCGCGCGAAGGCCGGCTCTCGGTGGTGGAGCAGCTTGCCATCGAGGCGCCCAAGACCAAGCTGCTGGCGCAGAAGTTGAAGGCCATGGGCCTCGACAACGTGCTGCTGGTGACGGACAACCTCGACGACAATCTCTACCTCTCCTCGCGTAACTTGCCGCAGGTGTTGGTGCTGGAGGCGCGCGAAATCGACCCGGCGAGCCTGATTCGCTTCCGCAACGTCATTTTGACGCGCGCCGCGGTCGCTCAAATCGAGGAGATGCTGGGATGAGCACTGCCAAACAAGAGAAACTGATGACGGTGCTGCTGGCGCCGCAGATCTCGGAGAAGGCCACCTTTATTGGCGAGCACCACGAGCAGGTCGTTTTCCGGGTCGCTCCCGAAGCGACCAAGCCCGAGGTGAAAGCCGCCGTGGAGCTGCTCTTCAAGGTTCAAGTGGAAAGCGTTCAGATCGCCAACGTCAAAGGCAAAATCAAGCGCGTCGGCAAATCGCTGGGCCGCCGTCGCAACTGGAAGAAGGCTTTCGTTTCGCTCAAGCCGGGCCAGGAAATCAACTTTGCGGGAGAGGCATAAGACCATGGCACTCGTGAAAGTTAAACCGACCTCGCCAGGGCGCCGCTCGCTGGTCAAGGTGGTCAACCCCGATTTGCACAAGGGCAAGCCCTTTGCGGGCCTCTTGGAAAAGAAGAACCGCAGCTCCGGGCGCAACAACAACGGCCACATCACTACCAGGCATCTGGGTGGCGGGCACAAGCAGCACTATCGCGTGGTCGACTTCCGTCGCAACAAAGATGGCATACTGGCCAAAGTTGAGCGGCTCGAATATGACCCCAACCGCAGCGCCAACCTGGCACTTTTGCTTTATGCGGACGGGGAGCGCCGTTATGTGATCGCCCCGCGGGGCGTGGCGGTTGGAGCCCAGCTCGTCAGCGGCGCCGACGCGCCGATCAAGGCGGGCAATTGCCTGCCGATTCGCAACATTCCGGTGGGCACCACCATCCATTGCATCGAGATGCAGCCAGGCAAAGGCGCGCAGCTTGCCCGCTCGGCCGGCGCCTCGGTTCAGCTCTTGGCGCGTGAGGGCGTGTATGCGCAGCTGCGCTTGCGTTCGGGCGAAATCCGCAAGGTTCACGTCGATTGCCGCGCCACCATCGGCGAAGTTGGCAACGAAGAGCACAACCTGCGCTCGATCGGCAAAGCGGGGGCCAAGCGCTGGCGCGGTATCCGCCCGACGGTTCGCGGCGTTGCCATGAACCCGGTCGACCATCCGCACGGCGGTGGTGAAGGAAAGACCGCGGCCGGCCGCGATCCTTGCAGCCCTTGGGGCACGCCTACCAAGGGATTCCGCACTCGCCGCAACAAGCGCACCATCAACATGATCGTGCGCCGGCGCCACGCGAACAAGGGGTAAACCAATATGGCACGTTCGATCAAAAAGGGCCCGTTCGTCGACGCCCACCTGTTGAAGAAAGTCGACGCTGCTCGCACCGGCAGCGACAAGCGTCCGATCAAGACCTGGTCGCGCCGGTCCACGGTTACGCCCGAGTTCGTCGGGCTGACGATCGCGGTACACAACGGCAAGCAGCATATCCCGGTCTACGTCTCGGAGAACATGGTTGGCCACAAGCTTGGCGAGTTTGCGCTGACCCGGACCTTCAAGGGCCATTCCGCAGACAAGAAAGCGGCGAAGAAGTAAGGAGCCATGATGGAAACGACAGCAGTATTGCGCGGCGTTCGCCTTTCGGCCCAAAAGGGTCGTTTGGTTGCCGACCAGATCCGCGGTTTGCCGGTGGACAGGGCATTGAACATCCTGGCTTTCAGCCCCAAGAAGGGCGCCAAAATCATCAAGAAGGTGCTGGAGTCCGCGATTGCCAATGCGGAGCATAACGACGGCGCCGATATCGATGAGCTGAAGGTCAAGACGATATACATCGACAAGGCCGACAATCTCCGGCGCTTCACCGCGCGGGCCAAGGGCCGCGGCAACGTGATCCTGAAACAGACCAGCCACATTCGCGTGGTTGTCGGCAACTAAGGGCGAGCGAAATGGGACAGAAAATTCATCCAACCGGTTTTCGCCTGAGCGTGAACCGCAACTGGGCCTCGCGCTGGTTCTCCAACAGCAAGAACTTCGCGCCAACATTGGCCGAAGATATCAAGGTGCGCGACTACCTGAAAAAGAAGCTGGCGCATGCCTCGGTGGGCCGCATTACCATCGATCGAGCGGCCAAAACCGCGCGCGTGACCATACACAGCGCTCGACCGGGTGTGATCATCGGCAAAAAGGGCGAGGACATCGAGAACCTGCGCGCAGATATCCGGCGCATCATGGGGCCCGACGCCCGCACCGATGTGGAAGAAATCCGCAAGCCTGAGGTCGATGCCCAGCTGATTGCCGATTCCATCGGGCAGCAGCTCGAAAAACGCATCATGTTCCGCCGGGCGATGAAGCGCGCCATGCAAAACGCCATGCGCCTGGGCGCGCAGGGCATCAAGATCATGAGTTCGGGTCGCTTGAACGGAATCGAAATCGCGCGCTCGGAATGGTATCGCGAGGGCCGGGTGCCTCTGCATACCCTGCGCGCGGACATCGATTACGGCTTCTCCGAAGCCAAGACGACTTATGGTGTGATCGGCATCAAGGTATGGGTGTTCAAGGGCGAAGTGCTGCCCCATAACGCCGAGCCTCAAGCCGCACCCAGTGTAACGCCGGAAGCGCCCAAGCGCGGCAGAAAGCCAGGAGTGAAAAATGCTGCAGCCAGCTAGAAGGAAATACCGCAAGGAGCAGAAAGGCCGCAATAAGGGCGTGGCCACTCGCGGCAACAAAGTGAGCTTCGGCCAATTCGGTTTGAAGGCAATCGGGCGCGGGCGTATCACCGCGCGGCAAATCGAAGCGGCGCGCCGGGCGATGACCCGGCACATCAAGCGCGGCGGGCGCATCTGGATTCGTATTTTCCCCGACAAGCCGATTTCGCAGAAGCCTGCCGAAGTGCGCATGGGCAACGGCAAGGGTAATCCGGAGTACTACGTCGCGGAGATTCAGCCGGGCAAAGTACTCTATGAGATGGACGGCGTCGAGGAAACCTTGGCCAGAGAGGCATTTGCGCTTGCTGCGGCTAAGCTTCCGATCGCCACCACTTTCGTGCACCGTCTCGTGGGGTAAGTCATGAAGACTAGCGAACGCAAAAAAGTACTGCGCGGCAAAGTGCCCGCGGAATTGCAAACCGAGTTGATGGATCTTTTGCAGACCCAGTTCAAGCTGCGCATGCAGAAGGCGACGCAACAACTCACGAACACTAGCCAACTCGGCAAGGTGCGCCGCGACATCGCTCGCGTGCGCACCCTGCTCAACGACAAGGCGAGGCAAGCATGACCGAGACCAAAGCGGCGGAAGCCGGCGCCCAGCGAAAGCTGGTGCAGACGCTCACCGGAAAAGTGGTGAGCGACAAGATGAACAAAACCGTGACGGTGCTGGTCGAGCGCCGGGTGAAGCACCCGCTCTACGGCAAGGTTGTCACCCGCTCGAAGAAATACCACGCACACGACGAGAAGAATGAGTTTCACGAAGGCGACATCGTGGAAATCGCGTCTTCCCGCCCCCTCTCCAAGACCAAGACTTGGGTGGTTTGCAAGTTGGTTGAGAAGGCGCGCGCGGTCTGAGCGGTAAAAGTGCTTGCGGCAGCCGCGCGTGGCTGCTAGAATTGCAAATTCGCCTGTCGCCGCCATTTTCTGGCGGCAGGCCCACTTCCCCGGACGGGGTCCAAGACTGGCCGCCTCCTTAAAACGAAAGGCGGATTAAGTTGGAGCGTGTTTTATGATTCAGATGCAATCCATTCTGGATGTCGCCGACAACACCGGTGCGCGCCGCGTCATGTGCATCAAGGTGATCGGCGGCTCGAAACGCCGCTACGCCAACATCGGCGATGTGATCAAAGTCAGCATCAAAGATGCGGCCCCGCGCGGCCGGGTCAAGAAGGGCGAGGTCTACAACGCCGTGGTGGTTCGTACCGCCCAGGGCGTCCGTCGCGCCGATGGCTCCGCGATCAAGTTCGATGGCAACGCGGCGGTACTGCTCAACAACAAGCTTGAGCCGATCGGCACGCGCATTTTCGGGCCGGTCACGCGCGAGTTGCGCAGCGAGCGGTTTATGAAGATCGTGTCGCTGGCGCCGGAAGTGCTGTAGGAGGCTGACATGCACAAGATCAGGAAGGGCGACACCGTAGTCGCCACAGCGGGACGGGACAAAGGCAAGCGCGGCGAGGTGAGCAGGATCGTCGACGCCGAGCATGTCATCGTTTCGGGCATTAACCAGGTCAAGCGGCACCAGCGGCCCAACCCCATCAAGGGCGACGCCGGCGGCATCGTGACCATGGAGAAGCCGATACACATCTCCAACGTTGCGCTCTTTAACCCAGCCACCCAAAAAGGGGATCGGGTGGGTATCAAAACCTTGGAGGACGGCCGCAAGGTTCGCTTTTTCAAGTCCAACGGCGAACTCGTCGGGGCTTGATCGGGATTGGATGCAAAATGGCTCGCCTGAAAGAGTTCTACAAGCAAACGGTTGTGCCGCAATTGATGCAACAATTCGGCTACAAATCGATTATGGAAGTTCCTCGCATCGAAAAGATCGTCCTCAACATGGGCGTGGGCGAGGCGGTGGCGGACAAGAAGGTCCTGGAGCACGCTACCGGCGACATGGCCAAAGTGGCCGGACAGAAACCGGTCATTACCAAGGCCAAGAAGTCGATCGCCGGCTTCAAGATCCGCACCGGCTATCCGGTGGGGTGTATGGTCACCCTGCGCCAAGGGCGCATGTACGAGTTCCTTGACCGTTTGGTGACGATCGCGCTGCCTCGCGTGCGCGACTTTCGTGGCATTTCCGGCCGGGCCTTTGACGGGCGCGGCAATTACAACCTGGGTGTCAAAGAGCAGATCATTTTTCCGGAGATCGAGTATGACAAGATCGACGCGCTCCGGGGCATGAACATCACCATCGCGACCACCGCCAAAACGGATGCGGAAGCGAAGGCGCTGCTCGCGGCATTCAAGTTTCCGTTCAAGAACTGAGGGTGGCATGGCGAAGACTGCGTTGATCAACCGCGAGCAGAAGCGTCGCGACACGGTCAAAAAATACGCCGCGAAGCGCGCCGCGCTGCTCGCGATCATCAATGATGGCAAGCGCTCCGAGGAAGAGCGTTTCGAGGCGCGCCTGAAGCTTCAGGCCCTGCCCCGCAACGCGAGCCCGAGCCGCCTGCGCAACCGTTGCGCGCTGACCGGCCGCCCGCGTGGCGTGTTCCGAAAGTTCGGATTGGGGCGCAACAAGCTGCGCGAAATTGCGATGCGCGGCGAAATCCCCGGCATCATCAAGGCCAGCTGGTAAGGGAGAGATCGAACCATGAGTATGTCTGATCCGATCGCCGATATGTTGACGCGCATTCGCAATGCGCAATTGGCCAACAAGGCGACCGTGGCGATGCCCTCCTCTCGGCTCAAAGTGGCTATTGCCCAAGTGCTGAAGGACGAAGGATATATCGACGGCATGAAGGTGGCCGGCGACGAGAAGAAGCCGCAACTCGAGCTCGCCCTGCGTTACTACGCCGGCAGGCCGGTGATCGAGAAGATCGAGCGCGTTTCCAAGCCCGGACTGCGTATTTACAAGAGCAAGGAAGACCTGCCGCGAGTCATGAACGGGCTCGGCGTGGCGATCGTCTCCACGTCCCGCGGTGTGATGACGGACCGCAAGGCGCGCGCCAACGGCGTGGGCGGCGAAGTTCTTTGCATCGTCGCATAAGAGAGAGGCCACGATGTCCAGAATCGCCAAACTACCTGTCGTCATTCCGGCCAAAGTCGAAGTGACGGTGAGCGGCACCGAAATCGCCGTCAAGGGACCGCTGGGCTCGCTTGCCCATACTTTCAACTCGCTGGTCGCCATCGAGCGCGACGGTGACAAGCTGGTGTGCAAAGCTGCCAATGACAGCCGCGAGGCAAGCGCCATGTCGGGAACCGCCCGCGCTTTGGTCGCCAATATGGTCAAGGGTGTTACCGACGGATTTCAGAAGAAGCTCACCCTGGTGGGCGTGGGTTATCGTGCCGCGGCGGCGGGCGATACCTTGAACCTGACGCTGGGCTTTTCGCACCCGGTGGCTCACAAGATGCCGCAGGGCGTGAAGGTGGAAACGCCCACGCAAACGGAAATTCTCATCAAAGGCATCGACAAGCAGAAGGTCGGGCAGGTTGCCGCCGAGGTCCGCGCCTACCGCAGTCCCGAGCCCTACAAGGGCAAGGGCGTGCGTTATGCCGATGAAAACGTGGTCTTGAAAGAGACCAAGAAGAAATAACCGGGGTTGACGATGAACAAAAAGGATTCTCGCCTCCAGCGCGCGCGCCAGACGCGTGCCCGGATCGCCCTTCAGGGCGCGGCGCGGCTCGCCGTGCACCGCACCAACAGCCACATTTACGCCCAGATCATTGCCGCCAGCGGCGACCGGGTGCTGGCCAGCGCCTCGACCGCTGAAGCCGATCTGAGGAAGGAACTCAAATCGGGTTCCAACACCGCCGCCGCTGCCGTGGTGGGCAAGCGCATCGCCGAGCGGGCAAGAACTGCCGGCGTGGAGAGCGTGGCTTTCGACCGTAGCGGGTTTCGCTATCACGGCCGCGTCAAAGCGCTGGCCGATGCGGCCCGTGAAGGCGGACTCAAGTTCTAAGGAAAGTCGATCATGGCAAAAGTGCAGCAAAGAGAAGAGTCCAAGGACGGCCTGCGCGAGAAGATGATCAGCATCAATCGCGTCACCAAGGTGGTGAAAGGCGGCCGCATTCTGGGCTTCGCCGCTCTTACCGTGGTGGGTGACGGCGACGGCCGGGTGGGCATGGGCAAGGGCAAAGCCAAGGAAGTGCCGGTTGCGGTGCAGAAGGCGATGGAGCAGGCGCGGCGCAAGATGGTCAAGGTGCGCTTGAAAGGCGGCACCTTGCATCACACCGTCGAGGGTCGTCATGGCGCCACCAAGGTGTTCATGCAGCCGGCCTCCGAGGGTACCGGCATCATCGCCGGCGGTCCGATGCGCGCGGTGTTCGAGGTCGTCGGTGTGACCGACATCCTGGCCAAGTGTCACGGGTCCACCAATCCCTACAACCTGGTGCGCGCCACGATCAACGCGCTTGAGGCGTTGTCTTCGCCGTCCGAGATCGCCGCCAAGCGGGGCAAGACGGTCGAAGAGATTCTGGAGGCCTGAGCAAGATGAGCGCCAAGACGATCAAAGTCACGCAAGTCAAGAGCGTGATCGGCACCAAGAAAGAGCACCGCGCCTGTGTGCGCGGCCTGGGCTTGAAGCGCATTCGCCATACCGTGGAAGTCGCGGACACGCCAGAGAACCGCGGCATGATCTCGCGGGTGTATTACCTGGTCAGTGTCTCCGAGTAAGGAAGAGGCGATGGAACTCAATTCGATCAAGCCGGCCGCCGGCTCCAAGAAAGCGCGGCGCCGTGTCGGGCGCGGTATCGGCAGCGGTCTGGGCAAAACCGGTGGCCGCGGCATGAACGGCCAGAAGTCGCGCAGCGGCGGTTTTCACAAAGTCGGCTTTGAGGGCGGTCAGATGCCTCTGCAACGCCGCTTGCCCAAGCGCGGATTTGTTTCGCTGACTCGGTCGGACGTGGCCGAGGTGCGGCTCTCGGACCTTCAACGCCTGCCGATCGAGATCTTTGATTTGCTCGCCCTGAAGCAAGCGGGTGTCGTCCCCAGCTTGGCGACTGGCGCCAAAGTGATCAAGAGCGGCACGCTCGAGAAAGCGGTCAAGGTGCAGGGCTTGTCTCTCACCAAGGGCGCGCGCGCGGCCATCGAAGCGGCCGGCGGAGCGGTGCTCGAATAGGCTGCCGAACAAGCGAAGACGAATCTTGGCCAACCCCATCAATCCTGCACTCAAAGCCGGAAGCCGCTACGCTGATTTGAAGCGACGGCTTTGGTTCCTGCTGGGCGCCCTCGTGGTGTACCGGATCGGCACGCACATTCCCGTGCCCGGAATCAACGCCAGCGTGCTCGACGAATTGTTTCGGCAGAACCAGGGCGGCATCCTGGGGCTGTTTAATGTCTTTTCCGGCGGAGCGATGCAGCGGTTTTCGCTCTTCGCGTTGGGCATCATGCCCTACATCTCGGCGTCCATCATCATGCAGCTCGCCGCGGTGGTGGTCCCCTCGCTCGAGGCCATGAAAAAAGAAGGCGAAGCCGGGCGGCGCAAAATCACGCAATACACGCGCTACGCAACGGTGTTCCTGGCCCTTTTCCAGGCCTTGGGAATTTCGATCGCGCTGGAGGGACAGCCCGGGCTGGTGGTCGATCCGGGTCCGGTCTTCCGCGTCGTCACTGCCTTGACCCTGGTCACCGGCACCATGTTCCTGATGTGGCTCGGCGAGCAGATTACCGAGCGTGGCCTGGGCAACGGAATTTCGTTGATCATCTTTGCAGGCATTGCCGCGGGCTTGCCGGCGGCCATTTCCGGCACCCTCGAACTGACTCGCACCGGCGCGTTTTCGATTCTGCAGGTGCTCTTCATCATCGCCCTGGTGCTGGTGGTGACGGGCTTGGTGGTCTTTTTCGAGAAGGCGCAGCGCAAGATCTTGGTCAATTACGCCAAGCGCCAGGTCGGCAACAAGATTTACGGCGGGCAGAGTTCGCATTTGCCGTTGAAAATCAACATGGCCGGTGTGATTCCGCCCATCTTCGCCTCGAGTCTGATCCTTTTTCCGGCCACCGCTGCGAGCTGGTTTGGCCAGGGCGACGGTTCGATCTGGTTGCGAGATGTTGCGGCCACGCTTTCGCCCGGCTCACCCGTGTATCACATTCTCTACGCCGCATTGATCATCTTCTTTTGTTTCTTCTACACCGCGCTTCAGTACAACCCGAAGGATACGGCGGAGAACCTGAAGAAGAGCGGAGCATTCATTCCGGGCTACCGGCCGGGCGAGCAAACGGCGCGGTATATCGAACGCATCACCCTCAGGTTGACGCTGATCGGCGCGATCTACGTCACCGTGGTGTGCCTGATTCCGGAATTGTTGATCGTGAAATGGAGCGTGCCGTTCTATTTTGGCGGCACCTCGCTGCTGATCATCGTGGTGGTGACCATGGACTTTATGGCTCAGGTTCAGGCCTACCTGATGTCGCAGCAGTATGAGAGCCTGCTCAAGAAGGTGAATTTCAAGGGCGGCGGGAAGAGCGGATTACCGACGCGCTGAAGATGGCCAAGGAAGACACCATCCAGATGCAGGGCGAGATTCTGGAGACGTTGCCCAATGCGACGTTCCGGGTCAAACTGGAAAACGGCCACGTAGTGCTGGGGCATATATCGGGAAAGATGCGGATGCATTACATCCGTATTCTTCCGGGCGACAAGGTCACGGTGGAGCTGACGCCGTATGACCTGTCCCGGGCGCGGATCGTATTCCGCGCCAAGTAGTGGCAGGGCAGCGAAAGGAAAGGCGATGAAAGTACTGGCTTCGGTGAAAAAGATTTGCCGCAAATGCAAGATTATCCGGCGCAACCGCGTGGTGCGCGTGATTTGTACCGATCCCCGGCACAAACAGCGCCAGGGTTGACCTCATTGACTAGGTAAATGGGTAGGTAGCGAGATGGCCCGTATTGCAGGCGTAAACATTCCCAACCACCAGCATGCCGAGATTGCGCTCACCGCAATTTACGGCGTCGGTCGTTCCCGTGCGCGCAAGATTTGCGAAGCCGCGGGCGTGGGGTACTCCACCAAAATGAAAGATTTGTCCGACGCGGAAATGGATCGTCTGCGCGAAGCGGTTGGCAAGTTCACCGTGGAAGGCGACTTGCGGCGCGAAGTGACGATGAGCATCAAGCGGCTCATGGATCTGGGCTGCTATCGCGGCGTGCGGCACCGCAAGGGGCTGCCCGTGCGCGGCCAGCGCACGCGCACCAACGCCCGCACCCGCAAGGGCCCGCGCAAAGTGGTCCGCAGCACGAAGTAAAGGAAACCAGGCATGGCTAAAGCACAGGTCAGAACGCGGAAGAAGGTCAAGAAGAACATCTCGGAGGGCATTGCCCACATTCACGCCTCGTTCAACAACACCATCATCACCATCACCGATCGCCAGGGGAATGCCCTTTCCTGGGCGACCTCCGGTGGCGCGGGCTTCAAGGGATCGCGCAAGAGCACGCCTTTTGCGGCGCAGGTGGCGGCCGAATCGGCGGGCCGCGCAGCCCAGGAGTGTGGGGTCAAGAACCTCGAGGTGCGCATCAAGGGCCCCGGCCCCGGCCGTGAATCCGCGGTGCGGGCGCTCAACGCCCTGGGCCTCAAAATCACCAGCATCGCGGACGTGACTCCGATTCCGCACAACGGTTGCCGCCCGCCGAAGCGGCGCCGCGTTTGATAAAACCGAGCACCCGGCAAAGAGGATAGCAAAGTGGCACGTTATATTGGTCCCAAATGCAAGCTAGCGCGACGGGAAGGCACCGACCTTTTCCTGAAAAGCGCGCGTCGATCACTCGACTCCAAATGCAAGCTCGATACGGCTCCTGGTCAGCATGGCCAGAAGTCAGGGCAGCGCATTTCCGAATATGGCAGTCAGTTGCGCGAAAAGCAGAAGCTGCGCCGCATCTACGGCCTCCTGGAGCGGCAATTCCGTCGCACCTTTGCCATGGCTGCGCGGCGCAAGGGGTCGACCGGCGAAAACCTGCTCCAGGTTCTGGAATCTCGCCTGGACAACGTCGTCTATCGCATGGGCTTCGGCTCCACCCGCGCCGAGGCGCGGCAGCTCGTCACCCACGGCGCCATCGAAGTGAACGGCAAGAAGCTCAACGTTCCCTCGGCGCTGTTGCGGCCCAATGACGTCGTCTCGGTGCGCGAGCGGGCAAAGACCCAGCTTCGCATCACGGACGCCGTGCAGCTCGCCGAAAAGAACGGCTTCCCGAGCTGGGTGGAAGTCGACGTGAAGAAGTTGCAGGGCGTGTTCAAGCAGTTACCCGACCGCTCCGAGTTCGCGCACGACGTGAATGAGAACATGGTGGTCGAACTTTATTCGAAGTAATCAGGCTGCCTAGGCACAAGGAAGTCATATGCAGAGCAACGCATTTCTAACGCCGCGCAATATCGACGTGCAAAGCACGTCCCCGTTCCATGCCAAAGTGGTGATGGAGCCTTTCGAGCGTGGTTTCGGCCACACGCTCGGCAATGCCCTGCGTCGGGTGCTGCTGTCGTCGATGCCCGGATGGGCGCCCACCGAAGTGACCATATCCGGCGTCTTGCACGAGTATTCCGCAATCGACGGCGTGCAGGAAGACGTGGTGGACATCCTGCTCAATCTCAAGGGCGTGGTGCTGAAGCTGCACAATCGCGACTCGGCACTGCTGCGCTTGGTGAAGTCCGGGGAGGGGCAGGTTACCGCCGCCGACATCGAGCTCACCCATGATGTCGAGATCATCAACCCCGAGCATGTCATAGCCCACCTCACCGCGGGCGGCAAACTCGAGATGGAAATCAAGGTTGAGCGCGGTCGGGGGTACCAGCCCGCCACTTCGCGCCCCAAGTCCGAATCGGCGCGCAGCATCGGCCGCATCATGCTCGACGCATCCTACAGCCCGGTGACTCGGGTCAGCTACGCGGTCGAGAGTGCTCGGGTGGAACAGCGCACCGATCTCGACAAGCTGGTGATGGACATCGAAACCAACGGCGCCATCGAGCCCGAGCACGCGATCCGCTATGCGGCGTCCATTCTGGTGGAGCAGCTGTCGGTTTTTGCCGATCTGCAAGGCACCGCCGCTCCGGTGGAGAGCCGTTCGGTCCAGCAGGTCGACCCCATCCTCCTGCGCCCGGTGGATGATCTCGAGCTCACCGTTCGTTCGGCCAACTGCCTAAAGGCCGAAAATATTTACTATATCGGCGATCTCATTCAGCGCACCGAGAACGAGTTACTGAAAACTCCCAACCTTGGTCGAAAATCGCTCAATGAGATCAAAGAAGTGCTCGCCTCCCGTGGTCTTTCTCTCGGCATGAAGCTGGAGAACTGGCCGCCGGCGAACCTCGAGAAACCCTAAGGAAGAGAGTGCCGGCGCCGAAGCGCCGGCGAATGAGAAGCCAGAAAGGGCAGTGCCATGCGTCACCGTCACGGACTCCGCAAACTGAACCGCACCAGCAGTCATCGCTTGGCGATGCTGCGCAATATGACCAATTCGCTTTTGCGTTACGAAGCAATCAAGACGACTTTGCCCAAGGCCAAAGAGCTGCGGCGCGTGGTCGAGCCGATGATTACCCTTGGCAAGAAGCCGACGCTGGCGAATCGGCGCCTGGCCTTCAACCGCCTGCGTGACCGCGAAATGGTAGTCAAGCTGTTCGATGAGCTTGGGCCTCGCTTCGCCAAGCGCCCTGGCGGCTACTTGCGCATCCTGAAGTGCGGTTTCCGAGTGGGCGACAACGCCCCCATGGCTTTCGTCGAACTGCTTGACCGTCCGGAACCTGTTGCCGCGGCGGAGGCGCCTGTCGCGGAATAAGCGCGCAGCCCTGAGAACACCGGCCCCCGGCGGAGCGATCCGCCGGGGGCTTTGTTTTATTTGCATGGCGAAGTGCTTTGCGTTTAACCTGGAAACGGCAGTTGGCCGCTTTGGGCGATTGGAAAGAGGTTGAGGATGAAAGAGCTTTGATTGTTTTCGTCGCTCACCCCGGGGGTGGGCCGCTCGCAGCGCATAGCGCGCACCGGACTTGGCGATGCGGCGTTGCAAATCCCCGGGAGGGGTCTAGCCTCGCTGCGGTGTGCGCCTTGCCTCGCCTGCGCTGGCACGAACTTCGCGCTGCATCCAACCGCCGTTTCTAGGATAATTGAAAAGCTGCCGCGGACTTTGGGCGCGGCCTCGGGGTTTACTCATGCGCATACTCGTCACCGGCGGTGCCGGTTACATCGGCTCGCACACTGCGGTCTTGCTCTTGCAGGCTGGCCACGAAGTGGTCATTCTCGACAATTTGTGCAACAGCAGTGCAGCGATGATCGATCGCATCGGGCGCATCGCCGGCGTTTTGCCGCGGTTCTTGCACCTCGATCTGTGCGATCGCAACCGCCTGGAAGCAGAACTCGCCGCTGCGGCCCCGCAAGCGGTATTACATTTCGCTGCGCTCAAAGCGGTGGGCGAATCGGTGGCGCGCCCGCTGGCTTATTATCAAAACAACCTGCATGGCACGCTCAATCTGCTGGAAGTGCTCGATGCGCTGGGTGTGCGGCTGTTTGTTTTTTCTTCTTCAGCCTGCGTGTATGGTGATCCTGTCCGGCTGCCCCTCACTGAAGACGCGCCCCTGGCGCCGACCAGTCCTTACGGGCGCAGCAAATCGATCATCGAGCAAATGCTCGCCGACCTGCAGCTTGCAGAGCCAGCTTGGCGTATCGCTTGCCTGCGCTACTTCAACCCCGTGGGGGCGCATCCGAGCGGATTGATCGGTGAAAACCCGCGCGGCGTGCCCAATAACCTGGCCCCCTATATCGCCCAGGTTGCTGCGGGCAAGCGAGAGCGCCTGCAAGTATTCGGCGCCGACTACCCCACGCCGGACGGCACGGGAGTGCGCGACTACCTGCATGTCATGGATCTCGCCGCAGGCCACTTGGCCGCGCTCGATTATCTCCTTGCCGGCGGCTCTTCGCTGACGGTGAACCTCGGCACCGGGCGCGGCTATTCGGTGCTGGAGCTCGTCGCAGCTTTCGAGAAGGCGAGCGGGAAGCGCATTCCGTTTGAAATCGTATCGCGCCGACCGGGAGATATCGCGACCTGTTTCGCCGATGCGAGTCTGGCGAAGTCGGCCTTGCACTGGCAGGCCCGGCGCAGCCTCGAGGAGATGTGCGTCGACGCCTGGCGCTGGCAAGCACACCACCCCAACGGACTGGAGTAGGCGAGCCGGCCATCCGGGCGGACCCTCGTGCACAAAGGGAATGGTCGGGGTGAGAGGATTTGAACCTCCGACTCCTGCGTCCCGAACGCAGTACTCTACCAGGCTGAGCTACACCCCGAGGCGGCGCATCGAATCGTGCCAATGCGCGGAACAGTCGTCGGAACCGAGAAGCTAATGCGTTCGATCGACCGCAAAGACTGCTAATTCTATCAGAGCATCGCGATGCTTGGAACTCCCAAGACGCGCAAGCTGCGCGCTTGCTCGACGTGCTTCCTCGCGCGCGCACTCGCGAGCATAATCGAGCGCATCGGTGCGGCGTATCGCGTTCAGTACCGGCGCGAAGTCCTCGATTCGAGCCTCGGCAATCGCCCTGCGCAGCACGCCCGCATCCTCGGAATTGCCCACCAGCATGGCGCGAATGAGCGGAAGGGTCGCTTTTCCTTCGGCGAGATCATCCCCCAGGTTCTTGCCGATATCCTCGTGACTTCCGGAGTAGTCGAGCACGTCGTCAATTAGCTGAAAGGCGGTTCCGACATGCATTCCGTACGCGGCCAGGGCGTCTTCCGTGGCCGGGTCGGCTCTGCCGAGCACGCCCCCGATGCGCATTGCGGCTTCGAAGAGCTTGGCGGTCTTGCAGCGGATCACTTCGAGGTAGTGCGACTCATCCAGATCGGGGTTGCCGCAGTTGAGCAACTGCAGCACTTCGCCTTCGGCAATCACGTTGGTCGCGTCGCTCAGAATGCGCAGGATCCGCATATTGTCGACCGCAACCATCATTTGGAAAGCGCGCGAATAGAGAAAATCGCCGACCAAAACGCTTGCCGCGTTGCCGAACATTGCATTTGCCGTAGCGCGTCCGCGGCGCAAAGAAGACTCATCAACCACATCGTCATGCAGCAAAGTGGCGGTATGGATCAATTCGATCACGGCGGCCAGCAATGGCGCATTGGGGCCGCCATAACCGCAGGCGCGCGCGGCGAGCAGCAACAGTGCCGGGCGCAGCCGCTTGCCGCCGCTATTGATGATGTATTCAGAGACTTGGCTGACCAGGGCGACCTCGGAATGCAGGTGCTCACTGAGGCAGGAATCCACCGCAGCCATGTCGTCCTGCAGCAGGGTTCGAAGCGATTCCGGGGTCACTGTCTGTTCTCGGCAGCACGGCGCGCTGCGGCCGAAAGCTGTTGGCTATAATAAGCTCTCTATGCTAGGTGGCAGGCTATGCTCGTGTCAAGTTTGAGTTTGGGCCGAGGCGAGTTTGCCGCTGGGCTGCTTGCCTTCGGCCACCGAAGTTGGGGGCTGCGCGATGATCGCGGGAAGACCCGAGCCGCGTGGCCCGGCAGGCGCGCCTCCTTACTCAGGCCTTCAGGCCCATTTTTCTTTGACTCGCCGCTCGTTACGGGCTAAAATTCCACCCTTTTCTCTAACCAGGCAAAATCCATGTATGCGGTCATAAAAACCGGCGGCAAGCAGTATCGCGTCGCGGCCGGCGAAAAACTCAAGGTAGAACAGATACCGGCAGACATTGGTGCGGAAGTGGTGCTCGACCAGGTTCTGATGGTCGGCGAAGGCGACGGCGTTAAAGTCGGCCAGCCTCTTCTCTCCGGTGCTTCGGTCAAAGCCACCGTGCTGGCGCAGGGTCGCGCCGACAAAGTGCGCATTTTTAAGATGCGGCGCCGCAAGCATTATCAGAAGCACCAGGGGCATCGCCAGTACTACACCGAGCTGCGCATCGACAGCATCAACGCCGCGTAAGGAGCACCGATATGGCACATAAGAAGGCGGGCGGCAGCTCGCGAAACGGCCGCGATTCCCAGTCGAAGCGCTTGGGCGTCAAGGCTTATGGCGGTGAAGTAATCACTGCGGGAAGCATCATCGTGCGCCAGCGCGGAACCAAGATGCATGCTGGCAACAACGTCGGCACCGGCAAGGATCACACGCTCTATGCGCTGATTGACGGCAAAGTGAGCTTTACCGTCAAAGGCGCGACAAAAAGGGCCACCGTCTGCGTGGAGCCGGTTGCCGGCTAATGACGCAGCCGCGACTGCGGCGCACTGCGAAAACAAAAGCCCCAGGCCTCGACCTGGGGCTTTTGTTTGGTGCGCCCGGCACGGGCACAGCTTAGCGCCTTTCCATGCGCCAGATCAGTCCCACGGCGGCGGAAAGGAAGAACAGAGACGGCAGAAGCGCGCTCAAGATCGGAGGCCAGTCGTAAAGCAGCCCCAGATAGGAGAAGAGGCGGTTCAGGAGCATAAAGACCAATCCGAGCATGATGCCCGAGAAGATTCGCCAGCCAAGGCCACCGGCGCGACGCTGGAATTGGGCAAACGGGATAGCCATAGCCATCAATACGAGGATTGAAGCCGGATACAGCGCTTTGGTCCAAAAGGCAATTTCGAAGCGAGACGCCTTTTGACCGTTTTGTTGCAGGTGCGCGATATTCTGATAGAGCGAAGTAAGCGAGAGCATCTCCGGAGCAACCTGCAAGCCGTCGAACATCGCTGGAGCGAGCACCGTGCTCCAGGACTCCTCTTCCTGGCGGGAGATTTTCGCGCCCTCCGCCCCGAACTCGGTGCGGGTAACTTTTTGCAGCCGCCACTGGCGTTCGCCCAAGAAATTGGCGAACTCGGCAAAGCGCAGCTCGCGCAGGCGCCAATCGGGCGAGAACTCGAAGATTCGCACCCCCATCAGGGTGTTGTTAGGCAGCACATGCTGCACATTCACAAACGTCTTCTCCTGCTTGAACCAGAATCCCGTGCGAAACTCCTGTGCGACCATTCCTTTGGTCGATTGCAGGCGCACTTGTTGGGCCAATTGCTCCGACGCTGGCGCCACCAACTCGCCGAGCAGAAATGTCGCCAGCAACAGCGCCAAGCCGACTCGACCGATGGCTCGAGAAACCTGGACGAGCGACGCGCCTCCGGTGCGCATCACGGTGAATTCGGAATTGGCCACCAGCACGGACAACGCGGTCAGAGTGCCGATCAGAGCGGCGATCGGCGCCAGTTCGTAGGCGTGACCGGGCGCGTTGAGCAGCACGAAAAGCAGCACCCGACCCAAGCGATAGCTGCCTTGGCCGAGGTCGCGCAATTCGTTGATGAGATCGAAAAAGGAAAACAGCATCACCAAGGCCGCGAACACCAGCAGCGTCGCCGCGCCAATCTCGCGGCCCAGGTAGCGGGAGAGCGTTTTCACGCGCGCGCTCGCAAACTGCCCAGCAGCTTGAATACGGACAGACGCCGGTAAAACAGCGCCAACACCAGCGCGGCCGTGAGCCCGTGAATCAACAGAATGCCGGCAAGCAAACCGATGCTTCCTTGGGCGATCATCGACTGCGCAATTGAAGTGCAGCTGCTGTAGATCGCCCAGATCAATCCTGCCACGATGAGGTTGAAGGATCGTCCAACCCGCGGATCGACGTGCGCCAGGGGAATCGCCAAAAAAACGAGAATCAGCGCCGCCAGCGGGAGGCTGATGCGCCAATAGAGTTCGGCGATTTCTGGGCTCGTTCCGTTGAGGACCAGCTGGAGTGTGTCGACTGCCTTGAGCGACGGCGGCTGGGCGCGCACTTCAGCCGCGTCGATGCGCATGCCGTGCACCTCGAAGTCGACATAGCGGTAACCCGCGGTGCCCGGGACTCCCTCATAGCGCCGGCCGTTCTTTAGGATAATGAAGCGGTCCCCGTTGGGCTGGGTTTCGAGCGAGCCGCTTGCTGCGACCACGGTTACGAGCTGGTCTTGCTCGACGGCCTGGGCAAAGAAATTGTTGATGCTGTTGTCCAGGGCATTGAAGCTCTCGACAAAAAACACCAGCAGTCGCTGGTTGCGCTTCACTTCCTTGAAAAGCCCGGGCGAAAGCGCCGAAACCTCCTCGCGCGCTTCCAAGAGGCGCTGGTATTCCTCGCTCTTTTGGGTTGCCCAAGGCGAAAGGGCGACGCTGAGCAGCGCGACCACCAGTACTACCGGAAGCGCAAATACAGCGACCGGCCGCAGCCAGGCCGTCAAACTTTGCCCGGCGGTGAACCAGACAATCATCTCGCTATCGCGGTGGGCGCGCGTTAAAGCCAGCAGAACGGCCAAAAAAGCCGAAAGGGTGATCAAAACCGGCAAATAGTACAGAGCTTTGAAGCCCAGAATAGCCACTACACCCTCGGTGGCCAGGGTACCCCTCGCCGCTGCGCCCAAGAGCCGAATCAGCTGCTGGGTGAAAAGAATGCCCAGCAGAACGGTAAAAAGGCTAGCCGCGGTGGCCGCCAGCTCGCGCAGCAAAGCTCGCTGAAAAATCATTTTTGGGCCGATTTTGACATTCTTGGCGAGATACGCGGATAATCCGCCCTTGTCCAACCATTTTGCCCGGTTTCGCGTATCGGTGCAGGCACCGTCGGTGCTGGCGAAAAGACCACGAGATCCGGCCCTGAAAGATACATGGAATTTACCATAAAAAGCGGCAGCCCTGAAAAACAGCGCAGCGCCTGCGTGGTGGTGGGGGTGTTCGACAATCGCAAGCCGGGGTTGTCTGCGGAGTTGATCGACCGGGCGTCGAACGGTTATCTCTCGGAGATCATCCGGCGGGGTGACATGGAAGGGAAGCTTGGCAGCACGCTGCTGCTGCACAACGTTCCCGGCACGCTGTGCGACCGCGTGCTCTTGCTCGGACTGGGGAAGGAGCGGGAGTTTCGCGAAAAAGAATTCCGCCAGTCGATTCGATCGGCAGTGAAACTGCTCAACGAAACCGGCTCCTATGAGGCGGTTCTTTACCTTACCGAAGAAGCGGTGAAGCGCCGCGATATCGCCTGGCGAGTCGAACATGCCGTGGTGATGGCCATGGATGCCGTCTACCGCTTTGATCGTATGAAGAGCCACCCCGAAGAGGTGCGCCGACCGCTGCGCAAACTCACCCTTTCAGTGCCGCAACGCAGCGACTTGCCTTCGGGAGAAGCCGCCGCGAAGAGGGGGCTGGCCATCGCGCATGGGGCGGCTTTGGCGAGGGATCTGGGCAATCTTCCCGGAAATTTTTGCACGCCGAGCTATTTGGGAGAGCAAGCCCTTGCCATGGGCAAGGAACTCGACTTCAAGGTTCAGGTGCTGGACCGAAGCGAAATCGAGAAGTTGGGCATGGGGTCTTTCCTCTCCGTCACCAACGGTTCTGCCGAACCACCGCGCTTCATCGTGATGGAGTATTTCAACGGAACCAAGAAGACCAAACCGCACGTGCTCGTGGGCAAAGGTATTACCTTCGACAGCGGCGGTATCTCGCTCAAGCCCGGTCCCGAAATGGACGAGATGAAGTTCGACATGTGCGGCGCCGCGGCTGTGCTCGGATCTTTTCGCTCGATTGCTGAGATCGGTGCCAAGATCAACTTGGTGGGGCTCATCCCGGCCTGCGAAAACCTTCCCGGCGGGCGGGCCACCAAGCCCGGCGACGTGGTGAAGAGCATGTCCGGGCAAACCATAGAGATTCTGAATACCGATGCCGAAGGCCGTTTGATTTTATGCGATGCCCTGACTTACGCCGAGCGCTACGACCCGGCGGCGGTGATCGACATCGCCACGCTGACCGGGGCCTGCATCATCGCGTTGGGTAACGTCGCCTCGGGCCTACTCAGCAACAACGACGTCCTCGCCCGCGCACTTCTGACCGCGGGCGAAGAAGCCTATGACCGCGCCTGGCAGTTGCCGCTCTGGGAAGAGTACCAAGAGCAACTGCAGAGCAACTTTGCCGATTTCGCGAACATCGGCGGGCGGCCGGCGGGGACCATCACTGCGGCGTGTTTCCTTTCGCGCTTCACCAAGAAATACGACTGGGCACACCTGGACATTGCCGGAGTGGCGCACAAAGGCGGAAAGGAGAAAGGCGCCACGGGCCGCCCGGTGCCTTTGCTCACGCGTTACCTCTTGGACGTTGCGGCCCGCGAAACTTGAGACGGTGATGACCGAGATCCTTTTCTACACGGATGTCGCTGACCGTCTCGGCGTGGCAGCGCGTCTTTGTGGAAAGGCTTATGGGCAAGGTCGCCGGGTTCGGGTTTTTGCCGGTGAAGCCAGTCTTTTGCAACGCCTGGATGTTTTGCTCTGGCAGACTCCTGCCACCGGGTTCCTGCCCCATTGCCGCATGTCCGACCCTTGGGCCGACGAAACCCCGGTGCTCTTGGATGGCGCCACGGAGCACAAAGGCGCGGCAGATGTGCTGATCAACCTTCATTCCGAACCGCCGCCATTTTTTGGGCGTTTCGAGCGCCTGCTCGAAATCGTGTCGCGCGACGGCGCGGATCGCGAGGCGGCACGGGAACGCTATCGCTTTTACCGCGCTCGGGGGTATGCTTTGCAAACGCATTCGCTGGCCGAGGACTGCTGATGCCCACTGCACGTGAACTACTCGAACAGGCCGACGCTCTGATGCGGCGCAATCGCGGCGCCGGCTCGGAAGATGTGCCGGTGCTCACCGAAGTGGTTGGCGAGCCGCCGGGGGTCGATGACGACGTTCCGGTCCTGACCGCAGTGGTGCAGCCGGCCCCCAAGGCGGCCCCGGAGCAATGGCAAGAAGAAGGCGATTCCGGCATCGATATCGATGCCGATCTCGCTGCCATGGGCCCCGAATTCCTCAACATCGATACGGATCAACCCCTGAAAGAGCCCGAGTTCGTGCCCATGCGCGGCGACACCCGGGTTCCGATGTTGGAATTGCCCAAGGAAACGCAGCAGTATCGCCTCGATCCGGTGAGCCCCCCCGCCGCGAGCGGGCCGTCGGCATCCGCTAACCGGGGGGGGTCGGGTATATCCGGAGAGATGTTGGAGAAGACGCTTCCGCTATCCGAGCTGCTGATGGTTCCGAGCAAGGGTATCGAGGCGCAATTTATCGATGTGCCCCCGGGTGCTCCGTTGCCGGATCGGCCCGCCGCCAGGCCTGCCGCCCCCCCGCCGGCATCGGTGCCCGAACCCGTGACCGCCGCGGCACCCATCCCGGAGCCTCCCCGCGTCGTGGACCTCAGCGCGCAAACGCAGGAACTCACCGAGCAAATCACTTTGCAAGTGCTGCAGAAACTCGATATCTATACTGAACGCGGCTTGCAGGACCACCTCTCGCAGCACCTCAAGCCCATGGTCGAGAAGGCTGTCGGCGATCTGGTGACGACCATCAATGCCAACGTCGGGCGGGTGATACGCGCCTTTGTCGCCGAGTCGATCGAACGAGAAATTGAGAACTTCCGTAAAGAGATCGCGGAATCAGTCAAGCGCGCCCACGACCGGTGACGCCTCCTATCCTGCTCCGGCTGGGGCGGGCCTTCGGGTATAATTTGCGGTTCTTTTGCCCTCACCGCTAGCCCGCGAAAATGGAACTCGCCAAGAGTTTTGAGCCTCACTCCATCGAGGCGCACTGGTACCCCATCTGGGAACAACAAGGCCAGTTCAAGCCGGCCATGAATGGCGCACCGGCTTATTGCATACAATTGCCCCCGCCCAATGTCACCGGCACCTTGCACATGGGGCATGCCTTCCAGCACACGCTGATGGATACGCTGATTCGGTATCACCGCATGAAGGGCGACAACACCCTTTGGCAGTTGGGCACCGATCATGCCGGCATCGCCACCCAAATCGTGGTGGAGAACCAATTACGCGCCAAGGGCGAGTCGCGGCACGATTTGGGACGCGAAGCTTTCGTCGCGCGGGTGTGGCAATGGAAAGAGGAATCCGGGTCCACCATTACGCAGCAAATGCGGCGCCTGGGCGTTTCCGGCGACTGGACCCGCGCCCGCTTCACCATGGACGAAGGCCTGTCCCGCGCAGTGCTCGAAACCTTCGTCCGCTTGTACGAAGACGGTCTGATTTACCGCGGCAAGCGCCTGGTCAATTGGGATCCCAAGCTGGGCACGGCGGTGTCCGACCTCGAAGTGGATACCGAGGAAGAGCAGGGCAAGATCTGGGAAATCCGCTACCCGCTTGCCGAAAGCGATGGCGCGCTGGTCGTGGCAACCACCCGCCCCGAGACGCTGCTGGGCGACGTCGCCGTGGCCGTGCACCCCGAGGACGAACGCTACGCCGCCTTGGTCGGCAAGCAAGTCGTGCTGCCGCTCACGGGCCGAACCATCCCGGTGATTGCCGACGCCTATGTCGATCGGGAATTTGGCACCGGATGCGTCAAGATCACGCCGGCTCACGACTTCAACGATTTCGCCATCGGCCAGCGCCATGGCTTGGTGCCGATCAGCGTGCTCACGCTCGACGCGCGGATCAACGAAAACGCTCCTGAGAAATACCGCGGTCTCGACCGCTACGAGGCGCGCAAAGCGGTGCTGGCCGATTTGAGCGCCCAAGGACTGCTGGCCGGCGAAAAAGCGCACAAGATGATGGTGCCGCGCTGCGGGCGGACAGGCGAAGTAGTCGAACCCATGCTTACCGACCAGTGGTTCGTGGCAACGACCAAGCCCGCACCCAAGAATCATCCGTTCTTTCCCGGCAAAAGCATCCAAGATCTATGCCTCGAAGCCGTCGGCCAAGGTCTGCAAGGAGCGCCGGCAGGGGAGGGAGAAACGGTTCGTTTCGTGCCGGATTCCTGGCTCTCGACTTATTTGCACTGGATCAACCACATCCAGGATTGGTGTATTTCTCGCCAGCTCTGGTGGGGACACCGTATTCCCGCCTGGTACGATGAGGCCGGAAATATCTATGTTGCGCGCGATGAAGCCGCGGCGCGGGCGCAAGCGGCGGCGAAATTGGGGCGCGCGCCAGCAAGTTTGGTGCAAGAAGCCGATGTGCTCGACACCTGGTTCTCATCCGCCCTGTGGTGCCATTCCACTTTGGGCTGGCCGGACCAGACCGAAGAGCTGAGAGCCTTCCTGCCTTCTTCAGTGCTCATTACGGGCTTCGACATCATCTTCTTCTGGGTGGCGCGGATGGTGATGATGACCACCTATTTCACCGGGCGTATTCCCTTCCACACCGTCTACATCAATGCCATCGTGCGCGACGCTGAAGGGCAGAAGATGTCGAAGTCCAAGGGCAACATCCTCGATCCCTTGGATCTCATCGATGGCGCCGATCTCGAAACCCTGGTTCAGAAGCGCACTTACGGGCTGATGCTGGAAAAGCAGCGCGCGTCCATCGAAGCGGCTACGCGGCGCCAGTTTCCCAAGGGAATACCGGCCTTCGGTACGGATGCGCTGCGCTTCACTTTTGCCTCCCTCGCCACGTTCAACCGCACGCTCAATTTCGATCTCAACCGCTGTGAAGGTTACCGGAATTTCTGCAACAAGCTCTGGAACGCGACGCGCTTCGTGCTGATGAATACCGAAGGCCGCGATTGCGGGCTCGATGAGACCCTGCCGGTGAAGCTCTCGGTCACCGACCGCTGGATCATCAGCCGTTTGCAGCGTGCCGAGGGGGAAGTGGCGGGATACCTCGAGGAATACCGCTTCGATCTGGCGGCACGGGCGATCTATGAATTCGTCTGGGACGAGTACTGCGATTGGTATGTCGAGCTCGCCAAGGTGCAGTTGAACGACCCCGACCCGCAGACGCAGCGCGGGACGCGGCGGACGCTGGTGCGCGTGCTCGAAGCCATGCTGCGCCTGGCGCATCCGGTCATTCCATTCATCACCGAAGAGCTGTGGCAAAAGCTTGCACCTCTGGCCGGGAAAAGCGGTGCGTCGATTTCCACACAGAACTACCCCGTTGCCGAAACCGCGAAAACCGATGCCCAAGCGGAGAGCGAAATTCTCGTTCTCAAAGCGCTGGTCGACGCTTGCCGAACCTTGCGCGGGGAAATGGGGATTTCTCCGGCGCAGAAAGTGCCCCTGATAGCCGTCGGGAATGAGGCCAAGCTTGCGGAGTTCGCGCCTTACCTCCAGCCCTTGGCCAAGGTTTCGGACCTTTGCATCGCCAAAGAATTGCCGCACTCGGAAGCGCCGGTACAAGTGGTCGGTGAATACCGCCTGATGCTCAAGATCGAAATCGATATCGCGGCGGAACGCGAGCGGCTCAACAAAGAAATCGGCCGCCTTGCCGCAGAAGTCGCCAAGGCGGAGGGCAGCCTCGGCAACCAGAACTTCGTCGCCCGCGCGCCGGCTGCAGTCGTGGCGCAGATGCGCGAGCGCCTGGCTGGTTTTCGCGACACGCTGGCGAGCTTGCGGGCGCAACTGGAGCGCCTGAAATAAGCGAGGGGCGCGCGATGCGGCGGCCACCGCGAGCGCACCCCTTTCGGGCCTTGGCCGCGCCGAATTTCCGGTTGTTCTTCGCCGGCCAGGGTTTGTCGTTGATTGGCACCTGGTTGCAACAGGTGGCGCTCTCCTGGCTGGTCTATCGCCTCACGGGCTCGGCGTTGCTTTTGGGCCTGACGGCATTTCTGGGCAATATTGCCATCTTCTTGCTCGGCCCCGTTGCCGGGGTTTTCACCGATCGCGTGGACAAACGCCGAGCGGTGCTCTGCTTGCAAGCGGCGATGGCGGTGCAAGCGGCCCTCTTGGCGGCACTCACCGCTTTCGATCTCATCGCCGTTTGGCACATCCTTCTCCTTGCCGCCTGCCTGGGGGTGATGTCCGCCTTCGATTTGCCCCTGCGTCAGGCCTTGATGGTGCATTTGGTCGAGGATCGCAGCTTGCTGTCCAACGGCATCGCGCTCAATTCTTTGCTGGTGAACAGCGCGCGGGTAATCGGCCCCGCGATCGCCGGCTTGGTCGTGGCGTGGGTCGGGGAAGCCTGGTGTTTCGCATTGAATGCCACAAGTTTCATTGCCGTGATCTTTGCGCTGGCCGCAATGAAATGGACCACGCCCCCGCCGCCAGCCGCGCGTCATGGCTGGTGGGGAAGTTTCAAGGAAGGCGCGGCGTATGCCTTCGGTTTCGCGCCGATACGCGCCGCGCTTTTCTTGCTCGCCGGTCTCGCCTATTGCGTTGCGCCCTACACCACGCTGATGCCGGTGTTCGCCAAAGATGTGTTCGGCGGCGGGCCGCATACCTTGGGCAGCCTTTTGTCCGCGGCTGGTGCGGGTGCCTTGGCCGGCACACTTTATCTTGCCGGCCGCAGCAGCACCCGGCATCTCGATGTGGTCATCGTGCGCGCCGTTTTTGCCGCCGCGCTGGGCTTATTGCTCTTCGCCTTCTGTCCCTGGTACCTGCTGGCGCTGCCCTTGCTGTTCATTGCCGGGGGCGGGGTGATCATTGCCGCCGCCGCGATCAACACCATTGTGCAAACCGTAGTCGAGGACGACAAACGCGGCCGGGTGATGAGCTACTACACCATGGCTTTCGTGGGGGTTGCGCCGATCGGGAGTTTGGTTGCCGGCGCCGTGGCACGCGCCTGGTCCGCTTCGTGGGCGATCGCTATCAACGGGGTCTTGTGTTTCTTGCTGGCCTGGTGGTTCGGGGCGCAGCTGCCTCGCTTGCGCGCCGCCATACGGCCGGCTTATGAGCGCCTCGGCTTGGTTCCCGGCAAGCGGTGATCAGCTCGCGGCAACCTCGATCAAGACATCGTAGAAGGCCGCGGTCCCACCCAAGTCGGTTAACTTTTGCGAGGTCACTTCGTTGACGTTGCGTCCATCCGGAGAAAGTTTTTTCCACCAGATCGAGGGCGACATCGCTACGCCCGGCCGCACCCGCTCCGAAACAACGAGTTTCGCCCGATATTCGCCGCGATCGTTGAATACCCTCACCCAGCTTCCATCGGCAAGTCCGCGAGGCATCGCATCGTCTGCATGGAGTTCGAGGCGAGGCTCTCCTTCTTCTTCGCGAAAGCGAGGTAAGTGCCCAAAAGAGGAATTGAGAAAATTGCGCGCCGGCGGCGAGATCAGGGCCAGCGGATAACGCCGGGCGAGTTCTGGGGCCGATTGCACGGACTCGTGCGGAGGCGTGTAGGCGGGCAGCGGGTCCACGCCCTGCGCCGCGAGGGTTTCGCTGTAGAACTCGCATTTGCCCGAGGGGGTTAAGAACTTCCCTTCGGCAAACGGGGCGTAGCTTTCGGGCACGGTAAGTCTCGCCCAGCCGCGCTGCATCAGTGTCGCCCAGTCCACCGAGCGCAAGCGCGGGTGGTCCCACTGGAAAGCTTGGCGGGCGATTTCCTGGTCGCTTTCGAAGAGCGCCGCTTCCTTGAAGCCCATTCTCGCCGCGAGCAGACGAAACACCTCGCTATTGGGCTTGGCTTCCCCCAGAGGCGGGATTGCCGGGTGATTCACCAGCACGTACAAATGCCCATACGACTTGTGGATGTCGAAGTGTTCGAGCTGCGTCGTGGCCGGCAGCACGATGTCGGCGTAATCCGCAGTATCGGTGAGGAAGCTGTCGTGCACGACGGTAAAGAGATCGTCCCGCAAGAAGCCCTGCACTACCTTGCGACTCTCGGGTGCGACGGCGACCGGGTTGGAGTTGTAAACATAAAGAGCGCGGATGGGCGGGCTTGCCTCCAGCAACGCATTGCCGATCGCCGACATATTGACGTGCCTTGGCCGATTGGGCAGCAGATCGGGGCGTTCCAGCGCAGCCGTGTTCATCGGGTAGGTTCCCGAGGTCGAAAGCAAGATGCCGCCCGCAGCTTGGCGCCAATCTCCGGTCAGGGCCGGGAGGCAAGCGATGGTGCGCATCGCCATGCCGCCGCCGCCATGGCGCTGCAGACCATAATTCACGCGAATTGCCGCGGGTCGAATGCGGCCGTAGTCGGAGGCCAGGTTTTCGATCGCGTCGATTTTGAGGCCGGTGATGCTTGCGGCACGTTCCGGCGTCCATAGGGCGACGCGCTCCTTGAGCGCTTCGAAGCCCAGGGTGAATTGCGCGATGTATTCGTGGTCCAGGTGCTCATCGCGGATCAGACAATGCATCAAAGCCAGCGCCAATGCTGCATCGGTGCCAGGCAGAGGCGCGAGGTGCTCATCGCACTTGTCTGCCGACTGGCTGCGATAGGGGTCGATGGCGATCAGTTTTGCGCCTCGCCGCTTGGCCTCCTGAACCTTGCGCCAAAGGTGCAGGTTCGACACCACCGGATTGGTGCCCCAGAGTATGATCAGCCGCGCCTCGGCGAAGCGCTCGGGATCGGTGCCTATCGTGGCGCCTATGGTGGCGCGATAACCTTCGAATCCGGCCGAGGCGCAGATGGTTCGATCAAGGATGGAGGCGCCCAGGCGATGAAAAAAGCGCCGGTCCATGCCCGCGCTTTGCACCAAGCCCATCGTGCCGGCATAACTATAGGGCACGATCGCTTCGGGCCCCTCAGCGGACTGCGCGATCGCTTTGAACCGCGAGGCGATGGTATCGAGCGCTTCATCCCAGGTGATGCGCGTGAATTGTCCCTTGCCCTTGGGGCCAACGCGCTTCAAAGGGTGGAGCAAGCGCTGGTCGCTGTAGGTGCGCTCGAGATAACGCGCAACCTTGGTGCAGAGCACGCCGGCGGTGGTGGGGTGGTCTTTGGCACCCTCGACGGACACCGCGCGACCGTTGACGACGGAGGTGATCAAGGCGCAGGTGTCAGGGCAGTCATGGGGGCAGGCGCCCCGGACAGCGTTGGTCGCAGTCGCGCCAGCGTGGGCGGCCAAGCTTCAGGCCCCTTGTGCGGCGGGTGCTGAACCGGAGGCAGAGTCGGCCGGGGAATTGCTCTTGGTTTCGGCCTCCAGCTCGACCCGCGGCGGCTTCATCAGCAAGGCCGCCACTTGCTTGCCACGTCGCGCCGGCAAAGGCGGCAATTCGATGCTTCCGGAGGCGAGCGCAACCGAGCGCCCCGCGCCGCGCGCAGGCGGGCATTGATCAGGATTGCGATCGAAGTGGCTCTTGTCGCGCGTGGGTGCAACACCGCCCCAAGCAGGAGCGGGTTGGCGGGGCAGTCGCGATTCGCTTTTCAAATCGGGCAGAGTCTCGCGCGGCAGGCTGCGCTTCAAAAGGCGCTCGATTTCGGTGAGCAAGCGCTCTTCGTCCTGGCCGACGATGGAGATGGCCACGCCGCTGGCGCCCGCTCGCCCAGTGCGGCCAATGCGATGGATGTAATCTTCGGGCACATAGGGCAGCTCGAAATTGAACACCAAGGGCAGTTCTTCGATATCCAGCCCGCGCGCGGCCACATCGGTGGCGACCAACACGCGGATTTTGCCGTCCTTGAATGCCTCAAGCGCTTCGATACGCGCTAGCTGACTCTTGTCGCCGTGTATGGCGGTGGCGGCGAAACCTGCCTTTTCCAGTTGGCGAGCGAGGCGCCCGGCGCCTTGTTTGGTGCGCATGAAAACCAAGGCCTGTTCTTCGCCCCGATCGTGCAGGAGCTGTTCGAGCAAGGCGCGTTTGGCATCAGGCTTGCAAACGTAGGCGAGCTGGGTCACGGTTTCCGCCGCGGTGTTGCGTTTGGCAACCTCGATCAACTCCGGCTGATTCAAGAGCTGATCGGCAAGTTTCTTGATCTCCACGGAAAAAGTGGCGGAAAAAAGCAGGTTCTGGCGGCGCGTCGGCAGCAAACCGATGATGCGCTTGATGTCCGGAATGAAACCCATGTCCAGCATGCGGTCGGCTTCATCCAGGACGAATATCTCCACCTGGTTGAGGTTGAGCGTTTTTTGCTGCACGTGGTCGAGCAAGCGCCCTGGGGTGGCGACCAGAAGTTCGACGCCCGCGCGCAAAGCTGCTTCCTGGGTGTCCATCCCCACCCCCCCATAAACGACCGTGCCGCGCAGTCCGGTGTATTTTCCGTAGTCGCGAACGGACTCTTCGACCTGGATGGCGAGCTCGCGCGTGGGCGTCAGGATCAGGGCCCGCACCGGATGCCGAGCGGGGGAAGGACTGGTATTGGCATGCGGCAACAAGCGCTGCAGCATAGGCAGCGTGAAACCTGCCGTCTTGCCGGTGCCGGTTTGTGCGCCGCCCATGATGTCCTTGCCAGCCAGAATGGCCGGAATGGCCTTCGCCTGGATCGGCGTCGGAGTCACGTAGCCGCGTTCGGCCACGGCTTTGAGGATGTTCGGGTGGAGCCCGAGGGCGTCGAAAGTGGTCATCGAGATGTCTCCGCATGCCGTTTCGCGCGGGCCCATGCAGCGGAGCGCAATTCACCCCAGTACGCAGGGGCGGACGGAGAGGGCACTTGCGGTCGGCCGCTGGGCAGGGGCAGGCGGAGAAGCAAAAACAACATTCTAACACCGCCCGCGGTCGTAACGCGTGTTGAGCGTTAATCTTCTTTTCCGGTTATGCAGGCGAAAATGCTATAATTTAAAGCTTTTTTCCTTGGCCTGCCCCAATGTCTCACGCCCTACGCAACATCGCCATCATCGCCCACGTCGATCACGGCAAGACCACCCTGGTCGACAAGCTCCTGCATCAGGCCGGCACTTTTGCCGCGCACCAGCATGTGGCCGAGCGGGTGATGGACAGCAACGATCTCGAGCGCGAGCGGGGCATTACCATCCTGGCCAAGAACTGCGCCATCGAGTATCTGGGCACTCATATCAATATCGTCGATACTCCCGGACACGCCGATTTCGGGGGCGAAGTCGAGCGGGTTCTGTCCATGGTCGATGGCGTGCTGCTGCTCGTCGATGCGGTGGAAGGCCCGATGCCGCAGACGCGCTTCGTCACCAAGAAGGCGCTGGCCCTGGGCTTGAAGCCCATCGTCGTGGTCAACAAAGTCGATCGCCCCGGCGCGCGGCCGGATTGGGTGGTGAATCAAACCTTTGAGCTATTCGACAAGCTGGGGGCCAGCGAAGAGCAGCTCGATTTCACCGTGGTTTTTGCCTCCGCCCTGGAGGGTTGGGCAAGTGCCGATCATTCGGCCCCCGGGACGGACCTGCGCCCCTTGTTTGAGGCCATCCTGTCCCATGTTCCGCCGCCCGCGGGTAATGCCGATGAGCCGCTGCAACTTCAGATCAGCGCCCTCGACTACTCTTCCTACGTCGGCCGCCTGGGCATAGGCCGCATTCGCCGCGGCGAGTTGAAGCCAGGACAAGAAGTGTTTGTTTTGCATGGCGATCAGGCGCCGCAGCGGGCCAAGATCGGGCAAGTGCTGGCATTTCGCGGCCTGGAGCGGGTTCCGATGGAAAGAGCCGCGGCGGGCGACATCGTCATGATCACCGGCATCGCCGAACTGGGGATAGGCACGACCCTGGCTGACGTCGAACACCCGGAGGCTCTGCCCATGATTGCCGTGGACGAGCCGACCTTAGTGATGCAATTCCAGGTCAATACCTCGCCCTTGGCCGGGCAGGAAGGCAAGTTCGTGACCAGCCGCCAGGTTCGTGAGCGATTAGAAAAGGAACTGCTCACCAACGTGGCGCTGCGGGTAGAGGAGACGGCGGACACCGACGTCTTCATGGTTTCCGGCCGCGGGGAGTTGCATCTCACGATTCTCCTGGAAAACATGCGCCGCGAAGGTTACGAGCTTGCGGTCTCCAGACCGCGCGTGTTGCTCCGGGAAATCGGCGGGGTGAGCTGCGAGCCTTATGAAATGCTTACCGTGGACGTTGAAGAGGCGCACCAGGGCGGAGTGATGGAGGCGCTGGGTTTTCGCCGCGGCGAACTGCACAACATGGAGTCCGATGCTCGCGGCCGCGTGCGCCTCGAATACCGCATTCCGGCCCGCGGCTTGATCGGTTTTCAGAACGAATTCCTCAACTTGACTCGTGGCACCGGTTTGATGAGCCACATCTTCGACGACTATGCTCCGGTGCGCGGCGACATGCCGGAGCGGCGCAACGGCGTCCTGGTCTCGGCCGAAGACGGCGAGGCCGTAGCCTACGCGCTGTGGAAGCTGCAGGAGCGCGGCCGCATGTTCGTGAACCCCGGCGATCGACTGTACGAGGGCATGGTGATCGGCATTCACTCCCGCGACAACGATCTGGTGGTCAATCCGGTGAAGACCAAGCAACTGACCAATATTCGTGCCGCCGGCAAGGACGAAGCCATTTTGCTCACGCCGCCGATTCGCCTGACGCTGGAATATGCCGTCGAATTCATCGCCGATGACGAATTAGTGGAGATTACGCCCAAAACCATACGCGTGCGCAAGCGCCACCTCAAGGAGCATGAGCGGCGCAAAGCCGCGCGAGGATCGGCCTGATACAGCGCGGCGCTGGGTTCACCATGTCCTGGGTCAGAAAAAACCGATATCATTGACAAGTTGACTGACTCTCGAATCGGGTGATGGCAGAAGAACAGCGAAAGTTTCCGCGCCGACCGCTCAAGCGCCAAGCGCGGGTAATCACCCGCAACAACCCTCCCGTGAACGGGATGACCTTGGACGTTTCCGCGGGCGGGGTGTGCCTGATACTCGAACGGCAATTGCCCGCCGGCGCGCCCTGTGCGGTGAGTTTCGACATCCCGGTCAATGCCTTCAAGCAAAGCGTTTCCGCGGTTGCACGCGTCGCCTGGTCGATTTGCGGCAGCGAGGGCTTCAAAACCGGGCTGCAGTTCACCGAAATCGATCCGGCCAGCGCAACCGCCATCGCCCGCTACGTTGCCGGCTGAGGATATTCACATTTGTTTGAAGAGGTGAGCAAAACTGCGGCTCACTTCCAACTTTTCCTCGCGTCCTTTTAGCAGCACCCGCTGTCGGCCTTGGAGATCGCGGCTAATGCCGGCAATGGCCTTGGTGTTGACCAGTATGGCGCGGTGAATTTGCCAGAAACGGTCTGGGTCTAGCTCTTCGACCAGTTCCTTGATCGGCTTGCGGATCAGGCTTTCCCCGTCGGTGGTGACCACGCGGGTGTATTTGTCCTCGGCGCGAAAAAAGAGAATCTCGTCCGTGGGGATCATGCGCAAGAGATTGCCGCGAGTTGCCTGAATCCATTCCAGGAAACGCTTGCCTTTGGATTCAAGCTTCGCGGCGAGGCGGTCGATCAGCGCCTGCATGTCTTCCGGCGGTTGGGTCTCGCGGGCCTCCAAGCGTTCCCGGGTTCGCGCCAGACGTTCGTCTTCGACCGGTTTGAGCAAATAATCTACGGCGCCTTCGTCGAAGGCGGCAACGGCGTACTCGTCGTAGGCAGTTACGAAAACCACCTGAGTGCGGGCGCATACGCGGCGTGCCACCTCTATGCCCGACAGACCCGGCATGCGGATGTCGAGAAAAGCGACGTCCGGGCACTGCTCCTCGACCATTTCTTGCGCCTCGTCACCGTTTTTTGCCTCGGCGATGATCTCCAGTTCCGGCCAGACGCGGGCGAGAGCGGCACGCAACTGCTCGCGCATCAGGCGTTCGTCATCGGCAATCAGCGCCCGTTTCATTCCCATCGCGCACTCCTCCTTCCGGCGAGCAGCAGGTCTGCGCGCCACTCGGTTGTATTTTGGTCTCTATCGGCAAGACCAGGGTGACCCTGGCTCCCGGCGCGTTGTCCACCACCTCGAGCCGGGCGCGCTCGCCGTATTGCAATGCGAGGCGTTCGCGGATGTTCGCGAGCCCAACGCCTTTGCCGGGTGCGGCTGAGAAACCGATGCCATTGTCGCTCACGCTGAGCCTGATTTCCGCTCCTTCCCGCCAGGCCTTGATTTCGACTCGGCCGCCTTCCGGCTTGGGTTCGAGCCCGTGCTTGATCGCGTTTTCCACCAGCGTAGGCAGCATCATCGGTGGAAAAGGCAGGTCGGCAAGCTCAGGAGGAATATCGAAGTCGAAGGACAAGCGTTCTTCCATGCGCATTTGCAAAATACTGAGATAGGAACGGGCCAGTTCGACCTCGCGTGCCAGCGTCGAGCCGAACTCTCTCATCTGGGGCATGGCCGCTCGGAGGTACTGGATGAGGTGCTTCTGCATGCGGGAGGCGGCTGCCGGCTCGGTCTGAATGAGGTGGTCCACGCTGGCCAAAGTGTTGAACAGGAAGTGCGGTTCGATTTGGGCCTGCAGCATGGCGAGCCGCGCTTCGGTCGCCTCTTGCGCGAGCCGGGCGCAACTCGCTTCGAGGCGCGAATTTTCCGCGGCCCGCTCGGCGACGCGGCGGCGACCGCCCAGCGCTTTGGCCACGGCCAGGGTCAGCAAGAGCGAAGCGGTGAGGCCTGCCGCCAAGCCGTTGACCTGCAGGCGGTAGTGGGAGGTCTCTTGATCGACCGCGTCGGCAATGGTGCTGTTGAGCGCCCGCGTGAGTTCTTGGCCCAAATCCTCGGCCGCGCCGGCGCCGGGCAGGGGCAGCGGCGGGGCACCGGCACGCGCGCGCTCCTCGTTCTGTTGCAAGATTTCCTTCCGGGTTTCGGCCAGGCCGGCCCGTTTCTCGATCAGCGCCTCGACGCGTTCGAGCGCTTGTTCGAGCTTGCGGCTCGCCTGGTCGATCTCCCGTCCGGCAACGATCACTTTGAGGCGGGCCCTTTCCAGTTTTTGATCCATGGGCTCTTGCCCGGCCTGCGGGTCACTATTCGGCTTCGCTCCGGCCAAAATGCGGGTGACTTGAGTGCGCAGCTCGGGTTCGGCCGGTTCGCGGGAAGCGGTGATTTGCCCCGTCGAATAGGCGATCACGGTCAAGATCAACACTGCGAATAACAGAAAGCGGGGCCAGCTGAGGCGGTTTAGTGCGTCGCCCAAATGGCGGATCAAGGCGGCCATGGTTTGCTCCGAAGCAGATGCCGTGAAAGGTATGCCAAGCTGAGCGCGGCGGCAATGGCCGCGGGATAGGACGCCAGAAGGATAGCGCAGGGCGCAAATGCACGGCGCAGGGCGCCATCCGTGGCGGTGCTAAACTCCGGCTTTGCCGGAAGTTGGAGGTCGGTTTGACCAGTCTGGAGTTTTGGATCTTCGCCGGGTTTGTGCTTCTGACCCTGGTGCTGCTTGGTTTTGCGGCAAACCAGGCGAGGGCGCTGCGCCGTTTGGATCAAGGCTTGGAAGAGCGCCATCGAACCATGCTCGCGGACTTTCACCAAGGCCTGGCGGCGCAGACCGAGAGGCTGGCGCGCGGCGGGCTGGACAGTTCTGAACGCCTCCACCTCGCGGTTTCACGCGAGCTCGCGGCCACCCGCGAAGGTCTCGCGAATTTTGAGCGGGTCATGGCGGAGCAGCTCGTCCAAAGCCGGGAGCTTACGGCGGCTCGCTTGGCAGAACTCTCGCACGGGCTTCAAACCCGTCAGGAAGCGCTGCGCGCAGAACTGGTCGAGCAACTGCTGACCCGGCTTACCGAGCATGCCCGTGCCGAGCGGGAAATGCTGCAGACCACGCTCAAAGCGATCAGCGCCCAGCTCGCCGAGCGGGTCGAGGGCCTGACTCGCGGCGTCGATGCACGCTTGGAGCAGATTTCGGGCAAGGTGAACGAGCGCCTGGAAGAAGGCTTCAAGAAGACCAATGAAACCTTCGTCAGCGTCATGGCCCGGTTGGCGACCATCGACGAGGCGCAAAAGAAGATCGACGGTTTGACCAGCAATGTGGTGAGCCTGCAGCAGCTATTGGGGGACAAGCGCTCGCGGGGAGCCTTCGGCGAGGTGCAGCTCGAAGCCCTGGTGCGTAATATCCTCCCCGCCGGCGCATACGCTTTTCAGGCGACGCTGCCCACGGGCGCGCGCGCCGATTGCTTGCTCCACCTTCCTGAACCGACCGGGAAAGTGGCGGTGGATGCCAAGTTCCCGCTGGAGAACTACCACCGGCTTACCGAAGCAAACGCGAGCGAGGCTGAGCGAGGCCAGGCAGCGCGCGCTTTTCGAACGGACCTCAGGCGGCATATCGACGCCATCGCCGAAAAATACATCGTGCCGGGCGTGACCTCGGACGGCGCGGTGCTTTTCCTTCCGGCCGAGGCGGTTTTTTCCGAAATTCACGCCCATCACGGCGAAGTGGTGGACTATGCGATGCAGCGCCGGGTTTGGCTGGTTTCGCCCACCACCCTGATGGCGGTGCTCAATACCGCTCGGGCGGTCCTGCGCGATGTGGAGACGCGCAAGCAGATTCACATCATCAAAGACGAATTGGGCAAGCTCGGCAAAGAGTTCGGGCGTTTCGACGAACGCATGAAGAAGCTTGCCCAGCACATTCGCCTGGCGCATGAGGACGCCGAGCAGGTCAGCGTGACTTCCGAGAAAATCAGCCGGCGTTTTGCGCAGATCGAGCGCGCAGAGTTGGCGGTCGAGGGCGGCGCGACACCCCAGCTCGTGCCTCCCGCCGAGGAGTCTTGATGTTCGAGCGGTTCCGGCGCTGGCGGCGGGAGCGCACGCTGGAGCGGTTTGCGTTACCCGACGATCTTTGGCAGGAAGCGCTCGATCGCCTGGAATTCCTCAAAGATTTCACGCCTCAGGAAATCGTCCGCCTGCGCGAATTGGTGACGCTGTTTCTGAACGGAAAAACCATCATCGGCGCCAGAGAGTTTGTGGTCACACCTCTGATGCGGGTCGTGATCGCGCTGCAAGCTTGTGTGCTGGTCCTGGAACTCGATCTCAGCTTCTACGAGGGCTGGGAGAATGTGATCGTTTATCCTGACGAGTTCGTGCCCGGTTACGAATATGAAGATGAAGCCGGGGTGGTGCATGTGCGCGACGATGCCTTGGCCGGCGAGGCCTGGGAAGGGGGGCCGGTGCTGCTGTCCTGGGCTGACGTGGAAGCCAGTGCCAACTGGGAAACCGCGGGGATGAACCTGGTGATACACGAATTCGCGCACAAGCTCGACATGGCCAATGGCGAAGTGGACGGCATGCCGCCCCTGCCTCAGACGATGTCGCGCGCGGTCTGGGCGGAAGCCTTGAGCGAAGCCTACCGCGATTTCTGTGCCCGGCTCGACGAGGGCGAGCATACGGCGATCGACCCCTACGCCGGCGAGAATCCGGGCGAGTTTTTTGCCGTGCTTTCGGAAGTGTTCTTCGTTGATCCGCTGCTGCTCAGGGACGAATACCCCATGGTCTACGAGCAGTTCGCCTTTTTCTACCGGCAGGACCCCGCTGCCCGATCAGCGCGGCCGTTGCGCTGATTTTGGTCGAAAGACCGGGCAAACCGCCGCGTGCGTTTCGACGTAAGGCCCGCCTATCAGGTCCAGGCAGTAAGGCACCGCAGGGAAGATGCCATCGAGCGTTTCTTTGATTGCCTTGGGTTGCCCCGGCAAGTTGAGTATCAGGCTGCGGCCGCGGACCACACCCACTTGGCGGGACAAAATGGCGGTGGGCACATACTTCAAACTCACCGCGCGCATTTGCTCGCCGAATCCGGGTAGCACCTTGTGGGCTACCGCCAGCGTGGCCTCCGGAGTGACGTCGCGCGCTGCGGGCCCGGTGCCTCCGGTGGTGAGCACGAGATGGCAAGCGGCGACATCGGTCAGCTCGATCAGGGTGCGTTCGATGCTCGCCTGGTCATCGGGGATGAGGCGAGTTTGGGCGCGCCAGGGGGAGGCGAGCGCCGCGGTGAACCACTCCTGCAGTCCGGGCAGCCCAAGGTCCTGGTAGATCCCCTGGCTGGCGCGGTCGCTGATGGATACCAATCCCAAGACGAGTTCTTCGTGCTTCATGTCGGCGGCGGTGGGTCGAGCAGTGATTTGAGTTCCTGAAAAAGCAGCCGGTAGTGCTTGGGCGGCTGGGCGGCGGCCCGTTCTTCACCGGCACGCCGAATGAGGTTACGCCAGTGGGAGCGCTCGATTCCCGGGTGCGCGGCGCAGAGTTCATCGAGCGCCTGGGGCTCATCCAAGAGCCGGTCGCGCCAGTTTTCGAGATGATGCAGCAGCGCCTTTTCGCGGCGCGGGGCCTGAGCCCAGGCCTCCATTTGTGCGCGCAGGGGCGCAGGGTCGACCTCGCGCATCAATCGGCCCACGTATTGCAACTGTCGGCGCCGCGCCTCGTGGCTGGTAATGCGCCGAGCCTCGCGGATGGCGTCGCACAAACGCTCGGGAAGGTCCAGTTCGGCCAGTTTTTCCGGGGGCAGCTCGACCAGCGCCTCACCCAGTTCCTGCAAGGCATGCATCGTTTTCTTGCGACTCGTTTTCGACGGGGGCTCGGCGATATGGTCTGGGGATGGGTTCTGGGAGTGATTCAAGTTCGCGTACCTTTGCATGCTTCCTGTTATGATAACCCGCTCACAGACCCTCTGACCCGCCATGGCCCAAAACGGTGACGGATTCCCGCTCGACACCGAGCAATTGCGCAGCATCGCCACCGAAGTATTGGAACGCGCCAAGGCCGCCGGCGCCACGGCCGCCGAAACCGAAGTATCCCAGGCGGTGGGCCAAAGCGTCGGGGTGCGCTTAGGCCAGGTCGAAACCATCGAATACAACCGCGACAAAGGGGTGGGCATCACCGTCTATCTCGGACAGGCGCGGGGGCATGTGAGCACGGCGGACCTCGGTTCCGAGGCGCTGACCGCCGCCGTCGACAAAGCGTTGACCATTGCCCGCTACACGGCCGCCGACCCTTGCGCCGGCCTGGCCGAAACCGAGCTACTGGCGCGCGATTGGCCCGACCTTGCGCTCTCCTTTCCCTGGGCTCTGCCGGCCGAGGATGCCATTTCCCTGGCGAGTGAATGCGAGGCGGCGGCCCTGGGCGTCGATCCGCGCATCAACAATAGCGAGGGCGCCAACGTTTCCACTCACCATGCCGAGTTTGTTTACGCCAATTCGGCGGGTTTCTGCGGCGGCTATCGGAGCAGCCGGCACGGCATTTCTTGCGCCGTCATTGCCGAAACCGAGGCAGGTATGCAGCGCGACCATTGGTACACCTCGGCGCGCGCCGCCGAAGATCTGCAAGCCGCCGCGGCGGTCGGGCGCATGGCGGGAGAGCGCGCCCTGCGGCGCCTCGATGCAGTCAAACTCGCCACCCGCCAAGTGCCGGTTCTTTTTGAGGCCCCGGTGGCGACATCGCTGATCGGACATTTCGTTGCGGCCGCCAGTGGCGGCAGCCTGTACCGAAAAGCTTCTTTTCTGGTGGATCGCCTGGGTCAGCCGGTCTTTTCTCCCCTGGTCCAGCTCGACGAGGAACCCCACTTGCCGCGCGGTCCGGCCAGCGCACCCTTCGACGACGAAGGAGTTGCGACGCATCCGCGCCAAGTGGTTGTCGACGGGGTTTTGCAGGGTTATTTTTTGGGCAGCTATTCCGCGCGCAAGCTGGGCCTGCGCAGCACGGGCAACGCGGGGGGGCAGCACAACCTTCTGCTGGCGCACGGAGGCGAGGATTTCGCCGCCATGTTGCGACGCCTGGATCGCGGCTTGGTCGTGACCGAGCTTCTGGGACAAGGCGTGAATCTCGTCACCGGAGATTATTCTCGCGGTGCGGTGGGCTTTTGGGTCGAGGACGGCATCATTCAGCATGCCGTGGAAGAGGTCACGATCGCGGGGAATCTGCAGGAGATGTTTCGGCGCATCGTCGCCGTGGGCGGAGACGTCGACCGCCGCGGCTCCCGCCAATGCGGCTCTATTCTGATCGAAAGCATGACCGTGGCCGGTAGCTGACGCAATCCTTCGGGGGAGGACGAGAGGACCATGAATCCGTTGCGGCGCTTGTGGCATACCCTGCTGGGGAAGGGCCACCCGCTTTCGAGCGTGCGAGCGGCGGATCGCTGGCTTGCCCGGCTGGATCGTCGCGACGGTTTCGTGCTTGCGGCAGAAGCGACCAAAGTCGTGCTGACCTACGCCGCCTCGCGCGATGCGCCCACACCGCGAGAACTGGGCGCCCTGTTCCACCTTGACCTTGCTTTCCAGCCCCTGGCCGACACCATGCTCCAAGAGTACATCGAGCAGTGCCAAAAGGGCGGCAATCTCGAAGGTAGATTGTGGACTGCCGCCTACGATCTCGGTCAGGCTTTTCTTAAGGCTTATGCGAGAGTTTTGCGTTCGGCGCGTGAAAACATCAACCGGCCGGCCTGGGCCGATTGGTTTCCCGCTCTGCTTTCGCGGCACGTTCATTTTCTGCGCCAAGACCTCAAGCTGAGGCAGTTCCGCTACGCCGGATGGAGCGCTGCGCAATGGCGGGAGTTGCATGAGATCTACCAGCTCGCCGCGCTCTACGATCGCCAGCGAACCCGGCAGCCGCTGCCCGGCGAGCGGCGCGGCGCGAGCGTTGAAGAGGAATACCTGGGGGCTTTGCTCATCGCCCGGCTCAACACCGGCAACTTCACCCCGCCGCAACTGGAGTGGATTGCGCAGCGATTGGCGGAGTGGGCGAGAGGCTTGGTGATCGAACCGCCGGGCGATGGAGCCGGCGCCTTTGAAATCGATCTCTTGGGGTTCGGCGGGCTGAGATATTTCGACGCCCAGGCCAAAGGCCACGGCGGTGAGCGTTACGGGCGGCTCGATACCAGCCGCCTGTATCGCCGCGTCCAGGAAGCATTGGTGCAGCAAGAGCCGATCAGCGGTTCGCCGCGTGGCATCTCGTCGGTGGAGCAACATTTCTTGCTGGCGCGTATGGCGGCCTTGTTTTCGCCCGCCCCCCCGGCGCCGGTGCCTCGCGCCGAACGGCGCAATAGCGCGCAGATCTTGCGGGTGGTTGGGGGCCTGCCGGTGGTCTGCCGGGCCATCGCGGAGATGTCGCGCGCCGATCGCGCCGCCCTCCAGGCCGGCGCGATGCATAGTTACGAAGAAGTCACCCAACTGTACGTTTCCGGACGCACTGCCACCGGGCAGCGCCAGGAAAGTCGGCTGCCCAGCGTGATGTGGCGCCTATTGGACGCCAGCCAAACCGGCCTTCGCCTAGGCGCGCCGGCCGGCAGCCCGGTTTGCCGCTTGGGTGATCTCATCGCGGCGCAGGACGTCAACGATCTAAGCTGGACGCTGGGCGTGGTCAGACGCGTGCAAAGAAGCCGCGCCGAAGAAACGCACTACGGCCTCGAAATGATGGCGAGGAAACTCATCCGGGTGATGCTGCAGGAGCGCGACCCGGTGATCGACATTTTCAGCCCCGACATGCACGGCACCCAGCGGCCTTTCTACGGCCTGTATCTGCCCGCTTTCCCCGAAAACCGTCTGCCCGGGCAGCGCAGCCTGGTGTTGCCCGAAACGCGATACAAAGAAGGCCTGGATCTCAATCTCATCACCGGCACCAAGCGCTTCGTCATTCATCTCACCCGCTTGATCGAAAAAGAGACGGGGTGGGTTTGGGCCGCGTTCAGTGCGGTGGACAAGATTGATTAGGGGCTAGGGGCTGCGATGCAACCGTGCCTAAGGCGTTGCCGGGCGTGCGGTTGGGGTTTATCCTGATTGCCGTATTTGGCCCCGGCGCAATAATGGCGCACCTTGTTCGCGGTGCGCCTGCTGCTCGCAGCGAAACCTCTGCGCACCGGAAACTCGACCGTAACTATTGGGGGAAATCCTTTGGGCGGCTTACTTGGTTTTTCACGGGGGATCGACTTCATCAGCGATCGCCTCGGTCGTTTGCTCTTTTGGCTGGTGCTGGCCGCAGTGCTGATCAGCGCCGGCAACGCCATCATGCGCAAGGCTTTCAGCATCGGCTCGAACGCCTTCCTGGAAATCCAGTGGTACCTGTTCTCCGCGGTATTCCTACTCGGCGCGGGTTATGCCTTCCTCAAGAACGCGCATGTGCGCATCGACTTCATTTCCAATCACCTCTCGGCCAGACTGCGCAACTGGATCGACATCCTGGGCATCGTCGTCTTCCTGCTGCCTCTGTGCGCCATCCTGATCAAACTCTCCTGGCCCCTGTTTGCCAATGCCTGGACTTCGGGCGAGATGTCACAGAACGCGGGTGGCCTCATTCGCTGGCCGGCCTATCTGCTCATTCCCGCCGGCATGGCGCTGTTGCTGCTCCAGGGTCTTTCCGAGCTGATCAAGCGCGTGGCCTTCCTTACCGGAGCGGGCCCTGACGTGATCGCCCACGGGCACGGCACCCAGCCTGACGAATCCGAGATCGAGCGCGAAATCGAAGCACACGCCGCGCAGGTCAAAGAGGAGGTCCGGTGATGGAATTCATTGCCCAGAATTTCGTGCCGCTACTTTTTTGCGGCCTTTTGTTCTTCCTGCTGACTGGGTTTCCGGTGGCCTTCGCGCTGGCTGCCACGGGGCTGTTTTTCGGTTTCATCGGCATGGAGGTGGGGCTTTTTCCAGGCAACCTGTTTCAGGCGTTGCCGCTGCGCATTTTTGGCATCATGCAGAACGACACCCTGCTGGCCATTCCCTTCTTCACCTTCATGGGCATCATTCTTGAACGCAGCGGCATGGCCGAGGACCTGCTCGAAACCGTGGGCCAGGTTTTTGGCCCGGTGCGTGGCGGCCTGGCATTGGCGGTGGTTTTCGTCGGCGCCCTGCTGGCCGCGACCACGGGCGTGGTGGCGGCGGCGGTGATTTCCATGGGCCTCATTTCCCTGCCCATCATGCTGCGTTATGGCTATAACCGCACCGTCGCCACCGGCGTGATCACCGCCTCAGGAACGCTGGCTCAAGCCATTCCGCCGTCGCTGGTGCTGATCGTCATGGCCGACCAGCTCGGGCGCTCGGTGGGCGACATGTATGCCGGCGGCCTGCTGCCGGGGCTGTTGCTAGTGGTGTTCTACGCGCTTTTTGTCATCATCATCGCCATCGTGCGGCCGTCCTGGGTGCCGGCTTTGCCGCCCGAAGCACGGATCTACAAGGAAGCCAATGGCTCCAGTGGCCACCGGTCGTTGTTGGTGCTGATGACCGTTGCTGCCGTTGCCGCGATGGTTTGGTCCAAGTACCACGACGGCATTCTCAAGGCTTGGACGGGGCGGGATACCCCCGCGCCCGGTGACGAAATCGTCATCATGTCCATGACCGTGGCCTCGTTCACCGCCTTGGGGCTATCGCTCTTGAATCGCGCCTTCAAGCTCAATCTGCTTTCCAAGCTTTCAGAGCGGGTGACCTTCGTGCTCATTCCCCCGCTCATTCTGATCTTCTTGGTTTTGGGCACCATTTTTTTGGGACTGGCGACCCCCACCGAAGGCGGCGCCATGGGCGCATTGGGTGCCTTCATCATGGCGCTGGCCAAGCGCAAGCTTAGCCTATCGCTCTTGAAGCAGGCGCTGGAAAACACCACCAAGCTATCTTGTTTCGTGCTGTTCATTCTCATCGGATCCACGGTGTTTTCTTTCACTTTCAACGCCGCGGACGGCGCCAAGTGGGTGGAACACCTCTTTGACAAAATGCCCGGTGGTGCCCTCGGCTTTTTGATCGTGGTGAACCTCCTGGTCTTCGTGCTGGGCATGTTTATAGACTTCTTCGAGATCGCCTTCATCGTCGTGCCACTGCTGGCCCCGGTGGCTGAAAAGCTTCTGCCCAGCCTCCTGCCGCCGGGGTCCGATGCCTTGATCTGGTTCGGGGTGATCATTGCCGTCAATTTGCAGACCTCTTTCCTTACGCCACCCTTCGGCTTTGCTCTGTTCTATTTGAGGAGCGTGGCGGCGAAAACCGATTACACCGACCGCGTGACCCAGAAGCGCATTCCGGCGGTGACCACGGCGCAAATCTACAAAGGGGCCATCGCTTTCATCATCATTCAGGTCATCATGGTGGCGGCAATCATCGTCTGGCCCAAGCTGGTGTTGAGCGGACTGGACAGCGGTACCGCAGCCACCAATCTCGATGCGGTCAAAATCGAGATGGAGGAGGACTACAACAAGAAGGAAGAAGATCAGAACAAGATCTTTGGGTTGACTCCCGACAAGAAAGGTGGAGCGACCAAACCTGACGCGCCCAAGGCCGACGCGCCCAAAGGTGGGGAAGCCTTGGGCGGGCTGCCCAATCCCGCAGCGGAGAAGCCCGCCGCCGCGGATGACGATGATCCCATGGCGGCCATCAAACGGGCGCTCGAAGAAGACAAGAAAAAGAAGAAGTGATCTTCGCGCATCGGCAAAAACCCCGGACTTCTCCTCCGGGGTTTTTTTTGCGCGTTTGGGCGGTGCCGTGGCCGCTTTGTGGGACACCCCGCACGAGATTCACAGTCCGCGCTGTGCCCAACTCTGCGCCCGAAGTGGGCGTACCCGCCGTCGTCGTGTCGCACTACGCGCGCCCGCGTCGATGCGGGCGCCGGGACACGCCAAAAAAAACCCCGGCACGCGGCCGGGGCTGGACCAACCATGAGACGGATACTCAGAGTTTCTGCGACTGCATGAAGTCGTCGAAGCCCGCTTCGGCGAAGCGGAACCAGAGGTTCTGGTCGCGACGGAAAGCGCTGTAGTCGTCGTAAACTTTTTTCCACTTCGGGTTGCTGGCCGAAAGTTCGCCGTAAAGCGCCATGGCTTCCTTGAAGGCGGCGTCCATCACTTCTTTGGGCAAGCGGTGCAGTTGCACGCCGGCGGCCACCAGTTCCTTCAAGGCCTTGGGGTTACGGGCGTCGTACATCGCCTGCATGTCGGTGTGGGCGTAAGCGGCGGCGCTTTCGATGATCGCGCGGTTTTCGGGGGAGAGGGCAGCCAGCGCCTTGTTGTTGACGTAGAGCGACAACTGCGGGCCACCTTCCCACCAGGCCGGGTAGTAGTAGTGCTTGGCGACTTTGTTGAAGCCCAACTTCTGGTCGTCATAGGGGCCGACCCACTCGGTGGCGTCGATGGTGCCTTTTTCCAGCGCTTGGTAAATTTCGCCGCCGGGGATGTTCTGCGGCACGCCGCCGATGCGTTCCAGCACCTTGCCGCCGAAGCCGCCGATGCGCATCTTCAAGCCCTTGATGTCGGCCAGGCTCTTGATCTCCTTGCGATACCAGCCGCCCATCTGCGCCCCGGTGTTGCCCATGGGGAAGTTGACGATGTTGTATTCGCTGTAGAACTCGCGGAACAGTTTCATGCCATTGCCTTGATACATCCAGGCGGTGAGCTGGCGGGAGTTCAGGCCGAAGGGGATGGCGCAATCCATGGCGAAGGTGGGATCCTTGCCAAAGAAGTAGTAAGGCGCGGTGTGCGCGCATTCCACGGTGCCTTGCTGAATGCCGTCGACTACGCCGAAAGGAGGCATCAGTTCACCGCCGGCATGAACCGAAATGGTGAACTTGCCGCCGGACATTTCCTTCACTTTGTTGGAGAAGGTCTCGGCGGCGCCGAAAATGGTGTCCAGGGCCTTCGGAAAGCTCGAAGCCAGACGCCAGCGGATGGCGGCCTGGGCATGTACGGCCGGGGCGACGCCAGCGGCCAGGATACCGGCGAGACCCACGCCGGATTTGCTCAGAAATGAACGACGTTCCACGAAATAATCCTCCTCAGACGGGAAATTGGGGTACCACGCGGGCGATTATAGGCGCTTGTAACCGCCTGGCTAGTTCGGGTTTCCCCCAAGGCCGGCTCGCCGGCTTGAGTCCTGCCTCACGCGAACTGCTAAGATTTGACTTGGTCACTACGGCCTCTAATTTTCGCCTTCCGGGATGAGAAATGAGTCGAAGAAACGGCTTTGGGGGATTTACGAGGTGGCGTTCCATCAGGTCGAAAGCTGGGTCTTGCGGCTTGCGCGGCCTTGGCCTGGTGTTTTTGCTTTGGGTCGGGCCGGGGGGCGCGGCTGCGGCTGACGCACCCGCGGAGGGTAAGTATCGATGGCGTATCGCCAGCTCGTGGTCGGTCCAGACACCGGTATTGGGAGAACTCGCCACGCGTTTTGCCAACGATCTTCGGGTGGCTTCGCAAGGCCGCCTGGATGTGCGTGTGGAAGAACCTGTCTATCACAAGTCTCCCCAGGGCGTGTTGGACATGGTGCGCTCGGGCACTCATGAAATGGGGCTTACCGCGACGCACTTCGCTCGCGGGCGCGAATCGCCGCTGCTTCTTTTTGCCGCTCTCAGCGCCAACATGAGCGAATCGGAAAAGTTGGCTTGGCTCAAGGGCGGCGGCGGCGTGAAGAGACTCAACGAGCTCACCGGTTTGCAGGGATTGTATTGCCATTTCATCGGCAACCACTTGGTGGAACGCGGGCTTTGGACGCGCCGGGAAATCAGAAGCCTGGAAGACTTGCGCGCTTTGCGATTGCGCCTTCCCGGCGACGCCAGTCCGGGGCTGCGCAAGCTGGGCCTGCGCACCGCAAGCGCTCCTGCGGCGGAGTTGCACGAAGCGCTGGCGACCGGGCGCATCGACGCTTTGGAATGGCCGGGTGCCAGTGAAAGCGCGCTGATCAATACGAGCCAGGGCAACTTCAGCTACTACCCTGGCTGGCTGGATCCCGGCGCCGAGGTGGTGTTTTTGGTGAATCGAGACAAACAGGCGAGTTTGCCGCCCGATCTGCAAATTCTGCTGAGCGCTGCGATTAAGTCGCTGGTCAACGATCTCCTGGGCGCTAGCGTGCAGCATCATCAGCTTCGACTCGAGAAACTCGCCAAGTCCAAGGTTGCGGTTCGCCCCCTGTCGCGCGAGCTCGTCTCGGCTTTGCGAGAGGCCAATGAGGAGGCCTTGCGCGAGCAAACCGGGCGTTCATCGGAATGGGAAGAAATTTTTCAAGAGCGCCAGACCTTTGTGGCCCGGTGGCGCGAGTGGGCCAGGCCGGGCGCGGCGGCGCCTTGAGCGAACTGTCGACACCGCGAGCCAGCGTGTAAAATACGAGTTGTCCGCAGGGGCTTGGCCTTGGCCCGGTCCCGGCTTTGATTCTTGCCAAGTTGCCGACGCGCCTGGCAAGCCGCGTTTTCCGTTTGCTCGCTGAAGGAATCTCCCCCATGTTTCGCCGCAACGATACCATTGCCCACGTCGACCCCGATCTCTGGACCGCCATGCAGGGTGAACTACGGCGCCAGGAAGATCACGTCGAACTGATTGCTTCGGAAAATTACGTCAGTTATGCCGTGCTCGAAGCGCAAGGCTCCGTGCTCACCAACAAATATGCCGAGGGTTACCCGGGAAAACGCTATTACGGCGGCTGCGAGTATGTCGATACCGCTGAGTGGCTGGCCATCGAGCGGGCCAAGAAGCTCTTCGGTGCCGCTTACGCCAACGTGCAGCCGCATTCGGGGTCCCAGGCCAATCAGGCAGTGTATTTCTCGGTACTGAAACCGGGCGATACCATTCTGGGCATGTCGCTGGCGCACGGCGGGCATCTGACTCACGGCGCATCGGTCAACATCTCCGGGAAACTTTTCCACGCCGTCACCTACGGTCTGCATCCGGACACCGAAGAAATCGACTACCACGAAGTGGAGCGTTTGGCGCACGAGCACAAGCCCCGCATGATCGTTGCCGGCGCTTCCGCGTATTCGCGGGTGATCGACTGGAAGCGCTTTCGGCACATCGCCGACGCGGTCGGGGCCTACCTTTTCGTGGACATGGCCCACTACGCCGGGCTGATCGCCGCGGGTGTTTACCCAAGTCCGGTGGGCGTGGCAGATTTTGTCAGTACCACCACCCATAAGACCTTGCGCGGCCCGCGGGGCGGCATGATCCTCGCCAATGCCGAACACGAGAAGATTCTCAATTCAGCGATTTTCCCGAGTTTGCAGGGCGGGCCATTGATGCACGTGATCGCGGCCAAGGCGGTCGCCCTCAAAGAGGCCATGAGCGGCGACTTTCGCCGCTACCAGGAACAAGTGCTGGCCAATGCGCGGGTTATGGCGCAGGTGTTGAAAGAGCGGGGCTTGCGCATCGTCTCCGGCGGCACCGACAGCCACGTGTTCCTGGTCGACCTGCGCGCCAAGAAAATTACCGGCAAGGATGCCGAGTCGGTTCTGGGCAAGGCGCATATCACGGTGAACAAGAACGCCATCCCCAACGACCCCGAGAAGCCGATGGTGACCTCCGGCATACGCATCGGCAGCCCGGCCATGACCACGCGAGGTTTTGGCGAATTGGAAGCCGAAAAGCTCGCCAACCTCATCGCCGATGTGCTCGAAGCGCCGCAGGACGAGGCCAAGCTGAGCCGTGTCGCGGGCGAGGTGAAGGCGATGTGCCAGCGTTTTCCGGTCTACGGCTAGGATCCGGCGCCTTTGGGTGAAACCGGGAGCAAGGCATGAAATGCCCTTTTTGTGGTGCCGCCGACACCCAGGTGATCGACTCCCGGGTCAGCGAATCGGGCGATAGCATTCGCCGCCGGCGCCGTTGCGCAGCCTGCCAGAAGCGCTTTACCACCTATGAGAAGGCTGAGCTGCGCCTGCCGCAGGTGGTGAAGCAAGACGGCCGCCGCGCCGATTTCGATATCGAACGCTTGCGGGTGGGCTTTCAGCGCGCCTTGCACAAGCGGCCGGTGCCCACGGGGTTCGTCGATCAAGCGATAGACCGCATTACCCAGCAGGTGCTGGCCCTGGGCGAACGAGAAATTCCTTCGCGGCAGTTGGGCGAAATGGTGATGCAAGAGCTCTACCGTCTCGACAAAGTAGCCTACATCCGTTTTGCTTCGGTCTATCGCAGCTTCAAAGATGTGGACGATTTCCGCGACGCCCTGCGCGAAGTGGAGCCCGCGCCCAAAAAAACCGCCAAGAAACGAGATGCCTGAGACGCCTTTCTCCGAGCGCGATGCGGCCTATCTTCGCCGCGCGCTCGAACTCGCGGCCAAAGGCCTTTATACCACCACGCCAAATCCCCGCGTGGGCTGCGTTGTGGTGCGCGAGGGAAGGGTGGTGGGCGAGGGCTGGCACGAGCGCGCCGGCGAAGCGCATGCCGAAGTGATGGCGCTTGCTGCGGCTCGGGAACTGGCCCGAGGAGCGACCGCCTATCTGACCCTGGAACCGTGTTGCCATTTCGGTCGCACACCGCCTTGCACCGAGGCTTTGATCGGCGCGGGGGTCGAGCGCGTGGTTTGTGCCATGGAGGACCCCAATCCACGGGTTGCCGGCGGCGGAATCGCGCGCTTGCGTGCCGCGGGCATACGCGTCGATTGCGGGCTTTTGCGGGCCGACGCCCGGGCGCTCAATCCGGGTTTCGTCAGCCGGATGACGCGGGGCCGTCCCTGGCTGCGGGCCAAAATGGCTGCCAGCCTCGACGGGCGTATCGCCGCGCCGGATGGGCAAAGCCAGTGGATTACCGGTGCAGAAGCCCGGCGCGACGGGCACGCCTGGCGGGCTCGCGCCTGCGCCATCCTCACCGCAGGCGGCACCGTGGCTCATGACGATCCGCAGCTCAATGTGCGGGACGTTCCCACCACGCGCCAGCCTTTGCGCATCGTCGTTGACGCCCATGCGCAGGCGCCGGCATCGGCCAAGGTGTTTGCTGCACCCGGAGCCTTATTGGTGCACAGCGGCCACTTTTCCGCCGGATTGCCGGCGGGAGTAGAAACCTTGGCCTTGCCGGATGCGCGCGGCAAGGTCGATCTCGCTGCCTTGCTGCAAGAACTCGGCCGGCGCGAGATCAACGAGGTCCACCTTGAAGCCGGCGCCGGCCTTACCGGGGCGTTGCTCGACCAGGCCCTGGCGGATGAACTGGTGCTCTATTTCGCGCCCTGCCTATTGGGAGACGACGCAAAAGGCATGTTTCATCTGCCCAGCCTCAGGGCTTTGTCGGACCGAATTCCGCTGGCGGTATACGATATCCAGGCTTTCGGCAGCGATTGGCGAATTCTGGCGCGTCTGCCGTCGGCCCAGGCGGTGCTGAACGACCAATAAGGAGCAGAGGGTGTTCACCGGGATCATCGAAGCGCTTGGAACGATCACTGAGGTCAAGCCCTTGCAAGATGGAATGCGCATAGACGTCGATGTTGGCGGCTGGCGCATCGACGACCTCGCCATCGGCGACAGCGTCGCGCATAACGGCGTCTGCCTCACCGTGGTTGCCAAAGCGGGCTCAGTACTGAGCTATGAGCTTTCCGCGGAAACCTTGCGTTGCACCACGGGCCTGGACCGTCAGGGCGAAGTAAACTTGGAAAAGGCGCTGCGTTTTGGCGATCGCCTCGGCGGGCATTTGGTGAGCGGCCATGTCGATGGCGTCGGGCGGGTGCTGGAATTTCACCCCTTGGCCGAGAGCTGGCGGCTCAAAATCGAAGCGCCGCAGCATTTGGCCAAGTTCATCGCCAGCAAAGGGTCGATCACGGTCAACGGCGTGAGCCTCACCGTGAACGAAGTTGATGGATCGCGTTTTGCCGTCAACCTCATCCCCCACACCTGTGCAGTGACCACGCTCGGTCAGCTCAAGGCGGGGGATGCCGTCAACCTCGAAGTGGATTTGATCGCGCGGTATTTGGAGCGGCTGCTGGCGGAGCGCTAGGCGTTAACTCGCGGGGCGAACAAGACCGCGGCGCGGAAGGTAAGTTGTAAATTGCTTCCGCGCGTGCAGCCTCTTTTCCGTCGATTAGCGCTCCCAGCAATCCCGCGGGTTCCCAGCCGAGGAACTGCGATTACCGATGTTATCCAAAGTCAGTCGGTCGCACTTCGGATCGATGCTGGTACTGACCGGCGCTGCCTCGAGCGTGAAGGCGAGAGGTCCTGACGCGCCGGTGAGGGAGATGTTGTACTTCACCGCCGATCCAGAACTTCCGGCTGGCGCAACCGTAAATCCGGCGGCGCCGAGTGCCGCTACACTGGGGTAGCTGTTATTGATGGTGAACTGCCGTTCCATATATTGCGCTGCCGTTTCCAGCACGGCCCGCGCGGCCGCGCGATTGCTGCGCTGCACGTAGGCCGTGTAGCTGGGATAGGCGATCCCTGCAAGCATGGCTATGAGTGCCACCACGATCATCATTTCGATCAGGGTAATGCCCCTTGAGTTGCGATCAGAATTCATAATATTCGCCTGTTTCCGCTAAGGTTCAGTTGAGCTCAATCCAGCGCGGATAACGCGAGGATTCGGACACCATGCAGCGGGGCAAGCCGCCGGAACTGACTTGGATGTAGCCTGCAGGGCACTTCAATTCCTGGCAAATGCCACCAACCACGGTGAGGCCCATGACGCAGGGCGGAGTTGGTGCGGCGCAGGGCGCAGCTCCGAGTCCGCCGCAGCCGCCGACCCCGGGCGCGGCTGCGCCCCTGGTTGCCGTGGTAACCAGCATGGTAGTCGGCGATTTGAGCGACTGACCGGCCAGTTTGACTCCCGACTGAGCGTTGCCCCCCAGGAGGTCGACCGCATCGATCTTGCCGTCGTTGTTGGTGTCGAACAAAGGCAAATTAGGCACGATGCCGCCGGTAAAGGCGTTGAAGGTCATCAAATAACCTGCCCCAGCCCCGGTACACGCATTGGCGCCAGGCGCATAGGTGTTGAACAAGGCCAAGTCGAAATTGAGGGCGGCGGCAGCAACGACCCGCTCCCCAGACGGGCCACCGGATAGTGTGCTGTCCATATCGAAATACCATCCCCGTTTAGTGACCCAGTCGACATCGTTGTTGGTGAGTATACGATAGGGCTCATTCATGTCTTTGCTGCTTGCTCCGGCAAAAGTCTGCTGCACGAGCATGCTGCGTCCGCTGATCGCCTGCCCGATGTCGCGAAGGCCATAGATGGTTTGCAGACTCTTCTCACTGCGGTCATTGCTTTCGAAGAACTTCCCCGTACCAACAACGACCATGACGCCGCCGCCGGGGTGTTTGCGCAGCGTCGGGGCGGCGGTGATGGGCTGGCGCTTGGAGCCGGGATCCTTGGCAACGAAGAACAACTCTGGTGCTTTCCAGAGACCCGTTGTCGGATCGAGCATGAATCTCCAGAGGTTGCCTTGGTAATCGCCGGCGTAAGCGCCGACGATCGACCCTGGCGCGAACTCCAACCCCGCGGGGCTGGAAAGTCCGTTGTACTGGCCCACGGCGCATGCGCCGACGCCGGTGTCGAGCCTGCTCAAGGAGCGGCTGTTGAGGCTATAGATCAGCAATTGGGCCTTGCAGGAATTGCCGGTATAGGGTGCGGTATTGTCACCATAGCCATTGGCCATGAGCACGATCCATTCGCCGGTGATGGTCCGTCCGACTACCGGTGTGGTCAGGGAAAAACCCAACTCTTTCAGATTGGGGTCGCCACTGTCGAATTTGAGGTCAAAAAAGACATTGCTGGCCGAAAAACCGCCGCCCGTCACCACGCTGGTCACATCCAGGCCGAACCAACCCCGCCCGCCACCACCCAAAGCACCAACCAGTATGGTTTTCCAAGAGCTGCCGACGTAAAAGTCTCGCAAAGTCAGCGTGCCATCGACGAAGTATTCGTGTACGTAATCGTCCTGCGCAAGATTGCGCAAGCGGAGCAAGACGGCTGAGGGTATGTAGGCAAAGATCTCTCGGCCGGTGAGGCCATCGAAGGCGTGCAACATGCCATCGTTGGCGGCGGCAAAAACCACTGGCTTCTTGGACGAAACGTAAGCGGCGTAGCTGTCCCGGGCGGCGGTGTAATCGGTAGCTCCGGCGTTGCCTATGAATCGATAACCATCGTCGTCCCGGCCGGAAACCAAGACATCCGAGCCCACGATATCACCGAGCAGTTGTGTCCTCTTGCGCAAGGTGATAGAGCCGCTCACGGTCTCTTCGTAAGTGCGTTGACCGCGCAGCCAATCGAATACCTTGACGTCTGAGGTGCCGAGTTTAGAACTGCCATAGAGGGAGAAGAAGGAAGAATCAAACGCCGTTCCCGAGCCATTCACGTAAGTGAAAATATTTCGGCCAGTTTCGTTGGTAAAGGTTGTATCGCTTGTCCAGATGGCGCTGCTTCGAGTTCCGTCTTCGTTCACCTTATACGCGGTAAGCGTCGAGTACCACTCTTTAGGGACAAATTTGGAATCGACGCTTACGGTATCGCTACTGACTCGGGTCGTACTCGACCCGATTTGCCCGAGCGAGGTCTCGGTGTTCTTCACGCGATTGAGAATCGTCTTGAATGCTCGCTGTATCGATTGCGGGCTATCGGCGTTGAAGAACATACCACGACTATTGACCGCGGCATGCCAGAGGTCGGCCACGTTGCCTTGGCGATCAGAGCCCGTCAGTGGCCACGCTTTGCCGCCCATGGTGGGGCCGGCCTTTAAAAGGGGGTAGTCGCCATCCCACATATTGGTTCCCCAGTTCGGCAAATAACCGCTGCCATCGCCTGCCGTTAGCCCGTTTAATGACCCGCCGAGGCCCAGGCCGATGGTGAAAGTCACCATATGCTGCCAGGTCGCAGGATCGTTCTTGGCGTCCCAATAGTCGGTCGAACTAGGCACGTACCAGGGAATCATGTCGTTGGCAACCGTAGGCTGCAAGTCGGTAGCCCAATAATAGAACGCGAGGTCAGCAAGGCTATTGGAGTTGGCATCCTGGTAGGGTGGGGCGGGCTTGTAATCCGTGCCATCAGGGAAGGTCATGCCCGAGCCATCGGCGTTGCCGCGCGATATGAAGCCCGATTCGGACCCCGTATTCCAAATACCGTCCGTCATCAGCACGCTGAAATTGGCTCGGCAGGTGCTGATGGGGTTCTCGGAAGTTCCGGGATCGAAAGCGCGCGGACTGTTGACGCCGGTCGACTTATAAAATTCGCCCGCTCGCTGCAGCGCGGTGCGCAGCGGCGTGGAACCACTGGCCGGCAGGCGCGACATCCAGTTATAGAAAGCCGAGCGATGGGTAGTGTTTGACAGCGGTCGGAGGTAGTTCTGGCGATTGACCGAGTCCCAACCTTTGCAGTCGGTCCGATTGAAACCGCTGCCGCACCAGGAGGTGGATAGCGACTGGAAGCTCAGGCGGTAATCCGGATTGAGATCATAAAACGCGATATTGGCGGCGCTTGCGGTCAGCAGATTACGGTTTCGGTAAAAGGAATACCAGTTTGCAAAATTCTGCTGATGCGCCGAACTTACCGCAACCTTGACATAACATTCGTCGCGGAAGCGCTGCACTGCAACGTCGACTCCCGCGCACGTCGCGTTTGGGGCAACCGTATTGCGCACGAAGGTGTCTGGGTCTGTCCCGGGGGCCGGAACGGTGTTGCTGGGACCAAGATCGCCGAAAAAAGCGTAGTAATAGGCGGTTTCGACAGGTGAGAAGCGCAGGTAGGCCAGCCGGTTGGATGCGGGGGTGATCGAATTGTAGGCTGGGCTGTAGGTCATCATCGGTTGGTAGTTGGTCGAGAGATTGACCTTGACTCCCCCCGGATTGAACCCATTGATCGGTGCGTTGGTGAAGGTTGAACTGAGTTTGGCGCCGGTTAGATTCGGGTTATAGGGCGGGTCATAGACGACAAACGGGTTGTAGGCCAGCGGGTTGAAACCGGCTGCCAGCACGCGTTTGCAAGTAAAACTATTCCAGTCTGCCCCGCCCGTACCGACCCCCCAATTTGAGGGGCAGGTGTTGTTGTAGGTCGTGCCATCGATCGTCACCGTCGGATTATCGGGCACGAAGGCCCAGGTCATACTGCCGGAGTCATCCAGGGTGAGCAGGATATTGGGGTCGGCTTGTGCCATCACGGCAATCGGGGTCGATGGAAGACTGGGCCACGCGGTGGCGGACTGAGCCAGGTGGGAAGCAAACAACGCTGGTAGGCCGAGCAGCGCGACAAGCGTCGTGGTTGGCAGAGACAGCTTCGCGTATAGGGTCATGATGCGACCTCGATCAGGGAATTGGAATCGGTATGAAGGCAGAGAAAACTCGCCGCTAAGCTTTGCTTCATTTGCTGGGAAGCAGCACGATCGCCATGCTGTAATGCTCGGTGCTCACTCGCCCCCCGGTGGCACGCACAGTCAGGCGCAGCGCATCCTCTTTTCTTCCCGTCTGAACGGTCTCTGTGGGAAGCATCTCTACCGTGTAGGTTGGATTGCCCAGAACATTCCTGAGTTTGGCGCCTTCGGTCTTGCCGTCGCCGAGTTTTTTTACTGCGCCGGCCAGCCAATCAAAATTCATCCTTCGCCAAGTGTCTATGGTCCAGCCGTCGTTGGCGGAGAAGATTGGCGCCTCAAGCACGGTAATCGGCTCAAAATCCGGGGCATAGACGTAGCGATGGGCATCCACCATCGCGGCATCTCCCGCCGCTCGGGCGATCGTTCGGTCGTAGGTGGCGCCTGCCAACTGTTCCTGAATGCGGGAGGTGCGTAAGGCGGTAGTGCCGATCATGGTGGTGACCACGAGCAACACCAGCACGAGCGCCAGGGCGATGCCTTCTTGGCGCCGATGTTTGAAATTGTGTGTTCTCAGTGTTCTCACAATCCAATCTCCGGGTCAGTTCATGATGGGCACGCGAGTGCGCAATGCCGCGTTGATAACGTAAACCTGCCTGAGGTACTGGTCCGAGGCGAGCGTGTTTTCGACGAACACCATGCGCGCGCTATCCCAGGCGAAATTTTTGTGCGCCGTGCCGGCGCCGCCCGATTCATCGCTACGCAGGACGAGATGAACGGTGACGCTGACCACATTGCCCCACAGGCTGAGGCTCGACACCTGGGCGCCGGACATCCAAGCCGTCGCGGCGTTGAGGTGACCGGGGGCCGCTCCCGCATCCACGCCGAAGACCACACGCATCTGCTCGACGTTGGGGATCATGGGCTGGATACCCCCGCCATTGGAAGAATCCCATCGATAAAGACTGGTGGTGCCGCTACCATCGGTGCCGACAAAAAAGGTGGGCATTTCCAGCCACATCACGATCGATCCGGATTTGTAGACATTGCCGGACATCAGCGGGTCCATGGTCGGCACATCGGCGGGCATGAGGTTGTTTCCGCCGCCGATGAAGTGCATTAAGGTATTCGTATCCCCGGCGTTGTCCACGCGAAAGATGGTCATGGAATTGCAGTCTGCCACGGCCATGGGCTGGCCAGATGAAACGTTGATGTTACGATTCAAGGTGTAGGGCTGCTGGAAGTTGGTCATCTGCTGCATGCCGCCGAGATCCAGCGTGGCGACAGGCTGGCCATACATGACCGAAACATAGTCCGTGTTAAGCGCAGGCGTAACGCCGCTACCCCCGGGCAAAACCAGCGGGTTGGGACCGACGGTTACGTCTTGGCCCTGTACCGGGGACTGCGGTGTAATCGGGCGCAAGGGAAAGTTGCCGCCGCCTCCAGCTGGCATGGTTGCCGTAAGCATGAAGGGCACTGCATTGGGGGAACCGGGCACGCTGGAATCTTTAATTCGGTAGCAGCCAAAACTGCCGGCTTTGCGAATTTCGCGGGTGATGTCCTCGACCACGGCGCGGGCGCTTTCCTGCATGTGGGCGACATTGTCTTGCACCTGGAAGGAATGCCGCGAGGCAACGAACACCGTGGCGGCGACGCCGACCAAGAACAAACCGATGGCGACGCCGACCAGCAACTCCACCATGGTGAAACCGCGGCAGCGCTCGGCGCCCTTTTGCATTAAATGACGAAGATTGCGAGTTGTGGTCTTCATTCGAATAGCTCCGTACACCGCAGTTCCAGTCAAAGAACGGTCTCTATGGTAAATTCAGCGGTGCTGCCACCACCGCTTGCGGCATTGTCGATGCCCCGCTGGTCGTTCCACTGCACAGTCACCAGCAGCCTTTGAGTAAAGGTGTTGTAGGTCACTCCACCGGCTCCGGCAGGCAGGGCACAGGCAATGCGAATGCGCCAGTTCTCTATAGGAAGCGCGGTTGCCGGCGTGACGCAGGTCTGGGCGGCAATACTGCCGATCAGCCCGGCATTGCCGGCAATCACCCCGGCCCGATTGGTGCGAGCTTCTTCGATCATTTGCGCCGCGAACCAGGCGGCCTGGCTCCGATAAACCGCGCTACTGCTGGCGCGCAAACCCACGCCCTGCAGTGCGGCCACGCCCAGCAAGCCTATGGAAAGAACCACGATGGAAACCAGCGCTTCGATCATGCTGAAGCCGCGGTTTCGTGCCTTTGTGGACGTAAATTGTGCAGTAGATCGATTCATTTTCATTTCCACTAATTGCGCAAAATTTGCACCCGACCCAAATGGTCGACCAATAACTCACGACAGGCGCCGCCGCTGATGCATACGCGCACTCGGCTGGGGTCGGATGGCTTCATGTTGCTGCCGTCGGAATTGCGGGGGCGTCCGGTGTCGTCGAAGGTGAAGTAGGGGCGCGGCGTCTTACCGTCCGAAGTCACGCTGGGCCAGGTGACAAAACCCCAGCCCGTTGCGTCGCGCTTGGTGAGAACTTCCGAAGTGACGATCGAGGTGCCAGCACCGACCACTTCGCCGGCACCGAACACCGTCTTGTTCAGGGGGTTGACGAAGATCTGATAGCCAGAGCTCCAATCGACGCCGTCCAAGGGGGTTACGCTGACGAAGGTGCCTCGCCGAATCGCTTCTTGGCGGGCCTTGGCGACGGCGGCATGTAACTCGCCAGCGGCTGAACTCAGGCTGCCGCGCCGCAACAGTTCTTGCATTCCTGGCACTGCCAGGCCCGCCAACAATGCCAGGATGACCACGGTGACCATCATTTCGATGACCGTGAAGCCGCGCGATGCCTTTGTCCTTCGTGAGGCTGCCTGCAATGTCGTTGTCATGATACGCCCCGTGGTTCCCCACTTCCGCTGATGTCAGCCGAACCTTAGGCTATGCCCCGGCTGGGGGCAAGCAGGCTCTGACGGACGGCGAGGGGGGCGGAATCAGCGGCGCAGCCGTTTTGGGGCGCGAGGGCGGGCGGTCAGCCGCGGCAGTTGAGCGGTTCGCTGCGCAGGCGACCGAGCCGGCTGGCGACCAGACGTTTGCCTAGGCTGGGGTCGGCTTTGGAGCAGAAACGGAAGGAGCCGCCGACGAAGTTGCGATCTGGCCAGCCTTCGCCGTCGTAGGTGAGGCTGGTGCCCCGCGGCGCCGTGAAGGTCAGGGTCGCATCTTTGGCGAAGCCGCGGTGAACCTGGAGGATTTCCCCCATTACGGGGTCGCGACTGCGCGTCTGGGCGCTGCGATCGACGAAGACGATCCAGCCCTCGCTCCAGTCGCGGCCTCCGTCGGCGCAGCGGGGCTCTCCCTTGCCCGCGGCGCGGCGGCACAAACTTACCTGCGCCATGCGGCGCACCGCTTCGCCGCGGGCATAGGCGAGGGCGGCCTGCAGTTCGGAGTGAGCGCTGGCGATGCGCTGGCGATGGAGAAAGCGGCTCATCTCCGGGAGACCCACTCCGGCCAGGATCACCAAGACGGCTATGGTCGCGAGCAATTCCAGCAAAGTGACGCCCGTTTGGGTGAAGCCTTTTTGGGTTTTCAAAAGCCGGCAGTTATGATACAAACTTGACATGGCAACCTCCACGTTCTGTGTCACGCAAATCTTTGCCGACATCCTAATTTGTTGAGGCAATGGAATAAATCCGCCGAAAGACATAGGAAAAAAGGCCTAGGAAAAAAGTCATGGGGGTGGTCTGCAGGCCTCGCTCCGCTTTGATCTGAATCATTTGGAGCTGGCTCGGGAGTTGCCAGCGGGCTTGCCCTGGGCGACTATTTCTTTTCGTTCCCGTTGCCGCCGGATCGGCTTTCGGGGGAGGTTGCAAATCATTGAGCCGTCGCTCCAGTGGAGACGCCGGGAGAGGAATTGAAATGGCTGAAAAAGTACGCTTCGTTTGGGAAGATCCGCTGCTCTTCGACTCGCAGTTGACCGACGAGGAGCGCATGGTGCGCGACACGGCGCACGCCTATGCGCAAGAGCGTCTCCTGCCGCGCGTGCGCGAGGCCTTCCGCAACGAGCACACCGATCCTGCGATTTTTCGCGAAATGGGTGAATTGGGCTTGCTGGGCATGACCATCGACGGTTATGGCTGCGCCGGCATGAATTACGTGTCCTACGGGCTGGTGGCTCGCGAAGTCGAAAGGGTCGATTCCGGCTACCGCTCGATGATGAGCGTGCAGTCCTCTCTGGTGATGCATCCCATCTATGCCTATGGGACCGAGGCGCAGCGCGAAAAGTACCTGCCCAAGCTGGCCACCGGCGAATTGATCGGCTGCTTTGGCCTTACCGAGCCCAACCACGGCTCCGACCCGGGGAGCATGGAAACGAGAGCTCGTAGCGCTCCCGGAGGCTACAAGCTTTCGGGCTCAAAAATGTGGATTACCAACTCGCCCATCGCCGACGTTTTTGTGGTCTGGGCGAAATGTGACGACAACGTCATTCGAGGCTTCATTCTCGAGAAGGGGATGAAAGGCCTGTCAGCCCCCAAAATCGAAGGCAAGTTCAGCCTGCGCGCCTCGGTGACGGGCGAAATCGTCATGGACGAGGTTTTTGTTCCTCAAGAAAACCTGCTGCCCAAGGTGGAAGGCCTCAAAGGACCCTTCGGCTGCCTCAACAACGCGCGCTACGGCATCGCCTGGGGCGTGCTCGGTGCGGCCGAGTTCTGTTGGCACGCGGCGCGGCAGTACACCCTCGATCGCAAGCAATTCGGCAAGCCCCTGGCCGCCAATCAGTTGATCCAGAAGAAGCTTGCGGACATGCAAACCGAGATCACCATTGCGCTGCAGTCCTGCCTGCGCATGGGCCGCATGAAAGACGAGGGCCAACTGGCCCCCGAAGTGGTGTCGATGATGAAGCGCAACTGCTGCGGCAAGTCGCTCGACATCGCGCGCACGGCGCGGGACATGCACGGAGGCAACGGTATTGCCGACGAATTTCACGTCATTCGCCATCTGGTGAATTTGGAAACGGTCAACACCTACGAGGGCACGCACGACATTCACGCCCTCATCCTGGGGCGGGCACAGACCGGTATTGCCGCTTTTTGAGCCGCGTGAAGCTCTACAGCTACTGGCGCAGTTCCGCAGCCTATCGGGTGCGGATTGCGCTGGGCCTGAAGGGCTTGGCTTATGACACCCTGCCGATACACCTCACGCGTGGCGGCGGGGAGCAGCACAGCAAGGCCTATCGAGCGCTCAATCCAGAAGGCCTGGTGCCGGCGCTGGTGGACGGCGACGATCTGCTGACCCAATCGCTCGCCATCATCGAATACCTCGATGAGCGCTTCCCCCAGCCGCCGCTTTTGCCTCGCGGCGCCACGGCCCGGGCGCGGGTGCGCTCCTTGGCGCTCGCCGTCGCCTGCGAAATCCATCCGCTGAACAATCTGCGCGTGCTGCAGTATCTGGGCCAGCATTTCGGGGCGGACGAAAAGGCCAGGACCAAGTGGTACCACCATTGGCTTGGCTTGGGCTTGGATGCGCTGGAAAAGCGGCTATCCACTGAAGGGGCCACCGGCGTTTTTTGCCACGGAGCGATGCCAGGATTGGCCGACGTTTGCCTGGTGCCCCAGTTGGCCAATGCCCGGCGTTATGCTTTCGACCTGGAACCCTATCCCACGCTCGGCCGCATCGAGGCCGCGTGTCTCGCCCTGCCGGCGTTTGCCGCCGCGGCCCCGGAGCGCCAGCCCGACGCGGCGTGAACGATGCTCACTTGGAGATTGCCATGAGTCTTTATGCTTTTCCTCTTTGGACTCCGCCCGCTTTGCCGATCGCGGGCAGGGACGAACTGTTCCCGGTGCGGCACATCTTCTGCGTCGGACGCAACTACGCCGAGCACGTGAAGGAAATGGGCGGTGATGCGGCCAAAGAACCGCCTTGTTTCTTCACCAAAGCGGCCGATGCCATCGTGCCGGGCGGCGGTGCCGTGCGTTACCCGCTGGGCACCAAAAATCTGCACCACGAGATCGAGCTGGTGGTGGCGATCGGCGGCGAGGGCGAGAACCTCACGACCGAGGAGGCCCTGAGTTGCATTTATGGTTACGCCGTCGGCATTGATTTTACCCGGCGCGACCTGCAGAACGCGGCGAAGGAAGCCCGTCAACCCTGGGACCTGGGCAAGTCTTTTGCCCAGGCAGCGCCGGTGAGCGCCATTCATCCCGCGCAGACGGTTGGTTTGGTCTCCCGCGGCGACATTTGGCTGGAGGTCAACGGCACTCGCCGCCAGGCAGGCAAATTGGAAGACATGATCTGGGACCTGCCCAATGTGATCGCCTTTTTGTCCCGATATTATCGCTTGCTGCCCGGAGATCTGATCTTTACCGGCACGCCTTCCGGGGTAGGACCGGTGGTGCCCGGCGATCGCCTCCGGGGCGGAGTCGAGGGTCTGGGCACCCTGGACGTTGAAATTTTTTCTCGCTAGCCGCGCGCACGAGCGGCTACGCTGAGCCCCTGTGGGCCTGGAGGTAGGCCGGAACTTCTACCGGCCTGAGGGCCGGGGCGAAGTAGTATCCCTGCGCTTCGTCGCAGCCCTCGGCGCGCAGGAATTCGAGCTGCTCCGGACTGGCAACGCCTTCTCCCACGGCGCGTAGTTTCAGCGCCTTCGCGAGTGCGAGGATGGCGCGCACGATCGCCGCATCATCCGGATCGGTCTGAATGTCGCGGATGAATTGCTGGTCGATCTTGAGCTTCTTCACCGGGAAACGCTTCAAGTAGGACAGACTCGAGTAGCCCACGCCGAAATCGTCGACCACCAGCGCAATGCCTCGTTCATCCAAGGCTTTGAGGGTGTGCAGGTCGCGATCGCGGTCTTGCATCAGGGTGCTCTCGGTGATTTCGATTTCCAGCGCATCTCCCTGCAGCCGGGCGTCTTCCAGCGCGTAACTGACTGTGGCGAGCAAATTGCTCTGGTGGAACTGGCGCGCCGAGATGTTGATCGCCAGCGGAATTTGCGGCAGACCGGCGTCCCGCCAGCGCCGGCTTTGCTGGCAAGCCTCGTGCACGACCCAGTCGCCGATCGGCAGGATGAGGTTGCTCTCCTCGGCGACGGTGATGAACCGGTCCGGACCCAGAAGGCCGAGTTCGGGGTGATGCCAGCGCAGCAAAGCCTCAAGGCAGACCGGTCTTTCGCGGGCAATGTCGAAAATCGGCTGATACCACAGTTCGAGTTCATCGCGCTCGATGGCGCGCCGCAGGCTGTTTTCGATGCGAAAGAAATGTTCCGCGGCGACGTTCATGTTCTGGGCGAAAAACTGCACCCGATTGCGCCCGCCCGCTTTGGCCTGATACATCGCGGTATCGGCGTTGCGCATCAAGGTTTCCACATCCCGACCGTCTTCCGGGAAGAGGCAAACGCCCAGCGATGCCGCGACGTGCAGTTCATGCCCTTCGACCAGGAACGGGGGCTCCAGGGCATGCATCAGCTTGTCGGATACGGTGCGGGCTTCGCCGACATCGCCGACTTTGGGCATGACCACCACGAACTCGTCCCCCCCCAGCCGAGCGACCGTATCCTCGGCTCGAACCGCGGCGCGAAGCCGAGAAGCGACATCGACGATCAACCGATCGCCGGTGGCATGGCCCAGGTTGTCGTTGATGGTTTTGAAACGATCGAGATCGACGAACAAGACCGCCACCCGATGACCGTGCCGCTCGGCGAGCGCCAGGCTTTGCGACAGCCGATCGTGCAAGAGGGTGCGGTTGGGCAAATCGGTGAGCGCATCGTGATGCGCCATGTGGCGCATGCGATCCTCGATTTGTTTGCGTTCGCGGATTTCCGACTGCAGCATGCTGTTGGCCAGCACCAGTTCGATGGTGCGGGAGTGGACGCGCTGTTCCAATTCATCCCGAGCTTGCAGCAACATCTGCTGCGTCTTGCGGGCTTCGGTGATGTCAGCGGAAATGCCCAAGTAGCCGGTGATGAGACCCTGCACATCATACAGCGCGCTCATCGTCAGGCGCACCGGAAGGCGCCGGCCTTGCCGCGTGATCATGGTCCACTCGCGCTCCTCCGGGCGCCCGGCGCGGGCGCGGGCGATAAACACTTCAAACCCGGGCTGCACCGGCTTGCCCGATTCACGCGACAGTTCGTCAGCGCGCTCGGCGATCTCCGCGGCATCGTGAAACAGGGCGGGGGTCGCGCGACTGACCAATTCGTTGGCGACATAGCCCAGCATGCGCTCAGCGCCGCGGTTGAAGGTCTGAATCAGACCGGCGGTGTCAGTGGAGATGATGGCCAGGTGGGCGCCGTCGAGTATTGCTTGCTGCAGCGCGAGGGTGCGGGCTAGCACTTCCTCCGTCTGTTTGCGGGCCGTGATGTCTTCATAAAGCCAAATCGTGCCGTGGATCGGTTGCGCTGGGTCCAGTGGCCGCCCTATGGTGCGGCACCAGAAGCGCCGGCCATCGCGGCGCAGGAAATGGAAGACGTGCTCGAAATTCCCGTCGGTCGCGATGGAGGTGTAGGCGCGGCGCCCCGCTTCCAGCCATTCTTCTTCGCTGCCGTACCACTCGCGCGTGCTTCTGCCCTGCATTTCGCCCGGCGCGAAGCCGAACAACTCTTCGGCCTTGCGATTGCAGCGTTGGATCAAGCGATCTTTGATGAAGGCGATGCCTACCAGGGCGTTGTCGAAGATGCCCTGCAGCTCCAGCAAAGACCGTTGCACCTCGCCCTCGGCCAAGGGCTCGACCAGGCCGACGAGAACGACCTCGATGCCGTCCAGCAGGCTCACTCGCCGCGCCGTGGCGCGAAAGCGCAAGGTCAAGCCGGGCTCTCGCTTGAGGCCCAGGTGAAGGTTGCTGGCGCCATTCTTGAGCAGCTCGTGCCACGCCTCCTGGCTGTCGTCAGTCAAATAGTCTGCGAACCGCCGTCCGGGGAGCTCGGCCAGCGGGCGCCCGAGCGCCAAGCCCAGCGCGGCGTTGGCGCGCAGGACGCACCCTTGCGGATCACAAGCGAGCGTGGGGAGCGGAGAAAGCGCCAGCACTTCCGGGGGCAGGGTGCTCTTGCTGGTCTCAGTGGCAAGGTCAGCCATTGAAAGAGTGTAGACCCGGCCGAGCGCGGGCGCAAAGCCCATTCGAGGCGGGCGGCCTTAGCCCGTCAGCGGCATCTCGGGCAGACTGACGCGGGCGATCGTGCCGCCGCCTTCGCGTTGCAACAGCACAAATTCGCCGCCGTGCAGGCGCGCCACGCGCTCGACGATGGCCAGGCCCAAACCCGAACCCATGGCGCCGCCCCGCGCCGCCGAGAGCCGGGTAAAGGGTTTCTTGAGCCTTTCCACTTGATCGGGCGGAATGCCAGGTCCGCGGTCAGCCACTTCGATCACTACCCGGCCGCTTTCGCGGCGAGTGAAGAGTTCGACGCTAGGGCTGCCGTACTTGTAGGCGTTGTCGATCAAGTTGGTGAGCAATCGCTCGATCGACGTGCTGCGCAAAATCAACTGCGGCAGCTCCCGGGTTTGGATGCGGATTTCGCGGCCATTGCGGCGGTAGCGCTCGGCGACATGCGTGGCGATGCGATTGAGATCGCAACTCGTCATCGTGAGATTTTCTTCGCCGCGTGCGAAATCGAGGAACTGATGGATGATGCGATCCATCTCCTCGACGTCCTCGATCATGCCCTGGCGCAGGTCCGGGTCACTGACGCCCATTTCGGCGCCCAAGCGCATTCGCGCCAAAGGCGTGCGAAGATCGTGAGAAACGCTGGCCAGGAGGACGACCCGATCGGCTTCCATCTGCTGCAAATTGGCTGCCATTTGATTGAAGCCGCGCGAAAGCTGGGCAATTTCTTCGGGTCCCGTCTCCGCCAGGGGTTTGGGAGTCTGCCCCTGGCCGATTTCCTGGACGGCTTGGGCGAGGCGCTTGAGCGGGCTGGCGATACGTCGCGCGAAAACCCAGGCCGAGAAGCCCAGCAGGAGCACCACAAATGCAGTCCAGAACAGGAAGCGACGGGGAGTTTCGTTCTCTTGCAGGCGTGAAAACGGGAAACCGGCCCAATACGCCCGCTCCGCGGTTTGGAGTCTGATCCAGAGCATCTGCTCGCGCGGTTCTATGCGCAGCAGCGTGCCTTCGCCAAACACTTCTTTGAGCTTTTCGGCCAATTCCACCATCACCGGGGTGCGGGGCGGCAGACCAACTTCGGCTCGGTCTTGCACCCTCAGGATACGCGCGCCATAAGCGGCACCCAATCGTTCCAGATGGCCGCTTCGTTCGGCCGAATCAGCGTTGGCGAGCGCTTCGCGCAGCGCCTGCAATTGCGCGACCTTGGTGTCGCTGATCTGGCGCAGCACCAAGTGAGCTCTATCCTGCCGAAAAAGCAGAACCGCCGTGCCTTGGCTGACGACGATGAGCAGCAACAGCAGCAGCGCCAGCCTCCAGGCAAGCGACTGCGGCCAAAGCCTCAAGCGGCTTCTCCGTCCGGAACGAAAACGTATCCGAATCCCCAAACCGTCTGGATGTAGCGAGGGCTGCTCGGGTCCGGCTCGACGAGTTTGCGCAAACGCGAGATCTGCACGTCGATGGCGCGATCGAACACTTCATGGTCCCGACCGCGCGCCAGCAGCATCAATTTTTCCCGGGCCAAGGGCTGCCGGGGATGGGTAACCAACACCTTGAGCAAACCAAATTCGCCGGTGGTGAGGGCGATCATTTCCTCATTGCGCTTCAGGCTGCGGGTGGAAAGATTCAGAGTGCAGGGGCCGAAGCTGACCGTGCCTTCCTCGGCCGGCGCCCCCGGCGCGGCGGTATGCTCGGCCTGGCGCCGCAGCACGGCATTGATACGGGCGACGAGTTCACGCGGGTTGAAAGGTTTGGGCAGATAGTCGTCGGCGCCCATTTCGAGGCCGATGATGCGGTCCACATCCTCGCCTTTGGCGGTGAGCATGATGATGGGCACGGTTTCGCCATTGGCGCGCAGGCGGCGACAGATCGACAAGCCGTCTTCGCCGGGCATCATCAGATCCAGCACCAGCAGGTGTGGCGGATCGCGCTGCAACCTGCGGTCGAGCATGGCGCCGTCGGTGAGCGTTTGCACCTGGAAACCCTGTTCCGTGAGGTAGCGGTTCAAGAGGTCGCGCAGGCGCACGTCGTCGTCGACGATCAGGATTTTGTGCGGCGTGGGGCGAGTATTCATGGCGCTCATCCTATCCAATCCGGCGTGAGGAAAGGGGCGCCGGCTTGTGAGCGATTGTAACGCCGAGCGGGTTTGTAACGAATGCTTACAAGCGCTCCCTCGCGCCGCCAAAACCTGGGGCGCACAATGGCCTCCAAGCAGTACGCCGGAAACGCGAAAAGCGCCCCACGATTTACGCCGGGTTTCGGGAGTGACTCGGGAGCAGCGGGCGCGGCGATGCCGGCAAGTGTGGCAGGGGCCTTGTATTCAACCGTTCTTGGGAAAGGAATTCGTCATGAAACGTTTGTTCCAGATTTTTGTGGTCACCAGTGCCTTGCTGGCCACGCCTTTGACCTTGTGGGCGAGCCCCGGGCTGGGCGGCGACGCTTTCGCGCTGCCGCCGCAAGCCAAAGAGCGCCTCAACCTCACGCCCGAACAGAGCGCGCAATGGGATTACGCGGCGCAACGGAGTCGTGCCGCGGGTGAGGCGATGAAAGCCTCGCGCCGCGAACTGAAAGAAGCCACCAAGGCCGAATTGGCCAAGCCCGAACCCGATCTGGCCGCGCTCGCGGCACTGGGCGACAGCGCGCAGGCGCGCAACCAGCAGGCCAGGCATGCCGCCCGTGACGAGTGGCTCAAGCTCTACGCCAGCATGAGCGGCGCGCAGAAGGCCACGGTGCGCGAGTTCTTGATCAAACGCATCGAGCGCGCGGAGCAGTTCCGCCAGCATATGCGCGAGCGCTTCTCCGGCTGACCTCCGTTTCTTCTCCTAGCAGTAGTTGACCTCCTCGGTCGCCATTGGCCTGCCCTTCCCGGGCGGGCCGTTTTTTTTCCGAGGAGGTGCCCCGGACCCCGGCTCGACACCGGATACAACGCTGCCCGCCAAAAGAAAAAGCCGCGCAAACAAGTCTTGGCGCGGCTTTCTCGCGCGGGGCGGCCGGTGCCAACCGGCCGCCCCAGGGGGGAGTTTCAGGGCAGTAGATGCTTTACGCCGGCCTGTTCTTCGAGCAGCTCATTGAGGGTGTTGGTCATGCGCTCGCGCGAGAAGGCGTCGATGTCCAGGCCCTTGATCATGGTGTATTCGCCATTGGCGCAGGTCACCGGGAAGCCGTACATCACGTCGACAGGGATTTCGTAGGAGCCGTCCGAGGGGATGCCCATGGTGACCCACTTGCCGTTGGTACCCAGCACCCAGTCGCGGACGTGGTCGATGGCGGCATTGGCCGCCGAGGCCGCCGAGGACAGGCCGCGGGCTTCGATGATCGCCGCGCCGCGTTTGCCGACCGTGGGCAGGAAGACATTTTTGTTCCACTCCTCGTCGTTGATCATGGCCTTGACCGACTGGCCCTCGATGGTGGCAAAGCGGTAATCGGCGTACATCGTCGGCGAGTGGTTGCCCCAGACGCAGAGTTTCTCGATCGCCGCGACGGGCTTGCCGGTCTTGGCGGCAATCTGGGAGGCGGCGCGGTTGTGGTCCAGGCGCAGCATGGCGGTGAAGTTCTTTTTGGGCAGATCGGGAGCCGACTTCATCGCAATATAGGCGTTGGTGTTGGCGGGGTTGCCCACCACCAGCACCTTGACCGTACGTTTGGCCACGGCGTTCAGGGCCTTGCCTTGGGCGGTGAAAATCTGGGCGTTGGCGGACAGCAAATCCTTGCGTTCCATGCCCGGACCACGCGGACGCGCGCCGACCAGCAGGGCGACATCGATGTCTTTGAAGGCGGTGTTGGGGTCGGAATGGGCGCTCATGCCGGCCAGCAGCGGAAAGGCGCAATCATCGAGTTCCATCATCACGCCTTTGAGCGCTTTTTGCGCCTTTTCGTCCGGTATCTCCAGGAGTTGCAGGATGACCGGCTGATCCTTGCCGAGCATTTCGCCGCTGGCGATGCGGAACAACAGGCTATAACCGATTTGACCGGCGGCACCGGTCACTGCGACACGGACGGGGGCTTTCATGCTCGAACTCCTGCATAACGGGTGATTGAGAAAGCGATTGCCGCGGCAGCTCAGCTGGAAATCGGGCGGGCAGCAGCAGTACGCCTTGGCGGGAGCCGATGCTAAACCCTTTTTGTGCACTGTGTCAAACAACTCTTATGTCTTATATAAGATATAAGTTCTTTGATAGACAAGTATCCGCATTGGTCGCATAATGGCAAGCATGAAACCGGGTTCGGCTCCGTCCCCTTCGCCAGCGTTTTTGCCCCTTTATCAGCAGATCAAGGATTTGCTGACGCAAAGCCTGCAAAACGGCGAGTGGCACCCCGGCGAAACCATACCCAGCGAGATCGACCTGGCCGCGCGCTTTCAGGTGAGCCAAGGAACGGTTAGAAAAGCCATCGACGAACTGGCAGCCGAAAACATTTTGGTGCGACGGCAAGGCAAAGGCACCTTCGTCGCCACCCATACCGAAGAAACCTCCTCGATTTTTCGCTTTCTGCGCATCCGGCGCTGCGACGGGCGAGAGGAAATGCCGGTATCGCGATTGCTGGACGTGCGGCGCGGAAAGGCGGCGGCGGATGCCGCGCGCGCGCTGCAAATGAAACCCGGCGAGGCCGTAGTCGTATTGATACGCGTGCTCGACTACTCGGGCGAACCGATCATTTACGACGAGATCACTTTGCCTGGGGTGCTGTTCAAGGGCTTGAACAAGCCCAAGGTCGATGCGTATGAGGGTTCGATGTACAGTCTTTTCGAAACCCAATTCGGGGTGCGCATGATTCGGGCAGACGAGCGCCTGCGCGCCATCGCTGCGGAACCCGAGGTCGCACGAGAGCTCAAGGTCGCCGTAGGCACGCCGCTCTTGTCCGTGGATCGCATCGCCTACACTTACGGCGACCGTCCGGTGGAGTTGCGGCGCGGCTTGTGCACGACGCGTCACCACTGCTACCTCAACCAACTGAGCTGAGCGAATGCGATGGTGGCTTACTCTTCCATCGGGGCTGCGCGGTCCTGCTGGAGCCTGGGCCAAGCGAGCCGGCTTGGCTCCACGTTTTCGACTGGCGGTAAATCCCCCGCCGGGGCTATAATGACCTGCTTTTTTTGCAGTGCGACAAACAAAACGGATTCGCCAGCCCGACGATTGCGTCGCCG
>CAZFEK010000024.1:0-67587 GCA_964517465.1 uncultured Alcaligenaceae bacterium
TCAAACGCTGTATCTATATGCTCAGCCGCATAGTGATTCGTGGGGAAACCTCAGCCCCCGACCCCATTATTTCCCCATTATCCCTCGTCGACCCCGTTGTGGACCTATACGTTGGGCGCTATCTCCCACGCACCCACTTGAACGCACCGTATAGAAGGCCAACAGATATGCCAATTGCTACTATTGCACCGAATGGACTCAGGCTAGCAAGCTGGAAAAGAAGCCAGGCAACCCCAAGAACCAAGAACAGTAGTATGCCAGTGCCAAGTATTCCTGCAGCAAGCGCCAGAGCAACTGGAATCCCAAAAGCGATAATGACCGCATCTATAAAGAAATTTAGAACTGGGTCAGTGGTTGGCGACCAAAAATTGTTAATAAACGCTTCTATTAGCCCGCCCAAGAACTTCTCAGGGTGTGGGTGTACGATCCACAAAAGGTAGTAGCTAGCAATTACGCCAAAATAAAGGATAACAATCAGCGTGCGAAAAGGCTTTGGAGAGGTGCCCGAACAATGACCACAATTCGATCCGAAAGAAGACGATGTACTCTCGCTTGTTATCGTTACGTCAGGATTTGTGCCTGAATCGCCTTTAGACCGTGGTGCTCCGGCTCCACTTTCGTATCCTTTTCTGTACGCGGACTCACGCAGTTTGTCCGTTTCGGTCTCAAAGAGCAGAGTGGTTGGCGAAGACTTTGTCCACTTTAGCTCAGATCCGTCCAACTGGCCGGTAGTGTGGAAGTATCCTCTGTCGTAGGCGTTACACCGCGCCCTGTAGCTCTCATCTGACTCGAAAGGTATTGGCCATGGCTTTGAGCGATCTTTCCCATCTGCGGCGTCTTTCTCTCCTTGGTTATGCCACTTTAGATCGTCATCCTGAAACATGGCCGCTCCTCGCTGTGGGCTAAAAGGCCCAAGGTAGATGCGAGCGGCCTGCGCGGCTTTTTGCGCCGGTCCGCTCGACTGCCGGGTTGGGGCTCATAGGCCCACCTTCACATGACGTAACAAGTCGGTCACACCCATGATGTCAAAGCGCTCGGGATAGACCGCTCGAAACAGTGATAGAGCGCAAACGCCAACTTGTGCCGTTGTCTTCATCGCGGTCCTTAGCGCGACGGAGTCTTGGTCAAGATAGTTGCTCTTGAACTCGATCTGATCGGCGCTATTGTTGATCTGTAGCGTCTGCATAATAGCCAACTCGTTTGGGTGAGCACCGGAATCAACGGTTCGCTCGTAAAGAAGTTTCGCCACTGAACCTTCTCTTGCATCAATTTTCGCGGCAAGGTTTAGCATTGCTCCGATCTTGAATTCATCTTTCACCTTCTGCTTCGATGCAGCATCATCATGGCGTCGGCGCCAAGTCTCCTGCGACTCTGGATGCTTGGCTAGATACAGCCCATAGACGGCGTTTTCGAGGCAGGACCGGAGAAGGGCGTAACTCTCCGGGATTTGGGCGCTCCAACAAAGTCGACATGCGGCCAAAAAGTTTGAGTGCGCCCGTAGTAAGAAGAAGCCGGCGAACCAGTCTTTGGAATGATTGACCCCGGCGATTGCTTTCCTGTACCCAAGATCGATGTCGGAAAGGCGTGCAACTTCCGCTGTTTGGTTCGCGAAGGTTGCGTATTCATTGGAACGCGCCGCGTCGAAGAATTTCGCGATCTCGTTTGTTTCCCAGTTCGGTGGCGGCGGCGGAAGTGGCATTGCGTTATGAGCCCCAAGCTTTAAATAGCGCGCCAAAAAGACGGAAAATCAACCGTCATGGCCGGATCGGGCGGGCCGCCATTGCCAAAAGAATCAACGCCCCGTCCGATTTCAGTACGTCCCATTGAAAAACCGAAAACCATCCTTCCCAGCCCTCCCGATTTCTTGGATCGTTTGCCTCACCAGCGCCGCCGCCTCGGCACGCCCGCTCGCGGCGAAATAGATTACCGCACATGATGCGCCAATGGACTTCACCGCTCAAGCGGTCTTGGAACACGAGCCCGGCCAGCTCAAGACACCACTCGGGGTTTTCCCGGAACACCGCCAACGATCCGCCGCGCCGCCACAGTGATAGAGACTGGGGTCTGCCAATCAAAACACGAAGCACGCCGCCTCCGAGAAACGTCCCCCACCCCCGGCCACTCAAAAACCTCAAGCGCACACGCCAGAATCCAACGGGCGGGCGCCAGCACAAACCGGGAATCAATCTGACCAGGCGCGTGACAATTGCCCAGGCGATGCCCACTCAACCGCCTTCACCAGCGCGCATGCGGGCGCTGGAGACCGCGCTCGGAAAACTTCCGGCGAAAAACGATCGCCCCATGGCGCTGGTTTGGGCGGTCATGTGGGCGGCAGGCGGCGGCAAACCGATCGCCCGCGTTCCCAGCGGTCCTCAGAACGGCAATTCCAAACCCGCCTCCGCCCCCAGCAGCACGGCCCGGAAAGCCTCCTGTATGCGCTTTAGGGCCGCGGCGTCGCGCGCTTCGAAACGCAGCACCACCACCGGCGTGGTGTTGGACGCGCGGGCGAGGCCGAAGCCGTCGGCGTATTCCACGCGCAATCCGTCGATGCGTATGATGTCGGCCGCGCCCGGGAACTGGGCTTCCTTTTGCAGTTTGGCGATCAGCGCGTGATGCGCGCCTTCGCTCATTTTGATGTTGAGTTCGGGGGTGCTCACGGTATCGGGCAGGGCATCGAGCACGGCCGAGGGGTCGGCGTGGCGGGAGAGGATTTCCAGCAGCCGCGCGCCGCAGTAGAGGCCGTCGTCGAAGCCGTACCAGCGTTCCTTGAAGAAGGTGTGGCCGCTCATCTCCCCGGCCAAAAGCGCGCCGGTTTCTTTCATTTTGGCTTTGATCAGCGAATGCCCGGTTTTCCAAAGCAGCGGTTTGCCGCCGTGCTGTGTTATCCAGGGCTTCAGATTCATGGTGGACTTGACGTCGTAAATCACCGTGGCGCCGGGGTTGCGCGAGAGCAAATCGGCGGCGTAGAGCAGCAGTTGGCGATCGGGGTAAATGATGTGCCCGTCTTTGGTGACCACGCCGAGACGGTCGCCGTCGCCATCGAAAGCAATGCCCAGTTCGGCATCGGTTTGGGCCACACGGCGGATGAGATCCTGCAAGTTCTTGGGCTGCGAGGGGTCGGGGTGGTGGTTGGGGAAATTGCCGTCCACTTCGCAAAACAAAGGTTCGACGGTGCAGCCCAGCGCGGTGAAAAGCTGGGGTGCGAAGGCGCCGGGCACACCGTTGCCGCAATCGACGGCAATCTTCATGGGTCGGGCGAGCTTCACGTCGCCGATGATGCGCGCCTGGTAAGCCGCGGCGATGTCGTGCTGCCGATAAGCGCCCGCGCCTTCTTTGAGCTGGCCCCCTTCGATGCGCTGACGCAGGGCTTGAATGGCCTCGCCGGAAAGTGTTTCGCCGTCGATCACCATTTTGAGCCCGTTGTAGTCGGGCGGGTTGTGGCTGCCGGTGACCATGACCGCGCTTTTGGTGTTCAACTCGAAGGCCGCGAAATAAGTCATGGGCGTGGCCACCATGCCCAGATCGATCACCTCCACGCCCGCGGCGCGCAGGCCGTCGGCGAGTGCCGCGGCGAGCTTGGGGCCGGAGAGCCGTCCGTCGCGCCCGATCACCACGCTTTGGCGACCTCGCTCCAGGGCGAGGCTGCCCAGGGCTTGACCGATGCGGCGCACGCCCTCGACGGTCAGCGTTTTGTCGACCACACCGCGGATGTCGTAGGCCTTGAAAATTTCGGAGGCAAGGGTGCTCATGGGTGGGCTTTCGGTTGATGGCCCTTTGGGGGCGCGAGAGAAAAGAATTCTAGCAGCCGTCGCGGCAGCCAATCGAGCCGGCCGGGGAAAGGACCGGTCAAAAAGCCCACGTGGCCGCCTTCTTCGGGCTGCTCCAGGGTGAGGGCGGGCGAGACCTCATGCCGCTGCGGCAAAGCGGCCGCAGGCAGGAAGGGGTCGTTCCTGGCGTTGAGCACCAGGGTGGGTACGGCGATGTTGGCGAGTTCGGGTTTGCTGCTGGCGCGTCGCCAATAATCGATCGCATCGCGATAGCCGAACATCGGTGCGGTCACGGCGCTGTCGAAAGCTTTGAGGGTGTAGGCGCGGCGTATCGCCGGAAGGTCGAAGTGCTCCGGAAATAACCGCGCCTTGGCGTAGCTCTTGGGCTTCAAGGTCAACAGAAAATGCCACACATAAACGCGCGCCAGACCCTGATCCACGGCGTGTCCGCCAGCGACCAGATCCACCGGCGCCGAAACCGCCGCGGCGCGATCGAGGACGTGTTGCGCCGCCGCGCCTTCTCGCGCCAGCCACTTCAAGAGCGCGTTGCCGCCCAGGGAAATGCCGGCCGCGAACAGCGGGGCGCCGTCGATGCGCTCGCGCACTTCGCGCAGCATCCAGCCGATTTCGTCGGCGTCGCCGGAGTGATATGCGCGGGGCAAAAGATTGGGCTCCCCGCTGCAGCCGCGGAAATGCGGAATCACGCCGCGCAGGCCCCGTGTTTTCAGCTCCTGCGCCAGTGCCAGGGCGTAATGGGATTGCGAGCCACCTTCCAGACCATGAAAAAGCACCACCGTCGGTGCCGTCAATGGGCCGTCGAGCCAGTCGAAATCGACGAAGTCGCCATCGGGTGTGACCAGGCGCTCGCGCCTGTAGGGCATGGTCGGGCGCGGCAGAAGAAACGGGTAGATGGTCTGGGCGTGCCCGCCGCGCAGCCACCGCGGGGCGCGGTAGGCGAGCGGCGGCGGGGAGCTGCGTTCCGCCATCCGGCTTTCAGGCGTGGTATTTCTGGGCCAGGGCCTGCCGCTTGAGAAAGGCCTCGCGTGCCAGCGCCACGTCTTCGAGGAAATGCGGCAGTTCGCGCATCAAGAGCGCCTGCGGCCCATCGACCAGCGCCTTGGCGGGGTTGGGGTGGAAATCCACCAGCACCATGTTGGCTCCGGCGATCACGCCCTGGGCGGTGACATGGAAAACGTCAAGTATGCCTTGCGGATCGGCGGCGCGGGTGCCCACCGAATGCGAGGGGTCGATGCACACCGGCATGCGGGTCAAGCGCTTGACCGCCGGCACGTGCGCGAAATCGACGAAATTGCGATGCGGGTCGCCCATATTGGTCTTCATGCCGCGCAGGCAGAAGATCACTTTGCGGTTGCCTTCGGAGGCGAGGTATTCCGCGGCATTGAGCGATTCATCGAGGGTGATGCCGAAGCCACGCTTCAGGAGCACGGGGAATTCCTGCTGCTTGCCCACCTGCTTCAAAAGCTCGAAGTTTTGCGTGTTGCGGGTGCCGATTTGCAGCATCACTCCGGTAGGGTTGCCGGTCTGGCGCAGCGCCTGGCGGATTTCCTCGACTTGCGATTCGTGGGTGATTTCCATGGCGATCACCTTGATGCCGTATTTGCCCGCCAGTTCGAACACCCAAGGCAGGCACTTGGCGCCGTGGCCCTGGAAGGCGTAGGGGTTGGTGCGCGGCTTGTAGGCGCCCATGCGGGTACAGACCTGGCCGTGCTCCTGCAAGGCCTTCATCATCTGCTCGACATGCTCGGGTACATCCACGGCGCACAGGCCGGCGAAGACGTGCAGGGTGTCCTGGCCGAAGCGCACGCCGTTGTATTCGAAGTCGGTCGGCCGGTCGTCGCCGTGTTTGTGCCGGCCCAGCACCCGGTAGGCCTCGGAGACGCGCACCACGCGCTCCACGCAAGGCAGGGCTTCCATGTCCTCCAGGCTCAAGGTTCCGGTATTGCCGATGAGGTAGATTTCGGTCACGGTGATTTCGGTGCCGATTTCGCGGTGCACCCGGTGGGTAACGCCAGGCAAACGCGCGAGCTGCCCGAGCAAAATGTTGTAGTCGGTGCTGCTGGGGTCGGTATTGGGTTCGAGCAGGAGAATCATGGCGACCTTCGGGGAAAAGTGGAAATACGTTTCAGGGCGATTCTAGCCCAAAAAGCGCTGGCTTTGTTGCACCGCGGCAAAGCCGGTCGCGCGACTTCGGGCTGCCCGTTGCCGCTGGCCTGGGGATGCCTTAGACTGCGCCTGCCGCAGCTTGGGCAAACCGAATTTCTAATCCGAGGAGAGCGTTCATGAAACTGATGGCAGCGATGGTGGCGGGTCTGTTCCTGTGTTGTGGCAGCGCGTTTGCGGCGGACAACCCGCAGCAGAACAAGATGGCCGCATGCAACAAAGAAGCCGGCGAGAAGAAAGGCGACGAGCGCAAGAAATTCATGAGCGAGTGCTTGAAGAAAGACGCTGCGCCGGCCAAAGCCGCGGACAAGAAAATGACCCAGCAAGAGAAAATGGCCGCCTGCAACAAAGATGCCGGCGACAAAAAAGGCGACGAGCGCAAGAAGTTCATGAGCGAGTGTTTGAAGAAGTGAAGTGCCAAGGCGCGCGAAAAAGCAGCCTGCGGGCTGCTTTTTTTTCGGTCAGGGCGGGAAGGTGAGGGAGTTATCCCAGTGTTCGTCTGCAGCTGGAGCCCCGGCCCGCGGGCAGCAACAGGGGCCGCAAGCCGAGGCCACTCGCGGGTCGGCCGAAGCCGGCGCTTCCTAACAATCGAGAAGCATGAAGACGCTGTTGGGGTCTTCACGATAGCCGGCAAACGGCTCGCAACAGCGGAAACCAAACTGCTCGCCGCAATCGAGGCCTCCCGCTTCGATATGCACTCTTGCACCCCTGGGTTATCGGCGCTGCAAGAGCAGGCCTTTGAGGTAAGTGCCCTCGGGGAAGCTCAGGCTGGTGGCGTGGTCAGGCGAGGCTTCGAAGCGGCCCACCAGGCGTGCTTCCACTTGCGCGTCGAGCGCCGCGCCGGCGAGAATTTTCTGGAACAAGGCTGCATCGATGCCGCCCGAGCACGAAAAAGTGGCCAGCAGCCCACCGGGGCGCAAAAGCTTCAGCGCGGTGAGGTTGATGTCTTTGTAAGCCCGCGCGGCGCGGGCTGCATGCTGCGCCGTGGGCGCAAACTTCGGCGGGTCGAGCACGATGAGATCGAAGCTCCGGGCCTGGTCGCGCAGGCGGCGCAATTCGCTGAAGACGTCCGCTTCACGCCATTCGGTGCGCGTCTGCGGAAAGCCGTTGCGTTTGAGATTTTCTTGCGCCTGGGCCAGCGCCGGGGCCGAGCTATCGAGCGAGAGCACTGAAGTCGCGCCGCCGGCCAACGCGGCAAGGCTGAAGCCCCCGGTGTAGCAAAAACAGTTCAGCACCTCCCGCCCCGCCGCCAAAGCGCGGATGCGCTGACGATTGATGCGTTGGTCGAGATAAAACCCGGTCTTTTGCCCGCGGGCTACATCGATCCCATAACGAATGCCGTCTTCGTTGATTTCCACCTCGGGCGGAAGGTCGCCCAGGAGAGGGCCGCAGCGTTCGGCCAAACCTTCGAGGGCGCGCACTTCGGCGTCTGAGCGTTCATAAATGGCGCCGAGTCCGGTTTGATCCCGCAAAACGCCCACGAGGGTCTCGCGCCAGAATTCCGCGCCGGCGCTCAAGACTTGCATCACCAGCACTTCCCCGTAACGGTCTACCACCAGGCCGGGCAGGCCGTCGGCTTCGCCATGCACCAGGCGGCAGCCGTTGCTGCCGGCCGACCAGATGCCGCGCGCCGCGATTGCGGCGGCGATGCGCCGGGCGAAGAAGGCATCGTCGATCTTCTCTTTGGGTTCGAAGCTCCATACTCGCGCCCGAATTTGCGATTGCGGGCTGAACGCAGCGCGGGCTATGAAGGCGCCGTTGCTGTCGGTTACTTCCACCGTGGCGCCGGGTTGCGGCGAACCTTCGACTCGAAGGACGCTGCCGGAAAAGATCCAAGGGTGGCGCTGCCGCAAGGATTTTTCGCGGCCGGGCTTGAGCAAGAGGCGGGACATGGCGGAAACGATGGCGGAGCAAAGGCGCGTATTAGACCATAGATCGGCCGCGTCACCAGAGGCCTGGGCGGCCTCCAATCGCCCCATCGATCGCCGCAGCGGCACCCGCAAACGCCGCAGCGGCGCCCGACTCAGGGGATGATCTGGCGGTAGGCCAATTCCGCGAGCGGCAACAGCGCTTCGCGCGGCAACTGGGCGGCCAGAGCGTAACCCAGCTTGCCATCGAGCCAATAGAAGACGCTGAGTTCGCCTTCCTGCGCAAATCGAAAGGCGGTGTCCTGATGCTCGCGATCGCTGCCGATGTAGAGCGTCAAGCGCCGACCCGCGGCGTCTTGATACATGAACTGGGCAACCGGACCTTCGCTGCCCGGCAAGAGGCGTCCGCCCACCAGCTCATAGCCCATGCTGGCAAAGCGCGGCGCTTTGAGCGGGCTGCCGAGACGTTTGGAGAGCCATTGCAACAAATGCGCTTCCTGATCGGCGCCTACTTCCACGGGGTGGCGCACTTCCGGCACATAGACGGCGTGGGCGATGGCCGCGCGCTGCACCAGCGCTGCGGGAGCGCGTGCGTCGTTGGCCTCGTGCATGGCGTAGCCGGCAAAAAAGCCCAGGCTCAACCAGGCGACCGCGGCGGCAATGCGCCCAAGCGTTGCTGGGCCTCGCGCCTTCGCGGCTTGCCGCAAGCGCTCGGGCAGCGGCTCCTCCAGCACGCTGTCGAAGGCGCGGTGCAAGGCTTCTTTTTGCGCCCGGTAAGCGTGAATGCGGGCCGCGGTTTCGGGGTGAACTTGCAACCACGCGGCAACTTCGGCCCGCCGCGCGGCGTCGAGTTGGTCATCGACGAAAGCCATGAGTTCGGCATCGAGCGGCGCGTTCATTGGACCACTTTCAGAACGGGTTCGGCCGCCGCTTCGCCGCTTAGCTCGCGGCGCAGCCTTTCGCGAGCGCGCGCCAGCCGCGACATCACCGTGCCGACGGGAAGATCGAGGATCGCGGCGGCCTCCTGGTAGCTTTTTTCTTCCAGCGTGACGAGCAGGAGCACGGCGCGTTGTTCCGGCGGCAGCCGCCGCAGCGCGGTTTGGAGATCGCGCACCTCCAGGGCATCGCTTTGCGCGGCTCGGGTGGCAGGCTCCGCCGGCAGTTGGTCGAGCGGCACGCTCGTGTCGCCGCGTTCCGCGCGCCATTGATTGACAAATATGTTGTGCATCAAGGTGAGGAGCCAGGAATCCAATCGGGAGCCGCGACGCCAGAGGGTCGCCTTGCGCAGCGCGCGCTCCACCGTGTCTTGCACCAGGTCATCGGCCCGGTAACGGTCGCCGGTGAGCGCGCGGGCGTAACGGCGCAAGCGCGGCAGCTCTCCGATCAAATCCATCCATTGCACCCGAGACTATTTGGCCACGCGCCAAACGTTGTTGAAGCCGTCACCGGTGGTGTCGCCGGGTTTCTGGTCCTTCACCCAGAAATAAAGCGGTTTGCCTCGATAGGCCCATTGTTTGGCGCCATCGTCCCGCGTCACGATGCTCCAATCACCGCTGGCCTGATCCCCGGCTTGGGCGCTGAGGGGCGGCCAATTGGTCGCGCAAGGTCCATTGCAGACGCTTTTGCCGCTGCCGGCGACATCTTTGTCGAAGGTGTAGAGGGTCATGCCATTGTTCCCGACCAAGCGATCTTGTTCCATCTTGGCGCCCGGCGCTGCGGCCAAGAGCGGTCCGGCGAGACCAAACACAAAAACGGCGAGCGGGAGGCGGTTCAAGCGGTTCATGTCGAGTTCCTTTCCGTAGTGGGGAGGGGTAACTCGTAAACAGCGGCGGCGGTCGATTTATTCCCGCTGGCGGACAAAAAAACTGGGCCGCCTGTCAGGTCGGGCGGGTTTCGCGGCTAGGCTGGGCCGGAGGTTCGCAGGGATTGGCAAAAAGCGGGAAAAAATCGCGATCCATTTTGAAGAGATGCCGGGCGACCACATCGCCGGCCAGAAACTCAGCCATCGTCCCCAGGCTGGTTTGGCCTGACGGAATCTGGTCGCGCAACTGCGCGGCGCGGCTGAGCAGTCCGGCGTGGGCTTTGCGGTGTGCCGCGAGTTTGTCGTAAGCGTGTTTTTCCAGCAGCGCTTCTTCGTCGGCAAAATGGGTAGCGATATGCGCGATCAGACGATCGCAGACCGGAAGTACGCGGGCCGCCTCACCGTCGGTCGACAGCATGGTGTCGATGAGCCCGTTGGAGAGATCGAACAACTCGAAGTGCTGGCGATCGATGGTTGCTTCGCCGCACCCGTAAGCCTCTTCCCAAACCAGATGCAGCGCAGAGAGCCCGTGTTCGGCCGACCAGGTATCGGAATTGCCGCGGCCATCGACGCATACCGCATTGCGTCCGCGGTGTTTGGCGGCGTACAGCATCGCGTCGGCGCGCCGGAACCACTCTTGAGCGACAGCCTCACCGTGGTGTTCGGCCACGCCCACGCTGATCGTCACCCGGCCGATGCCCGCGAAATGGTGATTGGCAACGGCTTGGCGCAAATGCTCGGCCAGGCGTCCGGCGCCGCGATAGCCGCAGGCGCCCGCCAGCAACGCGAATTCTTCTCCGCCCCAGCGAAAAAGGGTGTCCGAGGATCGGGTTTCGCCAAGCAATAGGCTGGCGATCTCTTGCAGCACGGTGTCCCCGGCCTGGTGTCCGTGGGTGTCGTTGATCGACTTGAAGTGGTCGATGTCGAGCAGCATCAGCGATACCAGCCGCCGCTCCCGGGAACTGCGGTCGAGTTCAAGGTCGACGATGCGGTCGAAATACGCGCGGTTCCAAAGCCCGGTCAGCTCGTCGGTGCTCACCCGGCGTTCCAATTCCGAGATCCGCGCCGAGAAGCCGGCGAGCGCTTGGCATTCCCGCGGCTGCGGACACCCTCCTGGGAATCTTGGCTGGCTCTCGCCCAAAAGGCTGGTGTTCATACGCTCAAGCGGAAAGCAGCATGGGGTCCACGGCAACGGAAATCACTGGCGCTTGAATGGCAGTGTTTTGCGCGCGGGGAGGGCAGCTTGTCAAGGCGCCCGCCCCGCTACATGCCTGGCGCTATTTCTTCGCTGCGCCCTTGGCAGCTGGTTTCTTGGTCGCAGGCTTGGCGGCTTCGCTCGCCGCCTTGGCGACTTTGGCCATGGCCGGCGCGGCTTCGGCCGCCGCTTTGGCCATCTTGGCCGCCTGAGCGCCGCCCTGCATGGTCTGTTCCATCAGTCCCCCCGCGGCTTTCATGCCGGCTTGGGTGAGCCCGGTGGCAATCTCGCTGACTTTGGACATGTTTTCCATCAGCGTGTTGCCCGCCGCCATCAGTGCTTGCATCGGATCGAGGCTGCCCATCTTGTTGAAGAAAGGCAGATCGGCGAACACCTTCATGGCGCTTGCCGGCGCGCCAGCGCCCAAGCCGGAGACGGCCTTTTCCATCATGCCCATCATCTCGTTGCGCGCTTGCATCGCCGCCTCGTAAATCTGGCGGGTGTAGTCGAGCATGCGCTGGGTGTTGCTTTCGGCAAGTTTCGTGCGCAGCGCGAGAATGGCTTGCGGATCGCGCGCCGAGGCCAACGCTTGCGCCACTTCGTTGCTTTCCTGGAAAGCGGCGGTGGCCGCTTCCATTTGCAATTGCATGATGCGCTGCGCCGTGTCCATGGAAAGCTGGGCAAACCGCATGGCCGCTTCCATTTGTTCGGGGCTCGCTCCTTGCATGGACTTCATGTTCTTCAGCATTTGGCACTCCCAGGGTTAAGAAAAGCTGCGTTCCCGCTACCTTACTCTTGTCTTTTCATGCCGGGAAGCCCGGCCGCCAACTCTGCGGCTGCGGCATCGAAGTCCGAAGCGCCTATGCCCTTGCCCCTCAAGGCGGGCGCGTGCTCGTAAGTGGGGTAATGCCCGCGCATGGATCGGAGGTAGGCCGGATCGTAGTGTTCGTGCAGCAGATCGGCGACCAGGGCATCCCAGTCGCCCGCCTGTGCCAGGGCTTGCCAGGAAGCCACGCGCGCCTTGCCGTGCAAGGGCACCAGGCGTTCGAGCAGGGTGACCAGACCGCCGTCTCCGGCGAGGAAGTGGATGTACTCTTCCTTGAGCAGCTCTACCCGCTGCGCCAGCGGCAGCTCCACCCGAACGCAAGGGCTCTGCCACATGCGCGACGCCAGCGCCTCAGGCAGGCGCAGGGCGCCGATGCGCTTACTTTCCGATTCGACATAAATCGGCCGTTCCGGCGAACAGCGGCGTAAGACTTCGAGCACCCGGCTATCGAACATTTTTTGCGCCGGCTGCGGGACTTGCGGCAAATCGCCCAGCAGCGAGCCGCGATGAGCGGCCAGCGCTTCGAGATCGAGCACCTGCTCGCCCGCCTGCGCGAGCGCTTGCAACAAGCGGCTCTTGCCGGTGCCGGTGAGGCCGCAGATGACGATGAATGGGAATCGGGGCGATAGCCGGGCGAGTTCTTCGACGACCCATCGGCGGTAAGCCTTGTAGCCGCCCTCCAATTGCGCCGCGCGCCAGCCCACTTGCGCCAAGACATGCGCCAGCGCCCCGCTCCTTTGTCCGCCGCGCCAGCAGTAAACCAGCGGGCTCCACTCCCGCGGCTGGTCGGCAAAGGCGGTTTCGATCATCGCGGCGATGTTGCGCGCGACCAGGCTCGCGCCTCGCACCCTCGCGGTGAATGGCGAAACCTGTTTGTAGAGGGTGCCGATTTGGGCGCGCTCTTGATCGTCGAGCACGGGGAAATTCGCCGCACCCGGCAGATGATCCTCGGCAAACTCGGCCGGGCTTCGGGCATCGATACGATCGGGGTAATCATCCAGCGCCGCGACGCTGACCACGCGCGCTTCGCGGCTCATCGCTTGGCCGGCTTTCCGAGCAGCGGGCGCAGAACCGGCCATACGGTGTCGAGAATCTTGGGCTGCGCCAGGGCGCTAGGATGCAGCCGGTCGGGCAAGAAATATTCGGGCTGATCTTCGAGCCCGGCGAACAAGAATGGCAATAGCGCGGCCTGGTGTTTCTTGGCTACTTCGGCAAAACTGTTTGCGAAGCGCTGGGTGTAGGTCGCGCCATAATTGGAGGGCAGGCGCATGCCCACGATCAGCACCTTGGCGCCCGCTTTTCGACTTGCGGCCACGATCGCGTCGAGGTTTTCGCGCATGGCTTCCAGCGAGGTGCCGCGCAGGCCATCGTTGGCGCCCAGTTCCACGATCACCACGGCCGGCCGAAATTGCCGGAGTGCGGCCTCGATCCGGGTGCGTCCGCCGGCGGTGGTTTCTCCGCTGATGCTGGCGTTGACCACCCGATGCGGATAGCCCGCTTCAACGAGCCGGGCCGGCAGAAGGTCTACCCAGCCCTCGCCGCGAGCCAAGCCGAAGCCGGCCGCCAAGCTGTCGCCAAAGACCAGCAGGGTGGGCTCGCCGCGGGCAGGGGCGGCAGCGCAAACCAAGAAGGAGAAGGCGATTGCGGCTAGAATGCGCACGGCGGACCTTGTGTTTCGCGGAAATAGCCGCATTGTAGAGGGCTTGGCCCAGCCCACAAAGCCGGGCGCGCGAACTTTGTCCCGCCTTTGCCACTCCATGACCGACATGTCCCCCCACGATCTGCAAATTCCCCTTCCCGTCGGCGGCGCTGCCGGCGCAGCTTATCGGGCCGCTTTCGCGATACGCGCCCAAGGGCTCGCCAAAGAAGTGAAAAGCGGCGACAAACCCCTGGCCATCCTCAACGAAGTGAGTTTTTCCATTGCCTGCGGCGAGTCGGTTGCCATCGTCGGGGCTTCGGGTTCGGGCAAAACCACCCTGCTGGGGTTGCTTGCCGGCTTGGATCGTCCCACCCGCGGCGAAGTCTGGCTGAGCGGCGAAGCACTGGGGCCCTTGGACGAAGACGCGCGAGCCGCTTTGCGCGGCAGGCTTCTGGGCTTCGTATTTCAATCGTTTCAGCTTCTGCCGGCGCTTACCGCTTTGGAAAACGTGATGCTGCCGCTCGAACTCGCCGGACGAGGCGACGCCGAGGGCGCCGCGCGGGAGTGGCTCACTCGCGTGGGCCTCGCCCAGCGGCTCGAACATTACCCCAAGCAGCTTTCGGGCGGGGAGCAACAGCGTGTGGCCATCGCCCGCGCTTTTGCCGGGGACCCGGCCATGCTTTTTGCCGACGAGCCGACCGGCAACCTCGACGGCGCCACCGGCGCGGAAGTCGCCGAGTTGATGTTTCGGCTGAACCGCGAGCGCGGCACGACGCTGGTGTTGGTGACCCATGATTTGGCGCTGGCCGACCGGTGCCAGCGCCGCTTGCGCCTGGCGGGCGGGCGCCTGGTTGCCGACGAAACCCAATGAGCATGCGCGGGGCTAATCTTTTCCTGGCCTGGCGCCTCTTGCGCCGCGATTGGCGTGCGGGCGAGTTGCGGGTGCTGGCCGCGGCGCTGGTTCTGGCCGTGGCGGCCATGGCCAGCGTGGGCTTGTTTTCCGATCGAGTGAAACTTTCCCTGGCCCAGCAAGCGAACGACTTGCTGGGTGCGGACCTGATGATCTCGGGTGATCGGCCGCTGCCCCAGAGTTACGCCTCGGCAGCCAAAGCGCGAGGACTTGCGGTGAGCGAGGCGGTGCGTTTCGTCAGCATGACCAGCGCTGCGACAGGAGCAAACGCTCCAGTGCTCACCGAAGTCAAAGCCATCGACGGCGCTTTTCCGCTGCGGGGAAAAGTTCTGCTCGTCGATGAGGAACTGCCACAGGGCAAGGCAGCCCGCGGCGTGCCGGCTGCGGGCGAGGCCTGGATCGATCGGCGCTTGGCTCGGCGCCTCGAGTTGGGTATCGGCGGAAACATCCAGGTCGGTGAAATTCGCCTTGCCGTCACCGCCATCGTTTTTCAAGAACCCGAAGTGGCCACGGGTTTTTTGGCCGTCGGTCCGCGCATGCTCATCAATCGGGCCGATTTGGCCGCGACCGGTTTGCTTGCGCCCGGCAATCGCGCCTCTTTCCGTTTGATGGTGGCCGGTAAGGGGGCCGAAGACTATCGCCTTTGGGCGCAGGGCCAGTTGCAACCCGGTCAGCGCATCGAGACCATACGCGATTTGCGCCCCGAGGTGAGACAAACGCTCGATCGCGCCGAGAAGTTCCTGGGCATTGCCTCGCTGGTTGCCGTGCTGCTTGCCGCCGTGGCGGTGGCGCTGGCCGCCGGACGGTACCTTCGCCGCCATCTCGATGCCTGCGCGATGATGCGTTGCCTGGGGGCGCCGCAGCGGCAGGTGCTGGCGCTTTATGTCGCGCAGTTTGCCTGGTTGGGATTCCTGGCAAGTTTGCTGGGTGCGGTTCTCGGCTACGCAGGCCAAGCGCTGCTGGCTTCCCTGCTGAGCTTCGTGTCGGCCGCCGGATTGCCGGCCCCCCGCCTGCTGCCGGCATTACAGGCTTTGGGCGCCGGCCTCCTGCTGCTGATGGGCTTTGCCTTGCCGCCCCTCGTGGCGCTGGCCCGGGTGCCGCCCTTGCGGGTCTTGCGGCGCGATCTGGGGCAAGTTCGCGCCGGCGGGTTGCTCGCTTACCTCCTGGGGGCCGGGGTGCTGTCCGGCTTGGTGCTCTGGCAGGCGCAGGACTGGGCGACCGGAGGCTGGGTGTTGTTGGTGATGTTGTTGTTGCTGGCAAGCTGCATTGTTTGCGCGCGGATTTTGATTGCGCTTTTGAAGCGGGTGCCGCAGAAGGGCTACAACTGGCGTTATGGCTTTGCCAACCTGAGGCGCCGGCCGCTGGCCGTGAGCCTGCAAGTCAGCGCGCTGGCTTTGGGCATCATGGCGCTGCTGCTGCTCACCCTGATACGCGGCGACCTCTTGCGCACCTGGCGCGCCACCTTGCCGCCCGATGCGCCCAACACCTTTCTGATCAACATTCAGCCCGATCAGCTCCCTGCGCTGCAGCCGTTTCTGGAGACGCGCGGCGTGCGATCCAGCGCGCTTTACCCCATGGTGCGCGGGCGCTTGGTGGAGCTGAACGGTCGCGCCGTATCGCCGCGGGACTACGTCGACGAGCGGGCGCAGCGCCTGGTCGATCGCGAGTTCAATCTGAGCTGGATGTCGGATTTGCCGCAAAACAATGAAATCGTCGCCGGTGCGTGGTGGCGCGCGGGAGACTCCGGGGAATCCTCAGGCATGAGCCTGGAGCAAGGCATAGGGGAAACCTTGGGCATCCAGCTCGGAGATCGCTTGCGCTTCGACATTGCCGGGCAGAGCGTGAGCACCACCGTCACCAGCTTGCGGAAAGTGCAATGGGACAACTTCCGGGTGAACTTTTTTGCCATCTTTCCGCCGGGTGTGTTGGAGCAGATGCCGCGCAGCCATATCACCAGTTTTCGGGCGCCCCTCGTGGCACGCAGCCTGGCGGCGGATCTCGTGGCGGCCTTTCCCAATGTGCTGATGATCGATGTGGCCGAAATCATGGCCCAAGTGCAAGGCGTGATGGATCAGGTGGCGCGGGCCGTTCAGTTCGTATTTCTGTTCACCTTGCTGGGCGGCTTGCTGGTTCTGCAGGCGGCCATCGCATCGACCCAAGATGAACGCCAATTCGATGCGGCGGTCTTGCGCACCCTGGGCGCCAACCGGCGCCAGTTGGGCGCGGCGCAAGTGGCAGAATTCGCCACCCTCGGGGCGCTGGCCGGCGTGCTCGCCTCGGGCGGGGCAACGCTGCTGGCTTGGCTCCTGTCGCGCGAGGTTTTGAAAATCCCCTACAGCGTCGATCCCTGGGTTTGGGTCATCGGCATCGGCTCGGCAATTTTGGGCGTCGGCCTGGCGGGTTGGCTGGGCACACGGCGCATACTCGACCTGCCGCCGCTGTGGGTTCTGCGCGACGCGGCCTGATTCATGCGTTTCGCGGGTCTCGCTCTGTGTTTGGTGGTGCTGCCGGCGGTGGCCACGCCGAGCTACGACGAGGTCAGACAACAAACCAGAAGCTCGGAAGGCGCGCTGCTCGACCGTCATGGCGAAGTGCTGCAGGTCCTGCGCCTCGACCCCAAAGTGCGCCGGCTCGACTGGGTTCCCCTCCGAGAAGTTTCCCCGGTTTTGCGCGAGGCGGTGATCGCTTCGGAGGACAAGCAGTTTTTTTCTCATGGCGGGGTGGACTGGGCGGCCCTGGGCGCGGCGATGGTCAAAAATGTCACCAGCGCCCGCAGCCGCGGCGCCAGCACATTGACCATGCAAGTGGCGGCCCTGCTCGAACCGGCGCGGCTGGGCTTGGGCGGGAATCGCAGCTTGCGGCAGAAATGGGAGCAGGTGCTGGCGGCGCGTGACTTGGAGGCGGCGTGGAGCAAAGAGCAGATCCTGGAGGCTTATCTCAACCTCTCCACTTTTCGCGGCGAGTTGCAAGGCATCGAAGCGGCGGCGCAAGGTTTGTTCCGCAAAACCGCCGCTACCCTGGATTGGGACGAAAGCTTGGTGCTGGCCGTGCTCTTGCGCGGGCCGAATGCGAATGCCGCGACGATCGGGCGCCGGGCTTGCGCCTTGCGCGCCAATTTGGGGACCGGAGCGCCCGGAAGGCCCCTGCCTGATTGCGAGCGCTTGCAAGGCGTGTCGCGCAGCCTGACGCCGCCGGCGGCGCTGACGGCCATTGGTCCGCAGGAAGCCCCGCATTTGGCGGCCCGACTCCTGAAGGAACCCGGGGCGCGGGTTTCGACGACGCTGCGTGCCGACCTGCAGCGCTTTGCCCGTGAGGCCATGGAGCGCCGGCTCTACGATTTGGAAGGGCGCGGCGTGGCGGACGCGGCCGCATTGGTGCTCGACAACGCCACGGGCGAAGTGCTTGCCTACCTTGGCAGCAGCGGGAGCTTTTCCAGTTCGCCCAAGGTCGACGGGGTGTTGGCGCTGAGGCAAGCCGGTTCCACGCTCAAGCCCTTTCTCTACGGCTTGGCTTTCGAGCAGGGCTGGCTCACGGCGGCATCTTTGCTCGATGATGCGCCGGTCGACCTGGTCACCGAAAGCGGCGTGTATTTGCCCAAGAACTATGACCACAATTTCCGCGGCTGGGTGAGCGCACGCACCGCGCTGGCCGGTTCGCTCAACATTCCGGCGGTGCGCGCCCTGCTGGTCGCTGGTCCCGACGCCTTCCTCGAGCGCCTGCGCGCCTTGGGTTTCGAGAGTTTGCAGAATGATGCCGAACACTATGGCTACGCCTTGGCCTTGGGCGGCGCCGATGTGAGCCTGCTCGCATTAACCAACGCCTACCGCGCTTTGGCCAATGGCGGGCGCTATTCCCGCACCCGCTTGGAACCGGGCGAAGCGCAGTGGCAGGCAGTGCAGCCGCCCGCGGTGAGTTTTCTGGTCAACGATATCTTGGCGGATGCCACCGCGCGCGCCGCCACTTTCGGTCTGGCGAGCCCGCTCACCACGCGGGTATGGACAGCGGTGAAAACGGGCACCAGCAAGGATATGCGCGACAACTGGTGTATCGGTTTCAGCGCCCGCTACACCGTCGGCGTTTGGGTGGGAAACTTTTCCGGCGCGCCGATGCGCGATGTGTCTGGGGTTTCCGGGGCGGCGCCGCTGTGGCGCGACCTCATCGATTTTTTGCATCGCCGGGAGGAAAGCGCGGCGCCGCCCGTTCCCGAAGGGCTGGTGAAGACCGAAGTGCGGTTCTCGGATTCGCTCGAACAGGATCGCGCGGAGTGGTTTCTTGCCGGCAGCGAAATGAGCTGGGTGGCACCTGCCGAAGGGGAAACCAGTTCGCCGCAAATCGTCTATCCGCCGGCGGGTCTGGTGCTGGCCGTGGACCCCGGCATTCCGCGCGATCGTCAGCGGGTCGCACTCCTGGCGCGACCGAGCCGCAAGGACTTGCGCTGGCGCATGGATGGCGAATGGGTGGGCGAGGGCCCGCGCGTCCTTTGGGAGCCGCGGCCGGGGCGGCATCGCTTGCGACTCGAATGGGCGGATCGGGAAGCACAGGAATTGGACTTCGTAGTGAAGGGCGGAGCGCGCGAGCGAAGCCGGTAAGCGTATTCCAAGAAGTTTGGCCGGAAGCGCCGCTCCCACAAAACCTCCGTCGGGCGCGGTAGGAGCGGCCTTGGCCGCGAAGGGGCTGGGCGCCTCGCGCGCATTGTCATCGCGGGCAAGCCCGCTCCCACAGAACCTCCGTCGGGCGCGGTAGGAGCGGCCTTGGCCGCGAAGGGCGTATGGATGAGCTGGATCCGCTGATCGCGGGCGAGCCCGCTCCTACAAAACCTCGGCCTGCTTGGGTAGGAGCGGCCCTGGCCGCGAAGGGGCTGGGCGCCTCGCGCGCATTGTCATCGCGGGCAAGGCCACTCTACAAACGTCGCGAGCGAATCAGCTCCAAGGCATAGCGCAAAGCAGTGTGCGCATCGTATCCATAACGGGCCAGTACTGCGTCGGTGATCGGGAAATCGGGCGCGAACACGCGCTGCTGCGGATGCTCAGGAACGAAGAACTGTGCGGAATTGGAAATCGAACCGCTGAGGCCGGATTCAGTCAGCTGAAACGGCGTGATCTCCATGAAGGCGTTGGGCGACTGTCCGGGTGGAAGACCCACGACCTTGGCGCCCAAAGCCCGAAAGTAGGCCAGCAAGTGAAATGCGGCGCTGAAAGTATCGACCCCGCTCAGCACCACAACTTGCGCTGGACGATAAAGCGCTTCCCCGTCTTGCCGCTCCAGTCTTGCGGTTTGAGAGACGCCCATGGCTTTGAGCCCGCCGAGCCACGCGGTTCGGGCTTCGACCGCGTTTTCGATCTTGAACTGCTGGGTTACGAAATCGCCCAGTTCCAGCTCAGGCAGATGCCAGGTCCGTCGTATTGTTTCGAGGTCGGTGTTGAATTTCTTGAGATAAAGCGAGGAATACAGCGTCGTGTAAGACGATTGCGCCTGAGCCGCGAGAAAGCCGTCGCCATAGATTTGATAGAGCAGCGGCTGGGCACTGGGCGTGACGCCGCCACTGTTGTTTTCCAAGTCGACTATGAGGTATGGGGTTTGATGCCGCTTCATCTCCTCCAGCAGCTTCGCGCCGATTTCCACCAGCGAAGGAATGCCCGCGATTGCATCTTCGATATTCTCCGGCGCGGCCTTGCCTTGAGCGCGGTAATGTCGGTCCAGGGCGGCGCGGATGTCGCCCCAACCCGAAGCGCGCTGCATTTCGTAGGCTTCGCGCGGCATGATCGTATCGAGCGCAAGATAGGCCACGCGATGCTTGGCGAAGAACTGGTAGCGAAAAGGCTGGTCCTCCTGGGTCACTTGCTTCCAGACTGGACGCCTGGCTCGCCAGCCGTCTGCACCTGCGCTGTCGGTGGCTCGGGGCAGCGCAACGGCCACGCTCACTGCCCTCGCCCCCGGCATCTGCAAGCGCAGGGTCACGCTTGCGGGTGGAGCTGAACCGAAGAGTCTCGCCATTCCTTCCAGGGTCCGCAACTCGTTCCGAAGATTGACTCGGGCGTGTGATTCGTTTTCGGTTCCACGCAGACGTGAGCTTCTCTCCAGAAGTTCTTTTTCGGAAAGCCCGTCGATGGAGACCAGGCGCGCACCCAGTAGCCCGTCCAGCGCGGGGAGGTTCCAGGCGCTCAAGAACAAACCGCGTGGCCCTGCCGAGAAACGAAAGGGAAGTATGGTCGATGGCGCGTTCGGGGTGAGCGCTTGCACAAAGGTGTGCCCATCCTTGATGCGCGCCAGAAATTCGGCCAGGCGCTCGGCCAGGGCGCTGTGTCCGATTCCCTCGGGTGGCAGGCCACTCATCAGCTCGTCTGCCGCGAGCTTGAATGCCACGCGGCCGCCGAAAGGCGAGTAAGGGTCGGGGTGGCTCTCATCGAGAAGCCGAATGAGTTGCCGAGTGTCTTTTTGCGCTTGAATTTGCGAGAGCCATTGCGGTGCGCCGGGTGTGGGGCCGTCAGCTCGGCAGTCGGGAATCGAGGCAAGGAGCGAGAGCGAGAAGAAGGCCGCAAGACGCAGCGGATAAACCATGTTGTTCTCCCTGGTGCGTTGTTGGCTGCGAGGCGGCAAGCGCTGCGGCCAAGCTACGGACACACTGCGCGTCAAACGACGCCGGAACGATGGCCGGTTATGATACGCGAACAGGACTAATGTTGCATCCATCGCTCTCAAGCCAGACGCATTCGCCGTTTTTGCGTTTGAGCTGGAGAATGGCGTGCCTGGGTAGCCCGCGTATGGCGCGGGTGATCACATCCATCACCCAGCCGTGGGTGACCACCAGCACGCGTTCGTGGGTGTGTGCCTGGCCGATTTGCAAGATTGCGCCGAGCACGCGCTCGGCGAATTCTTCCATGTCTTCGCCTTCGGGAAATTCGGCGGCCGGGTTGCGACGCAGAAGTTGCTGGGCGAGAACCGGGTTGAGTTCGGCGAGTTCCTCTTTCGGGATGCCCTGGATGGCCCCAAAGCGCCGCTCCTTCAGGCCTTCGTGGCGATTGGGCGTGGGAAGCTTCAATACCTGGGCCACGATGTCGGCCGTTTCGCTCGCCCGCGCGAGCGGGCTGGTCCAGATCGCGCTGAACCCGCTGGCGGCATAGGCGAGGCCCAGTTCTTGCGCCTGGCGTCGGCCGGTTTCATTGAGCGGCACATCGATCCAGCCCTGAAGCACGCCGGAGATGTTCCAATCGGTTTCACCGTGACGAAGGACGCAGACTTGGGCAGGGTTGGGCATGTCGTAGCGGGGGCCGGGCTGCAAAACCAGGCGCGGAACAAGTGCCCGAGATCCGCCCGCCGATCAGGACCTGGGCGGCCTGGCGAGCGCAGATGATGCGGAGGGTCTCGGCCCCCTGTCAAGATCGGCGCGAGTTCGGCCTAGGCCTCGCAGCCCCCGGCGATGGCCTGCGCCAGGCCCGCCGGGTTCTCCCAGGCCATCGAATGTCCGGCCTGGGGCACCACGGCCACCTTGACGCCCGCTTGCGGAAGCTGGTCGAAATCTTCGTCGGGCAGGCTGAGTTGGCCGAAGATCACGCTGCGGGGCATCGGCAGCGCCAAGAGCCGCTCGCGCCAGGTGGGGACCGACCCGGCCACCAGCGACTTCGCACTGCGATGCACCGCCAGGGGCGAAGCCACCCGCATCGTGCCCGCCCAGATGGCGTGCCCCGAGGCGGCCGCTTCCCCGACCATGCGGGCGTGTTCCGCGCCGAGGTAGTCCTCTTCGCTCATCGCTGCGATGGCGCGGCTGAAGATTCCGCCACCGGGGTCGAGGTTGGGTTCCGAGAGCAGCAGCGAGCGCACCCGATTCGCACACGCCGCGGCAAGCTCGATCGCCACGGCCCCGCCCATGCTGTGGCCGAACACATCGAAGTCGGCAAGCCCCAGCCGGGACACCAGTTCGGCCACACTTTTGGCGTGATCGGCAATGGTGTAGGAAAAATCCACCGGCCGATCGCTGTAGCCAAAGCCCAAGAGGTCCACCAGGATGGCCCGGCGCGCGAGAAGCGCGGGGTCACGGGCCACCGCCGGGTAGTCCGAAGAGGAAGCGCAACCCAAACCATGGACGAAAACCAAGGGCCGGGCGTCACCCGGCAGATCGTGGTAGCGCAAGGTGCTGCCGGTGGCAAGTTCAATCGTGTGCATCGTTCGTGGCGTAAGGCTTGGAATGAGTAGGAGCGGATTGGCCCGCGAACCTGGTCCTCGGGCTAGGGGCGGATTGGTACAAAAAAACGTCGCCGCGCTGATGCCGGTTCCGGGCCACCCGCATGATATCGTGCCTAGCCTTGGCTTGCTCCGCCCTGAGGTCGCAAGCACTTCTCCAGGCGAATGCCGTCCTCGACTGCTCGGTGACGACGGCGACGTTGACCTCGGGGTCAAGGATCGCTTGCAAAACGCGACCTGGCGTCCAGTACCAGCCCAGGCCCTGCTCGACACCATCGCGCGACAGCTCGGCGATGGCGACGGCCTGCGCTTCTGCGGCGAGGGTTACACGGCGCTTGGTGAGCATTCGAATGCCTGGATCAACCGTCCCTTCAGGAAGCCGAGGCTTGGATGTCGGCGCAGCTTTATCACCGATTCGGAACGATTGAGCGTCGCGCATGATGCCTGTTCCGGGCTTGTTCCTCAAGTTGTACTGGAAGCCGAGCCGCACGGGGACAGGCGCGCTTGTCGCGTGCGAGTGCCAGGTGGCCTTTCCATCCATGCGGCGCGATCGTCTCCAGCGCCCGCGCCCTGCAAGGCTCGCGGTGCGTCTGCCGCTGTCCGACAGGCGGGTCGCGGACGCGTGACCTTGGCCGCCGGCTGTGCTTGGCGCGTCTTACGCGCGAGGAGCGGGGAGACCCGCCCGAGGACGCGATTTGCGGCAGTGGCGCCGCGGGGCTTGCAGGGCGTGGGCGCAGGGCAGAATGGTGGGGAACGAAGACGGGTTTCTTGACCCTTTCAGCGGCAAAGGTCGCTGGGAGAAAGCGCCGCCTGGTTCCGACGCGCACTATGCCCAGTCGAGTGGGAGATTGATCGAAGGCACGGCCGCGCTTCAATGGGCGGCGAGTTCATCCACACCGCTTTGCCCCGAGCCGCTTGACAGCCACCCTCTCGCTTCATAAGGTGGCACGTAGGCCGCGCTGCCTTTGGCGCGGGCACCGAATTCCGAGGCAGGCATGAGCGAAGCGTTCTTGAACACGGTGGTCGTCGGCGCGGGTGCCGTCGGTTCGTTCTATGGCGCGATGCTGGCGCGCGCCGGCAAGCGGGTGACGCTGCTCGGCCGGGCAGCGCATGTCGAGGCGATCCGGCGCGAGGGCTTGCGTTTGTTGATGGCCGGCGGCGAAGAACGCATCGCCCTGGCGGCGAGCACCGACCTGGCCGCGGTGTCCGATGCGGACCTCGTGCTCTTTTGCGTCAAATCCACGGACACCGCCGCCACGGCGCGGGCGATTGCCCGTGAGCTCAAGGCCGATGCCCTGGTGCTGTGTATGCAGAACGGCGTCGATAATGCGCCGCGCCTTTTGGAAATTCTGCCCAATCCGGTGCTGGCGGCGGCGGTTTATGTGGCCGTGGCCATGCCTGAGCCTGGGGTCGTGCAGCACTTCGGGCGCGGTGATCTGCTGGTGGGCTGGGCGCGTCCAGCGGAGCCCGAGGCGCTCGCGGCGCAGCGCCTGGCGGCGCTGGTGGCGCATTTCGAAGCGGGCGGCATCAAAGTCGAAGTGTCGCCCAAGGTGATGAGCGAACTTTGGAACAAGCTCCTGGCCAATTGCGCCTTCAATGCCATCTCCGGGCTCACTCAACTGCCTTATGGCGTGATGGCGGCTTTGCCCGACATCCGTGAGGTGCAGGAACTGGTGGTGCGCGAAGTCGTCGCCGTGGCGCAGGCCGAGGGCCAGGCGCTGGAGGTCGATGCGGGCATGGCCGCGGTGGACCGCATCGCGGCCAGCATGCCCGGCCAATTGTCGTCCACGGCGCAGGACATGGCGCGCGGCAAGCCCAGCGAAATCGACCATCTCAACGGCTACGTCGCTCGGCGCGGCGCGGAACTGGGGCTCGCCACACCCGTGAACCAGACGCTCTGGGCGCTGGTGAAACTCGCCGAATTTGGGCGAAAAATGAAGACCGGCGGGAGTTGAGACCGCCTCCGGGTTGAAAAACCTTGGTTCAACCGCATCTAAGCGCAAGACCGCCAATCTAGGGAGTTCATCATGCGCTTCGACAAGCTCACCACCAAGTTCCAACAGGCTCTGGCCGATGCCCAGAGCCTGGCGCTGGCCAACGATTGCGGCTTCATCGAGCCCCAGCACCTGCTTGCCGCCCTGTTGCAGCAGGAGGATGGCGGCACCAGTTCGCTGCTGGCGCGCGCCGGGGTCAATGTGGCACCCCTCAAAGCCAAGCTGCAAAGGGCGATCGAGCGCCTGCCCAAGGTCGAAGGGCAGGGGGGAGAGATCGGTGTTTCGCGCGATTTGGGCAACCTCCTGAACCTCGCCGACAAGGAAGCGGTGAAGCGCGGCGACCAGTTCATCGCCTCGGAGAACTTTCTTCTTGCCGCGGCCCAGGACAAGGGCGAAACCGGACGCCTGCTCAAGGAAGCCGGGCTCGACGCCAAAGCCCTGGAGCGCGCCGTGCAGGCGGTGCGCGGCGCCGAGGGCGTGCAAACCCAGGAAGCCGAGGGAAGCCGTGAAGCCTTGAAAAAATACTGCATCGACCTCACCGAACGCGCCCGCCAGGGCAAACTCGACCCGGTGATCGGCCGCGACGACGAAATCCGCCGCAGCATCCAGATTCTGCAACGCCGCACCAAAAACAACCCGGTGCTAATCGGCGAGCCGGGCGTGGGCAAAACCGCCATCGTCGAAGGCCTGGCGCAGCGCATCGTCAACGATGAAGTGCCGGAAACGCTCAAAGGCAAGCGCGTGCTGGTGCTCGACATGGCGGGTCTTTTGGCCGGCGCCAAATACCGCGGCGAATTCGAAGAACGCTTGAAAGCGGTGTTGAAGGAAGTCGCGCAGGACGAAGGCCGCATCATTCTGTTCATCGACGAAATCCATACCATGGTCGGCGCCGGCAAGGCCGAAGGGGCCATCGACGCCGGCAACATGTTGAAGCCCGCGCTGGCGCGCGGCGAGCTGCATTGCATAGGCGCCACCACGCTGGATGAGTACCGCAAATACGTCGAAAAAGATGCCGCCCTGGAGCGCCGCTTCCAGAAAGTGCTGGTCGACGAACCTTCGGTCGAAGCCACCATCGCCATACTGCGCGGCTTGCAGGAGCGTTACGAAATTCACCACGGAGTGGACATTACCGACCCGGCCATCGTCGCCGCAGCGGAGCTTTCGCACCGCTACATCACCGACCGCTTCCTGCCCGACAAAGCCATCGACCTGATCGACGAAGCAGCCGCGCGCATCAAGATGGAAATCGACTCCAAGCCCGAGTCCATGGACAAGCTCGACCGGCGCCTGATTCAGTTGAAGATCGAGCGCGAGGCGGTGAAAAAAGAAAAAGACGAAGCCTCGATCAAGCGCCTTGGCCTAATCGAAGACGAAATCGGCAAGCTCGAAAAGGAATACTCCGATCTCGAAGAAGTGTGGAAGGCGGAGAAAGCGCAAGTGCAAGGTGCCGCCCACATCAAGGAAGAGATCGACAAGGTCAAGCTCGCCATGGAAGAAGCCAAACGCAAAGGCGATTGGCAGAAGATGTCCGAGCTGCAATACGGCAAGTTGCCGCAGCTCGAAACGCAATTGAAGCAGGCTTCCGCCGCCGGGAGCGAAACGCCCAAGAGGAAGCTCCTGCGCACCGAAGTCGGCGCGGAAGAAATCGCCGAAGTGGTTTCCCGCGCCACCGGCATTCCGGTGTCGAAAATGATGCAGGGCGAGCGCGAAAAACTGCTGCACATGGAAGAGCGCCTGCACGGCCGTGTGGTCGGCCAGAACGAAGCGGTGAGCCTGGTGGCCGACGCCATTCGACGTTCGCGCTCGGGTCTGGCGGACCCCAACCGGCCTTACGGCTCGTTTCTGTTCCTTGGCCCCACGGGCGTGGGCAAAACCGAGTTGTGCAAAGCGCTGGCGGAGTTTTTGTTCGACGCCGAAGACCACCTCATACGCATCGACATGAGCGAATTCATGGAAAAGCACTCGGTCGCTCGCCTCATTGGGGCGCCTCCGGGGTATGTCGGTTACGAAGAGGGCGGCTACCTTACCGAAGCGGTGCGCCGCAAGCCCTACTCGGTGATACTGCTCGACGAGGTCGAGAAGGCGCACCCCGACGTCTTCAACGTGCTCCTGCAAGTGCTGGACGATGGCCGCATGACCGACGGCCAGGGTCGCACCGTGGACTTCAAGAACACCGTGATCGTGATGACCTCCAACCTCGGCAGCCAGATGATTCAGCAAATGGCCGGCGACGACTATGGCGTGATCAAGCTCGCGGTGATGGCCGAGGTGAAAAACTATTTCCGGCCCGAGTTCATCAACCGCATCGACGAGGTGGTGGTTTTCCATGCGCTGGACCAGAAGCACATCGCCAAGATCGCGCGTATTCAACTGGGCTTTCTGGAACAGCGTCTGGCCCGGATGGAGATGCGCCTCGAAGTGAGCGAGGAAGCGCTCGACGAACTCGCCAAGGCGGGCTTCGATCCGGTCTTCGGCGCCCGGCCCTTGAAGCGGGCCATTCAGGCGCAGATCGAAAATCCGCTGGCCAAGGAAATCCTGCAAGGCCGGTTCGCCGCCGGAGACCTCATCCGCGTAGCGGCGCGCGGCGGGCAGATCGGGTTTGCCAAGGCGTGATCAGCTCAGGCGGATTGCCTGATCCACGCGCCGGTCGTCGCTGACCCCGTCGGTTCGCACAGCGACCTCCCAGGGTATATGGGGCCGCGCCGTTAGCGCTGCGCCAAAGCCTTTCAGGTGGCCGGGGAACCTGCGCCGCCGCCCGCCACCACCCGGTTGCGCCCCTGCATCTTGGCGGCGTAAAGCGCGGCGTCGGCGGCGGCGATGAGTTCGGTGGGCGGGCCGGAGCGGGTGGGATCGAGGCTGGCGACGCCAATGCTTACGGTGACCGTGGCGCTCACGTCCGAACGGGCATGGGGCAAGGCCAGTGCTTCGACCGCGGCGCGGATGCGTTCGGCGACGATGACCGCGCCCGCCGGTTCGGTGGCGGGCAACAAAATGGCAAACTCTTCGCCGCCGTAACGCGCCAAGGTGTCGCTGGCCCTCTGGGTCACGTGCGCCATGGCTTCGGCCACCTGGCGCAGGCACTCGTCGCCGGCGAGGTGGCCGTAGGTGTCGTTGTAGCGCTTGAAGAAATCGACGTCGATCATCAGGAGTGACAGCGACCTCGCTTCGCGGGTCACTCGCCGGCACTCGGTGCTGAGCGCGGTATCGAAGGAGCGGCGGTTGGCCACGCCCGTCAAGCCGTCGCGCGTGGCCAGGCGCTGTAACTCGTCCTGGGCCACTTTTTGCGCCGTGATGTCGCGCAGGGTTTCGACCACGGCGATCAGCTTGCCGGCGTCATCGTAGATGGGGCCGGCGTCGATCGCCAGGTAGAGCCGGGTGCCCACGCGCGGCATGGTGCACCAGTTTTCGGCGCGGCGGCCCAAGGCGAGGATAAGGTCGTCCTCGGCGCCATCATGTTCGGCATAGAGCTCGGCAATTTCAGTGCTGCGGTTCTGGGCGATGAGGTCGGCGAGACAAGGCCGGGGTTCTTCATAAAACCCTCGCCAGTGCTCCCGGGTGCCCAGCACTTCTTCGGCCTTGATGCCGGTCAGGCGCTCGCAGGCGCGATTCCAGATGATCACCCGGCAATCGGCGTCCAGCACGAAAGTGGGCACCACCAGATGCTCCATCAGCCGCACGGAGAAATCGAGCTGGCGATCGCCTGCGCCCGGCCGGCTGATCTTGCCCGGCTTGCTCACCGGCGACTCCCCGATGGACTGGCTTGTTTCCCGCAGTAGGCCTTGCTGCGGCTACAATGCCTCTCGGGCGGACATGCCGCGCCAGCGGGAGCAAGGGGGATGCGCAAAAGGCGAGATTCGGTCATGGGCTCATTTTTCCACCTTTGCGCCTGGGACCGCAAGTGCGCACGGGCCGCGCTGCCGGACCTCGCAGCAAAAGGAGCGGGCGCGGCACCATGACCACGGACCTCCAAGCCCTGGCCGAGCAGAGCGAAGTTTCGCCCTGGGTGCGGCGCTGGGCGCACTTGGTGGCGCCCGGCGAGCGCTTGCTCGATCTGGCTTGCGGTGGCGGCCGGCACGCGAGGTTTTTCGCCGCCCGTGGTGTGCTAGTCGATGCGGTCGATGGTGATGCCGCCGCTTTGAGCACACTGCCGGTGCTGTCCGGCCTGCGCGTTCGCCATGCCGATCTCGAAGGCGCGGACTGGCCCCTGGCGGGCGAGACCTACGACGCCGTTCTGGTTTGCCGCTACCTCTACCGACCGCGGTGGATCGATCTCCTGAACCTGTTGCGGCCGGCCGGGGTGCTGATCTACGAAACCTTCGCCCGCGGCAACGAAGCACTGGGCCGCCCCAAGCGCGCCGACTTCCTACTGGAAACTTCGGAATTGCTCGATCGGGTGCACGGGAAGCTCCGCGTGGTCGCCTTCGAGGAAGGGCGCATCGATCTGCCGCGTTCGGCGGTGTTGCAGCGCATCGTCGCCGTTGGCCCAGCGCGCGAGTGGCCACTAGCCCTCAATTTTTTCGACGGGACGCCGTAGATGAAGCGTCAGACCGCCAACATGTTCAATGCCGGGCGCGGCCGCAAACGGGCCCGCCCGAGCGGGGAGTTCCATGGCCGCAGTTTCCGCCAGCGATAGCCGCGCCGATACGGGCATGGAACCGGCCCGGCTCAAGGCCATGCGGGTCGCCGCGTGGATCGCGGTGCTGGGGCTGGGCGGCTATGCGGCAATGCTCCTGGCGCAGTATCCCGAACGCTGGACCCGCGCTCTGGGGGCGAGCGAAATCGCGCTCATCGGGCTGTTGACCCTGCTGCTCATTCGCGCCGGTCGACCCGGGTTGGCGGCGCGGGTGATGGTTTATGGCGCCGCCGCGGGAGTGCTCGTCGCCGGTGTTTTCGCCGGCAGCGTTCGCCCGGCGCAGCTCACTGGACTCATGGCCCTGATTCTGCTGGCCGGATGGCTGCTGGGTCGGCGGCATGCTTTGATCGTGACCGCCGGCGCGGTGGCGTATCTTTCTGCCATGGTTCTCGGCCCGCTCGAAGGCATCGTCGCGGCGCCTGCGGCGGTGCCTAGCGGACTCGCCAGCATCCCGCTGGCGATTTCTTTCATTCTGGTGGGCGTGCTGGCGGTTTACATCGTCGGAGCGCACGAACAAGAGGTTTCGGAAATCGAGCGGCTCAACGCGGCCTTGTCGCTGAGGCTCGAGGAATTGCAGGCGGAAAAGGCGCACCTCAAGCTGATTGCCGAAAACGTACCCGCCCTCATCTTTCATGGTGATTGCGAACAGCGCTGCCGTTATGCCAACCGGCAGTTCGCCGATTTTTTCCACGGCCAGGGCGTGGATGTCACTGGCATGCATCTGCGTGACATCCTGGGGGCGGAAGTTTACGAACGCGCCTTGCCCAATATCGAAAAGGCCCTGGGCGGTGAGTCGGTGCATCTGGAAGGGGAACGCAAGTCGGCGCAGGGAGAAGACCGCTTTCTGGAGATCTCCTTGGTTCCCGAGCGAGATGCCGAAGGCCGGGTGCAAGGCTTTTTTGCCCTCAAGCGCGATGTCACCGAAAGGCGAGAGTTCGAGCGCGCGCTTGCGGTCAGTGAAGAGCGGTTCCGCAAGCTTTTCGAGGAAGTGCCTTCGGTGGCGGTGCAGGGCTACCGGCCCGACGGCAAGGTGATCTTCTGGAATGCCGCCAGTGAGCGGGTTTATGGATACTCGCGGGAGGAGGCCTTGGGCGGCGATCTGGTCGACTTGATCATTCCCTCCGCCATGCGCACCCAAGTGCGCGAAGCCATCGCCGGCATGGTTGCCTCAGGGGTCGGGCTAGCCGCCGGCGAGCTGGATTTGATGCGCAAAGACGGCAGTCTGGTTGCCGTTTACTCCAGCCATGTGGTGCTGACCAATGCCGCAGGAGAGCGGGAACTCTACTGCCTCGATGTCGAGCTCACCGAACGCAAAACCGCCGAAGCGGCTCTGCGGCGCAATGAGGAACGCCTGCGGCTGGCGACGGAAAGCGGTGGCGTGGGCATTTGGGAGTGGGACATCACCAGCGGGCGCTTGGAGTGGAATGCGCAGTTGAAGCATATTTTCGGTTGGCCGGAAGAGCGCAGGGATCTCACGCTAGACCACTTCGTGGCGACCATTCATCCCGAAGATCGCGCGCGCGTGCAAGAGGCCTATCTGGGTGCGCTGGAAGCGGGAAGAGAATTCAATTGCGAGTACCGCATCGGCCTCCCCGACGGGTCGACCCGCTGGATCGTCGCCCGCGGCCACGGACACTACGCGACCGCAGGGCATCCGGTGCGCATGATCGGCATCGGGATCGACGTGACCGAAAGGCGGCGAGCGGAAGAAAAATTCAACAAGGTATTGCTCGCCAATCCGGTGGCCATTTCGGTTGCCCGACTTTTCGATGGCCGCTATTTGGAAGTAAACGATGCCTATGTCCGGGAGTTCGGCTGGACGCGCGATGATTTGATCGGAAAGTCGGCGCTGAAAGTTGGCTTGTGGGCCGAGCCAGCGGCGCGAACGGCATGGGTGGACATGCTGCGCGAGGCCCAGCATGTCCGCAATTTCGAAGCGGTGTTTCTCGATCGCTCGGGCAACCGGCATTTCGTGCTGCTTTCCGGCGAGCTGATCGAAGTGGCCGGCGAGACGCACGTCATCGCCATGGTGCTCGATGTCAGCGAACGTAAGCGCGCCGAGGACCAGGTGCGCCATCTCAACGCCGATCTCGAGCGGCGGGTGCGCGAACGCACCGCCGAATTGACCGCCGCCAACCGGGAACTGGAGTCTTTTGCTTATTCCATTTCGCACGACCTGCGCGCACCGCTGCGCAGCATCGACGGTTTCAGCCATCTCTTGGCCAACGAATTCGAAGGCAAACTCGATCCAAAAGCGCAGGGCTACCTCGACCGGGTTCGGCGCGCGGCTCAGCGCATGGGCGGATTGATCGACGATTTGCTCGAGTTGTCCCGCGTCACGCGCCAGGAGATGCATCGCGTGCCGGTCGATCTGAGCCACTTGGCTGCCGAACTGATCGAAGAGCGGGCCCGTGCCGAACCCCAGCATAAAGTCAGCGTGTGGATTGCCCCCGATCTTCAGGCGGTGGGCGATCCGCAGTTGTTGCGCGTGATGATGCAGAATCTTCTGGAAAACGCCTGGAAATATTCCGCCAAGCGCCCCTTGCCGCGTATCGAATTCGGCCGGGAGCGGCAAGAAGACGAGGACGTCTTTTTCGTTCGCGACAACGGCGTGGGTTTCGACATGAAATACGTCGACCGACTGTTTACTCCCTTTCAGAGGCTGCACCGCCCCGAAGAATTCGAGGGAACGGGGGTCGGCCTGGCGAGCGTGTCGCGCGTAGTGCGCAGGCACGGGGGGCGCATCTGGGCTGAGTCCGCGCCGGAGCAAGGGGCCACCTTCCGCTTCACGCTGGGACGCGTCTAGCGGCGGGGAGCAAGCCGGCGCGCCGCGATCGCCGAGCGTGATCGGCAGGGCCGCCTCGGACTACCCCTGAGGGGGCATGCTGCCGAGAATGTGGGCCTTCAATCGGTAAGACTTGCCGCGAAACAGGGCTACCGTTTCTTCGCGCTGATTGCAAAGCGTGATGTCGTAGACTCCGGTGCGCCCGCCCAGCGCTCGTTCCACGGCGCTGGCGATCAGGCGGTCGCCTTCGACCGCGGGCCGCAGAAAATCAATGGCGCAGGCCGACGCGACGGTGGCGTGGTTGCGGGAATTGCAGGCATAGGCGAAAGCGCTGTCAGCAAGCGCAAACATCATGCCGCCATGGCAGACACCTTGACTGTTGAGCATCCTGCCGGTGACGGTCATCGCCAATCGGGCCTCGCCGGGGCCAACCTGCAAAAGCTCCATTTCCAGCCAGCGCGTCAGCGGGTCGCCGGCGTACATATGCTGGGCAACCGCCTGCGCCAGCGCCTGGGCGTCAGGATGGGGCTTCAAAGCGCGGTTCCTCCGAGGATTTTTCGAGTGAGCAAAGGCGCAACCCGGTAGCGATCTTCGCCGTAATGCTGGGCGAGATGCACGATGGCGTCCTGCACCGTTTCCAGTCCCAAACGCTGGGCCCAGGACAGCGGCCCGGCCGGATAATTTGTGCCCAGCTGCATGGCAAGGTCGATGTCGCTGGCACTGGCGATCCGGCGCGCCAGAAGTTCAATCGCTTCGTTGGCGAGCAGGGCGACGGTGCGCAGGACCACCAGCCCAGGGGTGTCATCCAGCCTCGAGACCCGGTAGCCGGCGACTTGCAGCAGACCCAGCGCCGTTTGATAGGCGGAGGTCGAGCACTGATCGGCGCGCGCAAGGGCGAGACGCGGCGCGCTGGCAAAGTCATGGGCGAGGTCGAACAAAATCGTGTTGGGGTGTTCGGTTTCCGCCGCTCGCCGCGTGGCGCTGCGGCCGTCAGTGAGTGCAATGAGGGCATTGCCGGCGATGAAATAGCCTCGGCCCAGGCGCCGTTCTGCAGTGGGCAGCTGAACCACATCCACACCGACGGTCTTGAGCCGCTCGATCAAGGGTGCCGCCACTCCCAAGTCGCCGGCGAGCCCCACCCGGCCGGGCGGAGCGGCAGCCGGCTCGTCCTGCGTCTGCGCCGGGGCGGCGCCCAGCGAGTAATCGTAGAACCCCCGACCGGACTTGCGGCCCAAGCGCCCGGAGGCCACCAGCTCTTGCTGCAAAAGTGCCGGCGCATAACGCGGGTCGTGGTTGCAGGCGGCATACACCGACTTGGTCACCGACAGATTGACATCGAGGCCGATGAGGTCCATGAGCTCGAAGGGACCCATGCGAAAGCCCCCGGCCTCGCGCAGGAGGGCATCGATCGTCGGCGGATCGCTTGCGCCTTCCTCGACCATGCGCAGGGCCTCCAGATAAAAAGGCCGGGCGATGCGGTTGACGATGAAACCGGGTGTGGACTTCGCATGCACTGGGCGCTTGCCCCAGGTCTGGGCGATGCGGTAGGTGGCGTCGGCGATCCAGGGTTCGGTCGCCAGCCCGCTTACGATTTCCACCAAAGGCATGACTTGGGCGGGGTTGAAAAAGTGCATGCCGACCACCCGCCCGGGTTGGGCGATTCCAGCGGCCAAAGCGGTAATCGATAGCGAAGACGTGTTGCTGGCCAAAATGCAGGTCGGGCGGACGATTTCTGCCAGCGAGTGAAAGAGCGCGCGTTTGGCGTCGAGACCCTCGACGATCGCTTCCACGACCAGGCTGGCATCGGCAAACTCGGCCAGGTTCTGTGCCGCGCGAAGACGATCGATGGCCGCATTCGCATCGGCATGACTCAGGCGCCCTTTTTCCGCCTGGCGGTGGATGCGCTGGTGCAACTCATTGACCGCTTTTTCCAGGGCTTTGGGCTGGGTGTCGTAAAGCCGCACCGGGTGCCCCGCCAGGACGGCGACCTCGGCGATCCCCGCGCCCATGGCTCCGGCGCCGACGACCCCGACCAAGCTCTGTGCCGGTATGCCCGGAGTCGCCACGCTCATTTCCCGGTGAAGCGCGGAGCGCGTTTTTCGAGGAAAGCGGCCACGCCCTCGCGGTAGTCATCGCTGCGGCCCAGCTCGCGCTGGAACTGTGCCTCGAGCGCGAGCTGCTGCGCCAGCAGTTGGCCTGTGGCGCCATGTATGGCAGCTTTGGTGCCCGCCAAACCCCGGGTCGGCGCTTGGGCGAAATGGCGGGCGAGGCGGTCCACCTCGGCTGCGAAGCGGTCATCGTCCACGCACTTCCAAATGAGGCCCCAGTTTTCGGCCTGTTCGGCACTGAGCTTTTCGCCCAACAGCGCGAGGCCGAGCGCGCGAGCGGTGCCGATACGCTGCGGCAGGAAAAGCGTGCCGCCCGAATCGGGAAGCAGGCCGATTTTGCAAAAAGCCTGGATGAAGCTCGCCGAGCGCGCCGCGATCACCAAATCGCAGGCCAGCGCGATATTGGCCCCCGCTCCGGCCGCCACACCGTTCACGGCGGCGACGACCGGCACGGGTAGTTCGCGCAAAGCCAACACCAGGGGGGCGTAATGGCGCTCGATCGACTCGCCCAGGTCGGGCGGACGGTCTCCCGCGGCCACCGCTCTGTCCTGCAAGTCCTGGCCTGCACAAAAGGCGCGGCCCGCTCCGGTGAGCACCAGGACGCGCAGTTCGGGCATCGCGCGTATTTCGGCGAGCGCCGCTTTGAGCTCGCCATGCATGGTTTCGGTGAAACTGTTCAAACGCTCGGGGCGATTGAAGGTGATGCGCGCGATGCCCGCTTCGAAGCAAAAGAGGATGTTCGGTTCAGCCATGCCTAGGTTTGCCCATCACTCACTGACCCGGCGGTGCCGGAACAAAGTTTGGCGCTCCTGCCCGCAAACTCGGCAGGGGTGCGCCATCCGAGCGAAAACAAACCTTCGCGGCAGGCCGGCGGTCGAAACAAAAATGCAGGTGCCACTTGTCAGTTTGCCCAAACCGGTTCTACGATTTACGGCCCATCATGCCACGTCGCCCCGGCCTCGGCAATCGAGCCGCAACACGGCGCGCGCAAGAATCGGTGATGAGCGAATGTGATACGCTCTTGCGATGAAATACCATTTTGGAGTATCAGGAATGTCTCAGCCGAACAGCAGCTACCAAAACATCCTCGTCGAAAACCGAGGTCGGGTAGGGTGGATCACACTCAATCGCCCCAGCCGCATGAACGCGCTCAACGATGCTTTGGCCAAAGAACTTGCCCAGGCGCTGGCGGATTTGGACGCCGATCCCGGCATTAGTGTTCTGGTCGTCACCGGGAACGAAAAAGCCTTTGCCGCGGGTGCGGATATCGGCGCAATGGCCGAGTGGTCCTATCAAAAGGTTTATGGCGACGATTACATCACCAAAGACTGGGAAGCCATGCGCCAAGTCCGCAAGCCCGTGATCGCCGCGGTGGCGGGTTACGCCTTGGGCGGCGGCTGCGAACTGGCGATGATGTGCGACCTGATTATCGCCGCCGACAATGCCAAATTCGGCCAGCCCGAGATCACCATCGGCACCATGCCGGGTATGGGCGGCACGCAGCGCCTGCCGCGGGCGGTGGGCAAAGCCAAGGCGATGGATTGGTGCCTTACCGGCCGCATGATCGACGCCGCGGAAGCGGAGCGCTCGGGCCTGGTGAGCCGAGTGGTTCCGGCCGCGCAATTGCTCGACGAGACGATGGCGCTGGCGGACAAGATCGCCAGTTTTTCCTTGCCGGCGATCTTGCGCATCAAAGAGGGCATCAATCGGGCTTATGAAAGCGCTCTGGCCGAGGGCCTCTTGTTCGAGCGGCGCGAGTTTCATGCCAGCTTCGCGCTGGAAGACCAGAAAGAAGGCATGCGCGCCTTTCTCGAAAAACGTCCGCCGCAATTCAAGCACCGCTAGCCTTGCCGGTGTTTTCGGTCGGTGCATGAAACTGGCGATAGACGAAAGCGCCAAAGCCACGCAGAATAATCCGCAGATTTTCCGCGGGTGCCGACGCCGGTGCCCGGCTGCCGACTGGGGGTGAGAAGTCCGTGGATTTGACGCCGTTCATCAAGGAGATTGGGCGCGGACGCGAAGGTGCGCGGGACCTTTCGCGCGAAGAGGCGGAGCGCGTTTTCGGTGCGGTGCTCGATGGCTGCGTACCCGAGTTTCAACTGGGTGCTTTGCTTCTCGGCCTGCGTATGAAAGGCGAGGCGGCCGAGGAGTTGGCCGGCTTCGCCGCCGCAACCGAGGCGCGATACCCGCATTTGGCGGCTCTTCCCGACGGGCGGCTGCCAGTGGTGTTGCCGAGTTACAACGGGGCTCGCCACATGCCCAACCTGGTGCCTTTGCTGGCTATGCTCTTGGCAAGATCCGGGGTTCCGGTGCTGATTCATGGCGTCACCCGTGATTCCAAGCGCGTGACTACCTGCGAGATCCTTGCCGCACTGGGAACCGAGGCTTCGGCCGATGCGGCATCGGCGCACGCGGCCCTGGCCAGCGACAATCTGGCCTTTTTGCCCATCGACGCGCTCGCGCCCAAACTGGCTGAGGTGCTCAAATACCGCGAGAAGCTGGGCTTACGCAACAGCGCCCACACCCTGGCCAAGATCCTTCAGCCCTTCGATGGCTTAGCCTTGCGCTTGGTCAGCGTGACTCATCCCGAGTACCTGGAACGCATGCGCATCTTTTTTGCCGGTTGCAAGGCTTCGGCCCTGCTCTTGCGTGGAGCCGAAGGAGAGGTTGTAGCCAACGCCAAACGCCAACCCCAGATCGAATGGTTGCACAAAGGCGAAGCCGAGATCGTGGTCGAAGCCGATTCCGGCGTGCTCGGCGAACTGCCCGAGCTTCCTGTCTCTCGGGACGCACAGACGACCGCCGATTGGACCACGGCCGCCCTCGCCGGATCGGTGGCGGTACCCGTGCCGATCGAGCGTCAGGTGGGTGCTTGCCTCGAGGCGCTGGCGCAGATGTGCCCGGCAAAAGCGCAGAAGCGCTAAAATCGGCGCCCATGTCCCCACCTCAGCCGCCAGTCTTCGGTTTTGCCGGCTATTCGGGCAGCGGCAAGACTACGCTGATCGAGCAATTGGTGCCCCGGTTGGTCAACGAGGGCCTCAGGGTTTCGCTGATCAAACACGCGCATCACGATTTCGAAATCGACTATCCCGGCAAAGACACCTATCGCCATCGGCAGGCGGGCTGCCAGGAAGTGGTGATCAGCTCCGATCGGCGCTGGGCGCTCATCGCGGAGCTGCGCGGTGCCCCGCAACTGAGCTTGGAGCAGATTCTGGATCGGCTTTCACCGTGTGACCTGGTTTTGGTCGAGGGTTTCAAGTTCGATCCCATCCCCAAGCTCGAGGTTCACCGCCCGTCGCTCGGCAAGCCGCTCATCCACCCCAATGACCCGTACATCGTGGCGATCGCCAGCGACGTTCCGTTGGAGAGCCGCCTGCCGGTGTACGATCTGCGCGACACTGCCGCCCTGGCGACGCTGATTTTGGAAACCGTGGGGCTGGAAGCGGGTTGACAGGCCGGCCGGGGCCGGCGTATGTTGTTGTCATGGTTCTCGGCGAGGCGCTGGGTGGCGACAGGGGCTGAGGAACCGGGTGGGGCTTCAGGCGGTCACAAATACATCCGTTAAAGATGTGAAGCCTCCCTTCGGAGAAGGCCATGAAAGAACAGTTTGGCGTTTTGGTTTTTGCCCTGGCGAGCGGCGCAGCCGTCGCTCAGAACGGTTTTTATTCCGGGTACACCGATCGCTCGCGCAGCCTGCAAGGCGGTCCCGCCTTGGCCACGCCTTGGAGCATGTTGGCCCCGGTGGCCAAAGAAGAGTCGGCCAATAGCGCCCTGATCTACGGCGGCTACCGCTTCCGCGAAGCTTTTGCCGTGGAAGCGGCGGTTTCCAGCCATACCACCACACACAAGCTCGGCTTGCGCTTGGATCCGCGCACGCTTTTGCCCGGTGCGGGCGTTCCCGGCGTCTTGGAACAGCGGCCGCAAACTTGGAACCTCGATCTTTTCACCAACTGGTCGGTGCAGCCCAGCCTTTCCCTCTATGGACGGCTCGGTTACGGTTATCAAGACCCGCGGGCGCCTGCGTCGGCGACTTTGGCGGAAACCGCGGGGCGGCGAAGCACCCGCGAGGGGTTCAACTACGGGGTTGGCTTGCGTTACGATCTCAATCGCTCGCTTGGCCTGCGGCTCGAATATGCCCGCCATGGTTTTACCCTGCCGGGGTCCGAGCTGCTCAATCGCCTGCCGGAGACGGATCAACTCTCGATCGGCGTACAATATCGGTTCTAGTGGTCTATCGGCCTCGCGCCTCGAAGCGAGGCGCGTTCACATGGAACTGCAACTGCTTTATCTCGCCCGCCTGCGCGAGGTCTTCGGCCTGGGCGCCGAACGCTGGCAAGCCTCGCCGGAGGTTACCGATGTGGCGTCTTTGCTCGCCGCGCTGCGTTCCCGCGGCGGCGTCTGGAGCGAAGAGCTGGCGCCGCAGAAGGCCTTCCGGGTGGCGGTGAACCACGACATGGCGCAAGCTGCGACGCCGCTCAAAGAGGGCGACGAAGTGGCAATTTTTCCGCCGGTCACCGGCGGTTAGGCAGGCCGCGAGTGTTTCGGATCTCGGTTCAGCAGGCCGATTTCGATCCCGGCACGGAAATCACCCGGCTGCACGCCCGGCAAGCGCGGGTCGGTGCGGTGGCGGCTTTCGTGGGCCTGGTGCGCGACCTAAACGAGGAGGCGCCGGTTTCCGGCATGTTCCTGGAGCACTATCCGGGCATGACGGAGAAATCGCTGGCGACCATCGCCGCCGAGGCCGAGCATCGCTGGAACATTTTCGATGGCGTGATCATTCACCGCGTCGGGCCGCTGGTCCCCGAAGACCGTATCGTGCTGGTTGCAGTGGCCAGTGCCCACAGGGGTGATGCCTTTGCCGCCTGCGAGTTCGTCATGGACTATTTGAAGACTCGGGCTCCCTTCTGGAAGCGGGAGAACACCGAAGATGGCGAGCGCTGGGTAGAAGCCAGAACGGCAGACGAAAAAGCCGCAGACCGCTGGTGACGCACCGATGGCTGCCCGAGGCCCTTCCGCCGCAGTGTTCGCGCGCCGGTGTTTGCCTCGCCGCTTGACCGAGCTTCTTGGCTTGGTTACTTTGCCGGCTTGCGGCCGAAAAACCCTCGCTCATCGGCCGGCGCCTTGCGGAGAACGAGTTGATCGCACAATTTGCTGCCGTCGGTTTGGGTGCGATGCTCGGCGCTTGGCTGCGCTGGCTGCTCGGTTTGGGGCTGAACGCTTTTTTCCCCACCGTGCCGGCCGGAACCTTGGCGGCGAATTTGCTCGGCGGGTATTTGATCGGACTCGCGATGGGGTACTTTGCCGCACACCCCGGCCTGGCTCCCGAAGCGCGGCTGTTCATCATCACCGGGTTCCTCGGCGGGTTGACGACTTTTTCCACCTTTTCGGCCGAAGTCGTCACCCTGATCGGGCGCAACCAGTATGCCTGGGCCTTGGCGGCCAGCGCCATGCACCTATTGGGGTCGCTGGCCATGACCGGATTGGGTCTGCTCACCCTCAAAGTCCTCGGGGATTAGAATGAACACGCGCGGCTGGTACCTGAAATTCTATTTGCCGCAGAAAGCGCGCCATGGCGGGCAACTCATGTACGATTGGCTGCTGGGCGAGGCGCGCGAACTCGGTTTGCACGGCGGTTCGGCGTTTCGCGCCGTGGCGGGGTATGGTCGGCACGGGCGCATCCATGAAGATCACTTTTTCGAATTGGCGGGCGATCTTCCCGTGGAAGTGGGTTTTGCGGTCGACGAGTCCGAAGCGGAGGCCCTGCTCGCGCTGATCGAGCGCGAAGGATTGCAGATCTTCTTTGTCAAATTCCCGGTCGAATTTGGCGTAACCGGTGAGTGAGTGCGCAAATGAACCACGCGATCAGGTTTAATCAAACGGGCGGCCCGGAAGTACTGCGCTGGGAGGAATGTCACGTCGGCGCCCCCGGACCCGGGGAAGTGCGCCTGCGGCATAGTGCGGTGGGCGTCAATTTCATCGATACCTATCACCGCAGCGGCCTTTATCCCTTGCCGCTGCCGGCTACGCCGGGTTTGGAAGGCGCCGGAGTGGTCGTCGCCGTCGGAGATGGGGTGGTCGAATTGAAGCCGGGGGACCGTGTGGCCTATGTCGGCGGACCACCCGGCGGGTATGCCGAAGAGCGTCTCATCCCGGCGGCGCGGGTGGTTCGTTTGCCGGAAGCGATCGACGAGCGCCAGGCGGCGGCGATGATGTTGCGCGGGCTGACAGTGCAATACCTCTTTCGCCGCACCTTCCGTCTGCAGCCCGGGCAGACCATTCTATTTCACGCTGCGGCCGGGGGGGTAGGGCTGATCGCCTGCCAATGGGCGCAGGCGCTCGGCGTAACCATGATCGGCACGGTTTCCTCGGACGAAAAAGCGGAACTCGCCAAAGCGCATGGTTGTGCGCACACCATCGTTTATACCCGCGAAAACTTTGTCGAAAGGGTGAAGGAAATCACGCAAGGCCGCGGCGTGCCGGTGGTGTACGATTCGGTGGGCAAAGACACCTTTCCCGGCTCGCTCGACTGCCTGGCGCCTTTGGGCATGTTCGTCAGTTATGGCAACGCTTCGGGTCCGGTGCCGCCTTTCGACATGCTGCTCCTGGCCCAGAAAGGTTCGCTCTTTGCCACTCGTCCGACGCTGATGAATTACACCGCCAAGCGCGACGAGCTGGAGGGGATGTCACGCGAGTTGTTCGAAATGGTGGCGAGCGGGAAGATCCACGTCGAGGCCCGCCACGCTTTTGCCTTGGCCGATGCCGCCCAGGCGCATCGCGATCTCGAAGGCAGAAAGACTGCCGGTTCGGTGATCCTGATCCCATGATCGTCTTCAATCTCCATTGCGCCGACGAACACCGTTTCGAAGGCTGGTTTCGCTCTCCAGAAGATTACCTGGAGCAGCGGGAGCGGGACTTGGTCGCCTGCCCGGTCTGCGGCAACACGCGAGTCGAGCGCTTGCCCACCGCCCCGCGCCTCAATCTGTCGAACCCGAGCGAGCCGGCCGCAGCCGACCGGCTCCCGTCCCAAGCCGAGGGAGCGGCGGATCTTGCCGCCGGCTTGCGCCAACTGCGGCGTTTGTTTGGCAATGCCGAAGACGTGGGCGAGCGTTTTGCCGAAGAGGCCCGGCGCATCCACTACGAGGAGGCGCCGGCGCGCAGCATACGCGGCAAGGCCAGCCGGAGCGAGTTCACGGAACTGGTGGAAGAGGGAATCAGTGCTTTGCCGCTGCCGGCGGATTGGGTGCCCGAGAGCGACCTGAACTGAAGTCGAGGGGGTTGCGGATCGCCCTTGCCGGACCGCGCCGCGGCAGGAAAAAAAGCGCGGGCTTTTCAGACCTCATTCAGAAGCTTGCGCGCCATGGCGGGCAGCTCGGAGGCGCGCAAACCGATAGGACCGACACCCTCGGCGACCAGCGCGTCGGCCGCGGCGCCATGCAGCGCAGTGGCCAACACCAGCGATTCGGCGACCGGCAGGCCTTGCGCCAAAAAGGCGCCGATCATGCCGGAAAGCACGTCTCCCGTGCCGCCGCTAGCCAGGCCGTGGTTGCCGGTGCGGTTGATGCCCCAGATGCCGTCCGGCACGGCGTAGACGCTGCCCGCGCCTTTGATCAAAACGCAGGCGTTGAGCTTCGCGGCCAGGCGGCGGGCCGCTGCCAGGCGGTCCGCCTGGACTTCCGGCACGGTGCAGCGCAGCAGCCTTGCCGCCTCGCCCGGGTGGGGCGTGAGCACCGTCGGGGCATCGCGCTGCGCCAGGCGGGTGGTATACATCGGGCGCATACGGGCCAGGCAGTTGAGCGCGTCGGCATCGAGCACCAAAGGGCATTTGACCTTGATCGCCTGCACCAGAAGATCTTTGGCGTCCTCGCTTGCGCCCAGGCCGGTTCCCAACACCAAAGCGCTGGTGTCGGCAGCAGCCGGGTGATTGTGGGAGCGCAGCATCAACTCGGGATTGGCCGGGTCGAAGGCGGGCGGTTCATGGGCCAGCAGGCTCACCCAAACTTTGCCTACGCCGAGGTGAACCGCAGCCCGGCCGGCCAGCAAAGCGGCGCCAACCATACCATCGGCGCCGCCGATGACACCCAAGGTGCCATAGTCACCCTTGTGGCTGTTGCGGCGCCGCTGCGGCAGCAGCGCTTTGGCTGCGGGCCACTCGATGGTATGGCCTTGCGGTGCGACGACGGCAGGAGCATCTAGCGCGAGGGGGCAAACGCTGATTTGGCCGCAAAAATCAACGCCGTCAAAGGTAAGCAGCCCGGGCTTGAAACCGATGAAAGTCGCGGTGCGCGTGGCCCGAACGCAGGCGCCGCACGCCTGGCCCGAATCTGCATCGAGCCCGCTGGGGACATCCAGGGAAAGGATCGGCGCCGGCAGGAGGTTGATGTGTTCGACCCAGTCGGCATAAGGTTCTTCGAGGGCTCGGGCAAGGCCGATGCCAAAAAGGCCATCCACCACCAGTGCCCAGTCGCGACGGCTCGGGAGATCGTGTGCGATCTTTCCGCCGGCATCGAGCCAGGCCTTGCGCGCCGCGGCGGCTTCGGCAGGGAGTTCTTCCGGATCGGCGGCAAATACCACCCCCACGGCCTGCCCTGCTTCTTTGAGCTTGCGCGCCAGCACGAAGGCGTCGCCGCCGTTGTTGCCCGGTCCGGCCAAAACCAGCACCGGGCCTTTTCGTCCGGCAAGCATTTGCTGCGCCACCGCCGCGGCCTCGGTTCCGGCGCGCTCCATCAGCGGCAGGTCACCGGTAGCCTGTTCGATCTGGCGAATTTCCTCGCTGGTGTAGATCGGTGCGAAGCCCATTATTGTCCTTGGCTGATTCGATTCGTCCCCCATGGACTCGATTATATGCCTCGAAGGGGCAATAATGTCCGCGTCGCGCGCAAATGAAAGGCGGGAGGGAGGCGAGTGGAAATCAAGTGGTTGGAAGATTTTCTGTGCTTGGCCGAGCTGCGCAGCTTTTCGCGGGCGGCGGCTGCCCGCCATGTCACTCAGCCGGCCTTCAGCCGGCGCATTCGCGCTTTGGAAACCTGGCTGGGCGCCGAACTGATCGACCGCGCGACCTATCCGACTCGGCTTACGCCGGCGGGCGAGGTTTTTCGGGAACAGAGCGGCGATCTCCTGCGGGCTATCCTCGAATTGCGCGCCGCGGTGCAGGGCAGGGGCCGGCCGGACGAGGATAGCTTGCAGTTCGCTGTCCCGCACACGCTTTCCCTCACCTTGTTTCCTCGGTGGCTGGCCGAGCTTGAGGAAAAAACCGGCAAATTGGCCACGCGTCTGGTGGCGGCCAATGTCCATGATGCCGTAACCGCGCTGGTCGAGGGGAACTGCGATCTTCTCCTGTGTTACCACCACGCCGCCGAGCCCGTGCAGCTGGACCCCGCGCGTTATCCCATGCTGGTGCTGGGAGTGGAGCGCTTGAAGCCTTATTCGCGTGCCGGCGCGCAGGGCGAACCGCGCTTTCGATTGCCCGGCAGCGCCGCGCGGCCAGTGCCGTTTCTTGCCTATTCCGCCAACGCCTACCTCGGTCGCATCGTCGAGACGGTCTTGCGCAATGCGCCGCGACCGGTGCACCTTTTAAGGCGCTATGAAACCGATATGGCCGAAGCGCTCAAGGCCATGGTGCTCGAAGGGCATGGCATAGCTTGGCTGCCGGACAGCGCGGTGCAGCGCGAAACGCGCCGAAAACAGCTCGCGCCGGCCGCCGGCGAGGCGGAACTGTCGCAATGGTCGGGGGAGATGGAAATTCGGCTTTACCGCGACCGGGACCGCCGGCGGGAGGTCGTCGACCGGGCCTGGACTGCCGCCAGCGCGATGAATCACTGAGACTTCAAAGCCCAACTTCTTCTGCTTTGTGGTTATGCATAAAAAGCATAACGGCATGTTGAATAGGCATTGGATGCTGCACTGCGGTTTCGGGTACATTCCGCCGCGGCTTACAAGGCTCTGGTTCGACAAAGCGTCGGCCGCTCGCTACACTTGTCGCACGCGTCTGGGTCTACCCATCCAGATTGCGCTGCCACGAGAACAATGATGTCGCTGGAGGAGTACCTCTCTCACCACGTGCTGCACGCGGCATGCGCACTGCATCGCCCCTGCGGGCATTCCGGCTGACCCATTTCCGTTGATCGACCCTTTTATCGCGAAGGAGGCTTTAATGAAATTCTGTACAAAACTGGCTTTGGGGATGGCCCTGGGCGGATTGGTCAGTGCCGCGGCGCTGGCGCAGGATCTCTCCGGCACGCTGAAGAAAATCAAAGACACCGGCGCCGTGACCATGGGCGTGCGCGAGTCCTCGGGCGGCCTGTCGTTCACCACGGGTGACGGCAAGTTCGCCGGCTTCCACGTTGCCCTGTGCGAGCGCGTGTTGGCCGACGTGCAAAAACAACTGAAGCTTGCCAAGCTCGACATCAAGTACCAGCCGGTCACCTCCCAAAACCGCATCCCCCTGGTGCAAAACGGCACCGTGGACATCGAGTGCGGTTCCACCACCAATAACCTGGCCCGCCAGAAAGACGTCTCTTTTGCCGTGACCACCTTCGTCGAGGAAGTGCGCATCGCAGTCAAGGCGAATTCGGGCATCACCTCCATCGCCCAGCTCAATGGCAAGAACGTGGCCACGACCACCGGCACGACCTCGGTGCAGCACCTGCGCAAACACGAGCGAGCCACCGGGGTCAACTTCAACGAAGTGTTCGGCAAAGATCACGCCGACAGCTTCCTGCTGCTGGAATCCGGTCGTGCTGACGCCTTCGTGATGGACGGCCAAATTCTTGCGGGCAACATCGCCAAAGCCAAGAACCCCGCCGACTTCAAGATCGTGGGCGAGACGCTTTCGGTCGAGCCGATCAACATCATGATTCGCAAGGATGACCCTGCCTTCAAGAAAGCGGTGGACGACAGCCTGATCGCCATGATGAAGTCGGGTGAAATGGCCAAGGTTTACGACAAGTGGTTCATGCAGCCCATTCCCCCGGCGAACAAGCCGATCGGCCTCGCAGCTTCGGATGCAACCAAAGCCGCCTGGGCCAATCCCAACGACAAACCGATGGAAGATTACGCCAAGAAATAATTCTGGCGCTGGGTAGAAAGACGGGGGCGAGGCTTCGCCCCCGCGGCAACCGGCGGGACGAAAATCCCGCCGGCCGATTGGGTCGGGGGAGTCGCCATTGAGCACCTGGGACTGGCAGGTCTTCTGCAAAAACACGATTGATGGCTCGGTTGCCGCGAGTTGCTTTGGCGGCGGCGGCGACATCACGTATCTCGACTGGCTGCTGTCCGCCTGGGGCTGGACGCTTTCGGTATCGCTGCTTGCCTTATTCGTCGCGCTGGCGCTGGGTTCGGTGATGGGCATATTGCGCACCACGCCCAGCAAAGGACTGGTGTTTCTGGGCAATGCCTGGACCGAGCTTTTTCGCAACATTCCCCTCCTGGTTCAGATTTTTCTTTGGTACCACGTGGTACCGGCGATGTTGCCGCCGCTGCGCGGGGTGCCTAGCTTCATCCTGGTGGTGCTGGGTTTGGGGCTCTTCACTTCGGCGCGCATCTCCGAACAAGTGCGCGCGGGCATCCAAGCGCTGCCGCGCGGCCAGCGCATGGCGGGGCTGGCCATGGGCTTCACCCTGCCGCAGACTTATCGTTATGTGCTCCTGCCCATGGCGTTTCGCATCGTCATTCCGCCCTTGACCAGCGAGTCGATGAACATCATCAAGAACTCCTCGGTGGCGTTCGCGGTGAGCATTTCCGAATTGACCCTGTTTGCCCTGCAAGCGCAGGAGGAAACCTCCCGAGGCATCGAGGTTTATCTGGCCGTCACCGGGCTGTACTTTATCTCCGCCTTTGCCATCAACCGCTTCATGTTATGGCTGGAAGGGCGGCTCAAAGTCCCGGGCATGATCGGGGGAGGCAAGTGATGCTCAACCTCGATTTTTCTTTTGTCACTTGGCAAGTCGTCACCGGCTACATCGCCAAGGGCTTCTTCTTTTCGATACAGCTCACGGTGATCGCCATGTTGGGCGGTATTGCCCTGGGCACGCTGCTGGCCCTGATGCGCTTGTCCAGCCACCGTTGGCTCAACTACCCGGCTGCGGGCTACGTCAACACCATGCGCAGCATTCCGCTGGTGATGGTGATCTTGTGGTTTTTCCTTTTGATCCCCATGCTCATCGGGCGCCCGTTGGGCGCGGAAACTTCCGCCATCATCACCTTTACCTTGTTCGAGGCGGCCTATTACTCCGAGATCATGCGCGCCGGCATCCAAAGCATTCCGCGCGGGCAGGTGGCCGCCGGTTACGCCTTGGGCATGACTTACCGGCAATGCATGCAATTGGTGGTGCTGCCCCAGGCCTTTCGCAACATGTTGCCGGTGCTATTGACCCAGACCATCATCCTTTTTCAAGACACCTCCCTGGTCTACGCCATCGGCGCCTACGATTTGTTGAAAGGCTTCGAAATCGCCGGCAAGAACTTCAACCGGCCGGTGGAAACCTATCTCGTCGCCGCGGTGCTGTATCTGGCGATCTGCTTCAGTTTGTCCATGCTGGTGAAGCGCCTGCAAGCGCGCATCGCCATCATTCGCTAGGAAATCCGGAGAGCCGCGATGTCGATGATCGAAATCCGCAATATCAGCAAGTGGTATGGACAGTTCCAGGTGCTCACCGACTGCACCACCAACGTGGAAAAGGGCGAGGTGATCGTGGTCTGCGGGCCGTCGGGTTCGGGCAAGTCCACGCTCATCAAGTGCGTCAACGGGCTGGAACCCTTCCAGGCCGGGGACGTCGTGGTCGACGGCATTTCCGTGGGCGACCCCAAGACCAATCTGCCCAAGCTCAGGTCGCGCGTGGGCATGGTCTTTCAGCACTTCGAGCTCTTTCCCCACATGAAAATCACCGACAACCTCGCCATTGCGCAAGTCAAGGTGCTGGGCCGCGGCCAGGACGAAGCGCGGGAGCGGGCACTGAAGCTGCTCGATCGCGTGGGCCTGGCGGCCCACGCGCACAAGTTTCCCGGGCAACTGTCCGGCGGGCAGCAACAGCGTGTGGCCATCGCCCGAGCGCTGGCCATGGACCCCATCGCCATGTTGTTCGACGAGCCGACTTCAGCCCTCGATCCCGAGATGATCAACGAAGTGCTCGACGTGATGGTGGAACTCGCCCAGGAAGGCATGACCATGATGGTGGTCACCCACGAAATGGGCTTTGCGCGCAAGGTGGCGCACCGCGTGATTTTCATGGACCAGGGCAAGATCGTCGAAGACGACAAAAAAGATGCCTTCTTCGGCAGCCCGCGCAGCGAGCGGGCGCAGGTGTTTTTGTCGAAGATTTTGCAGCACTGAGCCGCATGGGTTGGCAAGACCGCATCGAAACCAACGCGGAAATCTGCGGCGGGCGCCCGCGCGTCAAGGGAACGCGGCTGACCGTCGAGTTTGTCCTTGGCCTCAAGGCCGCAGGCTGGACCGACGTGCAAATCCTGGAGAACTATGCGTCGTTAAGGGACAGCGATTTGCGCGCGGTTTTCGCGTTTGCGGGCAAGCTCATCGAGGAAGAAAAGTACCTGGTGTGGCCTGGCGTCGCAGGATGCGCAGTCTTGCCAGCGAGAATGTACCCGGCTCGCTCATAGTCGCGGTTGCCGAGATTTTGCCCGCCGTGTGGGGTCAGGAAGTTCCTGCATTGGGGCGCCGCTTTTGCCAAGTTGGCGGCGCGCCGCGAGACTGCGTTCGCGGGCAGATGCCGCGTTCTTTCGCGGGAGGGCACAAGACAGCGATTGGCAAAATACGGGCGTGAGCGCGAACTCCGCCGACTGGCGGGCAGATACGGGGACTCACTGTGCTTGGAGTTTTTTGGTCAACCACCCCGCATTTCTTTCACCAGTGCGCTGGCGCCATACACCGTCTCCAGCGCTTCCAAAATCGCGCGTGTATCAACCGCCAGCGAGCGCGCCGCGGTTTCGGTATAGCCGAAGCGGTTGCCCAGACTTTCGAGATTGCCGTCGAAGATGAGCCCGACCAGTTCTCCCTTGCGGTTCACCACCGGCGAGCCGGAATTGCCGCCGATGATGTCCACGGTGGTCACGAAGTTGAAGGGCGTTTGTGCTTTGAGTTTGCCGCGAGCTTCGAGCCAGCGCGCGGGCAGGGAGAAAGGCGGCAAGCCGTCGAAGGCGTCGTGGCGCGCAAATAGCCCGCCGAAATTGGTTTTCCAGGGGGTGAGCACACCTTCGGCGTCGTAGCCCTTCACCGTGCCGAAGGACAGGCGCAGCGTGCCGGTGGCGTCGGGAGGGACATCTTGGCCGAAGACCGTGAAGCGCAAGCGCCCCAACTCCTCGGCCGCTTGTTTGGCCGGGGTTTCCACTTCGATTTCGGCGTAACGTGCCAGGGCGCGGCGCAAGGGGTAGATTTCGCGCGCCAGCACGATCAGCGGATCGGTGGAGGCCTCTACCGCCCGGATGCCGCCGGCCAGCAAACGCTTGCGCTCGGCGGAGGCATCGAGGCGGCTGGGCTCGACCCTCAGCTGAGCAGCTTCCAAGGGGCTGCGGCCCAGCAGCGCGGCTTTGACGAAGGGATGGCCGGCGCCGAGCAGTTCGCGCGCTTCGGTCCAATATTCGGCCAGGCGGGCCGTTTCGAGATCTTTGTAGATGGGATAGTCCGCCTCCAAGCGCTGCTTCAAGCGGGGCAATTCGGCGCCGCGGTACTCGGATAGTCGTTCGCCCTCGGGCAGGGCGCTTTCGTAAGCGATTTCGACGATTTCTCCGGCGGCCCGAAAGAGCGTGCGGTAGCCGTAATCCACCGCCCAGCTTTCCGCCGCCTTGGCGCGGCGCTTGGCGGTGATGGCGGCGATGCGCGTCCAGGGATCGGCTTGGGGATCGACGCGGCGCGCTTCATCGCGAAAGCGCTTCTCCTCTTCCCGCTTGGCGGAGAGGAAGTTCGGGTCGCGAAGCGTCTTGAATTCCCCGAGCATGGCTTTGAGCCAGTTCTCGGTGCCGAAAAGCACTTGTTCGGCGCGTCGCGACGCTTCCCCGGTCACCGCTCCGAAGGCCAGCAGCATGGCACGCTGCCGCTTGGCGCTGGCTATGCGCAGCGGGTAGTCGAGATCGCGCTGCGCTTCGAGTTCCGCCACGGTGAAAAGCCGGTCGGTCGAGTGGGGATGTCCCGCGGCGAAAACCAGGTCGCCTTCCCGCGCGCCCGTCAGCGCAAGGTTCAGAAACTTGGGCGACTGGATGGGTTTGCCATGTTCATAAACGCGAAAGAACGCCAGGTCGAGGTCGAAGCGCGGAAAAACGAAGTTGTCCGGGTCACCGCCGAAAAAGGCGATCTCTTTCTCCGGCGCAAATACCAGTCGCACGTCTTTCCAGACGTGGGAACGGTAAAGGTGATAGGCGGCGCCATGATAGAGCGTAATCACTTCGCAACGCAGCCGGCTCTGGTCGCCGCAGCGACGCTCCAAGTCGGCGATGGCGGTCTTGCGCGCCTTGTTCGCTTCATCCGCGCTCATGCCCGGCTTCAAGCCAGCGAGCACTTCTCGGGTGACGTTGCTCGTCGAGTGCAGCACGCGCAATTCGGTATCGGGGCAGGGCAATTCCTCGGCCTCGGTGCGAGCGTGGAAGCCGGCCTGGATCAAATCGCGCTTTTCGCTGGAAAGTTTGCGGATGCAGGAGTTGCCCACGTGGTGGTTGGTGAGCACCAGTCCTCGGGGCGAGACAAAACTCGCCGAGCCGCCGCCGAAACTCACCGCGGCCAGGCGGAGTTGATCGAGCCAGGCCGGGGTCGGTTTGAACTGATGGCGTGCCTCGAGGCGCGCGAGCGGCGGCGCGTCGAACAACCAGAGGCCATCATCGGCTGCGGCGGCGAGGGGGAAAAACGAGAGCGGGGCAGCCACTGCGGCGGCCCATGCAGTTTTGGCCATCGGAACTTCCTCGATGCGCAAGCGCAAAGAGGCGCATTCTCCCGGCATTCCGTGCAGGGAGCAAGAGTGTTACAGTCCCATCCCCCATGAAGCCTCTGGAACTCGATCAACGCTTGGGCCTGCTCGGCGCCCGCGAGGAGCATGCCGCGCGCATCTTGCGCAACTGGACTCGCGGCCTGCCGCTGGCGCATGGACGGCGGGCGGCGGAGAGCTTCTTTCCTCGCGCTCTTCTGAGCGCTTTGCCGCAACTCGAGGAAGAACTCGACGGCCTGGCGCAGATCCTCTCCCGCCACCCCGCAGATGACGGATCGGAGCGTTTGTTGCTGCGGCTTGCCGATGGCCAAAGCGTGGAAAGCGTGCTCTTGCCGCGCTTGGGCCTGTGCGTTTCCACGCAAGTGGGCTGTGCCGTCGGTTGCCTGTTCTGCGTGACTGGGGCGAGCGGGCTTTTGCGCCAGCTCAGCGCCGAAGAAATCGTCGCGCAAGTGGTTCTGGCGCGGCGTCTGAGAAGCGTGCGCAAGGTGGTGTTCATGGGCATGGGCGAGCCTGCGCACAATCTCGATGCGGTCCTCTTGGCGATCGCGCTTTTGGGCACCTACGGCGACCTGGCGCACAAAAACCTGGTGTTTTCCACCGTGGGGGATCCGCGGGTCTTCGAGCGCCTGCCCTTGGCGCCGGTGCAGCCGGCCCTCGCCATATCGCTGCACACCACCAAGGCCGAATTGCGCCGCCGGCTCTTGCCCAGGGCGCCCCGGATCGATCCCGCGGAGCTTGTCGAACGTGCCGAAGTTTATGCCCGCCTGACCGGTTATCCGATTCAATATCAGTGGACGCTGCTTGCGGGCATCAATGATGGCGACGACGAAATCGAGGCGCTCGGAGTGCTCTTGCGCGGCAAATACGCAGTGATGAATTTCATTCTCTACAATGAGGGAAGGGGCGGGTTTGCGCGTCCCGGGTCCGAGCGTGCGGCGGAAATGTCGCTGGCACTCTATCGCCGCGGCGTGCTCACCAAACTCCGGGAGTCTGCCGGCCTGGAGGTGGATGGGGCTTGCGGTCAGTTGCGGGCGAGGCAAGCGGAAAAACAATAATCAATGGGCTTGCCGGGTTTGCTTAGGCTCAGCCGCAGGTTCAAAATGAAGCCCGCTGACTGGCTTTTTGTGGAGCCTGGCCATGAACGTCGTGATGCTCTCCCCCCATTTTCCGCCCAACTTCTGGCCTTTTTCGGCGCGGGCGAAAGAAGCGGGCCTTACGGTCCTGGGCTTGGCCGACGCGCCTTATGAAAGCCTGAATCCAGAGCTTCGCGCCGGCCTCACCGAATATTACCGGGTGGAAAACCTAGGCAACTACGATGAACTCCTGAGGGCTCTAGGCTATTTCACTCACCGTCACGGCAAGCTCGACCGGCTCGATTCCTTCAATGAATACTGGCTGGAAACCGAGGCGAGGCTGCGCGAGGATTTCAATATATTCGGGCTGCGTCCGCGAGACATGGATCGGGTGAAAAAGAAATCGGTGATGAAAGCTTGCTTCGAGCGTGCCGGAATCAATGTGGCGCGCGGCCGGGTTTGCCGCGACGAGGCGAGCCTGCGCGCCTTCATCGCCGAGGTCGGGTTTCCGGTCGTGGCCAAACCCGATGTCGGCGTCGGCGCGGCCAAGACCTACAAGCTGACCCACGATGGCGAGGTCGCCCAATACTTGGCGACCAAACCCCCCGAGGATTACATCGTCGAAGAGTTCATCGCCGGGCGCATCGTCACCTATGACGGACTGGCGAATGCCCAAGGCGAGGTCGTGCTCGACAGTTCCTTGGAATACTCGCGCAGCGTCATGGACGTGGTAAACGAAGATTCCGACGTGTACTACTACATGACTCGTTCCATTGCCCCCGACCTCCTGGCCGCGGGCCGGGCCGTTGCCAAGGCCTTCGAGGTGCGCGAGCGGTTCTTCCATTTCGAGTTCTTCCGTCGCGACGATGGTTCTTTGGTGGCTTTGGAAGTGAACATGCGCCCGCCCGGCGGCTTGTCGGTGGACATGTTCAACTACGCCAATGACATGGATGTCTTTCGTGAATGGGTGCGGGTGCTGGGCGCAGAGCCAGTGAGCCACGCGCCGCCGCGGGCCTACTTCTGCGCCTATGCCGGGCGCAAGGATCGCATTGCTTATGCTTGGTCGCAGGAACGAGTGCTCCGGGATTTTGCATCGCTGATCGTGCACCAGCAACGCATCGAAGATGTTTTTTCCGCGGCCATCGGCAATCAGGGCTACCTCTTGCGCCATGCCGACCTGGGCGTGGTTTTGGAGGCCGCGAAGGCAATCCAAGCGAGAAATTGAGCGAAACCAGCCCATGCACAAGGAAACGCACCGCTGGTTCAGCCCGGCGCTGAATCAGGAGATGGAGCTGCTGCTATACGGCCATTACGGGCAGCCCGTGCTGGTGTTTCCGCAGCAAGAGGGCCGGGTATGGGATTGGGAGGGGTTGGGGGGTATGGTCGAGGCTTGTGCACCGCTGATCGAGGCGGGGCGAGTGAAGTTCTTTTGTGTGGACGGCGTCGATTCCCAGAGCTGGACCAATCGCGCTTTGGCTCCCGAAGATCGCGCCAGGCGTCACGACCAATACGAAACCTACCTCATCAAGGAGGTGCTTCCATTCACCCGGGCCAATACCGGTCTCGCCACGCTCTGGGCTACGGGATGCAGCATGGGAGCCTACCACGCTGCCAACGTGTTTTTTCGCCATCCCGATGTCTTCGATGCGGTGATCGGTCTCTCGGGCATTTACCAAATTGGCGCTTATGTCGGTGATGCCGGCGGCCTCAACGCCTATTACCATTCTCCGCTATGGTATTTGCGCAACTTGGAGGACCCTTGGTATTGGGAGCGTTATCGCGCCCGCAAGCTTGCTTTTGTCGTCGGCCAGGGCCGATGGGAAGAGGAGTGCCTGCAAGACACGCGCGAATTGGAGCACATCCTGCAGGCGAGGCAAGTGCCGGCGATTTTCGACTATTGGGGCTTCGACGTCGACCACGATTGGCCGTGGTGGCGAAAAATGTTGCCCTATTATCTCGATCGTTTGCTCGGTTGAAAGGCTGTGAACCGATCGATTGCGCATTCCGATCGCGGCGTTCGGCCCGCCTTGCTCGCGGGCGGCTCGCGAAAATTTCTCTACCGCCTCTGAGCTGGTGCTGGCGGGTGAAAGCGGCCTTTGGCGCCGGTCGGTTCGAACTCAGCGGGCGCGAGCGGGGCGAGGCGCAGAACGGCCTTCGATGTGGCGGAAGTTGATCCGCCCCTTGGACAAATCGTAGGGGGAAATCTCCAGCGAGACCTTGTCGCCGGTGATGATGCGGATGTGGTGCTTGCGCATCTTTCCCGCCGTGTAGGCTACCAGCGTATGACCATTGTCGAGGGTTACGCGGTAGCGGGAATCCGGCAAGACATCGACGACGACGCCTTGCATTTCAAGCAGCTCTTCTTTGGCCAAGGCCATGCTCCCAGGTTGGGGTGGAGGTGCGGGCGCAGAAGACGGGATAACCGGCACCATGAAACTCGCGCCCGAGCGCGAGTCGGCCCGCCCAAAAACCAGGCAGGCAAAGTCCGTCCGGCGACCGAGGAAACGGTCCCCGAACGGGCAGGGGAAAGCTGCTTGCCAGGCGAGGACGCGCGAAACCGCGCGCACCCGCCTGCGCCGGTTTAATCCGCGGCGCGGATGTTGGAGGCCTGTTGCCCCTTGGCGCCTTTGGTGATGTCGAAACTCACCTTTTGGCCTTCACGGAGCGTTTTGAAGCCTTGACCCTGAATCGCCGAGAAGTGCGCGAAAAGATCTTCGCCGCCGCCTTCCGGAGAAATGAAACCAAAGCCTTTGGAGTCGTTAAACCACTTCACGGTACCTGTTGCCATAATAAAAAATCCTAGAAAAATGAAAAACGAGGGCAATCTCCCTCGAAAGAGACGACGGTCAAACGAAATGGGCGATGCAGGAAGAAATACCGAGGTGAAGCGGAGGTACTGAACCAGACAACAACCGATCTGCTTGAAGATCGTAGGCGCGCACTGTGCACGATACGGCGAACAAAAGCAAATTTATTTTTAATCCAGGCGGTCAGGGCTGGCTCATGGGGGGAAGCGGCGGCGAACCGTCCACCGGCAGGGCGAAGCGGAAATTGGCTCCGCGGCCGGCCTCGGCATCGGCCCAGACGCGCCCGCCATGGCGCTCCACCAGGCGCTTGACGATGGCGAGCCCGACGCCGGTGCCGCGGAACTCCTGCTCCGGGTGCAGGCGCTGGAACATGCCGAAGAGCTTGTCGGCATGCAGCATATCGAAACCCACGCCGTTGTCGGAAACGCTGACGATCTCCTCGCCGTTGATCCGCGCTCCGGAAATGCGCACCACCGGGCCGGCCGAGGGCGCGGAGTATTTGAAAGCGTTGCCAATCAGGTTCTGAAGGATCTGGCGCAGCATGGTCGGGTCGCCCTGCACCACCGGGAGCTCGCCATACTCGACCCGGGTATCGGGCTGAGCATCGCGAAGCTCTTCCACGACGGCGCGCGCCAGCGCGGCCAGATCGACCTCGCTTTGATGCAGGGTTTCGCGTCCCAGCCGGGAGTATTCCAGGATGTCGTCGATCAACTGCCCCATCTTCTGGGTGTTGCGCACGATGCGCTCGAACATCGCCGCCTCTTCGGCATCGAGATGCCCGGCAAGGCGCTCCTGCAGGAGTTGGGTAAAGCCGTTGATGGCGCGCAAGGGAGCCCGCAAGTCATGAGAAATCGAATAGGAATAGGCTTCCATTTCGCGCATCGCCGCTTCCAGTTCGGCCGTGCGCTGCGCGACTCGCGCTTCCAGCGATGCATTGAGGCTACGGATTTCTTCTTCGGCTTGCCGGCGTTCGGAAAGATCGACAAAAATCCAGACACTCGCTTCGGCCGAAGGGTTCAGGGGGTCGGAGGCCCGCCCGGTCACCTGCAACCAAATGGTGCTGCCGTCTTTGCGCCGGAAGCACTCCTCTTCGGTAAAGTTCTTGCCTTGCGACAAGGCGGCATAAATTTTGGGGCCGCGCGCCAGGAAGTGGTCTTCATCGCGGTGGATGACCGCGGCGGACTGGCCCAGGAGTTCTCCCGGCTGGTAACCCAGCAGCGATTCGAAATGGCTGTTGCAGGCCACGAAATGGCGATCGCGAAACACCGCCAGGCCCACCACGACGTTATCCAGGATGAGCTGTTTTTCGGCCAGGAGGGCTTGCGTCTCTTCGTCGATGCGTCGCGCTTCGGTAACGTCGGTGAGCACGCAATGGGTGCGCTGAAAGGCCCCCGCGGCGTCGTAGCTGGCGCGTCCATTGACCACGATGCGGCGGGTGCCGCCCGCTTTGGGATGAATCAGGAACTCCGGCCCGTTGACGTAACCCCTCGCCTGCAGTACCGGAAACTCTTTGATCAAGGTGGGCAGCGAACTTTCGTCGAGGTATTCGGTGATGCTATGCCCCAGGACTTCATTGCGGTTGTACCCGAAAAGCGCTTCCCACGCCGGGTTGACTTCGAGTATGTTGCCCGCCGCATCGAGCGATTGATAAGGCAGGGGCGCATTTTGGTACAGGCTGCGGAACAAGGCCTCGCGACGCTCCAGATCGCGGCGTGCTTCGGCGCGAAGCATTGCCGTTGCCGCCAGCGCCGCGAGCGCGCCTAGGTAGGGCCGGTACTCGGGGGCAATTTGATCGGCGCTGCGGGTGGAAAAGACGACCACGCCCACTGCCTTGCCGTCGACCAGTATGGGCTCGGCCAGCACCGCGCGTATCGGGCCCATCGCCGTCGGCGGCACCTGCAGCTCGGCGATTTGCTCGATACCCCAGTGCAAAGCCATGCCCTCGTGCAGCACCCCGGCGACCGGTTGCTCCGGTTGCAGCGATTCGACTGCCGCGACAAAAGCCGGGTCTACTCCGGCATGTGCGGCAAGGCGCCCGGCACCGCGGTGATCGAAGAGGTAGACGCCGGCGCTGTCCACCTCTTCGTCCAGCGCGGTGACGAGGATCTTGTCCAGCGCCTCTTCGAGGGTCAGCACCCTCGCCAAGTCGAGCAGCAGGGTGCGGAGCCTGGTGAGGGGCGGGGGCAAAGATTGATCGGAGGTCAAGCGCCTTCCTCCGCGAGGGTCGCTGAGGCCTCGATCCGAGGCCCTACTGGCTTGGGAACGGATCCAAGCGTCGATTCTTGGGGATTGGCAAGGCGGTTTTCCCCCGCGTTCCGAGCGGGCGAACTGCGAGGGGCCTCTCTCTTTGTTCGGATGAAGCCCTTTGCTACTGGTGTGCAATCGGGAGGCAAGGTCTTTGGCTCCGGCTCTGCCCGCTCAAGACGAGCGCTGGAGCGCAGTATAGCCCTTTTTCCGCGGCTCCCAAGCGTGAAGCAGCGTATAATCATGCTTTGCATCTCGCCCTTCTTCTTCGCGCGCATGCTGCTCACCTTGCCAGGGCGCAACGCCCTTTCTGCTTTCCGCATCGAAAAACTGCTCGCCTCGCTCCAGAACACCGCCATTTCCGGCCTGAGTGCAAGTTATTGTCATTTCGTCGAGACCACCCGCGAGCTCACTGCTGCCGAGCGGGCCACGCTCGATTCTTTGCTGGTGTATGGTCCGGCGGGAGTGAGTGCCGATCCGGCCGGAAGCCGTTTCTTGGTGGTGCCGCGACCGGGAACGATCTCACCTTGGTCGTCCAAGGCCACCGAAATCGCTCACAACTGCGGGCTTGAGGCGGTGCGGCGCATCGAGCGCGGCGTGCTTTATCTGGCGCGCGCGAGTGGCGATGCCGCACTCTCGATCGCTGACCAGAACCGCCTCCTTCCTCTGATTCACGATCGCATGACCGAGGTCGTGCTGCCGCGCCTCGAAGATGCTGCTTTGCTCTTTCGGCACTTCAGCCCGAAACCCTTGGCGATGATTCCGGTTCTGGCCCAAGGACGGGGCGCTTTGGAGGCCGCCAACAACGCCATGGGTTTGGCGCTTTCCGAAGACGAGATCGATTATCTGGTCGAGGCCTTCGGGCGCGAGGGGCGAGACCCCAGCGACGTCGAGTTGATGATGTTCGCCCAGGCCAATTCCGAGCACTGCCGGCACAAAATCTTCAATGCCCGGTGGGTAATCGACGGCGAGGAGAAATCCGAGTCGCTTTTCGGCATGATTCGGCACACCCACGCCACTCATCCGCAAGGCACGGTAGTGGCCTATTCCGACAACGCCGCAATCATGGCAGGCGGAGCCGCGCAGCGTTTCCATCCCGATGCCAGCGGCCGCTATGTGCGCCACGAAGCGCTTACCCACATTCTGATGAAAGTGGAGACGCACAACCACCCCACCGCCATTTCGCCTTTCCCGGGTGCGGCCACCGGCGCGGGCGGAGAAATTCGCGACGAAGGCGCCACCGGAAGGGGGGCCAAACCCAAAGCAGGGCTGACCGGATTCACGGTTTCCAATTTGCGCATACCCGAGTTCCCCCAGCCCTGGGAGGCGCCCTACGGCAAGCCCGAGCGCATCGCCTCGGCGCTGGAGATCATGCTGGAGGGGCCGATCGGCGGAGCCTCATTCAACAACGAATTCGGGCGGCCCAACCTCGGCGGCTATTTCCGCAGCTTCGAACTGGAGGTGGACGGCAAGGTGCGCGGCTACCACAAGCCGATCATGATTGCCGGCGGCTTGGGGGCCATTGCGGACGCGCATGCGCTCAAGAAGCCCCTGCCCGAAGGCGCGCTGATCCTGCAACTGGGAGGGCCGGGCATGCTGATCGGCATGGGCGGCGGGGCGGCGTCCTCGATGGCCACGGGGGTCAACGCCGCAGACCTCGATTTCGATTCGGTGCAGCGCGGCAATGCGGAAATTCAGCGCCGCGCGCAGGAAGTAATCGATCGCTGCTGGCAATTGGGCGAAGCCAATCCCATTTTGTCGATTCATGACGTGGGCGCGGGCGGTTTGTCCAATGCGCTGCCCGAGTTGGCGCATGGTGGCGGCCGGGGTGCGCTGCTGGAGTTGCGCGAAGTGCCCAGCGAAGAGCCGGGCATGTCGCCCAAAGAATTGTGGTGCAACGAGGCGCAGGAGCGTTATGTGCTCGCCATCGGCGCTGAAGATTTGCCTCGTTTCCGGGCGATTTGTTTGCGCGAGCGCTGTCCTTTCGCGGTGCTGGGGAGGGCGACTTCCGATGGCCGCCTCAAGGTCGCCGATCGCCACTTCGGCAATGCGCCGGTGGACATGAACCTCGAAACCCTGCTGGGCAAACCACCGCGGATGGTGCGCGAAGTTGCCAGCCGACCCGCGGCGGGGGGGATTTTCACGGCTTCGGATATCGACCTTGCCGAGGCCGTTCACCGCGTGCTGGTTTTGCCTGCGGTGGCGGACAAAACCTTTCTCATCAGCATCGGCGATCGCACCGTCGGGGGCCTGTGCGCACGCGATCAATTCGTCGGCCCTTGGCAAGTGCCCGTGGCCGATGTCGCCGTGACTTTGGCCGATTTCGAAGGCTATGCCGGCGAAGCGATGGCCATGGGCGAGCGCACGCCGCTGGCGATCTTGAACGCTCCGGCTTCGGGGCGCATGGCGGTGGGCGAAGCGGTGACCAATATCGCCGCCGCGCCGATTGCCGACCTCTCCGAGATCAAGCTCTCGGCCAACTGGATGGCCGCCGCGGGCGAGGCCGGCGAAGACGCCGCGCTCTTTGCGACGGTGCATGCGGTGGCCAAAGAACTCTGCCCCGCCCTGGGGCTGTCTATACCGGTCGGCAAGGACTCGATGTCCATGCGCACGACCTGGCGCGACAGTGAAGCCGACAAAGCGGTGGTCGCTCCGGTGTCTTTGATCGTATCGGCCTTCGCTCGGGTCAGCGACGCCCGGCGCGTTTCGACGCCCCAGCTCGACCTTGCCGCCGATGGCAGCGTGCTGGTCTTGGTCGATTTGGGGCGCGGCAAAAACCGCTTGGGCGGCTCGGCGCTGGCGCAGGTGTTTGGCGCGATCGGCAGCGATGCGCCGGACCTTGACCAACCCGAAGATCTGCGCCGCTTCTTTGCCGGCGTGCAAACCTTGCGCCGCGACGGGTTTTTGCTGGCCTATCATGATCGCTCCGATGGCGGACTGCTGGTCGCGCTCCTCGAAATGGCTTTTGCTTCCCGCTGCGGTCTGCTCATCGACACCAGCGGTTTGGGCGCAGCTTTGCCAGCGCTCTTCAACGAGGAGTTGGGCGCCGTGCTGCAAGTGCCGCGGCGCGAATTGGAGGCGGTGGCGCAGGCACTCGATGGCCTGGCTTGGAAAGTGGTCGGCCTGGCCGTGGCAGGCGAGCGCATCACCCTGCGGCATGAAGGACAAACCGTGTTCGAGGCTTCGCGCGTCGATCTGCACCGGCGCTGGTCCGCCACGACCTATCAAATGCAGCGCCGGCGCGACAACCCGGCTGCGGCGCAAGAAGAATATGACCGCATCCTCGATCGCGATGACGGGGGCCTCGCGCCGCTGCTGAGCTTCGATCCGGCGGAAGACATTGCGGCGCCCTATCTCAACTTGGCCCGTCCCAAAGTGGCCATCGTGCGCGAGCAGGGCGTCAACAGCCACGTCGAATTGGCGGCGGCATTCGATCGGGCGGGGTTCGCCGCATTTGATGTCCACATGAGCGACATCATCGCCGGGCGTATCGACCTCCAGGAGTTCTCCGGGCTGGCCGCGGGCGGCGGGTTTTCCTATGGCGACGTGCTGGGCGCGGGTGAGGGCTGGGCCAAGTCGATCCGCTACAACGCGAGGGCCAGGGAGGTGTTTGGAGCGTTTTTTGCCCGCGCGGACAGCTTTGCTATCGGCATCTGCAACGGCTGCCAGATGATGAGCAATTTGCACGAGCTTATCCCTGGCGCGGAGCATTGGCCCCATTTCGTGCGCAATAAGTCGGAGCAGTTCGAAGCCCGCTTTGTGCTTTTGGAAGTTCGCGACTCGCCCTCGATCTTCTTTTCCGGCATGGCGGGCAGCCGCATTCCCGTGGCCACGGCCCATGGCGAGGGCTACGCCGAATACCGGGATGACGCGCAGCGCGTCGCGGCGGCTTCTTTGGCGACCCTGGCTTTTGTCGATCATCGGGGTCGGCCCACGGAAACCTACCCGTATAACCCCAACGGTTCTTGGGGCGGCTTGACCGGATTCACCACCGCCGACGGCCGATTCAACATTCTCATGCCTCACCCCGAGCGGGTCTTCCGCAGCGTGCAGATGTCTTGGCGTTTGGCCACCTGGGGCGAGGACTCGCCCTGGATGCGCATGTTCCGCAACGCGCGCAAGTGGTTAGGGTAGCGAGATCAACAGAAGTCCAAATGGGACGACGACCGGGTCAGAGAGAACCTTGGTCGTTCCCGCAAACGTGTATCCACGACGGGTGAACCCACGCCCATGCAGGAGTGTAGGAGCGGCCTTGGCCGCGACTGGGCATTCGCGCCGTAGGTAACGCTGCCATCGCGGGCGAGATCGCTCCTACAAAAAACCTTGGCCTGGGCGGCAGGAGCGGCCATGGCTGCGAATGTATGGTCAATACCCCGAGCGCCGCAATCGCCGGCAAATCCGCTCCTACTTTGCCCGATCGAGAGGCTGCTTCGGCGATTTCCTGGCCCATCCGGGCGGGGCTTCGGGCTCGCGCCGCTGATCCGCCGCGGGTGACGCCGTGTCGGTTGCGATGGGGGCACGCGGCACTTCGGGATTCGCCCATGGTCTCATGTTAGACTCATAACAAACGACATGGTTGGGGGATTCGATGAGCCGGTTTTGGGCGATGCTTCCCGTGTTCGCTGCGGCGCTGGTTGCCGGTTGCGCCCAGCTATTGCCCAAACAGGAGTTGTCGATGCCCGCCTCTTGGGGCAGTTTTGAAGACGCGCTGCGCAACTTCGAGCGCATCGAACCGGGGCGAACTTCGGTCGCCGAACTGAAGGAGTTGGGCGTGGATCCGTATACCAAGCCCAACATCGCCATCCTCAACTACTCGGATTTGGTGCGCCGGTTCGTTCCTCCCGGCAGCGACGGCCTCAAGGCGCTCGACCCGGGCGTGCGCGAGTGCTTGGAAGCCCTGCAAGCCTGCCGTGCCTACGAGATCGCCTTGAGAGACATTCGGCGGGTGAGAAGCGGAGACTTCTTCAAAGATTTTCTCAACTTCCATCGCGTGACCACGATCAGCGGATGGCAATTCACCGGCACCGTGGTGATCAAGGGCCAAGTGGTGGTGCATAAGGTCTGGAGCGGTCAACCCGCAATTCACGAAATCGAGGAAGCAAAGAATCCCCTCGGCCCCTTCCAGGGCTGGGGCGAGTCGAATCCAATCCGATTCTAAGGGGGCGCCAAGATGCAGGGAGATCGGCACATGCATGCGGTCGATGCAAGTTTCCGGGTGTACGAAGACACCTCGGACATCATTCCTTTCTGGCATCGCATGCCCAAGTTCTTCGCCTATCCGCTGGGTTGGGTTTCAATGCTCCTGATCGGCGTGGCCATGGTGCTGGCCTTTCTTGTGCAATACGTCGGCTTTGGGTGGTTTTTGCTCACCCTCGTTTCGGTGGCCTACGTGCGCTACGGCTATCTCATCTTGGAGCATACCGCGCGAGGCAATCTCACGCCGGACGGTTTGTTTTCGGGTTTCGGGGAAAGCGAACATCCTTCCCGGCCCTACAAACAGTGGGCCATCATGGCCCTGATCGGCCTCGTCAGCACCCTGGCCGGCAATTGGTTGGGATGGGTGATGGGCTTTTTTTGCTACGTCATCCTCATGGGGCTGCTGCCCGCCAGCATGATGTCGCTGGGCGTGAACGGCAGCTTGCGCGAGTCGATCGATCCGCGCGTGTTATGGTTCATCGTCAGCCAGCTCGGCGGTGCCTACCTCGTGCTCGGGTTCTTCTTGCTCATGCTCTCGGGCTCCTCTTGGGCGGCTTTCGCATTGCTCGTCGCCTGGGTGCCCGGCTCCCTGGCAATGCCCGTCTGGTTCGGACTCGAGGCCTATTTCGGCCTGGTGATGTTTAATCTCATGGGTTACGTTTTGTATCAGTACCATGATCGTTTGGGTCTGGACATCGTGCAGCCCGGCCAGAAGAAGGAGCCCACCGAAGACGAAAAAATTGCGGTGGCGATCGAAGAAAGCCGCATTTCCGACGCCGTGGGTATCGCCTACGAAGCCCAGCGAACCAGACCAGACGATCTGGATGCCATCGAACGCTATTGCAAACTGCTTTTTCTGGCCAAGCAGCCGGAAAAGGCGCTCACCCAAGCGCAGCGCCTCATCCCCTTGCTGCTTGCCAAACAGCGCGGGCTGCGGGCGCTGGAGATCTTTCAGAGCGCCAAAGAGGCCAGCGCCGAATTCCGCATGGTGCGCGCCGCCGACCAGTTGGCTTTGGCTAGAGCCGCTGCGGTCGAGCGCAACGACCGCCTGGTGATGAAACTTTTGCTGCAATTCGACCGGCACTACGCCGGTGCCGCCGAAGTGCCCACCGCGTGGCTGATGCAAGCCAGAATCATGAGCGAGCGTTTGAAACAGGATGAAGCCGCCATGCAGCTGCTGCGCCTTTTGCGGGGCAAGTATCCGAAGTCGCCCGAAGCGGAAGAGGCCAAGCGGCTTTATACCGCGCTGAAGAACATCCACCAGATGTAAGCGGGCGCCGGAGTGGATTTGCCTGCCGGCCCAGGCGCGATTTCTCTCCTGGGGTGCCGTGGCGCAAGGGACTCGTGCTTGCGCCTTGGCTCAGCTCGAAACCCCGGACCACTGCCGCGCCAGACCCGCCTCGGCGCTGCCCTGGAAACGGCCTTCCAACTCCGCGCGCCAGCGCTTGGCCGCTTCACCATTGCCGGCGCGTTCCAGAGCGCGCGCCAGCAGCAACAAAAGCGCCGGCGTCTCGGGGGCGGGGTCACGGCGCTTGAGCAGCGCGCCGACGATACGTTCCGCGTCCGCCAGAAACCCGTCTTCGCAAAAGCGCCGCGCCAAGTGTTGCCATTGCGCCAAAGAGAGCCGGGCCGAGGGCCTGGCCAACTGGAAATATTCGAGATAGGTCTGATGCACCAGGGCGGCGGTAGGCGCATCCGGTCCGGTCAAATCGAGGATGCGGGCGGCGGCCTGATGATAGGCCTCACTTTCCGGCCGATGGCGCGCGGTGCGATAGGCCAGGCCCATCACCTCCCGGTCGTCGGCGTGTTCGCGCAACATCGCTTCGTAAACCGCCAGTGCGCGGTCGAAATCGAGCTTGAGGCTGTGCCCCCGAGCCTGCTGCAAGCGCGCGAGGCGGCGCTCCTTTTCTCTTTCGGGGGCATACACTTCCTCGTGGTAGTCGTCGATGGCATGCACGCGCCGCCAGCGGAAAACAGCCGCCAACAGCGCGCCGGCGAGTAGCCCGCCGATGTGCGCATGGTAGGCGACACGCCCGCCCGAATAGACCAATTGAAAGATCTCGTTGGCCAGCCAGACCGGCAGCATCAGCAGTGCAGGCATGCGCCGCACATCGAAGTAGAAAATGAGCGAGACAAAGAAATCGATGCGACGCCAGCCGAAGAGCACGGCGTACAGCCCCATGACCCCGGATACCGCGCCCGAAGCACCCAGCAGACCCACCGAACTACCCTGGTGGAAAAGCCAATAAAACCCCACCGCACCCAAACCCGTAAGCAGATAGAAGGGGAGAAACAGTTTGCGGCCCAGCACTTCTTCGACGATATATGCCGTCATCGCCAGCACCAGCATGTTGCCGATGAGATGGCCCCAGCTGCCGTGCAGGAACATGTGGGTGAATGCGGTCCAGAGGCTGGGCGAATTGGGCTTGAACAAGAAGCGTTCGGTGAACAACTGCGCCGACAAGCCGTCCAGTTTCGCGCGCTCGGTCCACCAAAGGGCGAAATCCGCGTGTTCCGGGCGAACGATTTCTTTGGCTCGCAGGGCGCGCATGAAAGCTTCATCTCGCTCCATGGCGTGGTTGGCAAACCATTGCCACCGGGTTTCGGCGCTGGCTCGCTGAATGCGCCGCGCTTCGCGGTGGCGTTCCTGCGCGGTGAGGTATTGGGCATAGAGCGGCAGTTCGATGCGCCCAAGCTGGGAACTCGAATAGAACTTCTGGTGTTGATCGACGGTGGCCTCGTCGCGCGCTTGCAGCCCGGCGAAGACCAGCAGATTGGCGAGGATGATGAAGATCGTCGCCCAAGGCGGACGACGCCAATCGGGCTTCTTCAAAAAAGGAATGAGCAGCATCGAGTTTGTTGGCTTTCCCTGGGACCGGCGAAGCATATCATTCCGCCCCGGGCAGGCGAACGCCAGCGCTGGCGAAGATGCTCATTGAAGCCGCGCAAGCCAGACACCGGAGCGGGCCCAGCCCGCGAACCGTATTCACCCCCTTCCCCTGGAAGGGGGCCGGGGGGTAGGTCCACCAGCGCCCGCCGGGCCGCCCCAAGGGCGCGCAAGCCAGACACCGGAGCGGGCAAAGCCCGCGAACCGCAATCACCCCCTCCCGCGGGGAGGGGGATGGGGGGAGGGTTTCATGCCCCTCGCCGGGCCGCCCCAAGGGCGCGCAAGCCAGACTCCGGAGCGGGTAGGGCCCGCGAACCGTATTCACCCCCTTCCCCTGGAAGGGGGCCGGGGGGTAGGTCTACCAGCGCCCCAAGTGGTTCACAGCCGCGCCAAGCTGAGTTAGTCTCTTTTACTGCATTCGCACCGAGGACTTGCCATGAACGCCCCTGAGTATGCCGCCGCTACCCAAGCCCAGCTCTTGCGCGAGGAAAAGGATGGCATCTGCACCCTTACGCTCAATCGCCCGCTGCAATTTAATGCCTTGTCCGACCAGTTGTTGGCCGAGTTGCAGGCCGCACTCGACGCGCTGGCCCAAGACCGCTCGGTCCGCGTCGTGATCCTCGCCGCGGCCGGCAAGGCGTTTTGCAGCGGCCACGACTTGAAGGAAATGATGGCGGCGCGGAATGAAGCCGATCTCACCGACCTTTTTCAGCGCTGCGCCAAGATGATGATGACCCTCACCACGCTGCCGCAGCCGGTGATTGCGCGAGTGCATGGCGTGGCCACGGCCGCGGGCTGTCAGCTGGTGGCACAGTGCGACTTGGCGGTGGCCGCCGAAGGGGCGAGATTTGCCACTTCGGGCATCAACCTGGGTTTGTTCTGCGGCACGCCGAGTGTGCCCCTGGTGCGCAACGTGAATCGCAAAGCGGCCTTCGAAATGCTCTTCACCGGGGAGTTCATTTCCGCCGCGAGGGCGCGCGAAATCGGGCTGGTCAACCGTGTGGTTGCGGCGGAAGAACTCGATGAAGAGGTGCAAAAGCTTGCCCGCGCGATCACGGCCAAAACGCCGGTCGCAGTGGCTGCCGGCAAGCAGCTTTTTTATCAGCAAGTGGAGCAAGGCTTGAGCGGCGCTTATGCGCTGGCCGCCCAGCAGATGGTGTGTAATATGCTCACCGAAGACACCGCCGAAGGCATCACGGCCTTTTTCGAAAAGCGGCCGCCGCAGTACAAAGGGAGCTGATGCGCGATGGTGAAGGGTGTTGCCCGCGTCGGAACGGCAAGCGGGTATTGCCGCTAGCCGCGCCGGTATTCGCAAGCGGGGACGAGCCAAACTTCGGATTTGGCGCGGCATCGGGCTGAAGCCAGCGCGCCTGCTGGATCGCACCGGCAACCGGCAGCCGATCGGGTGGCGGAACTTCCGATTTCGTGCGGACGGCGCATCAAAAAGACCGCAAATTGTCGCCCGGTGATCACCCAGGCCGTTTCCCGGCGGTTAAACTCCCCTCTTGGCAAGTTGATATAAACGTGCGTATCATACAAGCGTTTGAATGATTCGCCAGCCCAACTTGCGTATTTCTCCTTCCGCAATCAACCCACAGGAAAGTCGATGAAAGTACTGGTGCCGATCAAGCGGGTGGTCGATTACAACGTCAAGGTCCGCGTCAAGGCGGACAACTCCGGCGTCGAGACTGCCAATGTCAAAATGTCCATGAACCCCTTCGACGAGATCGCCGTCGAAGAAGCAGTGCGCCTCAAAGAAAAAGGGCTGGCCACCGAAGTCGTGGCCGTCTCCTGCGGCATTGCCGCCTGCCAGGAAACGCTGCGCACGGCACTGGCCATCGGCGCCGATCGCGCCATCCTGGTGGAATCCGATGCCGATTTGCAGCCGCTGGCCGTAGCCAAGCTCCTCAAGGCGCTGGTGGACAAGGAGGCCCCTGGCCTCGTGGTATTGGGCAAACAAGCCATCGATGACGATTCCAACCAGACCGGCCAAATGCTGGCCGCCCTGCTCAGTTGGCCCCAGGCGACCTTCGCTTCGAAAGTCGAAACGGCGGGCGAAAGCGTCAAGGTCACCCGCGAAATCGACGGCGGCCTCGAAACTTTGGAGCTGAAGCTTCCCGCGGTCATTACGACCGATTTGCGCTTGAACGAGCCGCGCTACGCCACGCTGCCCAACATCATGAAGGCGAAGAAGAAGCCGCTCGACACGACCAGCCCCGCCGCGCTTGGCGTGGACGTGACCCCGCGCCTCAAAACCCTGCGTGTCGAAGAGCCGCCCAAACGCCAAGGGGGTGGCAAGGTTGCGGACGTTGCCGAACTGGTGGCGAAACTCAAAAACGAAGCCAAGGTGATCTGAGCCATGAGTATTCTCGTCATTGCAGAACACGACGGCAGCCACGTCAAAGGCGCCACACTCAACACGGTCACCGCCGCCACGCAACTGGGGGGTGATGTCCACGTGCTGGTGGCCGGCCATAACGCCGGTGCCGCTGCACAAGCCGCTGCCGGCATCGCCGGTGTGGCCAAAGTGCTGCACGCCGATGCGCCGCATCTACAGGGCATGCTGGCCGAAGGCGTCGCCGCGCTAGTGCTGGGCATCGCCCAGAATTACAGTCACATTCTCTTCCCCTCGACTGCGTCGGGCAAAAATGTTGCTCCGCGTGTCGCGGCGCTTTTGGACGTGGCGCAAATTTCCGACATCACCAAAATCATCTCGCCCGACACCTTCGTGCGCCCGATCTACGCCGGCAATGCCTTTGCCACGGTGCAGTCGGCGGACGCCATCAAGGTGATGACGGTGCGTGGCACCGCCTTCGATGCCGCCAAAAGCGGCGGCGGCGCCAGCGTGGAAACCCTTGCCGCGCCGGCGGATAGCGGCCGCTCGCGGCTGGTGGGGCAAGAACTGACGCAATCGAGCCGACCCGAACTCACCGCCGCCAAAATCATCGTGTCCGGCGGCCGGGGCATGGGCAACGGCGAGAACTTCAAAATCCTCGAAGCCCTGGCCGACAAACTCAATGCCGCGATCGGTGCCTCACGCGCTGCAGTCGATGCCGGCTTCGTGCCCAACGACTATCAAGTCGGGCAGACCGGCAAGATCGTCGCCCCGGAGCTCTACATTGCCGTCGGCATTTCCGGCGCCATTCAGCATTTGGCCGGTATGAAAGACAGCAAAGTCATCGTCGCCATCAACAAAGACCCCGAGGCGCCGATCTTCCAGATCGCCGACTATGGTCTCGTGGCCGACCTCTTCGAGGCCGTGCCGCAACTGACGCAGCAGCTCTAACGGGCACGGCGACGGCCACCCCGAGACATGATCGTCACCGTGCCCGTTCCCCCACCCCCGCCCCTCCCCCGCGAGGGGGGAGGGGAGTTTTGTGCGTCGCTGTCGCGACGTTCACGCAAAAGGGCACGGCGACGGCCACCCCGAGACATGATCGTCACCGTGCCCGTTCCCCCACCCCCGCCCCTCCCCCGCGAGGGGGGAGGGGAGTTTTGTGCGTCGCTGTCGCGACGTTCACGCAAAAGGGCACGGCGACGGCCACCCCGAGACATGATCGTCACCGTGCCCG
>CAZFEK010000025.1:0-66988 GCA_964517465.1 uncultured Alcaligenaceae bacterium
CAGCCCGCGAACCGTACTCACCCCCTTCCCCTGGAAGGGGGCCGGGGGGAAGGTTCCACCCAGCCCGCCGGGCCGCCCCAAGGGCGCGCCAGCCAAACCCCGGAGCGGGCCCAGCCCGCGAACCGTATTCACCCCCTTCCCCTGGAAGGGGGACGGGGGGAAGGCCCACCCCTGCGCGCCAGCCAAACCCCGGAGCGGGCCAAGCCCGCGAACCGTAATCACCCCCTTCCCCCGGAAGGGGGATGGGGGGAAGGCCCACCCGTGCGCGCCAGCCAAACCCCAGAGCGGGCGCAGCCCGCGAACCGTGCTCACCCTCTTCCCCCGGAAGGGTGCGTGGGGAAGGTACTGTCGTGAGCTATCGCCTGCCCCCGCTCAATGCCTTGCGCGCTTTCGAAGCGGCGGCGCGGCATTTGAGTTTCAAGAAAGCGGCCGAGGAACTACATGTCACGCCCAGTGCCGTGAGTCAGCAGGTGAAAGGCCTCGAGGACGATCTCGGCATGCCACTGTTCCAGCGCCTGCCGCGGGCGCTCGAACTCACCCCCGAAGGCGCGGCGATGCTGCCCAAACTCCAGGCCGGCTTCGAGGCCCTCGCCGCCGCGGTGGCGAGCACGCGCCGCTTGGCGCGCGGCGGCGTGCTCACCGTGGCGGCGCCGCCCACTTTTGCCCAGCGCTGGCTGATGCCGCGCCTGGCGGGCTTCGCCAAAGCGCACCCGGAGATCGAGATGCGCCTGTCCACGAGCCTCGCCACGATCGACAGCCTGGAGCATCCCGAGCCCGAAACCGAGACCGATCCGCGCCACGCCGCCAATGAGGTGGCGATCCGCTTCGGCTCAGGGCGCTACGCGCGCTGGCGCGCCGACCGGGTCTTGGGCGTCAGTTACACGCCGATTTGCGCGCCGTCCCTGGGTGAAGCTCTGCGCCGCCCGGAAGACTTGCGCCGGTGCACCTTGATCCATGACGACACCATCCCCGACGCCGAGGTGCGCCCGACCTGGGAGATGTGGCTGAAGCTCGCGGGTGTCGGCGGCATCGACGCCCGGGCCGGCCCGCATTTCAGCAACTCCAGTCTGGCCATGGAGGCCGCCATCGACGGCCTGGGTGTAGCGCTGGCGCCGCGCGCGCTGACCACCGCGGAGGTGGCCGCCGGGCGACTGATGACGCCCTTCGAGCTCGATCTGCCTACCGGCCAGGCGTATTGGCTGGTCTGCGCCGAAGCCATCGCCGACCGGCCGGTGGTGCAGATTTTTCGCGACTGGCTGCTCAAAGAAGTGTCGGGCGGCCCGGCTTGAGCGGCGCCATTGCGCGGCCGGCGCGGGTGGCCGACAATCGCCCGGTTTTCCCTGTCGCAAGGGTCTAGCCCGAGCCCAAAGCCATGCAGTTTCAGTCCCCACGTTACACGCTTAGCGCCACACCTCCGGCAGAGCGCCTCGCCCAATGCTACGGCGTGGGCATCGCCAAGTCGGGCACCCACTCCATCGCGGAGCTTTTTCGGCCACCCCTGCGCTCGATGCACGAGCCCGAAGCGGCGCGCACCATTGGCTTCATCCTTGCGCGCGCGAGCGGCCAGATCGGTGACGAGGAGGCCAAGCACTACGTTGTGGCCCGCGACCGGCGCCTGCGGCTCGATGTCGAGGCATCGCACTTCAACGTCTTCTTGCTGCGGGAGCTGGTGGAGAACTTTCCCGCGGCGCGCTTCGTGCTGACCCTGCGCGAACCGCGCAGTTGGCTCGATTCCATCATCAATCAGCAGCTCGCGCACTACAGCGAAGCGCATTGGGTGAAGCTGCGCGAGCTGCGCTTCCAGCCGCAGCGCTACCCGCACCGCGGCGGGGAGGAGGCCCTGCGCCAGCGCGGGCTCTACAGCCTCGACGGCTACCTGCGCTATTGGACCTGGCATCAGCAGGTCGTGCTCGACACCGTGCCGCCGGACCGCCTGCTGCTGGTGCCGACCCAGGAGATCGGTGCACGTGCCGAAGCCATCGCGGCCTTTGGCGCCATCCCGGAGCACTTTCTGCGCGCGAATCGCGCGCCGTCCTACACCGCCATGAAGAAGTTCGGCGTGCTCGAGGAACTCGACCCCCAGCGCTTGCAGGATGCGATCGAGACCCACTGCCAGGCCATGGTCGACAGGCTGTTTCCGCGCCACGGGGGACATGAAACCGGCTAGCGCGGCTTGGTTAGGGCGCCAAGTCCACGCCCGCGCTCAACCCGCGTTTCCCTGGAGCACGATGCGATAGTAGAACTCGTCGCCCGCGGCATAGCCCTGCGGCATGGGAAAGCACCCCAAGAACTCGCCGCCGTTGGCGAGGATCACTTTTTGCGAGGCCAGATTATCGGGCTGGGTGGTGATGATGACGTGGGGCAGCCCCTCGGCGCGGGCGTCTTGCAGGGTGAGGCGCAAAGCCGCGGTGGCATAACCGCGCCGGCGTTTCCAGGGCACCACGGCATAGCCGATGTGGCCCAGACAATGCGGCGGCAACTCCGCCGTGCCGGCTTGCCAGCGCAGGCTGATGACCCCGCAGAACTCGCCATCCCACAGCCAGCGCCGATACCCCGGAATGCGGCGCGCCGTCGATCCGTCGGGCAGGGTAATGGGCGCACCTTTCGCTTCGCGGTCGACTTGCGCGGCGACAAAGGCTTCCGGGTCGGCGGCGATGCGCTGCAGCTCATCCGTCGCCGCCTTGGCGCCGCGAATGTTGTCGGGCGACCAGCCGCGCTCCAGCGCCGCCTGATATTGCGGCAGGCCCGAGAGGTTCGGCCAAACGAGTTCTAAGGTGGAAGCGGTCATCGGGTCGGGTCGGGGGCTCTTGAAGGGCCTTCGAGCATAGCGCCAAGCTGCGGGCGCTGCCAAGCCTGGTTATACTGCCCGGACCCCACACCAACCTGCCTTCTTGCCCATGGCCTCGATCCACATCCATCGCTCGCACAAACTCTCCCTCAAGAAAGCGCGCCTTGCCGCAGAAGAAGTCGCGGCACAACTCGAAGCAAAATTCGGCTTGCAGTCGGAGTGGGAGGGCAGTCACCTGCATTTCCAGCGCCCCGGCGTGCAGGGCGTGATGCAAGTGGGCAAAGACGAACTGCGCCTCGAAGTCAGCCTGGGTTTCTTGCTTTCCGCCCTGAAACCGACCATCGAGGCCGAGATCAACCGCTACCTCGATCAGTTGTTCGACAAAGCCTGAAGCGCAAACGGCGCCTTCTCGCCGGCGAACAGCCGCTCCATGATTTGCGTTTCGCGCGCGACCAGAGTGGCAAGGAATTCCTCGGCGCCATGCATGGTGCGAAACGAGGAGAAGCCCCGCTCCAGGAAATGCTGCATTTCATCCAGCCCGGCGAGTTTGGCCGGTGCGCGCAAAAGTTTCAGGGTGGCGTAGATGAAGGGCTTCTTGACGATGCGATCGAGGTCGCGGCCGACGCGTTCGATCAGCGCGATCTGGCGCTCCCTTTCCGCACGATTGGCGCAGGCGCGATAAGCTTCGGCGTAGCTCGCTTCCGTAATGGGCCGCGCCGCTGGAAGCCACGCCGCGAGCGCGCGGTCGAGTTCCTGCGAGAGGATGTTCACTTCCATCGCCCGCGCCACGGTCTCGAGCACGGTTTCCGGCAGTACCTTGACCATCACCGGATAAATCCGCTCGATGTCCGCATCGCGGCGCGAGAAGTCCTGAGCACCGTAGAGATCGGAAAGAAAGAAGTCGAGCGCTTCGGCATAACGCGCCTGGACATGCAAATCGACATAACTTTGTCGCAGCCTCGCCGCCTGCCAATGGGCCAGCGCCAACTCCCGCTCCGGCCGCGGTGTGGGCCGTGCGGCGTAGAACGCGCGCATGCGTTCGAGCTGGTGATGCAGATCGAGGGCGGCGATTTGGCTCATCTGGGCGATTCTAGCGGGTCGATTTAGGGTGACTAGCCTAATCTCATCGGCTACAGTTGCGGCCATGACTTCCCGCCGCCAATTCCTGCGTGTCGGCCTGTTCTCGGCTCTGGCTTTGGGCACCGTCGGCGCCTGGCGCGCCTCGGCCGCCGCCGGCCCGCGCGCCGCCGCCGACCCGCGCCGGCAGATCCTCGCCGCCGTCATTCCGGTGATGCTGGCCGAAGCATTGCCCAGCGAACCGCAAGTCCGCGCCGAGGCGCTCGAAGCCACGCTCGATGGGGTCGAGGCCGCCATCGCCGGCATGCCGCCCGCGGCCCAGCAGGAGATCGGCGAACTCTTCGGTTTGCTGGCCTTCGGCCCGACGCGCTGGCTGCTCACCGGCATCGGCGGCGCCTGGAACGAAGCGAGCGAGGCCGAGCTTGGCCGCTTTCTCGCACGCTGGCGGCACAGCTTCTGGTCCTTGCCCCAGGCGGGCTACCAGGCCCTGCACCAGATCATCCTGGGCACCTGGTACAGCCAGCCGCGCGCCTGGGCAGCCATAGGCTATGGCGGCCCGCCCGCACTCGTCTGACCATGACTCAAAACGCCTTCCCCGACCCCTATGAATCCGGCCGCGCCGCGGGCTGGAAAATCATCGACGCCAGCCTGCTCGAGCAGGACCTGACCCTCGAAGCCGATGTGGTCATCGTCGGCAGCGGCGCGGGCGGCGGCACGGCGGCGGAAATCCTGGCCGAGAGCGGCTGGCGCGTGGTGCTCGTGGAGGAAGGGCCGCTCCAGACCTCGCGCGACTTCCACATGCGCGAAGCGCAGGCCTATCCCGCGCTCTACCAGGAGAGCGCGGCGCGCAAGACCCGCGACAAGGCCATCAACATCCTGCAAGGCCGCTGCGTGGGCGGCAGCACCACGGTCAACTGGACGAGCAGTTTTCGCACCCCCCCCGCCACGCTCCTCCACTGGGCCAAAGCGCACGGTCTCAAGGGCTACGGCGAAGCCGAACTCGCGCCCTGGTTCGAGCGCATGGAAAAGCGCCTCAACATCTCGCCCTGGCCCATCGCGCCCAACGAGAACAACGATCTCTTGCGCCGCGGAGCCGAAGCTCTGGGCATACCCACGGCGATGATCCGCCGCAACGTGCGGGGCTGCTGGAACCTGGGCTACTGCGGCATGGGTTGCCCCACCAATGCCAAGCAGTCGATGCTGCTCACCACCGTGCCCGCGGCACTGACGGCGGGCGCCACCTTGCTCACTCGAACCCGCGCGGAGAAGCTCGCCCTCGACCGTGAGCGCGTCACCAGCCTGGAGTGCCGCGGCCTCGATGCCGCCGGTATCTTCCCCGGCAAGGCGCGCATCACCGTACGCGCCCGACATTATGTGCTCGCCGCCGGCGCCATCGGCAGCCCGGCTCTGCTTTTGCGAAGCGGCGCTCCGGACCCCCATGGGCTCTTGGGCCGGCGCACCTTTTTGCATCCCACCGTGGTCTGTGCCGCGCTGCTGCGCGATCCGGTCGAAGGCTACAACGGTGCGCCGCAAACCGTCTACAGCGACCACTTTCTCCACACCCTGCCGGTGGATGGCCCGATCGGTTTCAAACTCGAAGCGCCGCCCATCCACCCGGTGCTGGCCGCCATCACCCTGCCCGGGGAAGGCGCCGAGCATACGCGCTGGATGCGCGAATTGCCGCGCCTGCATGTGCTCATTGCGCTCTTGCGCGATGGCTTCCACCCGGGGAGCGAAGGTGGGCGCGTGTTGCTGCGCGGCGATGGCTCGCCCGTGCTCGACTACCCCTTCACGCCCTATCTCGGCGAAGGCTTCCGGCGCGCGCTGAAAGTGATGGCCGAAATCCAGTTCGCCGCCGGGGCGCGCGTGGTCATGCCCATGCATCAGGACGGCGGGGTCTATCGCAACTTCGAAACCGCCAGGCGCATGATCACCAAGCTTTCTCCCGACCCGATGCGCATGCGCGTGGTCAGCGCGCACGTCATGGGCGGCTGCCCCTTGGGCGATGCGCCCCGCCGCTCGGTGGTGGACCTCTCCGGCCGCCACCACCAGATCGAGAACGTCCACGTTTTCGACGGCTCGCTCTTCCCCACGAGCATAGGCGCCAACCCCCAGCTTTCCATCTACGCCCTGGCCGCGCGGCTGGCCGAGGGACTGGTGCGCGGCGGGCTTGAGGCGGGGTGAGCGGCGCAAGCTCAACGCTCTCTCGCCTGGTCGTTCTCGAATCCGGCCGGGACATCGCGCGCGTCGGAGCCCAGAAGAACATCCAAGCCACTCACTCCACCCGCAGAACGCTGAACTCCTGAAACAGCCTGGGAGATAATGGCGTCGCGAGCCTCCAGTAGAGGCTCATGGGTTTGGCGCCTTCAGCCCGATCCAAAGTCACTGGCCCGCAACAGCGATATGGCGTCCCTTTGGCCGTGCGCACAAACAGCTGGAACTGCCAACCGTTGTCTGGGCTTTCCAGATAGCGCCGCCCGGCTGGGGTCTCAGGACCAGCGGCGTTTTGGGATTGCCAGTGGAAACGCATGGGGCTGATGGCATAGTCGTGATAGGCGATGCGCTCGTGATAGCCCTCGCGCTTGTCCAGGGTCACGAACAGCAGCTCGGTCTTGCATTCGTGGAGCGCCAGCACACCGGCCTGAAAGGGCGCGCGCCGGCACGCGGTCATCCAGCCTACCGCGGTGAGAATTTCGCGAATGCCGTAGCTGGCATGCAGGCACAGAGGCGTATCTTCCAGTCCGGGAACGGGTCTATTAGGCAGGACCCGACCTGCCTGCAACACTTGCGCGACTTCGCCCAACTCGCTGCGAAGAGCGGAACATTTGTGCAATCGCTCCAGGAAATCGCCTCCGCTGCCCGTTTGCCTGATCTGGGCGTCGACTTGGTAGGCGAGCATTTGCAGGCGGCGCTGGTCTGCGTCAGGCCAGGATAGACAATCCACCTCTGGCTCGGCGACCCGACCGAGCAGCTCGATGCGGGCGGCATCGTCGAAGTGCAGCAGGTCGGCAAAGCGATGACCCAAGTATTCTTCCTCGCCGCCCTCCGGCTCACAGAGTAGGCCCGCATCGCGCTTGAGCCTGCTCCACCCGGACCGGCCGCCTGTGCGATAGATCTCTTCCAATTCGATGGACTGATCGCGCAGGAAATCGATGAGCCGAATCTGCCCTCTGCCCCGTAGCGCAGCATAGGCCTGGAGTTCAGCGCGCAGGCGTCGCCAGTTGTGTTGAAGTAGCTGACGCAGGCTCGCCAACACCTGCTCGCGCGCTTGGCGCTGCAGATGAATGTGGCAACCAGGCGGCAGGCTGGCGAAGCCCTGTTCCACGGCTTCGATTAGCTGGCCGCGGGCAAGCCCGGTAATCGTTGACAGCAGCCGATCAAAACGAAATTCCTGACGATGCCGGCCAACGAAGTCCAGGATCAAGCAACTCTGCTTATTTGGCGCGAGCCGCAGCCCGCGTCCGATTTGCTGTTGAAATAGCACTGGGCTCTGCGTGGGGCGCAAGAGCAGCAAAGTGTCGACCTGGGGAAGGTCGACACCCTCATTGAAGAGATCGCAGGTGACGATCGCCGCGATTTCTCCGCTGTGCAATTGATGAGGAGCCTTGCGTCGAACCTCAGCAGAGGTGTTGCCAACGACACAGACCGCGCCGATGCCCGCAGCGTTGAGTTGGGCGGTCATGAATTCAGCGTGGGCAACCGAGACACAAAACAGCAGGGCTTTGCCTTGCTTTGGTTCCCCCGCCAGACGGCGCCACTCATTCAACACCAGCCGGGCACGGAGGTGATTGCCGGTGACCAGTTGATCAATCGCTGCAACCTCACCCGCCTGCGCCCAGGGAACTTGCGAGAAGTCGGTGTCATCGTCGCATGCGTAATACTCGAACGGACACAGCAGCTGCAATTCCAGAGCGTGCCAGAGTCGAAGTTCGACTGCCGGAGATCCGTCGACGCGGTTGGAAAAGTATTGAAGGATGGGTCTGCCGTCACTACGCTCTGGCGTGGCCGTGAGGCCAAGCAGAATGCGCGGCCTGATTGTGGTAACAAAGGCGTCAAAGCGATCGGCGGCAAGGCGGTGGCACTCATCAATCACTACGGTGTGCCAATGGTCCGCGCCGTATCGCTCCACCACCTGCCGGGCACTAACACTGTCAATGGTGGCGAAGACGTGGTCCCACGTCTCCGGAACACTATTGCCTGTAAGTAGCTCACCAAAGCTGTGATCGCGCAGCACTTCACGGTAGGTACGCAGAGCTTGCTTGAGGATCTCTTCGCGATGGGCCACGAACAGCAGGCGTGGGTGCCCGCCGGCCTGGCGGCAGCTCTCGCGGTAGTCGAAGGCCGCGACCACGGTCTTGCCCGTGCCCGTGGCTGCCACCACTAGATTGCGCCACCGCCCACGTTCCCGTTCCAGTTGCAGCTGGTCGAGCATGTCCTGCTGGTAGCTCTTGGGCTGTAGGTCGAAATAGCTGGGGCGGGCGACAGGCGAGTCTCCGGACTCGCGCTGTAGCGCCTGCCCCAGGGCACTGCGGTGCTGCGGATTCCGCGGATCGTAGGTCTGAAACTCGGCGTCTTCCCAAAGGGTTTCAAAGTGGGCCTTGGCCCGCCCGAACAGATCGCTTTGCCCTCGCTCAGTGAATTTGAGCGTCCACTCCAGCCCGCCCATCAAAGCGGCACCAGAGAGATTGGCGCTGCCAACGTAGGCTGAACCAAAACCTGTCCGTCGTTGAAACAGCCAGGCCTTGGCGTGCAGTCGCGTGCGCCGGCCGTCAAGGGAGACGCGGATTTCACAGCCGGGCAGAGCCGCCAGGGTGTCCAGCGCCAGCATTTCCGTGGCTCCGGTGTAGGTGGTGGTGAGCACACGCAACCGCGTGCGCGGCTCTCCATCTGCACCGACCGCTGTGGCCGCTTGGAGTGTGTCCAGCAGCTTGCGCACGCCGGAATAGGTGATGAAACTGACCAGGATGTCCACTTGGTCGCAAGCGGCCAGCTCGGTGCGCAGTTCGGTGAGCAGGGAGGGCGAACCTTTGTCCGCCGTAAACAACCAGGGCAGCGCCAGACCGGTCTCAGGCAGGGAGGGGGCCGGTGCATGACGGTGGACACTGTGCAGCACTCGGGCTGGTTCAGACAGCGGATCGACGGCGTCGCCGCGAGTCACATAAGCTCGCGCATGGCTCAGGAGTGCATTGGTCAGCTCCAGTTGTTGCCGGAGCTTTTCCTCGCCTTCGCCGCCGAGATCATCCAGGATGCGCGCCAACTGCACGCTGAGCGCTTCCGTCAGACGCTGCGGGGCCTCCAGCACATCCAGAGGCGACAAGGTTCGGTCGGCCGTCTGGGTCGCAAGATCGAGCTCCCGGCGCAGCGCCTCGGTCAGCAACAGGTCGTATAGCCCGTCGGGCAAGCTCATGTTTCGGGCTCAGCCTCGCGCCTGGCCATTGCGGCGCGCAAATGCCGTCCGGCTTCCGACAGCCGGTACCGCTGCAAACGGCTGGTCGGCTTGCCGGGCAGCGTGTATTCGATCAACCCTTGCGCCAGGGCGGGGCCAATATAGTGTTCACGAACATGTGCTCGGTCCTTGAGCTGCATGCGAGTACGAATATCCGCATTACTCAGTTCTCCCTCCCTGCCTAGAAGCTCCATCAGCGCCCGGACTGGTGGGGTGACTGGTGGGGTGACTGGTGGGGTGACTGGGTAAGCGGTTCCGGAATTGACGCCCACCACCGCCCGCGAGACCGCGTCGGGCAAGAACAGCTCGAAGGACTTCTTTGCCCGATCATTGCTGTAGCGCGGCGGAGCATGGCCCAGCGCCTGCCATTCGCGGCGCATCATGCGCAGGCCCGTTCCGGCCTGTTCGCACATCTCGATGCGGCGCAGTGCCATGGCGATGGCGGGGTTGCGCAGCTCCTTTTCGCCCGGCTCCAGCAAGCGCTTGTCATCGCCGAAGCTGTCGCCGGGGTTCCAGAGTTGGATGCCATCGGTAAAGAACTCAATCAGCGCCTTGCGCGAGTGGTCGCCATAGTCCTGGTGAATCAGCAGATTCATGGCGGCTTCGCGGAACACCCGGAAACCCGCAGGCGCGTCCCGACGCGTCAGGGTGGCGGGGTCGATGTGAGTCTCCCCCGCATGAATGCGGGGGCTTCCTCGCCACGAGCCAGAACGGAGGCTGGCGCCTCCGAACTGAGGATTTGTCTCGCTCACCCCACCATAAATGGCGAGGCTTGCGCTCGACCCGTGGTCACGGAAGGTCTTGGGCATGAAGAACAGATACTTGGCCAGCAGTTGCTGCCAGCTCTCAAGGATGTTCTCCTCGCATACCAAGCGGTCAATCCATCGAGTCTCAGGCAGGTCATCCTGGCTGCCATAGCCCAGAAACCGCACGTCCAGAACCGGGCGCGGTAGAAGGTTGCGCACGCCACGCAAGCTGCCAAACAACGCCACGCAGCCACGCGTGGGCAACAATTGCCCGCCAACTTTGACCAGATAGCCCCATTCGTGAAGGAAATCGTGGTCGGGTTGGCTGACGTCGAACCCGGGGTTGGCCGCGTGGAACTGGCTGCGGTACCAGCGTAGGCTGCTTTCGTGCAGCGCTTCGCGCGCAGCTTTGAATTCGGTGTTGTTCCACTCGCCGTCCTGGAGCAAGGCAGCAAGAGGCGGGGCTTTCGGCATAGTCAAGGGTCTACGCTTTCCTTCTACACGAAAATGCCCAACCAGCTCCTGGCGGGATGACGGTAGACGCTCATGCCCCTCGGCTTGTCGCGCGGGATTCCACCGCCCCTCGCGGCAGGGCGCTGACGGGCGTACCCTTGCTCGCAGTCAGACATTGACGACCTCCTCAACCAAGCGCCAGCGATCAGTTATGACTCCAGTTCCACCAGACGTGCATCTCCGTGGCACGGAGTGGATTCTGGCACGAACCGGTGATCCAATGAAACCGATCAGGCGCGACGGGGTTCCTGGCCACCGGGTTCAGGGGCTACTGGGCGGAAGCGCACGGTCGACGCGCCCGCCGCGATTAGTGTGATCGCTCTAATCGAATCGAATAAATTGCCACTGTGGTCAGGCGAAGTTCGCCAACGTTCGATTCCAAACTGAAGGAGTGCATCATGCTGAAACAAGTCAAAGCCAAAGTCACCGCCAACCCCTACGCCGAAAACGCGATGAACGGCGCGCACCAGATCTGGCTCGCGGGCCTGGGCGCGTTTGCCGCGGCGCAAGCCGAGGGCGGCAAGGTATTCAAGAACCTGGTCAAGGAAGGCGCCAGCGTCGAAGCCAAGGGTTTCAAGATCGCCAATGACGGCATCGAGAAAACCATCGCCACCGGCAGCGAGGTGTTCGCCAAGGTGCGCGGTGCCTTCGAGGCCAAAGTGGCGCAGCCGGTGAACCAAACCGTGGGCAAGGGCCTGTCGCGTTTCGGTCTGCCCGCGCGCCACGACCTGGTCGAGCTGACCAAACGCGTCGAAGAGTTGTCGCAGCAGGTTCGCGCCCTGCGCGTCTGATACAGTTGGGCCTCCCCGCACTTGCTCGGCGGTAGTAGAATCGCCCAGCAGGTGCGAGGGGAGGAAACTCGCGCCATAGACAGCGGTGGGGGATGCAATGGCAATGCGGGACAAAACGTCGGCCGGCAAGGCCGGCAGTGGCAGGGGCAAGATCGGTCTGGCTTTGGCCGGGGGCGGCCCACTGGGCGGCATCTACGAAGTCGGTGCCATCATCGCCTTGGCCGAAGCGCTCGAAGGCCTGGACTTCAACGAACTCGAGGTCTATGTCGGGGTGAGTTCCGGAGGTTTCGTCGCCGCCGGCCTCGCCAACGGCATCAAGCCGGGCGAGATGTACCACATGTTCATCGCCGACCCGCCGCGCCGCGGCGCCACTGGCGCGGAACTCAACCCGGAAATCTTCCTGCGTCCGGCTTTCGGTGAATACTGGCGCCGGGCATCCGGTGTGCCGCGGCTCCTGGGCAGCTCTTTCCTGCGTTTTCTGAAGAACCCCTGGCGCCAAAGCGCCTGGGAAGCGTTCGCATCGATCGGGCGCGCCATTCCCACCGGCTTCTTCGACAACGGCGCCATCGACCGCTACCTCACCAAGCTCTTCAGCACCGATGGCCGCAGCAACGATTTCCGGCGCCTGAAACATCAGCTTTATTTGATCGCCACCGATCTCGACACCGGCGCTTCTGTGAAATTTGGCGCCAAGGGTCACGATGCCGTGCCGATCTCACGCGCCATAGAGGCCAGCGCTGCCTTGCCCGGTCTTTTTCCGCCGGTGGAAATCGACGGCCGGCATTATGTCGATGGTGCCTTGAAGAAGACGCTGCACGCCTCGGTGGCGCTCGACGCGGGGGTGGAGCTGCTGCTCTGCGTGAACCCGCTGGTGCCTTTCGACGCCTCGCAAGTCGCGCGCAATGCCATGAACGTGCGGCAGCTCGCCGAAGGCGGCCTGCCGCTGGTGCTGGCGCAGACTTTCCGCGCCATCATCCACTCGCGCATGGAAGTGGGCATGGCCAAGTACGTCACCCAATACGCGCACGCCGACGTAGTGCTGTTCGAACCGCACCGTGACGACGCGCGCATGTTCTTCACCAACATCTTCAGCTACGCCCATCGTCGTCAGCTTTGCGACAATGCCTATCGCCGCACCCGCGCCGACCTTTTGCGCCGCGCCGAGGCCTTGCGGCCGGTGCTGGCCCGGCACGGCGTGCGCTTGCGCGAGGATTTGCTGGCCCAGACCTCGCGTCACGTCGAACAAGCGGTGGCGGGCACACACCTGCCGCCGATGCGCGAAGCATCAGTGAAGAACACCGCGCATGACCTCGCCGCCACGCTCGACCGTCTCCAGGACTATTTGCGCGAGCGCGCCACCGAACCAGCCTGAGGCGCTCCCGTGCGCGGCGCGCTTGTCGCCGCCCGCCCGCCCGGCTAGACTGCGGGCGGGAGGAGATCCATGGCAGAGCCCAAGCCCAAGCGGCGCACGCGGGAGCGCATCCTCGAAACCGCGCTGCGTCTGTTCAACGATGATGGTGTGCCCAATGTCACCACCGCGGACATTGCCGACGAGCTCAATATCAGCCCGGGCAATCTCTACTACCATTTCCACAACAAGGACGAGATCATCCATGCCTTGTTCGAGACCTTCGAGAAGCGCATGGAGGACCAACTCCTCGCCCCGGAAGACCGCGCGCCGAATGTCGAAGACCTCTGGTTCATGCTGCATTTGGTCTTTGAAACCATGGCCCATTTCCGCTTCCTGTACCGCGATCTCGAACAGATCGTCAGCCACGACCACAAGCTTGCCGCACACTTCGGGCGCATCGTCGATCACGGCACAAGGGTGGTCAAAGCGCTGTGCGAAGCGATGGTGAATGCCGGAAGCATGCGCGCCTTGCCGCGCGAAATCGAGGCCATCGGCCAGAACGTGGCGCTGGTGACCACTTATTGGATCAGCTTCCAGCGCGTGCGGCAGAGCGCCCGCGTCGGCAAGCGTCCGGTGCCAACCGACGCTGGCGCGGAGCTGGACCGCGGCGCCTACCAAGTACTCGCGCTGATTGCACCCTATCTGGTCGGCCCGGCGCGAGAGCTCCTGGACCGGCTCGGAGCGCAATATCTCGCGCCCCTCGGTACCGGGGCCACCCGCTTTTGACCGATCACCAACGGAGGAATCATGGCCAAGAAATGGAAAACTTTCCCCTACGCAGACGCGGCCTATCAATACGACGGCAATCGCCTGAAAGAGCATTGGGACCGCCTGCACGCCGGCGATCAGGAGCCTTTCCCCAAGGACAAAGCGGTGCAGGAGGCCTGGCGGCTCTATCATGCCGGCGATTTCGCCGCCGCCGTGGAAGCGGGCTTGGCCGCCGGCATCGAGGGTTATGCCGCGGCCAACAAAGCGGCCTCGATCTACGCCAATTACCTCGAAACCGACGAGGCGGCCAAGCAGAAGATTTTTCAAGAAGTCAGTGCCCGCTGTGATGAGGCGCGTGCAGCCCAGCCCAAGCATGCGAACTCGTTTTACCTCTATGCCTATGCCATGGGTCGATACAGTCAAAGCATCTCCGTTGGCGCGGCTCTGGCCCAAGGCTTGGGCGGCAAGATCAAGGACGCGCTGCTCGCTACTTTGAAGCTTGCACCCAAACATGCCGAGGCGCATACGGCGTATGGTTCTTATCAAGCCGAGGTGATCAACAAAGTCGGCGGCATGGTTGCCGGGCTCACTTACGGCGCCAAGAAAGACTCCGCTTTGGAACACTTCAAGGAAGCGCTGGAACTCGCACCGCACTCGGCGATCGCGCGCATCGAGTACGCCAACGGCCTGATCTTGCTCTTTGGCAACTCCAAAATCGACGAAGCGACCAAACTCTACGAAGAAGCCGCAGCCTGTGACCCCGCCGAGGCAATGGAGCGCCTGGATGTCGAGAAAGCGAAAGACGAACTGTCCTGAAGCCGGGTCTTCGCGGCCAAGGCCGCTCCTACCCACCCCGCCAAGGTCTTTGCAGGAGCGGCCTTGGCCGCGATGGACTTATCCGTGGCACTAAGCGCAGGTCGCGGGCAGCCCGCTCCTTCTACAAAACCCAGGTATCGGCGGCCAGGAGCGGGCTGGCCCGCCAATGGCGGCCGGACTCGCGCTGACGCTTAGAGGCAAGCCATGGCGCCGATATGCATGGCTTGGTTCTTCAAAACGCCCGTGGGCAAATTCGGATCTCGGCGCCCGCCGGCTCAGGTGAAATTCTTGCCTTCACCGAAATCCCCGCTCGCAACCACATGTGTGGTGAGGCGCGCACCATCCCAGCGGTGCAATAGAAAACCCGGCGGCTCCATGATGTAACGCGGCTCCGGCACGTCGTTCAAGTCGAGGGCGATTTGATGCGCGACACTGGGTGCGCTTACCGCCAGGGTATGGCCGAAGCGCTGCGCCATGGCGCGGTGCAAGTGCCCGCAAGTGACGCCCGCCACTTGCGGGTGCCGGGCGACCACCGCCTCCAGCGCCTGCGGATCGGCCAAGGCCATCTCATCCATGTGCACGATACCGCTTTGAAACGGCGGATGATGCAGAGCAAGCAGCGTCGGTTTGGCGGCTTGATCCGCCAGGGTCGCATCGAGCCAGGCCAGCTGAGCCTGGCTCAGTTCGCCGTGCGGAGCCCGCGGCACGATGGTGTCGAGCATGATGATGCGCAGGGGCCAGCTCTCGAGGACATAGTCCAGGCAATCGCTCTGCGGCAAATATGCCTCGGCACCGAAAGCGGCGCGCAAGTTGACGCGGTCATCGTGATTGCCCGGCAGCACGAAGAAGGGCAAGCGCAAAGGAGCGACCAGTTGGCGAAAATGCGCGTACTCCTCGGGGCCGCCGGCTTCCACCAGATCGCCGGTAAAGATCACCAGGTCGGGCAAGGGCCTCAGCCGCAAAACACTCGCCACCGCTCGAGCAAGATGAGGCGCAGTATCGAGACCCTTGGCCAATGCGCGCCCCGGCAGGCCGATGTGGCTGTCGCTCAATTGCGCCACGAGCAGGGCCACGGCTCAAGCCCCGATCAGCTGGTGCAAGTCCTCCGGGGCAAGCTCTCCGTCCCAGGGGGCGAGCAGTGTGGCATAGAGGAGTTGCGAGAACTCGGGCTGAAAAAAGGCGATGATGTTTTCCGGATCGGGCACGAGTTTGCGGTCGGTCACCAGCCCGAAGTGCACATGGTTGTTGTAGGAAAGAATGCTCACGCCCATGCCGATATTGCCCGACTGCGGTACCCAGAACATCATCTCGTCGATCTTCGCGCCGGCGAGGTAGAGCGGTTGTTGCGGCCCCGGAACGTTGGTCATGACCGCGCTGGCGTTTTTGGACAGCATGTCCAGCACTTGATCCTGCAGGAGTTTGGGTGCCATGCCCACTGCCGCCAGTATGGCAAGTGCCAGGATGGGCTGCTGCGAGCCCTTGAGCGCCTGCATGGCAGCGCGGACGGCGTATAGCCGCTCCAGGGGATTTTCGATACCCACCGCCAGGGGCAAAAAAACCAGACCAAAGTGATTGCCGAGATGATTGGCTTGCTCCAGCGGGCGAAGATTCACCGGCACCAGGGCGCGGATCATCACGCCATCGACTTTGTCGCCCTTGGCGACCAGATAGCGGCGCAAGGCGCCAGCCACACAGGCGAGCAGCACGTCGTTGACCGAGCAGCCCAGCGCTTTGCCTACGGCTTTCACTTCTTCCAAAGGTATCGGTTCGGCCCAGGCGACCCGCTTGGTCGGCCCCGGCTGCCCCTTGAATCGGGTCGGTGAATCCTGATCCATGGCGAGCAAGGTGGCCGCCTCCTGCGCCAGCCCGGCGCCTTGCAAGCCATATTCGGCAAGCTTGTTCGGGTCGGCCCAGATCTGCATGCCCTTTTCCATCGCCGCCTGGCCAAATTTCATCGCCGTCTGCATGACGTTGGTGAGCGGCTTCATCGCCTTGGCGAGCGGGTCGTCCTCGCTTATCCGCGGCTGGCGCGCCTCCTTGGGCTTGCCAACGGGAGAGGTGTCGGCCATGGAGAGCATGACGTGGATGAGAGCAATACCGTCGGCGTAGCAATGGTGGATACGCACCACCAGCGCGCTGCCGCCCTGGAAATCCTCGACCAGGTGGTATTCCCACATCGGCTTTAGCGGATCCAGCGGCGTGCCCATGAGCTCGCTGGCGTAGCGCTGCAATTCTGCAGTGTCGGCCTTGCCGGGCAAAGCGACGCGATGCAGATGGCAGTCGATGTCGAAATCGGCATCGTCTTCCCAGAATGAGATTGCCGCTTGCTGCGCGGGCCGCTGACGGAATCGCCGGAAACTCGCGAAGCGCTCAGCCAGGGTATCGCGCAGCCGCTGATAATCCATCCGCTCGCTAAAGACGAGCACGCCGCAAATCATCATGAGATTGCTGCGTCTGTCCATGCGCAGCCACGCCGTGTCCACGCTCGACATGCGTTCCAATTTGTTCATGCCCATCCAGTCGCTCAACATACCCCCTCGCCTCCCAGTCGGCTCCCGCCTCGATGCTCTTGCGCGTAGAATAATGGCTGCACTGCGAAACCACAACCAAGGAGGCAGCATGAGCGATCTGAAGGAGAAGTTCGACGCGGCAGTGGCCACGAGCAAAACCCTGACCAAAAAGCCCAGCAACGATATGTTGCTGAAGCTTTACGCCTATTTCAAGCAGGCCACCGACGGCGATGTCAAGGGCGAGCGCCCGGGATTCATGGACTTCGTCGGTGGCGCCAAATACGACGCTTGGGCCAAGATCAAGGGCACCTCGGCGGACGAAGCCATGACGCAATACACCAAGCTCATCGAACGCCTGAAGCGCGACGAAGGGTAGCCCGTCCTGCGACGGGCAAGAAACAAAGGGCTCTCGCGCGTGGCGCGAGAGCCCTTTTGTTAGCTACCTGCCTGGCTTGCAATCAGTGCGTCGCACTCGTGCGCGCCGCTTTCGCGGCACGCGGCTTGGCGGCCTTGGGCGCAGCGGCCTTGGGCGCAGCGGCCTTGGCGGCGCTCGCCTTGGGAGCCGTCGCCTTGGCGGGCTTGGCGCCCTGCTTCTCGGCCAGCAGCGTGTTCACCGCTTCGGAGAGGTCAGCCACGCGATCGGCCAGGGCTTGCACATCTTTGCTGGTGTAAACGCCCAGACGGTTGAGGGCGCGCGAGACGCGCTCTTCGAACACTTGTTCGAGCTTGTCCCAGTTGCCCGTCGCCTTGGCTTTGATCTCTTCGGTGCGAGCACGCACTTCTTCGACCTTGGCGTTGGCAATGTCCTTGGTGCGCGATTCGATTTCCTGGCCTTGCTTGACCAGCGTCTCAAATACTTTCATGCCTTCTTGCTGCGCGCGGGAAAAGGCGCCCAGACCGGCGAGCCAGATCTGATGCGAAGAATCCATCACTTGCTTGGAAAAATCTTTGACTTGTTCGACTTGCTTGGCGCCCAGTTTGGCTTTGGCTTGCTTCAACATGATTTCACTCCCATGGAGACTGCGGTTTCAATCCTCGGGAAACCCGCGCCACCCGGCGCCGTCTCCCCACGTGGCGCCCTCTTTCCCCGCTGCTTGCCGCATCCTGCGGCGCTGGGGTCCGGTGCACCATTGAGGCGAATTCTAGCGAGGGGATTTAGAGCAAACACACTAATGAGCGAGGGACTGCGTGGCGCGTGGGAAGGTCCCGCTGCCCCCGCCGCTGAGTTGCGCGGGGGGGCAGTGTCGCGCATCGCGCGCACGGGAGGAAGAACGCCGGGGAATTGACGGTTACGCAGCTCCGCCGCAAGGTTGGGCGATATCCGTCGGTCACTTCCTGTCATTTCGCGATCCACGTCAAACCATAGGTCGCCCCGGGATTCCTCGCCAATTACCGAAGAGGGCTCTCCCGGGCAATGAACCAGTTAGCAATACTTTGACCGACAAAAGCGTAGCCGTTCGGGCGCATGTGCTCGTCGTAATTCCAATAGAGGTGATTACCGTCGCGTTCCTCATTTCGGATGGCCGCAGTCAAATCGAGGAACGGCACATTCATGATCTCTGCCGCCTTCCTGAGCTCTGTCACACCTGCTTGAAAGCGCGGCTCAAGAACGGATGGTGCTCCACTGCGGCAGAAACGTCGCTTGAACTGCAAATAATGATCTGTGGTTTGGCTGGCGTACGGAACATAGACGATCATCAATTTGGCTCGGGAGGCTGAAGTAATGCTCTTGAAGGCCTTCACCCAAGGGGCCATATCTAGCGGAATTGGCAGATATTCCGCGTACACCTTCGCTTCGCAGACAACGAACGGGTTAAAGCGACCGCCTCTCATCGCGTCTGCAATATCAGAATCGACTTCACCCGCATAAGATTCCTGTCGATCTGTCCAAGGATTGGTTTTGGAGGGAACGGGCGCGAAAAAAGGAAACGGTGCCGCATGCCACCGCCTTGCAACCGGCTTTCCGCGCGATATGTCCATCATCACATCCACGAGGCGCAAGCGAAACCCTGTGGCAAGTGTAGGTGAGCTCCTGTGCTTCAAGTACTCCTGCCGGTAATCCTGGGGACCGATGAGGTCGTTCGCATAAAGGACCAGGATCACCGCGCGCGGACCGATCAAGGGAACGCTATCGTTCATTAGGGCCAAATACTCCTTCAAACCAGCGGCCCCAATCCCGAAGTTTAATACCGGCGCACGCAGACCCATCTGGCTAACACGCTGCGAAAAGACCCGTGGAATAGTGAAATCTTCTTGGGCAAGAAATCCCTCCGTCAAGCTATCGCCAACAAACACAATGCTCGCGTTACCAAGATCTTCCGCGTCCCAACTTCGATCTCGAAAACCATTTAGGTTTAACTCGTGGACGGAACGAGCGTCATCGGGTTCAGATTGGAACTCGAAGCTGGCATTAGCCAAACTGCGGGCGCTGGATAGATGCGGACTCACCTCCTGCGGAGAATAGGCTGCGCGATCCAATCCCTGCAGCTGAGGCAACGGGAATACCAGTCGCGCGGCGATTTCGCCCAAGAAAAGGGTGGTAAGAAGCGGGACAAACCATCCCAATAACGGTCGATGGATTTGCATTTGTTGAAAACACGCTAGGATTTTTTGAGGATGGCTAATTCTACTGTGTCAAAGCCCGATTCCCTACTTTCTTCGGGCCTCGCGGCATTGACATCGCCCGAGGGCTCGCGCAGTGCAGCGTGTTTCCCGGTGTGACGGTGCCCCGAAGGTTGCTTGATTTCGCTTTTTCCGCGTGTCTTTCGCTTGGCCTCTTCTGCTTTAGCGACCCTTTAACCCTCTTTGGCGATTTGACGAACGTTGGCAGCCGCGCCAAAGACGGCACACACTGCATCTGGCATACAGATCGACTTGTGACGTAGTATCTGCACGCGACAACCGCAAACAACCAGCCTAATCCTGCGGCGCCGTCTCTACCTCGAACAGTCAATGAATGGAGGCTTTGTGTTCCGACCTTACCTGTGTGTCCTGTCAACCGCTTTGCTCGTGGGCATGTCTTCTGGTGCTTACGCCGCTGCCCGTACCTTCGTAGCAACCGGCGGCAGTGATGGCAACACTGCGGTCAATTGCAGCCGGACCGCACCCTGCCGCAGCTTCGCGAGCGCGCTCACCGTCACCAATGCCGGCGGCGAGATCATCGTGCTGGATTCAGGCGGCTTCGGGCCGGTCACCATCGACAAGTCAGTTTCGATCATCGCGCCCGAAGGTATCTATGCTGGGATTAGTGTGGCCTCTGGCAATGGCGTCACCATCGCCACAGGTGGCATTCACGTCGTGTTGCGCGGCCTCGACATCAATACCGATAGCGCCAACGCTGACTATGGCATCGCGATGACCAGCGCGCAGGGGACTTTGCTGGTTGAAAACTGCACGATCTCCGGCTTTTCGAAGGCGTCGCCGCACCGCGCCGGACTGTTCGTCAATGCGTTTGCCGAGGTTCGCGTGGTTCGGTCGGTTTTCCGGCGGAACCACAATGCTGCGCTTTTCCAAGGGAACGCGAGGGTACAAATCTCCGACAGCCAGCTCGTAAAGAACGCTGGAGGCGTGGTGGCTCACTCCGATATCACGGACGGAAGAACTCAGGTGACGGTCGAACGCACCGTTGGCAGCTCCAACTGGACCGGATTCCAAGCCGTCGCTTTCGCCGGAAAAGCGCAGCTGGCGCTAAAGGACTGCGTAGCCAGTGAAAACAGCATCGACGGCGTGGCCGCAATCACTTCTCCTGGAGCGGCCGCGACCCTCACTGTGAGCAACAGCCTGGTTTCACAAAATGGCTCTGGTTCCGGAATCTATGCATACGGTGCGGGTGCCCGCGTCGTGGTGAGCGGTAGTACCATCACGGGCAACCAGGGCTACGGCATGAAGCAGGAAGACTCTGGGGTGATCGTCTCAACAGGCGACAATAGCGTCAGCGATAATGGACTCGGCGCAAGTTCGGGGCCGCTCACGCCACTGGCCAAGATGTAGTCATCGGCAAACCGAGCCCCCTAGGCGAAGCAATTTTTCCCGAACTATCGCCGCAGCGCTCGAGGCGTCTGCGGCGACGTTGTCGGGCGAGACGCGAGCTTGGCGCATTGGCCAGGGTTGCGACCCTACCGTCCAACACCCTCTTCCCGCCGACCGCGGCGCGTAAACTCGGTGGCCCAGAAATGCGTTTGCGCGCGTTCTTCCGCGGCGAATTGGCGATAGAGATCGGCTTCCGCGGCCGTGTTCCGGGCGCCGGCGGTTCGCAGGCCCAGGCGTCGAGACCTTTGGCTGATCGAGCCACGGAACGGCGCGTTTCCATGGCCGTTCCATCTGGAATGCCAAGCCCGCGCCCCTAGAGCTCGGCGCCGCGCGCAACGCGGGGGCGCGATGAGCCGCGGCGTTGCAACTCCCGAGGGAGCTGCGGTCGTTGCCTATGCTCAACCCCTCACGCAGTATTGCGGCGGGGAGGGCGCTCAAACGAAACCAGCAGATTCGCAGCATTCTCACAAGTCTCGCATTCAACCGACCATGGGAGGTCAGGACATTGCGTTCCTTGCTGTCAGTTTCCGCATTGGCTGCTGTTTTGATTGCTGCGAATCAGGCCTATGCCGCGCAGCGAACCTTCGTTGCTACCAGCGGCAGCGATGCTAATACCGCGAGCAATTGCTCCGCCATCGGGCTTTGCCGCGGCTTTGCTGCCGTCCTCGCGGTCGTTGACTTTGGCGCCGAGCTCGCCTTGAGTGTTTTGCGTGCCGGTGGCGAGTTCCGTCCATGCGCCAAGGGCATTGGAGTCGGTGCCCGCCGGCGCAGCCAGGAGTTGCCAGCTCGCCAGGGCGGTAGATAACACTTCACCGCGCACCAAGGTGCGCAAGCTGAGTTCGGTGTTGTCCGCCGGGGCGGTGAGGCGCACCAGCGGGGCGGTGGTGTTGGCGGGGTCGTTGACGGCCAGCGGCTGGCCCGCCGCGGCAATTGTCGCGCCCGCAAAGGCGCAAAGCGCGAGCGCGAAGGTGCAGAAATTCTTGGCGAGAAGGCGGTTAAAGATCACGGCGCGAGATTATTCGTTGTCTGTCCCTGATTCGTGCTGTTGATTCGTGCTGCTGATTCGTGCTGACGCATAGGTAAGTGCGAGCCCCTTTCGCCCACGTGTGCTTCTGCGCACATCTAAGCATGGCGGATCAAGGTCATGCAGGCGCTAATACGGCCGATAACACTCGGTATGCGCGGCAAGGAAAAGCGTCTCTAAGGCGTTTGGGCCAGCGAGTATCTCCACATCCCTGTAGCGAAAAACCATACTTACTCTGCCCTCAACCGCGGCCCAACGCCGACCACGGGTGAGCGCGGAACGAAAAGCTTGGTTTCCCCCAGATAGCGGTAGCGGACCGCCGGCCATCGCGAACAGCTCGTGGATCGCATCTGGAATTTCAGCAAATTCCAACAGAATTCCGCCAGTCATAGCGAACTCATACAGGCCAGCATGGAACAAGAAAGAAATATCGCAAAAAGGCGCCTCCCTTCGCAGTGCTCCCTTGTGGGTCTGCCCACCGACCAGTGAGTTAGCGAGTTTCTTGGACATTATCTCGTGGCGGAGATCGAAGTGGCGCGAATCACGATTCCACTTTACCGCCACGGCCGCCGCCGTTTCCCGTACTGCCCACAGCTGGCTGCAAACGGCGCTATATGGATCGAGCAAAGCCGGATCGGCGCCTTCAACAAGCGCTTTGGGCCAAACTGCAAACCGTCCTGCTTGGCGCACAAGGGCATAGACGTGGGATATCTCGTAGGGAATAGCCACTCCGAATACCTCCAAAATCACCGCAAAGCACGCAGCTTGTTTGCCATGCCGCCTCGCACTCCGGGTACCGCAGAGCAAACATCGTCAAAAATACCCGCAACCTCAATAAGCGTGTCAAAGACCGCATCCGCCGCGCCTGGAAGCCGCCGGTAAAGTTCTTCAACTGAGGTTTTTGGGGCTGTTGGCGGCCTGATCCCGAATTGCGCCGATTTTCGATTAGCGATCTGCTTCCGCCCTTTCCAAGACGACTTCCAACAGAGGTCGCCTCTTAACCCCGCTTCTTTCTACCGAAACGACTCGCTTACCGGCCTTGATGGCTATCTTGTCCAGCGCCTCCTTGCATGGAATGCCTTCGCAAGCGACGAGCACGGTCAGCTTCTCAAGTGCCCTCAGCGCAATGATGTCAATCCAGTCGACTTCAACAGGTATTCCTGTGATGGCCAGAAACCGAAGGTGGTCAAGCCCAGTCACGAAATGAGTCCGGGATGCCCCACCGACGTTAATTAGCGCAAGATGCTCCAAACGACTGCAGCAGGCCATTCAGAAACAACCCTAGTTTGTTGAGGGATGAAGTTGATCGCGCATTCATTTTCCAACGACTTTAATGTTGATTTGAATTGCCTCGGCCCCAATCCGCTTCACGCGAAATCACCGCTTCTTCGAAGTCAGTCGCGTCGCGCATTGCACAACGGACTCACCAAGGCGGGGCGCGTAAGTGTCGTCGGACGGATAGGGAAACCCGACATCGCGAATGATCGCGTCATAGAAGTCCATCAGGGTTTCGGTTGCGCCGGTCGCATCGAGCTTGCTTAAATCCGAATGCACGAAGTAGAGATTCTCGGGACATCTGTCCCGCTGTTGGCGTAGCCAACTCGAGAGCGACTTTCCGAGCGGTCGAAAATAGTTATTTATCACGAAAGTCGTCCAGTATCCTTTTCCCCGCAACGCTCGCAGACTCACTACCGGATACGACTTGAGCGGTACTTCAAGAACGGGAATACACAAGCGGATGACGTCGCGTTGTGTCGGCATTGCGCTTGTTGCCCGTACCAAGGTTCGCGAGAACCAAAACTCTCGCAAAGCGGGAGCCAAAGCCGCTTCCGGCGCAAGCAACTTAACCCTCTTGTCATGCGGATCCGAGGTCGCTGCGCTGTCTAGCAAAGGCAGCCAGTTAGGAGTCTGATGGCTCGGAATGAATTCCTTCCAGCGAGACCGGTAGTCAAATAGCCTGATGCATCGCGTACTCGCGAGCAACGGGCGAAGAACATACTCGTAGACAAAATCGCCGTTCTCCCAAATCCCACCGACTGCGAGACGACATGTAGTGCTGATCGCAAGGTTTTCAAAGGACTGGACGTAGATGCGCGTGACTTCACGTCTCACACTATCGCGTATGTCGCTGAATGGTTCGCTCATGGCAGGAGTGATGCCAATTTCGGATAGATAGCATCATATCCCTTGACATCCGCAAAGGGCGCATCAATGGCTCGCTCGGGCGAAAGAAGGGCGAAAGGGGGCGGGCTCCCATGGCACTACCTTGACAGGGCCCAAGGGGCCGGGCTCGCCTTTCCGCGTTGCTGGCCGTTCCTTGCCTCATACCGGCAATTCACCCTGCCCCGCCGCAGCCCCGTCAGCATCGGCTTTTCCTAGTCGCGTCCTGCCGCGTGGCCTTACTTCCCGCCGCTCGCCCACCAGGGCCTCGATCTGGGCATAAAAGCGCTTGTTCCCCAGCGGCTGGTTCTGGTTCAAGGCCAGGTCTCGGCCTGGATGAGGGAGTACTTCTAGCGGCTGTCCCACAGCGTGCTGGTGCGCCGGTAGCTGGTATTGATGTACTGACCGTAACGCCGGCCCAAGGCGATGATGATGCGCGGCACGGCCTCGGCCTTGGCGGGTTTCAGCAGCAAGTGCACGTGGTTGGTCATGAGGGCATAGGCATGGAGCATGCCGCCTTCCCTCTTTAGTGCTTCGCCCAGCCAGTGAAGGTAGGTTTGGTAGTCCTCTTCGCCAAAGGAGCACGGCTCGCGATGGTGGCCCCGCTGAACGATGTGCAGCGGCACGTCATCGAGGTGGATTCGGGGGCGGCGGGGCATGATGGCCACACTTCAGCTGAAATGTTCGAGCGTGGCCCCTTTCACCTCGACTTTCGCCGCGGCCCGGCGGCCTTCGTGGATTTGGCCGCCTATGACGCTTATTACCCCTACTATGTTTCGCCCCTCGATCTGTTCGTGCCCGGCGAGCGGCAAGCCATCGCCGCCAAAACCGGCAGCGTTTTCGGCAACCGCCTGCGCAGCGCCGAGCCGATTGGCGGAACCTACATGCAGGACTTGGCCGGAACCGCCCAGGGCAACTGGTTTCTGCCTGGCCGCTACCACGCGAATTCCACCGATTTGAGCGGCTTTCTCGGTCTGGCGCACGACTATGTCGACCCCGCTCAGCCGCTGATCGCGGTGGGCACCAGCATCGCCGGAATGACCCCCGGGCTGCTCTCCTACACGCCGCAGGCCAGCGGGCTCGACAATCGGGACTTCAAGGCCATCGGCAACGACGGCCAGGTCTACTGCCTCGACCGTTACGCCTCCGGCCAGTCCGCCGGCGGCCTGCCGCTGAGCGTGCCCGCCGGCGTGCTGCTGCTCGAACTGCCCGATGCCACGACGCTGCGGGCCGAATGGCTCGCCGGCGCCACCTGCGCTTCGTTGACTCAACGCAGCCTCGGCAGCCGCGCCACGCGCTTCGTGCGCGGCCCGAGCGCCCTGGGGCCTTGAGCGAAGGGTGGGCGCGTGCCGGGCCGGGCCCCGGTCCTTGGAAGCGCCGCGCTCGCCGAAAGGGGCGTGGTGGGCCTCAGTGTTCGAGCGCCTGCCAACCCTCGTGGTCGAAGTACCTGCCGTATTGGTCCAGCGCGGCGACGACCTTGATCGCACCGGCTTCGCGTTTGGCCTTCCTGCTCTTGCCTTCCATGGCCTCGATGCCTTCGATCAGTTCGGAAATCACTAGGTGCAGTTGCGCGTCGGCCTTCGGATCGAGCTTGCAATTGGCGACGATGGCGACCACTTCGGCGCCGAGTTTCGAGGCCAGCGCCCCGTATTGCTGCGCGGAAAACCGGTGTTCGTGGATGCCGGGCAGGGCAGCCTGCATGTTGGCGCGAATGGCCTCCATGGCCTGGCGCAAGGTGGCGTCGGTGGGCCACTTCTTGCCGGCATCGAGTTCGAGCCTGGTCGGCAAAGCGCCATGCTCGTGCGCGTGCCCGGCGCTTTGCGCGGCCACGCCGCTGGCGGCAAGGCCCAAGGCCAGGCCCAAGGTGGTGAGCAGTTTGGTGATGGTGTTCATGCTGGTGGTCCTCTTTGGTCGTTTGCCCGTATTGGCGTTTGCATTATTGAGTGCGCCGCTTAAAGGACGCTTAAGGCTTGCTCATGCCAAAGGCGGCGCGTGCCCGGCGGCGCTTCCGCTTGGGCGAAGAAATTGCAGGCACACGCTCAAGCCCTCGCCCGCCGCTGCGCTCTCCAGGCTGAGCCGCGCACCGTGCAGATCGGCGATGCGCCGCGCGATCGACAAGCCCAGTCCGCTGCCTTCTTCGCCGCTGCCCAGGCCGCGATGGAAGCGCTCGAAAACGCGCTCGCGCTCGGCTTCGGGAATGCCCGGGCCGGTGTCGCTGACGGTGAGCCGCGGACCCTCGCCGGAAGCCGTCACGACGACCTGAACCGCGCCGCCCCTGGGCGTGTAGCGCACGGCGTTGTCCAGCAGGTTGCGCAAGAGCACCTTGAGCAGCAGGGCGTCGCCCGTGGTTGATACCGGTTCGCCGGGGGCGAGTGCCAGTTCGATATCCTTGCTGGCGGCAAAGGGCGCGATATCGGCGAGTGCCTGCTGCGCCAGGGGCACGAGTTCGACGGGCCGATCGGCCGCGATCGCCGCCTGCGGGTCCAGCCTGGCCAGCACCAGCAACTGCTCGACCAGGTGCGCGGCGCGGTCAGTGCCGGTCAGCACCTGCTGGAGTGCGTGGCGGCGCTCGGCTTCGGCCGTGGCGGCCAGCGCCACCTGGGCCTGGGTCTTCACGCCCGCCAGCGGGGTGCGCAGTTCGTGGGCGGCATCGGCGGTGAAGCGGCGCTCCTGTTCCAGAGATTGCTTGAGCCGCTCGAACAGCCGATTGAGCGCGACGAGCAGTGGTGACACTTCTTGCGGTGCGTTGCTCGTCGCCAGGGGCGCCAGGTTGTCGGGTGCGCGCCGGGCCACCTCGCGGGCAAGGCCCGCCAGCGGCGCGAGCCCGGCGCCCACCGCCAGCCAGATGAGCAGTGCCAGGACCGGCAAGGCCAGATACAGCGGGTGCAGCAGATGACTGGCGACACTCTGCGCCAGTTCGTCACGCACCTCGTATCGCTCGCCGACCAACACCAGGAAGCGCCGGCTTTCATCCCAGCGGCTAAACAGGCGCCAGCGGCGGCCTTCGAACACGGCGTCGCCAAAACCTTCCGCGGTTTCGAGCAGACGCGCCTGCGGTGCGTTGGCCGAACGCAGCAGCAGCCGGCCCTGGCGGTCCCAGACCTGGAAGGCGATCTTGCGCTCGTGCTGGTATTGCCGCGGCTCGTCGTGTCGGGACTCGTGCTCGATTTCGTGTTCCAGTTGGGCGGCGATCAGGCCCGCGGATTGGGCGAGGTGGGCGTCGAGCAGCGCACCGATCTCCTGGCGTGCATCGAAATAGGTGAAGAGCGCCGTGGCCAGCCAGCCCGCGAGTACCGTGCCGGTGAGCAGCAAGAGCAGGCGTCGGCGCAGCGAGGGTTTCACGGGCTGTCCTTGGCGATCATGTAGCCCACGCCGCGCACCGTGCGGATCAGCTCGGGTGCCAGCTTGCGGCGCAGATGATGAATGAAGACTTCGACCGCGTTGCTTTCGATTTCCTCGCCCCAGCCGTAGAGCTTCTCTTCCAGTTGCGCTTTGGACAGCACGCGGCCGGCATTGAGCAGCAGCGCATGCAGCAGGGCGAATTCCCGCGCCGACAATTCCACCGGCCGGCCCTGCCAGGTGATGCCGCGTGCCGCCGGGTCGAGGCGCAGTGCACCCAAGGCGAGCACGGGTTCGGCCTGGTGGCCCGCGCGGCGCAGCAGCGCACGCAGACGCGCTTGCAACTCGCCCAGGTCGAAGGGCTTGAGCAAATAGTCGTCCGCGCCGGCATCGAGCCCGGCAATGCGGTCCGCCACGGTGTCGCGCGCGGTCAAAATGAGCACCGGCACGGCATTGCGCGCCGCGCGCGCCCGTGCCAGCACCTCCATGCCCGAGAGCCGCGGCAGGCCCAGATCGAGCACCACGGCATCGTAGCTTTCGGTGGCGAGCGCAGTTTCTGCGGCGCGGCCGTCCTGCACCCAATCGATGGCCAGGCCGGCCTGCGCGAGGCCAGCGCGTATGCCGTCGCCCAGCAGGCGATCGTCTTCGACGAGCAGAATGCGCATGCCGGAATATTAGCGCGGATTTCCCGCCGCGGCGGCGCCACCGCGGCCTGAGCAAGCGCTTGCGCCGCGCGGCCCGGCCGCGGCGCTCAACGCGCGAGCCACCAGACCGCGAGCCCAGTCCAGGCCAGCAGGCTCATTGCCGCGAGAAAACGCGGGCGCGGGAGTGCTTCCTCGGCGCGGCCATGCTTGCGGCCGGTGACCATGGACCAGACGAGATTCTCGCGGTGCGCGACGCTGCCCGCCACGACCCCCAAGAGATGGACAGCCACGACCGCCAGCATCAGCCCGGCGAGAAATTCATGCGCTTCCTCGAGTCCGTGGCCGCCCAGTTCCTGGTAGGTGGCCCAGCCGCTGGCGCCACTGGCCAGCGCCAGCCCGAGCAGCAGCAGGATGGCCCAGCCGGCGGCGGGGTTGTGGCCGGTGTAGTGGGCCGGCGAACGTTGCAGCAATTGCCGCAAATAGCCCAGCGCCTGCGCGGGGCCCCGCACGAAGTCGGTAAAGCGTGCATGGCGGCTGCCGATCAGACCCCACAGCAAACGGTAGGCCGCGACCGCGATCACCGTACTTCCGGCGAACACGTGCACCAGGCGCCAGCGTTCGCTGTCGCCGGTGACCCAGGCCAAGGCAAAGCCGGCCACCATCAGCCAGTGCCCCAGGCGCACGGGCAAATCCCAGACCAGAATCTTTTTCATCGCAGCTCCTTTGGTTCGGTTGCCGAGCTCGGCAGCACGATCTCGCTTTCGCGAAAGCTGCCCGCTTCGGCGCGGATGTGGCAGGCCGCGCAGTTGGCCGGCGTCTTCACGCGGGGGTCGCGCCAAACCTGTTCGCGGATCTGGCGGTGCTCGCGGCGGAACCAGACGCTGGAAGTCAGCCTCGGCGGATCGGATGCGGCGACCATTTGACTGCGGCTTGCCCCGTTGCGCAGGAGGAAGGCTTCGATATCGCGGCGGGTGGTTTCATCGAGTGTGGCGTTGTCGCCGTAATGCCGCTCGAGCGAGTTCATCACGCGCTTCCAATCGGGCGCGGTGAGTAAGCGCGGCGAAAAAGGCAAGTGGCAACTCCCGCATTCGGTCTTGAACGAGGGCGGGGCATCGGCGGGCAGGGGCAGCGTGTCGGCATGGGCGGGCCCGGCCATCGCCAGGACCAGTGCCGCCAGCGCGAGCGGGAGCTTCATCTTGCCTCCGACACGAAAGCGATGAAGTCGGCCTTTTCGGCCGCGCTGCATTCGCGGCCCAGCACCTCGGTGCAGTTGCGGCGAAACCACTTCTCCACTTTGGCGGGGTCGCTGAAGCGCGTGGCCTCGGTCCGCGGGGCGAGCGGCTGGATGGTCTTGCCGGTGACCGAGTGGCGGCCAAGCTGCGCCGGGTGGTCGGTGTGACAGCTGCTGCATGCCGGCATTTGCGCGGAAATGCCAAAGCGCTTGGCGAAGAAGACCGCCCCGCGCTCCGCCGAAGCCTGGAAGCCGGGGGCGAGGCGCGCAGCCTGACCGGTGTAAGATTCAGCCAGATCACGCGGCGTCACCGACCATGCGGCAGTCGCGACGGTCAGCAGGAGTGTCAGCAACAAGGGGACTTTCACAATGGTTTCCTTCTCGAAGTGGACCAGGCGCCCGCACTTTGCGCGCCTTGGCTTAAGGGGAGCTTAAGCGGGATGCCCGCGCGCACACGACGAAATGGAGAGGGGCGCCCGAGGGAACTTGGCGCGCGCGATTCGGGCGCATGAACACCATCATCAAGGCAGCCCTTTTGCTCTTCGGCATAGCCCTGGTCACGGCGGCTCTGGTCAGCACCTGGAGCTTCCGGCGCGCAATGGCGGACGCCGACGCTCGGCTTGCCGGCAAGAGCACCGTGATCGCCTCGCCCTTTGGCCCGATCGAGTTCAGTCAGGGTGGTGCGGGGCCGCCGGTGCTGGTGATTCACGGCAGCGGCGGGGGCTTCGATCAGGGCGAGCTGATGGTCCGCGCCGTGTTGGGTCCGGGCTACCGCTGGATCGCGCCCTCGCGTTTTGGTTACCTGCGTTCGAGTGTTCCGCAGGGCGCGAGCTTCGACGATCAGGCGCACGCCTTTGCCTACTTGCTAGACCAGGTGGGCATCGAGCGCGTAGCGGTCGTGACCTTCTCGCACGGCGGGCCTTCGGCGCTCTTGTTCGCCGCCCTGCATCCGGAACGCGTGACTTCCCTCACGCTCATTTCCGCCGGTGTGGCCGCAACCGCCGCCGCGGAGCAGTCTACCGCCAACCGCAAGGGCGACGCCTTGGTGCGCATCTTTGAGCAGGACTGGCTGTATTGGAGCTTGACCCAGCTTTTCCGGGGTCAGTTCATGGCGCTCATGGGCGCGAGCGAGGAAGTGATTGCCGCGCTCACTCCCGAGCAGCGTTCCCTGGTCGATGCCGTCATCGACGACATGAACCCCGCCTCGCGCCGTGCCGCCGGCGCCGCTTTCGATAACCGCGCCGCCATGCCCAATGAACGCATCGCCGCCATCCGCGCTCCCACGCTCATCCTGCACGCCCGGGACGACAGCTTGCAGATCTTCCAGAACGCCGAGTTCGCCGCCCGTCACATCCCGGGCGCGCGCTTGATCGCCTTTGATCGGGGCGGACACCTGCTATTCAGCGTCGAGCGGGAGCGAATTCGGCGGGAAGTCGAGAGGCATCTGGGTGAGCATTCTTCGAGATTTCAGGGAGGTTGATTTCTCTTGGAGTCGAAGTTATCTGCAATGGCCCTTCACTCAAGCCGGTTCATCATGATGAGCCGCCTCGCGTTACTCGGGACCCTGTTCGGCCTCTCCTCTAGCCCACTCGCCGGGCCAGTCACCGGCAACGGCGAGATCAAGACCGAAACGCGCGCCGGCAAGGAGTTCAATGCCGTCCGGAGAGCCCCAGAGAGCCAAAGAGAACCAAAGGGGCCGGGCTCGCCTTTCCGCGTTGCTGGCCGTTCCTTGCCTCATACCGGCAATTCACCCTGCCCCGCCGCAGCCCCGTCAGCATCGGCTTTTCCTAGTCGCGTCCTGCCGCGTGGCCTTACTTCCCGCCGCTCGCCCACCAGGGCCTCGATCTGGGCATAAAAGCGCTTGTTCCCCAGCGGCTGGTTCTGGTTCAAGGCCAGGTCTCGGCCTGGATGAGGGAGTACTTCTAGCGGCTGTCCCACAGCGTGCTGGTGCGCCGGTAGCTGGTATTGATGTACTGACCGTAACGCCGGCCCAAGGCGATGATGATGCGCGGCACGGCCTCGGCCTTGGCGGGTTTCAGCAGCAAGTGCACGTGGTTGGTCATGAGGGCATAGGCATGGAGCATGCCGCCTTCCCTCTTTAGTGCTTCGCCCAGCCAGTGAAGGTAGGTTTGGTAGTCCTCTTCGCCAAAGGAGCACGGCTCGCGATGGTGGCCCCGCTGAACGATGTGCAGCGGCACGTCATCGAGGTGGATTCGGGGGCGGCGGGGCATGATGGCCACACTTCAGCTGAAATGTTCGAGCGTGGCCCCTTTCACCCTTTCAACTGCAATCGCCTCCCCCCTCGACTTACGACAGCGGCGGGCTGGGAGGCGAAGTGCAAAACACCGTGCCTTCCCCTCGCCACCCTTGCACTTGCATGGTTTGGTACAGCACCGCGTCGGTGAGGTAGCGATGGTTGGAGTCGTTCTGGGCAAAACGCAGGTTGTAAACCCGATAAACCGGCAGCGTGCCGCTGGGACATTGCTCGGGCGCAGTGAGGCTGGCGAGGCGAAAGACCTCGCCGCTTTCGAACACCCAGCCGCGGTCCTGCTTCACCGCCTCGCATTCACCAGGATCAATGGTGTAGAAGTGCGAGTTCGGGCCATAGGCTTGGCCGGTTGCGGGGTTGAGGTTCTGGTTGCCATAGAAGCGACACACCGGCGCATTGCCCCCGGTTTTGAAGCGCTCGCCGGTGCGCTGCCAGCCAGGCCCGGCGCCACCCGAAGCGATGAATCTCTTTTCCGCGGGGCTCGCGGTGATGAAATAGTGGTTGAGCCCGGTGTTATAAAACTCCGCCACCAGCGCCGGCGAATCGCTGGCCGCCGCAGCCGCATCGCCCGGCTGGTATTGGCAATCGGCGCTGCCATCATGCCATTCCAGGCCATAACCGTTGCGGGCGATTTGGCACAAGGCGCCAATGCGCTCGGCGGCGGGCCCCTTGGCGATGGCGCTGGAGACGAGCTGAACGATGGCGTCGAGGTTTGCCACCGCCGGGTAACCCGCTCGCGGCAGCACCGGGCCGGCAGCAGAATAACCGCGTACCCTCACCCATTCCGCAATCTCCCGCATCGCCAGGCGTATGGCGTTCTCTGAGCGCTCCGGCACTTCTTCCTGCCCGCTTTCCGGATAATGCAATAGAACGTGCGCCATGGTGCCGCAAATGTCGGGGTAGAAGAGGTAATAATCGGCGCTGCTGTTGGGTGTCCCCTCGCCTTGCCATGTCGTTCCTATGCTCGCATGGTCGGAGCAAAAGTGGTGGGATAGCCGATCGCCCAGCGAATGCAAATAGATGCCCAGTGCCTCCAGCGTGCCGGTTTTGCTGCTGTAGCTGCGGTCGAAACACGCGTTGCGATCGGTGCAATCGCTCCCCGCCGAACTGCTCCGCGCGACCCGCTGCCATTCGAGCGGCGAAATCTGAGGCTGACGGGCGTCGACGATGTCATTGGGTCCGGCCAGGAGCGGCAAGTCGTAGTACAAGGTCTTGGCGTTGCCATCGCCAAAACAAGAGCCGGTCACTCCGCTGCCGGCCGTCAACCCGAATTCGCAAAGCTCGGTCTGTGCCCCAAAAGCCCAGGCGCGCAAATGATTGAGCGGCCGCTCGGTGGAGGGAAACGCCGCCGTCGCCCCGCCACTGGGCGTGTAGACCAAAGTGGACGTGGTTTCGCTGCCGCTGCCCCGAAACCATGGCACGAAATGCAGCCAAAACCCGTTGGTGGAAAAATTGGTGCGCCGCACACCCAAGATATCGTCGGACATTGCCAGAACGTTCTGGCCGCCGGCATCGTAATGCCGGTATTGCCCGAAGTCCGTGGCGGCGTCAAAGACCGCGAGCTTGCGCGCATCCGAGAGGCTCATACCCTGCAAGCGCGCCAACAGGTACACGACGTCGAAGTGCAGGCTGTTGCGCGCGTGCAGCGTTTCCAGCACCGCCGCGTCGACATAAGTCAGCGCGCCCTGCGCCACACAGGCCCCGGCAGGCGTGTTGCCATTAGGGCTGTCCTTACATTGCAAGTCCCAGCAATTGAAAGGCTTGGGATCCAGCGGCCCGCTTTGCGCCGCAGGGTCTTGATAAGCCCAGCACAGGTCCTCCGAGAAAGCCCAGGAAGCCCCAGGCGCGGTTGCTCCGAACGCAATGGCCAGCACAACGAGCCAGACTGGCTTCGGCAATGAGCGCGCAAAGGCGGTCATATCTTCTCCCATCGGTTGAGTTTGTTCGCCGGCTCGCCGGGCATTCCTGTCTGGTGCAGATCGGCTCGGTTACCCGATTTTGTTAACGAAGCGGATAGCGAAAACTTGAGCCCAGGGAGACTGTTCTGGTGCAGACGCCCCGGAGAAAAGCGCGAATCTGCAAAGTCGGGCGAGTGAAAAATAAGCGTCCAGCCGTCCCACCTTGCCCCGCTAGACCTACCCCTGGGTGCTCTCCCGCAGGGGCAGGAGTTCGTCAATGCGCCGGTTGGGCCAGGTGGGTAGGCACTCCAGCGTTTGCTTAACCCCGGAATCGGGGTCGTTGATGGCCAGCGGCTGGCCTGCCGCGCCAATTGTCGCGCTCGCAAAGGCGCAAAGCGCGAGCCGGAGGACGGCGAGGTCTTGACGCAGGCGGCGGCTAAAGGTCGCAGCGGAAAATTATTGGTGGTTTGACCCCGATTTGCTTGGTGGTTTGACCCCGATTTGTTCCCTGCGTGCCAAACCCTTGCGGCGCTCACGGTTTGTGCGCCCCCCACCCAGTTCATGACCTTCTCGGCGGGCACGTCGATGACGCCATAAACGTAGCGGGCGGGGATGTTCGAGGCGCGGAGCAGCGCCAGGGTGAGGCTGGCGATGTGAGTCTCCCCCGCATGGATGCGGGGGCTTCCTCGCCACGAGCCAGAACGGAGGCTGGCGCCTCCGAACTGAGGATCTGTCTCGCTCACCCCGCCATCAATGGCGGGGCTTGCGCTCGACCCTTGGTCAAAGGCGTTGCCCGCGCGTTTGTCGAAGGTGTCTTGGGCGCCTTGGGCGGAGCCGTAGGTGGGCAGGAGCTGGGTAATGCCCTTTGGGGGCCTGCAGCCCCGGTCAGCTGCGCCGGCTCCCCCGCTAAGTGAAGGGTTTGGAGAAATGGCCACCGGCGACTGGTTTCGCCTGCCGAAATGCAGGCAGTCTTGCTGCGTACGGCAATTGGCCGTATGATGCCCGCCAGGAGGACCACACCATGTCTGGACCCATCTCGACCGCCCGCCTCGAAGCCCGAATCAGCACCGACTTGCATACGCTACTCAAGCGTGCAGCGGAGTTGCAAGGACGCACCATGACCGATTTCGTCATCGCCGCCGTGCAAGACGCGGCGCAACGCGCCATCGAGCAGGCCGAAGTGGTTCGTCTGTCTTTGGCTGATCAACAGCGTTTTGCCCAGGCGCTGCTGTCGCCGCCGCGACCTTCTGCGGCATTGAAGCGGGCGATGGCCCGGCACGACAAATTGATCAGGGCTGAATGAGCCGCCAGCCGCTCGCTGTTGTTGCTTTCGATGCGGCCTATGACCGTTCCGCCTTCAACAGCGGTTCCGCGCCGCTGGACCGCTACCTGCGCGAGCAAGTCACGCAAGACATCCGCCGGCGGGTAGCGGCCTGTTTTGTAGCCCTCACCGACGAACGGCGCATCGCCGGGTACTACACCCTGGCGACAGCCAGCGTGCCGCTCGGCGATCTTCCGGGCGACATCGCTCGCAAGCTACCGCGCTATGCCGCAGTGCCGACGATCCGCATGGGCCGCCTGGCGGTCGATCGAGCGTTCCAGGAGCAAGGTCTGGGCGGGGCACTGCTGGTCAATGCCCTGCGCCGTGCCGCCAACTCCGAAGTCGCGGCTTTCGCCCTTATCGTGGATGCCAAGGACGAAGGGGCAGTGGCTTTCTACCGGCATCACGGCTTCATTGCTTTGCCGGATGCGCCCTTGACCCTGTTCTTGCCGCTGGCAACGGTTAAGCGTTCCTGAGGCTGTCGGAATCGATACTTCCGGGAATGACGAAAGTGGCTGGTTCGCGTTTGCGCACACGCCTTTGACCACCGGCTTCAACCTCACGGGTACGCAAGCTGAGTTCGGCGTTGTCCGCCGGGGCGGTGAGGCGCACCACCGGGGCGGTGGTGTTGGCGGGGTCGTTGACGGCCAGCGGCTGGCCTGCCGCGCCAATTGCCGCGCTTGCTAAGACGCAGAGCGCGAGCAGGAGGGGGCGAGGTTTTTGCATACGCGGCGGCTAAAGGTCAGGCGGGAAATCATTGGTGGTCTCGTCCCAAATTGCCCGTGCGAATTGCCCGTGGTCCCGAATTGCCCGATGTGCGAGCCTGGCCCCTTTTCGCCCGAGCTTCGCCTACCTGCACATTTCTTTGATCCTGACTCGTAGTGCGCGATACGTTTTTGCGGCAACCTCCGAGTCGAATGCTACTTCGCAAATCTCCTGTTCGACCCTCTTGATCTCCTTGTCCGTGACGATGACTAGGTCCTCTCCCAGACGCGCATTGCAAAGCAGCGAAAACATCTCTCTTGCCGCTTCGTCTCCGCACCCGACATCCGCAACGTTTTCGGGAACTCTATCGCCTCTGCACTCCGATACCAAGGTGTCCACGAGGATCGCAGGCACGTGGCCAGCGACGACAAAGCTTACGCACTTCTCTGGTCTGAGCGAGCGGGCGAGGCGCGCGTTGCCGATCAGGAACACACACTCTGGATGCATGCGCATAAGTGCTGCCATTCGGTCCGCAGTGTGGGCTGTTCCCTCAGTTTCAGGAACGTTGTGAATCGTCAGAACAGATACTGAGACAAATCCATGAATGGTATGGATTCGGGCGTTATCGTTGAGCCGAATGCTCTTAAGAGTTTCAACCCTGTCGAAGATGGAATTGACCGAGAAGAAAGGCAGGCCCAATGCGTCAGCCACTTCAGCCGCAACAACGGCGAGTGCACTTTCGCATTCCATCCATTCGGATTCGGAAAGGAACGCGCGCTCGCAGCGCACAGATATGTCTGGAAATAGCACGCCTAAATCCTCAGGCGGCTGATGAGAACCGCCTTCAGGGTGGCACCAACGGTCCAAGTGACGCAATTCGGCCCAGAGATCAGTCGATAGAATTCTGGCGAAGCCGGGCATCCCCCAGTTAGGAACTCATCGACGCTTTGGACCCCAAGAACGCTAAGAGGATCAGTCTCGCTCAAGATCCGGCCGTTGGCATCGAGCGCTTTTTGGGTGATGAGGGTTTGCAGGCCGCTAGATGTGGTGACACTGCGGGTTTCTTGGGTGACGTGGCCGTTGGCGTCCAGGGTGAACTTTGTGGTGGCGCCGGCGGGGTCGGTTTGCGACTGCGGAGGGCGGAGCAGGGGCCCAGCAAGCGCAGCGCAGCGGGGATGCGACCCCGGAGCAGGATGCCGGGCGCGCCAGCCTGCCTCTTCGACAATGCTTGGCGTTCCAGTATCTCGTTGCCCTACTTCAACACCTCGGGGCGCGACCACGGTTTTGCGGCCCTGGGCGTCGTCGCTGTAAGTGGTCTGGTGGCCCAGGGCATCGGGGAGGGACAGGCGCACCAGCGGGGCGTTGGTGTTGGCGGGGTCGTTGACGGCGAGGGCGGCGCTGGCCGTGAATGGTGCGCTTGCGAAGGCGCAGAGCGCGAGCGGGAAGGCGCAGAAATTCTTGGCGAGAAGGCGGTTAAAGATCACGGCGCGAGATTATTGGTTGTCTGTCCCTGATTTCGCTGATTTCGCTGATTTCGGATTGGCGCCGCCGATTGGCGCCGCGCCGTGTTGGCAAAATCAACGTGGCCTCTATACGCCCCGAATTGCCCCGAGTCGAGTCGCTATCATCCTTTGAAGGTATGGGACGCCGATCGCCACCAAGTCGGCAACCGCGCGCCCCGCAGCGGCATCACAAATAGCTGCACCGTCTGTGGAGTTAGGGTCGATGCCAAGCGCCTTCTGTTGAGCTTCCAAATTCGCTTGAAAAAGCGCTTGAAAGCTCTCATCCGTCGCATTGATCTCAACCACCGGCGTTGGCACAAGCTGCCACTCGTCGATTTTTGGGAACCGCTCCTGCAATCGCTTGTGGTTGGAGTCGAACAAATGGAATACGCTTGTCACATATGCGTCCTTCTCGAACTCCTTGCCGTCGACTGTCGGCCAATCAAACAAGTCGCGGATGGCTGTCGTGGCGACTCCATTGGACCACCCGAGGTATGCTGCAAACGCCTCCGCACCGCGAATTGGGACGAGGTACACGAATAAAACGAGCGGACATTCAGTGTGACTCTCTAGTAAACAGCCCCCGCGTGGAAGCGGAACTGTTCCTTTCTCAGTCCTCGGTTGCCTCAGCGCCGAGGGTGTGAACCCGAAAGGCGCCAGACACTGGCTAACCCTCTCAAATATCCGTACCTTGATTGATGAACGCATCGGGCTGAATTCCTCAGAGAATCGAAAGAATCGTCCTCAATTCGTAGACCAAATTCATCGCGCCGTTGAGTACCGTTGGGCCACTCGACGAGCCCAATTCTGTGAGCACTCTCGCAGATGTTGCCTCAATGGCCACGGCTTCCTCCGCAGTTACGACGATTACCCGTTCCACTGTCCCGACAATTCCCCTTTCGACTAGATTGGTAGGCGCAGAAAACGTTTTGATCTGCCCAAGCAGCCGTCCAAAAGCACCGCCACCCGCGGGAATACCAGTTTTCACCTCAAGGATTACAATTTTGTCACGGTACTTCACTAGTATGTCAAACACGCGCGGCCCCCCCGGCCCTGTGAGAAGTCTTTGTGCCACAAGTGATCCGGTGGGGAGATGCGTGCGCAAGAAGCCCGCAAGGGCGTTCTCAAGCGCCTTCCCGGCAAGTCTGTTGTATATGACCGAACCATATCGAACGCCGGCAGTAGCCATCGCCATGGCTCCGTTAAACGCAGTCCCGATCCCAGCGAACGACACCTCGACTCGTCCGCTGGGGTCGCGACCATCTACTGGATCCGCACCTACATATAAGAACCTGTTGAGCGAGACCGGCCTCTGTTTCTCGCCTTGCCACGGGTCTACACTCAAAAACCGCCCCACCCCCGGGTCATACCACCTGGCCCTGAGGTAAACGAGTCCTGCGCTTTCTTCCTGCCACTCGCCCTGGAACTTGTAGGGGTTGGGCGTGCTGCCCGTGCGCGCAGTGACGTTGCCCCAGGCGTCATAGGTGTAGCTGTCGGTGATGTTTGCTGCCTCGTCAACCAGCAAACGCACCGCGCCGAGTGGATCGGTCAGTGGAACTCGGTGATAGAAAGTCCCCTGCCCCGCTCGTGAGAGCTGCAAGAGGTCTTCACCCAAGGTGTAGAGGGCGGCGATGCTCTGAGTCTGCGCCTCGCGCTCGGCAATGACTTGGGCGTAAGTGCGGTTGGCATCGACGATCAACTGCGTGGTTTGCGCATTGGGACCGCTACCCTGGGTGATGCCGATGCGGTGGTCATCGGCGTCGTAAGCGTATTGCGTCACTTGCGCTGCTTGGCCCTGGGGCGTGAGCTTCACTTCCAGCAGACGATCGAGGCTGTTCCAGGTGAACTCGCGGGTTTCGGTGGGGCTCGTCTGCTGGGTGAGCCGGCCGTTGCTGTCCCAGGTGAAGGTGGTGCTGCCTTGATTGGCGAGGCGGTCGTTGGCATCGAACACAGCCGCGCCTTGCGGGCCGGTGATTCGGTTGCCCACCGCGTCATAGGTGAAGGCGCTGCCGTCATCGTCGATCAGTTTGCCGGCGGTGTCGTACGCAAAGCGCCGGGTCTTGATCTGGCCGGAGAGGGTTTCCTTCTGCTCGGTGATGCGCCCGGCGGCGTCGCGCTTCACTTCGAAGCTCGCTAGGGCGGTGGCGCCTTTGGCATGTGTCAGCGTCTTCAAGCGGCCGGCGCTGTCGTAGGCATAGGCGGTGTTGATGCCGAAGGGCCGGGTGACTTGGCTTCTTCGGCCCGCGGCATCGTAACTAAAACTCGTCACTTCGCCGGTGGGGCTGGTGACCGTGGCCAGGCGGTTGTCGGCATCGAAGCTGTAGCGGGTGGCATAACTCGCCGCTGGCTTGCCGTTGGCGGCCGGGGTCTTGATCGTGACTTCGCTGCGATTGCCGGCGGCGTCATAGGCATAGCTGAGGATTACGCCGATGGGCAGTTCGACTTGGGTGAGCCGGTCGCGGCTGTCGTATTGGTAGGTGGTGGTGCCGTGGGCATCCGTGACACTCGCAACTTGCCCCGTCGCGGTGTAGCTGCGGGTGACGGTCTGGCCTTCGGGCAGGCTCGTCTCGGCGGGCCGGTCGTTGACATCGACCGTGGTGCTGATGTTGGTTTGGTCGAACAGGGTGTGTTTGACGAGGTTGCCGGCCAGGTCGTAGCTGAATTTCTCGACCGCGCCGTTGGGGAGCGTCTTTTGTGCAAGGCGCGAGGCTTCGTCGTATTCGAACTTCGTCACCCGGCCCAGGGCGTCGGTCTGGCTGGTCTGCCGGCCCAGTTCGTCGTAGGCGTAGGTGGTGGTCTTGTTCAGCGGGTCGGTGACGCTTGTCAAGCGCCCCATCGCGTCGTAGGCAAATTTCGTCACCGCGCCGTCGGCGGCGGTGAGCTGGGTTCTTCTTCCCGCGGCGTCATAAGCCACCGCCTCTTTGCTGCCGTCGGGATAGGTGGTCTGGGTGCGCCGGTGGTTGGCGTCGTATTCGTAGCGCGTGATGGCCCCATCGGGGGCGGTCACGCTCGTGAGGTCGTTGACTTCGTTGTAGGCGTAGCGGGTGATTTGGCCCAGGGGGTCGGTGGCGCTGGTTTTGCGGCCCGCCGCGTCGTAAGCGAAGCTGGTCTTGCGCCCCAGCGGGTCGGTGCTGCCGATCAAGCGCCCCGCGGCATCGTATTCGTTCTGCTCGGTGGCGCCGTCGGGGTAAACCGTTTGGGTGAGGCGGTTCAAGAGATCGTAGACGTATTGGGTGCTTCTGCCGGCCCGGTCGGTGTGGGCGATCTTGTTGCCTTCGGCGTCATACCCGAACGCTTCTTGGGTGCCGTCGGGGTAGGTGGTGGCGGTGCGCTCGGCGCGTTCGCTGTAGCTGTGGGTGGTGGTTCGGTTGAGGGGGTCGGTTTCCGTTGCGGGCTGATCGAAAGGCGTCCAGGTGGTTTGGCGCACTGCCCCAAGAGGATCAGTCTCGCTCAAGATCCGGCCGTTAGCATCGAGCGTTTTTTGGGTGATGAGGGTTTGTTTGCCGCTCGCGGTGGTGACGGCGCGGCTCTCCTGGGTGACGTGGCCGTTGGCGTCGAGGGTGAACTTGGTCGTTAAGCCGCCGGCATCGGTTTCTTGCGTCTTGCGCCCTTGGGCGTCGTATTGGTAACTCGTCTTGTTGCCCAGCGGGTCGGTGAGGGACAAGAGATTGCCCTTGGCGTCATAAGCAAAGCGCGTGCTCTGGCCCAGCGGGTCGGTGAGTTGCGTCAGCGCCCGGCCGTCGTGCGTGTATTGGGTGACGCGATCGAGGGCGTCGGTGGTTTGGGTGAGGTTGTGCTGCTGGTCGTAGGCGTAGCTCGTGCGGTGGCCCAGGGGGTCGGTGTCGGTGGTCTTTTGTTGGGTGACGGCGTCGTAGGTGTGGCTTGTGCTGTGGCCCAGGGGGTCGGTCACCGTGAGCTCGTTGTCTTGGGCATCGTAGCTGCGGCTGGTCACCTTGCCGTAGGCGTCGGTGATTTGGGTGACGTTGCCGCGCTCGTCGTACTGGTAGCGGGTGCTGGCGCCCCTGCGGTTGACCACGGTCTGCTGCCGCGCGTCGAGGTCGCGCCGGGCGAGGTCTACCCGCTCGCCCTGGGCGTCGTATTGGGCAATGAGCCGGCCGCTGTCGTCGTAGACGTTTTTGAGGAGCTGGATGCCGCGCGGGTCGGTGAATGTCGTGAGGAGGTGCGGGTGCTTGATGTCGTAAGCGAGGGTGGTGGTTTGGCTCAGGCGGTCGGTGAGGCTCGTGAGGTCGCCCGCGCTGGTGTAGCGGTAGCGGATCGTCTTACCGGTCGGGTCGGTGATGGCAACGATGCGGCCCTGGCCGTCGCGGGTAAAACTTACGCTCTGGCCGTTGCTGTGAACGATGCCATGGGCGGTGTAGTCGAGGGTGTTGCCCCAGGGGTCTTGGATGCGGGTGATGCCTAAGTTTTCTTGGAGGTAGTAGGCGTAGCCCTCCTGGGTGGTGAGCTTGAACTCTTTGGGGTTCCAGGGCTCCAGGGCATCCATGTCGTAGATCATGCCGCCCTGCACTGCGAGGTTGGGCAGGTTGATCGCGGTGAGGGTGCTGGTGGTGCCGGTGAGCGCAACGAAGTCGATGTCGGGCAGCGGCGCCTGGAATTGCGTGCATTCGTTGGCGGCTTTGGCCTCGAAACGCTCGACCCGGCCTTCGGGCAGGGTGATGTTGATTTTGCGCTTGCCGGCGGGTTTGAGGCACAGGGCCAGGCGGTTTCCGGGGTCGGGGGCGACCGTCCAGTGAAGGCCGGTGGCCATGTTCTTTTGGAGCTTGAGGTGCTGGGTGTCGACACTCCAGCCGTAGCCGAAGTCCAGGGCTTCGTTCTTGCGGCGGCTGTCGTAGGTGCGCGTCACCCGAATGGGGATGCCGCCGGCTTCGACTTCGAGGTCGAGGAAGGAGACGGTGAAGATTCCCGGTTTGGCGCCCCCCAGCACTTCGACGGTGATGAGGCTGCGGCTTTGGCGATAGGCCAAGTCCGTGGCGACGAGTTGCAAGTGCCACAGGCCGTTGGGCAGGAGGCTGGGGTCGAAGGCGCCGAGCTCGCCTTGGGTGTTTTGTGTGCCGGCGGCGAGTTCCGTCCAGCGGGGCAGATCATCCGCTACCGTGCCCGCCGGCGCAGCCAGGAGTTGCCAGCTTGCCAGGGCAGTCGATGACACTTCACCGCGCACGACGGTACGCAGGGTGAGTTCGGCGTTGTCCGCCGGCGCGGTGAGGCGCACCACCGGGGCGGTGGTGTTGGCGGGGTCGTTGACGGCCAGCGTGGCGCTGGCAAGGCCCACTTTGCCCTTGCTGTCTTCGGCGCGCACTTCGACTTTGAGCACGCCGCTGCGGTTGGGGGTGAGGCGGGCCTGGAAGGTGTCGCCGTTGACGCTGAGGGCGGCGCTTTCACCGGCCAGGGTGGCGGTGAGGCTCACCAGCGGCTTGACGGTTTGCACACTGCCGGTGAGCGCGCTGCTTTGCCCCAGGGCGATGGCCGTGGGGTCGAGGGTCAGCGTCACTTGCGGCGCGGGGGTGTCGGACACCAGCGCGCTCAAACCCGGGCCCGCCAAGAGCCCGAAGTGGGGCAGTTGCGCCGGCACCGGCGTTCTCGGGCCGGCTTGAGAGTCGATGGTGAGGCCGCCGATCAGCCCGAAGAGCGCCGGGGAGAGCGGATTCGCAAGAAAGTTGCCGTGCTGGGCCGCAAGGTTGGTGGCCAGCTGCGTGCTCTGCGCCTGGAGCTGATTCGCCCCCGGCCCGAGGAGGGCGGGGTCCACCCAGCTCGCCCAGGCGAGCAAGGCGCCCAGGTCGCCGTAGGCACCCCCGGCCACCGCCTGGCCGTTGACCGCGAGGGTGCGCCCGGCCCCGAAGGCGAAGCCCAGGCCCTTGCCCGAGCTCGTTTCAAGCTGCGCGCCGCCGCGCCCGGCCCAGTCGGCGAGTTGCGTTTCGGCACCCGAGACGGTGACCCGCTCGCCCGCGGCAAGGGCGTCGGCAAGGCGCGTCTCCAGCACCTTGTCGAGCTGCAATTGGGCAAGGGTGGTGCTTTGTGCAGCGTCGAGGGTCCAGACCGCCTGCCCGGCTTGGACGTTGGCGGCGAAGGCGGCGGCACTGCTGATGCCTTGGCCGCCCAGTTGCGCCGGCAGGCTGCCGGCCAGTTGTGCCGCCATTTGCGCCACTTGCCAGCGGTGGCGGGAGGCATTGCCGCCGGCCACCGGGTCGTCGCTGCCGATTTCCTGTACGGCGAGGCCGGTGAGGTGCAGTTTCACCGCAACCCCCAGGGCCAGTTCCGGTTCGAGCCAGGTGTAGGCCCCGGCCAGGCCCGGCACGGGCACCCGTGCGCTGCCGTTCAAAGCGGCGCTGAGGCCGGCGACATTCTGGCGCAGCAGCGGCAGGCCGTTGGCGACGAGCCCCAGGGTCGACTGCGGCAAGGCGGCGACGCTGGCGAGCCGCCCGCCTTCGACCCCGGCCAGATCCCAGCCCCAGTGCCGGGTTTCCCCGGCGATGAGGGGGAAGGCGATCTCGCGCGGGTCGCGGCCCGGTTCGCTGAGCGTGAAGTCGGCCACCAGGGCGCGGCCCAGGGCAAATGGACCGGCGATCGGCTGCGCCTGCCCGTCGCGTAAGCGTTCGAGTTGGACTTGAATGCCCGTCGGGTTGATGGCTTTGGGGGGCGTTGCCGCGTTACCCAGCAGCGCGCGCAGGGCTTGGGCGTCGGCCGGGGTGGCCGGCACGAAACGCCAGGAGAGTTGCCCCAGCGCCAGCGCCGGCCAGTCGATTGCTTCGCTCCAGAGCGCTTCGTCACGCAGGCGGGCGAGCGCATCGGCATACACCCGCAGCCGCAGGCTTTGCCGCTCGCCGGCGGGCAGATCGGGGCCGGCAAAGTTCTGCGCGGTGACGGTATAGGGCAAGGCCAGCGGCAGCAGCGGCCAGGCCGGCGCTTCGAGGCGGGTTTGCCCCAGGAGATCGGCCAAGCTCGAAAGCCGGTTCTGAGTGGCGAAAGCATCGAGCCGCTGCGTGACTTGGCTCAGCGCTTGCGCCGCGACGCTGCGATCGAGGGCATCGAGCCGCCCGCGGCTCCAATCCCCGGTGGCGGCCGCGGTGAGTTGTGCGGCCAGCGCGTTGGCATCGAGCCCCAAGGCGCTGGCAAGATCAAAGCCGCCTTGCCGCGTTTGGAGTTTATAGGCGGGGTCGAGAAGAACCCAGGCGTCGCCCTGGCGGTGCACCGCGCCGCGCGAGGGCCAAACATCGACCCAGGCTTGCACCCAGGCGTGCTGGAAGCGCACGCTGGCGATTTGGCCGCCGGCGTAGCTCGCGTAGGGGGCCTGCCCGCTTTGGCGCAAAAGATCGAGGGCGGTGGCGGTGTCGGCAACCCCCAGCCATTCGCGCAAACGGCTGGCGGATAGCTCCACTTCGCCGGTGGCAAAACGGGCGGGCACGTCGGCCGCGCGCAGGAGGGCGATGAGCAAGGACGCCTGGTCCCAGGCGTTGCCGCGCCGGGCGGCGAAGGTGCCGGCGGCGCCGAGTTGACTGCCCCGCCCGGGCAGGTAAGCGATGTTGCCGCGCACCCAGTTGTAGATCGCCAGCGGGGCGCGGTTCAGGGCTTGCGCCTGGGCGCGCAGGGCCGGGGTGAGTGGCGCATCGACGGTGGCAGCGAGGTCGGCGGCAGTCGGTGCGGGCAGCGGGGGAAAGACGAAGGGGGCGGCCTTGGCCGGGGTCGGCAGCGCGCCTCGCGCAGCGGCCCGCGGGCGTGGGGCCGGCGCAACGAGGCGGTTGTCGAGCAAAGCTTCGACGGCGGCCAGCTCGCCTTCGGCTTGGGCCAGATCGCCGGGGGCCGAACCCAGCCGCGTGATGAGATCGCGCGTGCTCGCTTCTTGAACGGCGAGGCGCGTGAATTCCTCTTGGCGCCGCTGGGCCAGCAGCTCGGGAGCGATGCGCCCGAACTGGTCGCGGTAAGCGGCGTCAACTCGTTGCCGAGCATCCCCGAAGGCCTGCGGCAAGCGCTGCGCGACCGCCTGGCGCCGGTGCTCGAAGCTTGCCCCAGCGGGCAGCGCGGCGAACGCGGGCAGCGCCGCCAAGCCCCCGGCGAGGGCCAGGAGGAATCGGCACACGAGCCGCTGCGCGAGGGAGCCGGGCGCCGGTGCGGTTGCGGGCCGCGAACCGTTCTCACCCCCTTCCTCGGGAAGGGGGTTGGGGGGAAGGTCGATCTGCCCCCGCCGGGCCGCCCCAAGGGGGCGCGAACCTGACACCGGAGCGGACGCAGGCCGCGAACCGTTCTCGCCCCCTTCCTCGGGAAGGGGGCTGGGGGGAAGGTCGATCTGTGAGCGGATCATGGTTTGGGTAGTACGCAAGAGGTTTTTGGGGTCGCAGGTCGATCAGGCGCCATCGTCGTTCGCCGCATGCAGGCGCTCGATGCGCCGCCGCCGCGCCAGCACATACACAAGCAGCAACGCCAAGCCCAGCAGCAGTAGCGGCCAGCCGCCAGCGAGCACGGGAATGGGCACGGCGTCGTGATGGTCGGCGGCGCTGATCACCCAGGGGGCGGTGGCGCTGCCCACTTGCAGCAGCACCGTTTGGCTCGCGCCTCTTTGCAGGGGCGCGCGGCCTTGGAGGGTGAGCTGGTCGCCATCTTGCACGCTGATCGGGCCGGGCACGAAGCCTTCGGTGAGGCTCGCACCGCTCCTCTTGGCTTCGAGTTTGCCGCCGCTGACACTGGCGCTGGCGCTGCAGCCGGGGTTGAGGCCCGCCAGCGCGATGGTGCTGCTAGTGACCAGGGTGTCGGGCGCGGCGGTTTTGCTGGCCAGGGCCGGCAACACCGCGGTGCCGCACACCGGCGCTTCGGCGTTCACGACCCACGAGGTGCTCGCGCTGCCGACGCTGAGCTGCACCGTCTTGCTGGTGCCGCCTTGCGCCGGGGTGGTGGTTTGTAAGGTGAGCTGGTCGCCGTCTTGCACCGTGACCGGGCCGGTGACGAAACCGCCCGTGAGGCTCACGCCGTTTCGCTTTGCTTCGAGCTTGCCGCCGCTGACACTGGCGCTGGCGCTGCAACCGGTGTTGAGGCCCGCCAGGGTGATGGTGTTGCTGCTGACCAGGGTGTCGGGCGCGGCGGTTTTGCTGGCCAGGGCCGGCAACACCGCGGTGCCGCACACCGGCGCTTCGGCGTTCACGACCCACGAGGTGCTCGCGCTGCCGACGCTGAGCTGCACCGTCTTGCTGGTGCCGCCTTGCGCCGGGGTGGTGGTTTGTAAGGTGAGCTGGTCGCCGTCTTGCACCGTGACCGGGCCGGTGACGAAACCGCCCGTGAGGCTCACGCCGTTTCGCTTTGCTTCGAGCTTGCCGCCGCTGACACTGGCGCTGGCGCTGCAACCGGTGTTGAGGCCCGCCAGCGTGATGGTGTTGCTAGTGACCAGGGTGTCGGGCGCGGCGGTTTTGCTGGCGAGCGCGGGCAGGGTCGCGTTGCCGCAAACCGGGGCCGCGGCGTTCACGACCCACGAGGTGCTCGCGCTGCCGACGCTGAGCTGCACCGTCTTGCTGGTGCCGCCTTGCGCCGGGGTGGTGGTTTGTAAGGTGAGCTGGTCGCCGTCTTGCACCGTGACCGGGCCGGTGACGAAACCGCCCGTGAGGCTCACGCCGTTTCGCTTTGCTTCGAGCTTGCCGCCGCTGACACTGGCGCTGGCGCTGCAACCGGTGTTGAGGCCCGCCAGCGTGATGGTGTTGCTAGTGACCAGGGTGTCGGGCGCGGCGGTTTTGCTGGCGAGCGCGGGCAGGGTCGCGTTGCCGCAGACCGGGGCCGCGGCTTGGGCAGTAACGCGCCAGGGTGCGCTCACCGTGCCGGCGGTGAACGCGACGGTGGCCATTTGGCCGGCCGCGGCCGGGGCGGTGACGCGCAGGCGCACTTCGTCGCCATCTTGCACCAGGGTGGGGTCCTGGGTGTAACCCAAATCTCCGGCGGTGAGGACGGCGCCGTTGCGCAGAACTTTGTAGGCTCCCACGGTGATGTTGGCCTGCACGCTGCAGCCTTCGCCCATACCGGCGAGCACGATGGCGTTGCTTTCGACTTTTTTGCCGGTTTCGGCGGTTTGGTCGCTGAAGGCGAAGGGCGCAGGTGCGGCGCAGGGGCGCACTTCGGTGGTCACTTCGAAGGGGGCTTTGAAACCGGCCACAGTGACGGTGGCGGCGGTTTTGGTGCTGTACGCGCCGGCGGCGGTGTGACGTAGACTGATCTGGTCGCCGTTGTTTACGGTGCCGGGTGCGGCGGTATAGGCGGCGCCATTGAGGCTGTATTCGCCGTTGGCGACGCTGATCGGCTGGCTTCCCGCCAGGCCTTCGAGGGTGACGGGGTTGCTGGTCTGCACCGAAAGGCGCGGCACGCCCAGCTTCGGGGTGAAGGCGAAGGGCAAGAGGGTGGTCACCTGGAAAGCGTCTTGCGCCAGCGCCACTTCGCGTCCGGCGACGTCAGCAAAAAGTGCTGCCACGAAGAGCTTACTGGCCGCACTGGCGGGCAAGGGGGCGTCGCCCGTCTCCCAACTGTGCCGCTGCTGAAACTCCGCCAGCGTGGCCAAGGGCGTGGTGGCCTGGAACTCGCGGCGCACCACACCGGTGGCCGCCTCCAGGACGCGCACTTTGAGCGGCAAGGCGGCGTAATCGGCATTGCCCCGGTTGGCCACTTTGAAGGTGAGGCCCACCGGCTGGCCGTATTGCACCAGGGTGCGCTCGGCTTTGATTTCGCCGTAGAGTCCGCTGGTGCTTTGGTTGCCGGGCAGCACGCGGTAGGGGGCGGTCTTCTCATCGAGGACTAGGCCGGCGGCGTCGAGCACTTGCTGCACCACGGTGTAAGGCCCCGCCGGAGCACGCTGGAAACTGTGCACGTTGGCGCGCCGCAATTCGGCGCCGGCGGTGAGCTGGGCAATGGGCAGCGTCTTCTTGAATACCACTTCGCCGGCGACGTTGCGCGTGGTGAGCACCAGGCTGAGGTGGTCAAAGCTCATGTTCGCGCTTTGATTCAGCACCCGCGAGTAGATGTTGACCCGGTCGTTGCCTTCGTACTCGGCGCGGTCGAGCGCGAGCTCGCCGGTGACGGCGCCAATGGCGCGGTCTTCGGTGACGCGGAAGGTGGCGCTGCCGCGCGCCAGAGGCTGGCCGCTCTCACTGAGTTCGGCCTTGACGGTGTACACCCCGGGCAGAATGGTGCCGATGGGCAGTTGGCCGTTCACGTCCAGCACGCCCGAGGGCGGCAAAACCACGGCTTGGCGTTGGAGGGTGGTGAGCGGGAAGCCGGCGGCGTCGAAGACGCTGACTTCCAGGTCGCCGGCCACCACTGTGGGGTTGGGGTTGGTGAGCAGCGTGGTGACTTCTGCTGTGGCGTAGGCCGGGTAGGCGGCCTGGTCGGTGCTGACGCCGAGGTCGATCAGGTTGTCGACCTCCACCTCCGGAATGCTCAGAGGCACCTTGAGCTCGCCCGGCGCGAAGCTGTTCTTGAACAGCATGAAGCCTTCCGACAGGATGGGGCGGCTTTCGCCCAGCGCGAGCTCGGTGAGCTCGGTGTCGAAGCTCACGCTCAGTCCTTGCGGCGGGACTTCGCGCAAATTCCAGATGTATTCCGTGCGGCCGTCGGCTTTGGGGTGCGCGGCGATCCAGGGCGTGTTCGCATTTTTCAGGGTCTGGCCCGGGCGGGTGAGGAGGTGGGTTTCGACACTGATCGAGCCGCAGGTGACAGGCATTTGCCAAATACGGCCGCCGCTGTAATCGGTCCACATCAAAAGGCGCGAACCGAAGCGATCGAAGATAATGTAGTCCATATCGGTGAGGTCGTAATGGACTTTGCGGCCGTCGAGAACGGCAGAGGCGATACGGCTGCGACCCCCCACTTGGGCCAGGATATGTTCTTCACCATCTTGGTCCAGCGGTTGCCAGTGCGTGGGCGTGAGGTAGTAATTCTCGCCGCAGTCGGCCGTCAAGGCCATGCCTTCATACTCGAAGATCGGCTCTTTCGTGAAGTCCGAGCCGTTGTGCAGCGTCGTGACCTCACCCGCGGGCGTAATACGCGTAACCGTGTGCTGGTTGTTCAAGACATAGACGTTGTCACGCCCATCGGTGGAGATGCCTACGGGACTGGGCAGACCGGAGGTGGTCACGGTGGAGACGGCCCCAGCCGGCGTGATTTTCAAGAGCTTGTGGGGCAAGGCGACGAGCACTTCGTCGTTCCGGTTGACCGCCAAGCCCGCCGGGGTGTCGCCCAAATTGCCGACGACGACCGTGGCGCTGCCATCCGGAGCAAACCGGACGATCTGGAAGGGGCCCGTGCTGCTGGTTCTCACCGGCGCATAAATCTGCTCCGCGGAGTCTATGGCCAGCCCCATGCCGAAAATGTGGCTGCCGCCGACTTGGCTGCTTTGGCCCGAAGGAGCGATCTTGTTGAGGTGGGTGGCATCGGTGACATAGAGATTGCCGGCGCGATCCGCCACCATGCCCTGCGCCCGCGGCGTGCTCACCGTGGGTTTGATCAGAGCGACCTCGACGCGCGCAACGGAGTTGAAGTCCGCGCCGGTGACTTGCAGGGTCACCGGCAGGCTTTGCCTGCGGGGTGCAAGGCGCGTTTTGCTTGGGGCCAGCGATGCGGTGGCATGCGGACCAACGTGCAGACTGCCTTCGGGCTGACCCGGCACCCCCTCGCGCGTGACCAGGGCGCGATAGTCGCCGCCCCAAGGCGGGATCCAGCTGCCCAGGTCGAGTGCCCTTACACCCTCGGCCGCAGGCATGGCGGGCATGGCGATGCGGCGCTCGAGCACCACGCTGCCTGGCGGCGGCGGCGGGGTCGATTCGATTAGGCGAACTTCAAACAGCCGCGGCACGGGAACTGTGGCCGCCAGGTCAGCACCGATGGTCAGCTTGTCGCCACTGTCGTGCATCGCGATGCCGTGCAGATTCGCTTTGTCGACTGCGGCGGGGATGCCGAGGGAGGTGACCACGCCCTGACGGGTGATGGCGGTAAGGCTCCCCTGGTCGCCGCTGACCCAGAGGCGTTGCCCGTCAGGGGCGACGGTGAGCGCACGCACCGGCGGCAAACCCCCGGCAAGGGTTCGCATAGCGCCGTTGCGCCACTCGGTGACCGTTCCATTGCCACTATTGGCGACAAAAACGCCCCCATCGGCCAGGGCGCGAAGCCCCGTCGGTGCATTGAGACCGCTGGCAAGCACCGCCCACCGATCGTTGGCGAAGCGCATGAGCTGATGAAAACTGCCGCTCAACACCAGGGCATTGCCCGCATCGATCAGAATACCGTTGAGGGAATAAGCGGCTCCCGATGCGGTAACGAGGGTACCTGCACCATTGGCGGCGAAGCGAACGATCTGCGAAGAATTCCCTGCCCAAAGCTGCCCGGCATCGTCGAAGTAGAGCCAACCCGGTTGGTTCATTCGCCCAAAGACGGTCGGCGATGACAAGGGCGCGGCACCCGCGGGAAAGCGAACGATGCTATTGGCTTCCGCGCTGGCGACGTAGAGCTGGTCCGCCGCGTCGAAGGCAAGACCGGTGGGCCGGATGATTCCGGCATAGGCAGCCACCTGCTTCCAGGAGGCGTCGAAAACGCGCACCTGCGAGTCTGACGCACTGGCGATGCTGACCGTACCACTCGGATGTGCGGCAATGAGCCCGAAACTGCTTAGGCCGTCCAGCTGGATTCGCTGGTTCCAGGCTTGGCCGTCCCAAGCGTAAATGGCGCTGCCGGCAGCGGCAAGCAGGGTGCCCGTCGCCGTAGCGGCCAGATCGGTGAAGTGGGCTACCGACCTCTTGATGGGATAGCTGCCCGGAGCGGCGCTGAGGCTAAAGAACCCGTTCACCGCAAAAAACCAATACTGGGTGCCGTCCCAAGTAACGCGGGCGGGGTAGAGGAAGCCACTGAAGCGTTGAACTTCGGTGCCCCCGGCATCGTAAACCGCGAGCTCGTGGTCGGATGGCAAGGTCAACCACAGCTTGCCCAGACCGTCTAGGGTCATGCCGCTGGGATAGACCCCGGTTTTCACCACGGTTTGTGCACCGCTGACCGGATCGACGGCCAAGATGCGACCGCGATTGCTGGCGACCAGGGGTCGGCCGTCTTTGGCCACGCCCAGCGCGCTGGGCACGTCGTAGTCGGGCGCGACGTTGAAAGTGCTCAATATCGTCAGGCTGCCATCGTCGCCCAAAACATAGAGCTTGTTGGCGTTGTCCAGCACGTAGGCCCTGCCTTGCGCGTTAGCGGCAACGCGGCTCACCGTAACTGGCAAAGCCGTGGGCGGGCTGAGATTGCCCAGCCGGTCGAGGCGATAGAGTTTCGAGGCGTGGTCGATGAGGACGATGTCTCCGGCGCCATTAAGCGCCATGCCCATGGCATAGAAGGAGAGACTTTTGATCTTCACCGCGTTGCCGTTGTAGTCGACGCGGTGGACCTCATACCCGCTCACCGCGAACACTGCGCCCCCCGCCGGGTCTGGAACCATGAGCCGGGGCGCCAGGCCGGTGCGGATGACACGTCCTTGCCCCGCTTCGAACAGGCTGAGGCCGCTTCCGTTGGCAAGCAGAATGCGGTCGTTCGCGTCGACCGCAACCATGCCCGGATACTCCACCAGGCTCGGGATGCGCTCCATCGTTCCGCCGGTCGCGTCGAGCCGGGTGAGTCGATGTGCGGAATATTCGGTCACGAGATGTTGAACACTCGCGCTGGCAATGCCTACTGGGCCGGTGAGCCCGGTGGCGAAGCTTGTGAGCTCGCCCCCGGCGGCGCGCAGCACTTGACCTTTGGACTGTTCCACGACCAGCGCCGCGCCGCTCGCGTCGATGGCCATACCTTGCGGGTTCTGCAAGCCCTGGGCGACGACGCGCGAGCTCCCGTCGATGTCGAGCAGCCGCAAGGTGCCATCGGCATTGGCGAGGTAGAGTTTTCCCACGGCGTCGTAGGCCAGAGACCGCGGTCCGTTGGCAAGACCCTGGGCGTAAAGGCTCACGGTGCCGTCGGGAGCAACACGCCGAATGGTGTGGTCGTCGGCACAGGTGACAAAAAGCTGGCCTTGGCGGTCGAAGCGCAAGTCCGTGGGCCCTTTGAGCCCCGTGGCATAGGTGCTCATTTGCCCCGCGGGAGTGAAAAGCCGGATGCTGCCGTCCCCGGCGTTCGCGACCAAGAGGTTGCCGGCGGCATCCAAGGTGATGCCTCGGGGCCGGTTGAGCCCGCTGACAAAGGGTTTGATTTGGCCGTCAGCGGTGATGCGAACAACGCTCCCATCGCCATTGTTCGTGACCAGCAATTCGCCTTGGGCGTTTTTCACCATGGCGGTGGGCTGCGAAAGACCGCTTTCCCAGAGCAGCGATTCGCTGCCGTCCGCGCCGCGTTTGATAAGGCGGTGCGCGGTGCCCAGGCGGCCGACCAGAAAGAGCTGGCCCAGCTCGTCTTGATATATGCCGGTAACGAGGTCGAGCTCGGTGAGGGTATTTCGCATCAAGCTTCCCTGCGCATCACCATGCCAAAGTTGGCGCCCGTTGCCGGCAACCCAGAAGCCGCCTTGGCCATCGACCGTAATCGCGTAGAAAGTGGGGACGTTGGGCGCGCCCTCCGGCACCCGCGCGACCAGGGTGATTTCGCCCAAGGGGCTGACCCTGAGGATGCGGCCATCGTTGTATTGGCCGCTGATGACGTAAACGTTGCCCTGCGCATCGCGGCTCATACCCTTGAGCGTAGGCAAGCCCGACAAGCTGGGACCCGCCGATGCGCTGACCTCGATCGGCGGTGCGTTGCTCTGCTCCGGGTGCGCTAAAACGATTTGCAGCTTCAGGTCGCCCGCGGCGATCGCTTGGTTACCCAGGTTACTGAGCTGGGCGCGGAAATTCACCGGCGTATTGGCGGCCGCATGGGTGAGGGGCGGGTCGACCTCGATGCCGCCGCTCAAGACCGCGGTGGATTCGATTTCGAAGCTCGTGGCCGCCTCGGCCAGCGCCCTGCCGCTGGGGTCGAAAACGCGAAGTCCGACGGCGTAGCTGCCGCCCGCAAGGCGCAAGAGCAGTTCGCCCATTTCGAGAGTGATTTGATCGCCGGCCGAGATGTTGACCGGAAGGTTGGGCGGGTTGTTTCCCAGCCCGTGCGCGTTGGCGGCGAGCTGCATGATCAGTTGACCTTGCGGGTCAAACACCAGGGCATCGACCACCACCGCGGCGGCTTGGGTTCCGGTATTGGCGATCGTGGCCTCGAGTTCGAGGCTCTCCGACGGCAAATAACGCGCCTTGCCCGGCTTTAGGGACTTGACGTAGATGCTGCTTGCGGCCACGCGCTGCAGACGCAAATCGAGAACGGCTTCTCCAGGCTGGGAGAGCTGAACGTTATGGAGCAGCGGCACGTAACCCGCGGCGGTGACGCTGAGTTGGTGGATGCCGGGCGCCAAGCCTTCCAGTCGATAGCGGCCGGCGGCGTCGGTGCTGGCCGTCTTGCCGCCCAAACTGACTGCGGCTCCCACCACGGGCGCGGTGCCGTCGGCATCGCGGACCGTGCCGGTCAGCGAGTAGTTGGCGAGCTTAGGTTCCAGTCCGATGTCGCCCAGCGCATTGTTCCCCGGAGCAAGAAGCACATTGAGTAGGCGATCACCAAATCCGCTGGCGACGAGTTTAAGCTCGAAACCACCGGGCTGCAGGCTGCCCAGTTCAAAGGCGCCCGTAGCCCCGCTTTGCGCAGAGACTGCGCCGGTGCTCACACTAGCTCCGGCAATCCCGACCCCCGACTTGGCATGGACAACTTTGCCCGCCAACTTGGTTGGCGGGGCGGACCCCCACCAAACCGGATAAAGCGTGGGCGAGAAGAGGTAGGTCTGGCCCGGTAGCAAGTTCAACTCGGGAACCGCCGCCGGCTGGTAGTTCAATAAGGTGGCCTGGATTCGATAGCTACCCGCGGGAACTTGAAGCGTATAGCGGCCGGCAGCATCGGAGAGAACCCCCGCTCCGCCGACCGAAACGAGGACTCCGGCAAGCGGCCCTCCGGCCGTATCGTGCACTGTGCCGGCGACCTCGGCCAGCAGCGTTGCGGCGCGCAGCCTGATGGTCGCCAGTTGGGTGGTTTGGCCGGCCTCCACCGTGGCAGCACTCGTTGCGTCAGCAAAACCCGCCGCTTGGATAAGGAGTGTATGGGTTCCCGGCGCCATTCCAGCAAGACGGAAACTACCATCGCTGCGCGTGCTTACCGACTGAGCGCTTGCCCCTCGAACCGAAACCGAGGCACCGGCGATCGGCGCGCCGCTGCTGTCCGCGACCACGGTGCCCGCGATGTCGCCATGAACGGGGGTAGCCACCATTAGGGTTTGCCACAGCGCCCGCAACGCCAAAGCCGTGAGGAAAGGGTCCCCGCTCCAACTACCGTCGGCGCCTTGGGTGCTAAGAAGCGCCGCGCGCAGGGGATCGATGATCTTCGGGTCGGTGGTCTGCGTCGCCAGAGCCGTAAGCGCCAGGGCATCGTCGAGCAGCTCGCCGTAGCGATCGTTGCTTCTTTGTGCGAGGAGCCACTCCTTGGCCGGCACGGTGATACCGCCGACTTGCAGCGTGTCTTTCCATTCCTGCGCCGCCAGGAGCACCAGCGAGGTCACATACACTTGGGATTGTCCCGGCAACCCCCAGGCCTCGCCCGGTCGTTGCTGGGCGGCAAGATAGGTCAATGCGCGGCTCGCGGCATCGCCCGGTGTAAGGAAAGCGCTCTGCGCCTTGAGCGCCAGCAAGGCCCAGGCGGTATCGAGCACCGAACTTGCCGCGCCGGTGTGACTGCCGAAGCCGCCGTCGGGGTTTTGTAGCGCTTTGAGGCGGGCGATGGAATCGGCGTCGCCCACCTTGGCGGCGCCCAGGGCTAGGGCTTTGCGGGCATCGAGTTCGGCGAAGGGGAACGCGCTCGGGGTGAGCGCATTGAGCAGCGCGGGCGGGGGGCTGGCCAGCCGCGCGAGCGTGCTCGCGACTTCGGCTCGGGTCTGCGCGACGATGGCCAGTGCGCCGGTTTCTCCGCGCACCGAGCCGTCGGCTTGGACTTGGCTGACCAGCCAATCCGTGCCCTTTTGAACTTCCGGGGGAAGCCCGGCGGAGATCGATGGGGAAACGCAGCAGGTGGCCAGCAGTACCGGCAACAGCCACTTGCCCCACTGCTTACCTGCCCGCAAGATGGGCGCGCACTGCACCCCGTTCAGCGTTATGAACCGCATGTTGTATCCCCTTGCACCCCGCCGCCACTGGCGACGCGGTGAGCTCCTCGCCGATTTTCGATGCTTGCGTCATGACGCCTGCATCCGGAGCGGGGTTCTCAATCCCTGAGTGGATTTCAACCCGCGCCGGGGCCGGCGACAAACTAGCTTCGACTTCCTGCCAAGGGGTCGTTACGGCTTACGGTAAACCGCCTCCCGCCTCGTATTGCGAGGCGCCTTTACGCTGGTCGATGCGCAAAACTCCCTTACCTACTGCTGCAGCTTGACGGCGATCAATTTCACAAGTGCGCTGATCGCCTGTATCGCGTGGAGCGGCATGCTAGTCGCGCTGCTGCACTTTGTCAAGCAACGGCAAACGCCTGCATCCCTTTTCCGACTTCTAGAATCCCGGCGTCAAACCAAAGACGGCTTGGATCAGCCTCGCGCCTGGAGCATCGCCGCCATTTGCTGGTGGATGAGTTGAATTGCCTTGAGCGGGCGCACCATCACTTTGAATTCGACGATTTGTCCCGCGTCGTTCCAGCGCAACATATCGACGCCGTTGACTTCGATGCCGTCGATTTCGACCAGAAACTCGAGCACCGCCTGCTGCGCTGCCGTGAGTTCGCGCACATAACGAAAGGAGTCGTTGCAGAACACTTGGAGTGCAGCGCCCAGGTAGGCAAGCGCCACCGCCTTGCCCTTTTGGGGCGTGTGCACTACCGGCGAGTGGAAAACCACGTCTTCGGCCAGCAAGGCATCGAGGCCGGCGGCATGGCGCGTCTTTACGATTTGGTGCCATGTGGCAAGGGGAGACAGTGTCATTGCGTGATCGAGCCCTGTATTTCATTCCAAACGAAGACCGAGGTTCCCGCCAAGCATACGGCGAACAGGGCGAGCTCGGCGAGAAGTTGCCAGCGCTGACTCCCGGTGCGCGCCCGGAGCAAGGCCCAGCCCGAAAAGGCGGCGGCAAGCGCCAGGATGCCGCCATAAGCGATGGCCAAGACCAGCACCGCGGATTGCAAATCGAACCATTTGACGAACGCCGTTACGCCCAGAAACGCGGCGCTCGCAACACCCAGCGCGGCGCCCAGGACGCGGGTTGCTTTCATCGGCTGGGGATGTGACATGTTCTTCACTACCCTAAGCCGGACTAGCCGGAACCAAAGAGGATCTTCCATTGGCAGCAAACGGCGAACGAACCCTTGTACCAACCGCCGCCTCCAAGCTCAGCGGCATTGCGCTTGCGCCTTCATCAGGAAATGGGGCGACACCATGCCGGCCCGGCGGATGGATTTGCAGGAGCGGGCTTGCCTGCGAAGATCGGCGCGGACAGCGATGCCTTGATCGCGGCCAAGGCCGCTCCCGCAATTGCCAGCATCGGCACATCGGGCGCGGATTCTGCCATCCCGGATACACGGTTGCGGGGACGACCACGGTTCTTTATTGCCCAATCTTCGCCCTATTTGCGGGCCGCAAAGTAATTTCACCATCGCCTGCATTTAGGCCAGCTCCACCGCCACCGGCGCATGGTCCGAGGGGCGTTCGCGCTTACGCGCCGTTTTGTCGATCTGGCAAGCGCGAGCGCGGGTCGCAAGTTCGGGGGAGAGCAAAATGTGATCGATGCGCAGGCCTTGATTCTTCTGGAAAGCGAGCTGGCGATAATCCCACCAGCTATAGAGCTTGGGGGCTTGTTCGAAGAGGCGGAAAGCGTCTTTGAGTCCGAGATCGAGGAGCTTCTGAAAGGCAGCGCGCTCGGCCTCGCTCACCAGCACCTGACCTGCCCAGGCTTGGGGATCGCACACGTCGCGGTCTTCGGGCGCGACGTTGAAGTCGCCCAGCAGGGCCAGTCTGGGATGGCGCTGGAGTTCGCCGCTCAGCCAGGCGGCGAGCGCTTGATACCAGTCGAGTTTGTAGCGGTATTTATCGGAATCGATCGCCTGCCCGTTGGGCGCGTAAATGCACACGATGCGCGTGTCGGCCAAGGTGCCGGCGAGCACGCGCTTTTGTTGGTCGGCAAAGCCGGGAATGCCGGCGGTGATGTCGCTGGCCGCTTGGCGCGCCAAGATGGCGACGCCGTTGTAGGTTTTCTGCCCGCTGAACACAGGCGCGTAACCGGCGGCCCGAATTTCGGTCTGCGGAAAACTCGCGTCTTCGGTTTTGGTTTCCTGCAGGCAGACGGCGTCAGGCTGATTCGCGGCGAGCCATTCGAGCAACTGGGGCAAGCGTATCTTCAGCGAGTTGACGTTCCAAGTGGCGAGCTTCATGTCCCTAGCCTGAACGTCGCCAGACCGATCCTCAGTAGGCCGCCGCCGGCACCTTCTTGGGCTCCTCGGCGCCCGCCTTCATCTCTGCCGGGGGTGGCGCAGCCTTCTCCGGCGCTGCCGCAGGCGCCGCCGCGCCGCTGGCTTTGGCCGCCGCGGCGCTTTGGCGGCCCGAAACACTGGCGGGATAGCCGGCATTGTCGAGCGCAGTCTGCCAGCGCCCGGCTTCATAGCCGTTGACCACGGTGTCGCCCACTTGCAGCACCGGGACATCCGTGCCGCCCGTCAGCGCTTTGAGCTTCTCGGCATTGGCGGCTTGGCGCGGGTCGACTTCGCTAAATGGCACGCCGCGGGTGCGCAGGAGGCCCTTGGCTTGCGTGCAGACATCGCCGCATTCGAAAGCGTAGAGGGTGACCGGATTGCGCCGCCGCGCCACTTGCGTGGCATAGGGCACGGCATCGGTCTCGACTACGTTGGCGCCCAAGTTTTTGGTCTGCACGTTTTTGGCATCTTTGGGCGGCGGCTGGTCGGAGTAGTGCACGCGGCCGTCGGCATCGGTCCAGCGGTACATCTGCTGCGCAAGCACGGGGACAGCGGCCAGCAGAAGGCCTAGCGCCAAGGTGGTCCGCATTGGGGGGCGAATACGCATGTCGTCTCCTCTGGGCTTTGTTGTGGTAGCCTCCCCGGCCTCATGCCGGGGTCATACCATTATGCCGCAACAAGGCGTCGATGCGGGGGGGGCGGCCGCGAAAAGCGACAAAAGACTCCAGTGCCGGCCGGCTGCCGCCCCGCGCCAATACCTCGGAGCGAAAGCGCCGACCGGCCTCGGGCGAAAGCACGCCCAGTTCTTCGAACAGGCTGTAAGCGTCGGCCGAAAGCACTTCTGCCCATTTGTAGCTGTAATAGCCGGCGGCATAGCCGCTGGCGAAAATGTGGGTAAAGGCGTTGGGGAAACGGTTGAATTCCGGCGGAAAGACGACCGCCACCTCGCGGCGCACACGATCGAGAACCTCGAGGGGCGTGGCGGCACCGGCGGGGTCGTAATCGCAATGCGCCAGAAAATCGAACAGGGAAAACTCGATCTGCCGCAGCGTTTGCAAGCCGCTTTGGAAGTTCTTGGCGGCGATCATCTTGTCGTAAAGCGCTCGCGGCAGCGCTTCGCCGGTATCGACATGGGCCGTCATGTGCTTCAACACCTCCCACTCCCAGCAGAAATTCTCCATGAATTGGCTGGGCAGTTCGACCGCATCCCATTCCACGTTGGCGAGTCCGGAGGCGCCCAGGTGGTCGATTTCCGTCAAGAGCTGATGCAGGCCGTGGCCGAATTCGTGAAACAGCGTCAGCACTTCGTCATGGGTGAAGAGGGCGGGCTTGCCGCCGACCGGGGCGGAGAAGTTGCACGTGAGGTAGGTCACCGGCCGCTGCGTGCCGCCGGCGACCGCGCGCCGATTGATGGGATCGTCCATCCAGGCGCCGCCGCGCTTGTTGGGCCGGGCGTAGAGGTCGAAATAGAATTGCCCCACCGGGCGGCCTTGTTCGGTGATCTCGAAAAAGCGCACGGTTTCATGCCACACCGGCGCTTGCGCTTCGCGGATGTGGATGCCGTAGATGCTTTGGACCACTCGGAAAAGCCCTTCCAGCACTTGGTCTTCGGGAAAGTACTGCTTTACTTCCTGGTCGGAAAAATCATAGCGCGCCAAGCGCAATTTTTCGCTGAGGTAGGGCAGGTCCCAAGCTTGCGGATCGTCTAGCCCGAGTCCGCGGGCAAATTCTCGCACCTCGGCCAAGTCGCGCTCGGCGTAGGGACGCGCCTTGGCGGCAAGTTCCCGCAAAAAGGCGAGCACTTCCTCGGGCGCACCGGCCATCTTGGGCACCAGCGACACTTGGGCGTAATTGCGATAACCCAGAAGTTTGGCCTCTTCCTGACGCAGCGCCAAAATGCGCCCAATGGCCGCGGTATTGTCCAGTTCCGCCGGCCCAAACTCGGATGCGCGAGTGACATAAGCGCGATATAAGGTCGCGCGCAACTCTCGATCTTCGGCGTATTGCAGCACCGGCAAATACGAAGGCGCGTGCAAGGTGAAGCGCCAGCCCTTGGTGCCCGCCCGGTTCGCCTCGCCCTCAGCGGCCAGGAGCTGATCTTCGGGCAGGCCCTTGAGGCGAGCCGGGTCTTCGATAACCAGGCCGTAGGTATCGGTGGCGTCAAGCACGTTCTGCTCAAACTTGGCCGAGAGGCTGGCGAGTTCTTCCTGCACTTCCTTGAAGCGCGCTTTGGCCGCGGCGTCCAGTTCGGCGCCACCCAGTTTGAAATCGCGCAGCTCGTTGTCGATGATGCGCTGCTGCGCGCTATCGAGCCGGGCATATTCGGCCGATGCCGCCAATGCCTTGAAGCGCCGGAATAGCGCTTCGTTCTGCGCCACTTCGGTGTGGAACTCGGTGAGCTTGGGCAAGAGCGCGTTATAGACCTCGCGCAACTCGGGGGAATTTTTCACCGCGTTGAGGTGTGCGACTTGGCTCCAGGCGCGGGAGAGCTTTTCTCCAGCGTCTTCCAGAGGCTGCACGAAATTGACCCAGGTGGGCGGCGCCGCTTCGGCGGCAACCCGCGCGACGACGGCGCGATTTTCGGCAAGAAGCGCGTCGATGGCAGGAGTGACCTGATCGACTGCGAAGGCGTCGAAACGCGGCAGGCCGCGAAAATCGAGCAAAGGGTTGTCCATGTCTTGGGCTTTCAGCTCTTTGGTGAAGAGAATTGGGCATTGAGGCGAGCCAGTTGTTCCGGCGTGCCCAGGTTGTGCCAGGCGCCATCAAAACGTTCGCCTGAGGCGAGCCCGCGCGCCACCCACTCGCGGTAGAAAGGCGTGAGCTTCATCTTGATGCCGCGCGGCAGGCGACGAAAAAGGGCAAGATCATACACGCCCAGGCTGGCGAAAGTGAGGCGTTCGCCCCGGGTCAGACTCAGGCCGCCACGGTTCAGGAAAAAATCACCGCCGGCATGAAAATCTGGATTCTCCACCATCACCAAGTGCAGGCGCGGGCCGGCGGGCGCGGCGGCCATGGCTCGGGCGCGGTCGAGCAGATGCCGATAATCGTAATCGGTGAAGATGTCCGTGCTGATGATGGGCACGCAGCCCTCGCCCAAAAGCGGCAAAGCGGTGGCGATGCCGCCCGCGGTTTCCAAAGCCGCCAATTCGCGCGAATAGCGCAGGCTGATGCCCCAGCGGCTGCCGTTGCCGCAATGGGCTTCGATGGCCTCACCGCGGTGGGCGAGATTGATCACCACTTCGCTCACTCCGGCGGCAGCCAACTTCTCCAGATGCCAATCGAGCAGGGCCTTCCCGCCCACCGTAAGCAAGGGCTTGGGCGTCCGGTCGGTGAGCGGCCGCATGCGCTCGCCGCGCCCGGCCGCGAGCAGCATGGCTTTCAAAAGGTGTAGGCCGTCTGCCGGGTGGTGCCCAGGAGTTGATCGAGCAAGCGCAGCAAAGGACCGAGTTCGCGATAGCGGTTGGCGGCGTGGCGCACGTAGCGGATGAAACGCGGCGTGTCGGCGAGGTAGTTGGTTTTGCCGTCGCGGTAATTGAGCCGGGCGAAAATGCCCAGCACTTTGAGGTGGCGTTGCAGCCCCATCCATTCCACGTCGCGGTAAAACGCGGCAAAGTCGCTGTGCACCGGCAGGCCGGCGCGGCGGGCTTGCTCCCAATAGCGCACGCAGCCGTCGAGCACGCGCTCCTCCTCCCAGCTCAAAAAGGCGTCGCGGTAGAGCGAGGCCAGGTCGTAGGTGATGGGCCCGAACACCGCGTCTTGAAAATCGATCACCCCGGGGTTGGGGTCGCTCAGCATCAGGTTGCGCGGCATGAAATCGCGGTGCACGTAGACTCGGGGTTGCGCCAGGTTGTTTTGCAAGATGAGTTCGAAGGCGGCTTCCAGCGTCGCTTTCTGCGCCTCGCTGAGCGTTTGGCCGAGGTGCCGGCCGAGGTACCATTCGGGGAAAAGCTCCAGCTCCCGCCGCAGCAGCTCTCGGTCGTAAAGCGGCAAGACCCCCTCGCGGCTCGCCCTTTGCCAGCGGAGCAGCGCTTCGGTTGCGTCGGCGAACAAACCCTGGGCGTTGTCTTCGTTGATCGCCTGCAAAAAGGTGGTGGTCCCGAGGTCGGAAAGCAACAAGAAGCCGCGTTCGAGATCTTGGGCCAGGACCGCCGGCGCATGCACTCCGGCCGCGCGCAAGAGCCCTGCCACTTTGACGAAAGGCCGGCAGTCCTCCCGCTGCGGAGGGGCGTCCATGGCGATGGTGCTGCCCCGGGCCGAGCTGACCCGGAAATAACGCCGGAAGCTGGCATCGGCCGAGGCCGGGGCAAGGCTGAAATCGGCATCACCCTGCACTTGGGCAAGCCAGGCGGATAGCTGCGACAGGCGCTGGTCGGTGGAATGATCGTTCACAGGCAAAGAACGCGGATTCGAAGGGAGAACAAGGGGCGAGGCGGAAACAGGTAAACTAGCGCATTTTAGCATTTGCCCCTTGCATGCCTGCGCCACGTCTTACTTTGCTCGCCAGCCTCGTGCCTTTGCTATGGGCGGCTGGAACCCAAGCGGAACCGCAGGCCTTGCCCCTGAAACCGGAGCGGGTTCTGCGTCCGCCGGTGCTCGGGGAAACCGGCGCGGCTTTTCTCTACGCTGAGCGCCTAAGCGGCAAGGAGGGCAAAGAGGTGGTCGCCGAGGGCGGGGTGGAGATGCGCACTTGGCGCGAGACGGTGCTCGCCGATTGGCTGCGGTACGACCTCGAAACCGAAGAAATCTGGGCCACTGGGCAGGTGCGCATGCGCCATGACCGGGATTTTTTGAGCGCGCCGGAAATTCGTTACCGCCGTGAAACCGAAACCGGTTTCGCACGCGACGCCAAGTTCGCGCTTTCCCCGCGCCGGCCAGCGACGCTAGCGCCGGCGCCGCTGGCCGCGCCGCAGACCCCGCAAGCGGTGATGGCGCAGGCGCAGGTTCGTTCTCGCTCACCGGCGGAGGCTTTCGGGCGCATGGAGTCCTTCGGGGAAGCTCAACGCATCGAGTTCATGGGGCCGGATCGTTACCGCATGAGCGAATCCACCTATACCACTTGCCGTGCCGAACGACCGGACTGGTTTCTGCGCATGGCCGAGCTGGAAATCGACCAGGGGCGGCAAGTAGGTCGCGCCCAGCACGCCACCATCGTGTTCAAGGATGTTCCCATCTTGTACACCCCTTGGCTTGATTTCCCGCTCAGCAACGAGCGCAAATCCGGATTCCTGACGCCGAGCTTTGGCAGCACGGGAAGAAGAGGCCTGGAGATGAGCCTGCCTTGGTACTGGAACATCGCGCCCAACCTGGATGCCACCTTTACCGGGCGACTGATGACCAAGCGGGGCCTGATGGCCAACGGCCAATTCCGCTATTTGCAGCCCGGTTATGCGGGCGAACTCGATGCCGAAGGCATCTTGCGCGACCGCCCGAGCAACTCCGATCGCTACGGCCTCGCCTGGCGCCATAGCCAAGCCCTGCTGCCCGGGCTCACCGCGAGCCTGAATCTCAACAAGGTGTCGGACGACAACTATTTCGTCGATTTCGCCGACCGCATCAGCGCCACCTCGCAGACCACTTTGCCGCGGGAAGCCGGTTTGGCTTACAACCTGCCCTGGGGCGGGGTATTGGCTCGCGTGCAGCGATTCCAGACCTTGCAGGATCCCGAGGCACCGATTTTGCCTCCCTACGAACGCACACCGCAGCTCTTGGCCAATCTCTTCAAGGCCGACTGGCAAGGCCTGGACCTGCGCCTGGCCGCGGAATACGTGCGCTTCCGGCACCCGACGCTGATCACCGGGCAGCGGGCGCTCCTGAACCCCAGCATCTCCTATCCCATGCGCCGGGGCGGCTTGTTCCTCACACCGAGGATGCAGTATCACTGGACGGCTTATCACCTCGATCCCGGCACCGGCCTCAATCAGGGGTCCGATGTGCCGGTTTATGCCGATACGCGCCGGCAACTGCCCATTTTTAGCGTGGATGCCGGAGCGACTCTCGAGCGCGACTTGACGCTCTTCGATCATAATCTGGTGCAAACGCTGGAACCGCGACTGTTCTACGTGAAAATCCCCTATCGCGCGCAGACCCAAATCCCGGTCTTCGACTCGGCCTTGGCAGACCTCAGTTACGAGCAAGTATTTACCGAGAACAAATATTTCGGCCATGATCGGATCAACGACGCCAACCTGCTCGCGGTGGGCGCAGCGACGCGCTTCTTGGACGCGGGCAGCGGCGACGAGCGCCTGCGCCTGGGGATCGCCCAGCGTTATTACTTCGAATCACAGCGCGTCGTTCTGAACGAGCCGCTGTCCACGGGCAAACATTCGGACCTGGTGTTTTTTGGCACCGGCCGGCTCAACCCGCGCTGGATGGTGGACGGCGGGATGCAATTCGACCCCAGCGAACGCCACGCCGAGCGGCTGAATTTTAATCTGCGCTACCAGCCCGAAGCCGGCAAGCTCCTGCAAGGCGGCTACCGCTACCTGCGCCAAATGATCGATGCCCAGGGTCTGACCACGCAATTGCGCCAAATCGACCTGGTGGCGCAATGGCCGATCGGCAGCCACTGGTCGGTTCAGGGGCGCTGGAACTTCTCACTCTACGACCATAAAGTTCTGGAGGCCGTCGCGGGGCTTGAGTACAATGGCGGGTGCTGGGCCTTCCGTTTGGTCGGACAGCGCATCGCTACCGCCACCAAGAGCGCCACCAATGCCGTGTTCCTGCAGCTCGATTTGACCGGCTTGTCGCGCATCGGCACCAATCCCCTCGAGCTACTCCGCAGGAACATTCCTGGGTATCAGCGCAGCAGCGAATTGGTGCGCGAACGGGAAGCCGCGGAGAGGTCGCCCTGGTATCAACCCAATTATTGAGCCCCCGCCGCTGGACATGCGAGCAAGGCAAGTACCCATCACAAAGGTGCAATCCATGAAATACCGGAAATTTATCCTCGGCCTGGCGCTTCTTCCCGCGCTTGCTTACGCGCAGACGCCTTCGACCCAAGGCATCGTTTTGCTCGATCGCATCGTCGCGGTGATCAACGAAGAAGTCATCACCCGCAACGAGCTGAATGCGCGCAAAGGCTTGGTGCTGAGCCAGCTCAATAAACAAGGCACGCCCCTGCCAGCGCCCGATGTGCTGGAGAAACAGGTGCTGGAGCGCCTGATCACCGAGCGCGCGCAATTACATTTCGCCAAAGAGAACGGCATACGGGTGGACGACGCCTTCCTCGAGCGCACCATTGCCCGCATCGCCGAAGACAATAAGCTCAGCCTGACTCAGTTGCGCGATCTCCTTACCAAAGACGGCATTCCCTACGCCAAGTATCGCGAAGACATCCGCAACGAAATCATCCTTTCGCGCCTGCGCGAACGCGAGGTGGAAAGCCGCATCATCGTAAGCGACGCCGAGATCGACCACTATCTCGCGACCAACGAGGCGCAGGCGGGAAAACAAGACGAATACCGGCTGGCCCATGTCTTGGTGTTGGTGCCCGAGCAGGCCTCGCCGGAACAAATCGCCGCCAAACAGGGCCGTGCCGAAGAGGCGCTGCGCCAAATCAAGAGCGGCGCCGACTTCGCGCAAATCTCTGCGGGCTATTCCGACGCCGGTGACGCCTTGAAAGGGGGAGACCTGGGCTGGCGAGCTGCAGGCCGCATCCCCAGTGTGTTTGCCGAAGCGGTCAAATCGCTCAAGCCGGGAGAAACCAGCGCGGTGCTCAAGAGCGCCAACGGCTTTCACATCGTCAAACTCCTCGACAAGCGCGGCAAGGACAGCCAGACCGTGGTCGATCAGACTCGGGTGCGCCACATCCTGCTGCGGGTCAACGAAACCGTGGCGGAAGCGGAGGCCAAGACCAAGATCGACCGCTTGCGCGCCCGCATCGTCGGGGGCGAAGACTTCGCTGAACTGGCCAAACTCAACTCCGAAGATCCGAGTTCGGCGAAAGGCGGCGAAGTGGGCTGGGTTTCCCCCGGCGACACGGTGCCGGAATTCGAGCGCGCCATGAACGGCCTCAAGATCAACGAAGTGTCCGAAGCCGTTCGCACGCCCTTTGGCTGGCATCTGATTCAGTCCTTGGAGAGGCGGCGTCAGGACGTAACCGAATCCAAGAACCGCGACCTCGCCCGACAAGCCGTGCGCGCCCGCAAAACCGAAGAGGGATATGAGGACTGGGTGCGCCAGATACGCGACCGCGCCTTCGTGGAATACCGCCTCGAAGAGAAATGAGCGCCGCAAGCACCCGCTGCACCCGCTTTTTTCCTGCGCATTTGGCTCGCATGGGGCAGCGTTTTTGAGCGAGGCCATGCGTCAAACTGAACTGGATGCGGCTGCTTTGAGCGCCACCCCGGCCCCCGCTACGGCGGACCAGGCCTCGGTACGCCTCACGGAATTCAGCCATGGCGGCGGTTGCGGATGCAAGATTGCACCCGGCGTGTTGCAAGAGATTCTCGCCCATAATGCGCCGGGTATCATTCCGCCCGAGCTATTGGTCGGCACGGAGACTTCCGACGATGCCGCGGTTTACCAGCTGAACGAGACGCAGGCGCTGGTAGCGACGACTGATTTTTTTATGCCCATCGTCGACGACCCTTACGACTTCGGGCGCATCGCCGCCACCAATGCCTTGTCCGACGTTTACGCCATGGGCGGCCGTCCGATCCTGGCGCTGGCGCTGGTGGGCATGCCGGTGAACAAGCTGCCGCTTGCCACCATCCGCCGCATCTTGGAAGGCGGCGCTTCGGTTTGCCGTGCGGCGCAAATCCCGCTCGCCGGCGGCCACACCATCGATTCGGTGGAGCCGATCTACGGCTTGGTCGCGCTGGGTTTGGTCGACCCCAAAGAGGTGAAGAAGAACAGCCGGGCCCAGGCCGGGGACCAGCTGATCCTCGGCAAGCCGCTGGGCGTGGGCATCTACAGCGCCGCCCTAAAGAGGAATCGCCTCGATGCCCAGGCTTACGCGGCGATGATCGCGAGCACCACCCAGCTCAACACCCCCGGGCAGCGCTTCGCTGCCCTGCCCCAAGTGCATGCCCTGACCGACGTCACCGGCTTCGGCCTCCTCGGTCATCTGTTGGAGATTTGTCGCGGCTCGCAATTGGCGGCAAAGATCGAGTGGAACCGAGTGCCGCTCCTGCCGGAGGCTGTCGCCCTGGCGGGAGAAGGAATCGCCACCGGCGCATCCGCCCGCAACTGGGCGAGCTACGGCCCTTTGGTGACGCTTGCACCGGGGCTCGATCCCGCGGCCCAGACCCTGCTCACCGATCCGCAGACCAGCGGCGGTTTGCTGGTGGCCTGCGCGCCGACAGCCGCAGACGAAGTCCGGGCGATATTTTCGGCGGCGGGATTCGAAGCCGCCCAGATCGGCGAACTCCGCGCGGGCGAGGCGCGGATTCGCGTTGATCCCTAAGCGCGCGCTCCGGTAAACACCCCGCTCGGCCGGCCTCCGCTGCCTTCGCCATGATCGGGGCGAGCTCGCCCGCAAGAGCAACGCCTGGGGTGACAACCATACCTTTGCGGCCAAGGCCGCTCCTACCCATCCGCGCCAGGGTTTTTGTAGATCCTATGCGTGAGCGAGTCGGCGGCAAAGCAGTCTAAGGAGGA
>CAZFEK010000026.1:0-62360 GCA_964517465.1 uncultured Alcaligenaceae bacterium
ATAACTCCTGCAACTTCCCTTCCATTGCCTCTCGCGCCCGGTGCGCAGCAGCAACCCGTTGTTCTTACACTCTTGTTTACAGTTGCGGGAAAGCGGCGTAGGATTTCTTTTGGTGCGGAGTCGCTTCCGGTCATTCCCAGGCCGGAACGCTGTGCCCGGCGGGCTTCACCCCCGCTCGAAAGAAGTTTTGAGAGACGTGTCTATTGCCTTGGCCACCGCAGTCCCGCGGTGGCCTTTTTCTTGAAGGCTTTACTTCCCTCGCGCTGCGCTTGGAATCGGCAAGCGATTGGTCGCCTTGACCTCCTTTAAGGAGAAACTGGTGTTGATCTCCTTGACCCCTGGAAGCGTGCGGATCCGATTCAGCACTAAATAGGAGAAGCGGTCCAGATCCTCGGCCACGACCTGAAGCAAAAAGTCGAAATGGCCGGAAACATTGTGGCAAGAAACGATTTCGGAAATCGCCGCCACCCCCGCTTCGAACTCTCGCGCGATTTTTTCGCTGTGGTTATCGAGCAGGATGGAGACAAAAGCCGTCACCCCGAGCCCCAGTCTACGCCGGTCCAATACCGCTTGGTAGCCGCGCACCACTCCTTCGCCCTCCAAGCGTTTGAGTCGCCGCCAGCAGGGAGAGGGAGAGAGGGCAATTCGCTCCGCAAGCTCGGCGTTGGTAAGCCTCCCTTCCAACTGAAGCGCTTCCAGGATCTTTACATCGATGGCATCGAGTTCAACCGAAGGCATGATCATCTCCCAAGAAAGGTATGCGAGGCAGACTCTTTCCAATAATAACGAATTCTCGATCCAATACGGCAATAGTTTCTCCCCACTCCGGCGTAGGATTTCTCCGGTCACCATCGAGGAGAAGTCCCCATGAGAGCCCCCGCGCGTACCCTAGGATTCAGCACCTGCGCTATTCATCATGGCTATGACCCGCTCGAACATCAGGGAGCGCTCGTGCCTCCGATCTACCACACCTCGACCTTTGCCTTTCCGGGCGTCGATAACGGGGCGCAGCGCTTCGCGGGAGAGGCCGCCGGTTATATCTATACCCGCATCTCCAACCCCACCCTGGACTTGCTGGCATCTCGCATCGCGGCGCTGGAGGGCGCGGAAGCGGGCCTTGTTTTCGGCTCGGGCATGGGGGCTATCACCGGCTCGCTCTGGACCTTGCTCGCCCCCGGAGACGAGATCATCGTCGATACCACGCTTTATGGTTGCACCTTCAGTTTCCTGCATCACGGCCTGGCGAAGTTCGGAATCGGCGTCAAGCACGTCGACCTCACCCATCCCGAGAACCTCGCTGCTGCTCTCAGCCCCCGCACCCGGGTGGTGTATTTCGAGACGCCGGCCAACCCGAACATGCGTCTAGTCGACATCGCGGCAACCAGCGCGCTGGCCCATGAGGCGGGTGCGCTGGTGGTGGTCGACAACACGTACTGCTCACCCTATTTGCAGCGCCCCATCGAATTCGGCGCCGATCTGGTAGTCCATTCGGTCACCAAATACTTGTCTGGTCACGGCGATGTCACCGCCGGGGCACTGGTCGGTCCGCGCGATATCGTCGATCGCGTGCGCATGTACGGACTCAAAGACATGAACGGCGCGGTGCTCTCTCCGATGGATGCTCACCTCGTGCTGCGCGGCATGAAGACGCTGGCCTTGCGCTTGGAGCGGCACTGCGCCAATGCCCAGGCCATGGCCGAATTGCTCGAAGCACATCCGGCGGTTTCCGTGGTCCACTACCCTGGGCTGGCGAGCTTCCCGCAGCGCGCCTTGGCGCAGCGCCAAATGCGCCTGCCGGGCGGCATGATCGCCTTTGAAATGAGCGCCGGTATGGCAGCAGGCAAAGCCTTCATCGACGCTTTGGAGTTGGTCACCTGCGCGGTGAGCCTGGGTGACGCCGAATCACTGGTGCAGCACCCAGCCAGCATGACCCATTCGACCTACACCGAAGCGGAACGTCTGGCGCATGGCATTACTCCCGGCTTGATCCGCCTTTCCGCGGGCCTGGAAGACATCGACGACCTGCTCGCCGATCTTCGCCATGCGCTCGCGGCGGCTTCGAGCGTTACTCGTTAGTGCAGTGGCAGACGCGGTTGCGGCCGCTCTCCTTGGCTCGGTAAAGCGCTCGGTCGGCGCGTTGGATCAGTCGCGCGGTGTCGGGAGTTCCCTCTGAACCGGCAAGACCGACCCCTACGCTGATGGTGATCCGGTGGATCTGTCCGCCCGCATCCAAAGGCGATTCCTCTACCGCGCGGCGCAAACGCTCTGCCAAACCGAGCACGGTTTCGGGCCGCGCCGCGCCGACCACAATGAGAAACTCCTCGCCGCCATACCTCCCCACGGTATCCTCGGCACGCAAGTGCTTGGCCAGAATATCGGCGATTCCGCGCAGCACCGCATCACCGGTCGGGTGTCCATGCAGGTCGTTGATGCGTTTGAAATAATCGACGTCGATCATGATCGCCCCGCAGTTTTCTCCGTCCCTGCCCATGCGGTTCACTTGCGCGTGCAAGGTGTCCAGTATGGCGCGACGATTGTAGATCCCGGTGAGGGCGTCATGCGTGGCCTGCCGCTCCAGCTCGGACTGCGCTTGTATGAGTTTTTGATTCAGGATTTCCAGCCGGTCGTGTAGGCGGCTACGTTCGATCAACCAGGAAATCTGGCGCGCGATGCGCAAAAAGATCTCCTGATGCACGCTCTGATAGGCATATTTCTCCCTGCTGGAGAAGAACAAGAAACCCAGGTGCTTGCCGTGCGCGATCAAAGGACAAGTGAGGCTGGAACGAATCCCCTCTTCCAGCACCAGCCGAGTAGTCACCGAACCTGGATACTCTTGAAGATAGGCTTCCAAATCGTTGATGATACGCGGCGCTCCGCTGAACAGAATACGCCGCAGGCTGCTTCCCGCCATCGAGGCCGAGAAACCTTGCTTGATCACGGTCTCCGATGTGATCGGCTTGGCCCAGCGGGCCACCGCTCGCGAGCCGTCATCAGTCAGCAGCGCGCAACCGAGGCGGTCGAAGGGGATGATGTCGCGAAACCCTTCATAGATTTGCTCGAGGGTTTCCTCTAGCGCCAGTCCCTCCACGGCGAGATCGGCGATATGCAAGACCTGACGAGTTTCACGCAGCGCTTTCGCCTGTTCGCGCGCCAGCTGCAGCAGGGCGGTGCACACCCCGTCCGCTTCGCCACCGAGGGGCGGCGGAAGTTCAAAATCGCTTCGGCCGGCGCGCAAAGCGACGATGGCCTGGTGATAGGCCGCAACGGCTTCTTTGGCGCACCCTGGCTTGGATTCGGACATGCTTCCAGGCATCCCTCGCAAATCCTCCCAGACGCATCAATCCAACTATAGTTCTAACTCGAACTTTATCGCATGATGCCCTTGGCTGCGGTCGAGGTCAACTGCCCTGGCTTTGCCCTTGGACTTGATACGGTTTTTGGGCCCCTGGAACGGCAGGATCAGATGCTCTCCGCCACCATGGTGATCGCCCCACAGGGGCATTCCGCCACGCAAATGCCGCAACCCTTGCAGTAATCGAGGTTGAAGCGAAAGCGCTTTCCTGGTCCGAGCTTGATCACCGCGTTGTCGGGGCAAACGCCGTAACAGTTGTCGCATTCGAAACAATTGCCGCAGGACAGACAGCGACGCGCTTCAAACAGGGCATTGGATTCATCGAGCCCGCCTTGCACCTCGTCGAAACTCGACTGGCGCCGGATGAGATCCAGCATCGGTCGCACGGTTTTGGGGGCGTCAGCGTAATACCAAGGGTTGAGCTTGTCGAAGCTCGCCAGCTCGTGCTTGGGGGCCACGGTATGGGTTTCTCCACGCAGCCAGGCATCGATATTGCGAGCCGCCTTCTTGCCGTGGCCCACGGCGACGGTGACGGTGCGCTCCGAAGGCACCATGTCGCCGCCGGCGAAAATTCCGGCATACCCGGTCATCATGTGGGCGTCGACCTTGACCACTCCTTTGTCGATGGCGAGGCCCGGTACGCCGTCGAGCAGCGACAAATCCACGTCCTGGCCCAGGGCAAGCACCAGAGAATCGGCTTCCAGGGTTTCGAACTCGCCCGTGGGCACGGGCTGCCCGTGTTCGTCCAGGGCCATCTTTTCGATGGTCAGGGTGCCGCCGTTGCTGGCCTGCTTGATGGTGGAAAGCCACTTCACCATCACGCCTTCCTGCAGGGCCTCTTCGACTTCGAAGTCGTGGGCCGGCATTTTGTCGCGCGTGCGGCGATAGACGATGATCGCCTCCGTGGCACCCAGCCGTTTGGCGGTGCGGGCAACATCGATGGCGGTGTTGCCGCCGCCATAAACCACCACCCGCCGCCCCAGCATGGGCTGCTCTTCACCTTCCATGGAGCGCAGCACGGCAACGGCATCGAGGATGCGCGCCGAATCACCGGCGGGAATGAAGGTGCGCTTGGCGATGTGCGCGCCTACCGCCAGGAAAGCCGCGTCGAAGCTGCCCGAGCCCATCGTCTCGAGGATGTTGCTCACTTTGCAGTTGAGCCGCAGTTCGACGCCCAGATCGAGAATGCGTTGCACCTCCGCGTCGAGCACCTCGCGCGGCAAGCGGTATTTGGGAATACCGAAGCGCATCATCCCCCCGGCGCAGGGACCCGCTTCGTGAATGACCACCTCATGCCCCAGCCGCGCCAGGTGATAGGCCGCCGACAGCCCCGAAGGCCCCGCCCCCACCACCAACACGCGCTTGCCGCTCGCCGCCGCGGGCCGCTCGAAGCACCAGCCGCGCTTGATCGCCTCGTCGCCCAGAAAACGCTCCACCGCATTGATGCCTACCGCCTGATCCAGTTGACCTCGGTTACAGGCGCCTTCGCAGGGGTGGTAACACACCCGCCCCATCACCGCGGGCAGGGGATTGTCGCGCGTGAGCACCCGCCAAGCCGCTTCGTAATCGCCCGATTCGGCATGAAACAGCCAGCCCTGAATGTTTTCTCCCGCGGGGCAAGCATGGTTGCAGGGCGGCAGCCGGTCGAGGTACACCGGCCGCTGGGTGCGCCAGGATCCGGTGCGATTGGCAAGCGAGGAATTCGGATCGAGGGTAATCGCGAAGGGCTTTTCCATGAGCTTTCTGGTCTCCTCACGCGGCGCTATCGAGCAGGCCGAACTTCTTGATATTGCGGTCAGCGATGGCCTGCAAGCAGGCAATCACCTCCTTGGCCGGCTCTTTGCCGAAGAGGTGGGCGAAGCGCTTCTGAGGCTTGAGGTAGTCCTCCACCGGAATATGGCGTCGAATTTTCGAAACGCCGGTGACTTCACCGCACTCCGCCTCGAAGACCGGAAAAAGCCCGGTCTCTTTGGCCAAGCGGGCGAGCTTGATGGTGTCCTCGGAGGCCGCACCCCAGCCCAGCGGGCAGGGCACGAAGACATGGATGTAGCGCGCCCCGCGAAAGCCCATCGCCTTCTTCACCTTATATTCGAGGTCGTGCAACTCGGCCACGGTGGCGGTGGCGACGTAGGGAATCTCATGCGCCATGGCGATCGCCGGCACGTTTTTGCCCTGCCCGAAGACATTGCCGGGCTGGGCCCCCACCGCCATGGTGGTGGCGGTGCGTGCCGCCGGAGGAGTGGCCGAGGAGCGCTGCACGCCGGTGTTCATGTAGGCTTCGTTGTCGTAGCAGATATAGAGCACGTCGTCGTTGCGCTCGAACATGCCCGAGAGGCAGCCAAAGCCGATGTCGGTGGTGCCCCCGTCGCCGCCTTGGGCAATGACGCGGACCTCCGCGCGCCCTTTCACGCGCAGCGCGGCGGCAATGCCGCTGGCCACCGCCGCGGCATTGCCGAAGAGCGAATGAATCCAGGGAATCTGCCACGATGATTCCGGGTAAGGCGTGGAGAACACTTCGAGGCAGCCGGTGGCGTTGGCGGCGATGAGCTGATTGCCGGTGGCGTGCATCGCGGCGTCGATGGCGTAGCGCGCGCCCAGGGCCTCGCCGCAGCCCTGGCAGGCACGGTGCCCGGAGTTGAGCGAGTTGCTGCGCGCTTCCTGGGCCTGCACGCTGCGCTGCGTTTCTTCGAGGAGACGGTTGCCGACGGTGAAAGTGCCGGTCTGGTAAAACTTGACGGGTTGAAAAGCCATGCCTGTACTCCCTTAACCAATGCGCGAAGCCACGGTGCCGAGGTCTTTGAGGATCCCCTCGGCGATGGGGCCGGAGCGACGCACCGCTTCTTCGCGCTCCAGCACCCGCGCCACGCGCTCGCGCTGCAAGTCGAGGAAATGCACCGCCTCCAAGCGGTCGGCGATGGCCTCGGCAAAAACCCGGTGCAGTGAGGCGCGGGTGATCGCCCGTCCGCCCAAGCCCGCAACGATGGTATAGCCCTTGAGGTTCAAACCGTCGAGCGCCAAGCGCACGTTGGTGGCGACAATACCGCCGATACCCACGGCGAGGCTTTTTTCCAGCACCACGAAACGTTTGGCCCCGGCTAGCGCCGCCCGCACCGCCGCCAGAGGAAACGGACGGAAGCTCGTGATGCCCAGAACCCCGATCTTCGTGCCGCCATCTCGCATTTCGTCGACCGTGTCCTTGATCGTGCCCAGCACTGAGCCCAGGGCGATGACTACGGTCTGGGCATCCTCCAAGCGATAGCCGCGCACCAGCCCGCCGCTGTCCCGCCCGAAAACGGCGCGAAACTCCTCGGCCAGGGCGGGTATGCGGTCCAGAGCCTGCATCTGCTTGGCATGGGCCAGGTAGCGCACTTCGGTGAAAGCCTCGGGGCCCACCATGGCGCCGATCGACACCGGCTCGCGCGGATCGAGCACCTGCCGCGGCTCATACGGTGGAAGGAAAGCATCGACCGCGGCCTGCTCGGGCACATCCATGCGCTCATAGGCATGGGTGAGAATGAAACCGTCCATGCACACCATGACGGGGAGCGAAAGCGCCTCGCCCAGCCGAAACGCCTGGATATGCAAGTCGAGCGCTTCCTGGTTGGTTTCGGCGAAAAGTTGAATCCAGCCGCAATCGCGCTGCGACATGGCGTCGGTGTGGTCGTTCCAGATATTGATCGGCGCGCCGATGGCGCGGTTGGCCACGGTCATGACGATGGGCAGGCCCAGCCCCGCCGCGTTGTACACCGCCTCCACCATGAACAACAGCCCCTGGCTGGCGGTGGCGGTATAGGTGCGCGCCCCCGCCGCGGATGCGCCGATGGCCACCGACATGGCGGCAAACTCCGACTCCACATTGATGAACTCGCAAGGCGACAGCGCGCCGGTTTTCACCATTTCGCCCAAGGCCTCGACGATGTGGGTCTGCGGCGAAATCGGGTAGGCGCAGATCACTTCTGGCCGCGCCAAGGCCACCGCTTCCGCCACGCCATGGGAGCCTTCGATTTGTTTAAGCATGATCGGCCGCCTCCTTCATTTCCCGCTGCACATAATCGAAAGCCGCGCTCGCGGCAGCCACGTTCCCCTCGGCGATTCTGCCGCTGAACTTTTCGCGGATCGCCGCATGCACCGAGGCGAGTTCGATCATTCCCGAGATCGCCGCGAAACCGCCCAGCAGCACCGCATTGGGCAAGGGCCGACCGAGGTGCTTCAAGGCGATTTCGGTCGCCGGCACGGTGCACAGACGTTCAGCGTGCCAGCCGCGCACGAAGTCCCCCACACCCAGTTCCTCGAAACTGCGATTGGTGTTGATGAGGATGTAGCCGTCTTGCTTCACCCCGCCGAAAACCTCGACCTGATGCAACAGCGTGGGGTCCTGAATGATGATCGCATCGGGCTCCAAAATCGGCTCGCGCAAACGTATCGGGTGGTCATCGATGCGGCAGTAAGCAACTACCGGCGCGCCGGTGCGCTCCGAGCCGAAACTGGGAACCGCCTGGGCATGTCTGCCCTGGAGAAAGGCGGCAATGGAGAGCATTTCCGCAGCGGTGACTACTCCTTGCCCGCCACGGCCATGGATGCGAATTTGGAACACGGCACCCCCTCGGGACAAATTTCGGTATCAGCCTGCCCATAGCCTACTACAGCGTGGCCGGCAAAGGCCACTGTCCGGCGGTTCCTGCCTTCCGGACACCCCCTTCCGAGCGGATGCCGACGCGGTCGGGCCGGAAAGATCGCGACGTCGTTTCAGATTCGTTTAAGCAAACTGCTCGGACAATGGTTCGCGGTGGAAGAGTAAGCCACCTTGCTCGGAGACATGCCAACCCGGAGGCCCTATGCCGCACCTGCTCGCCGCCCTGCTCTCGCCCCTCGCCTTCTTTGGCCTTGCCGCGGCCGCCCATGCCACTGACTCGCCGACGCTGGCGCGCATCAAGGCAAACAGGGTCATCAACCTCGGAGTGCGCGATTCCTCGCTTCCTTTCTCGTTTGTGGATGAAACCAAGCAGCCCATGGGTTATTCCGTCGATCTGTGCCTGGCCGTCGTCGATGCCATTCGCAACGAGATGAAAGAACCCCGCCTCCAGGTCAATTACATTCCGGTCACCTCCAGCACGCGCATTCCGGCGGTGCTCGATGGCAAGGTCGATCTCGAATGCGGTTCGACCACGAATACCCGCGATCGCCAAAAGCAGGTTTCCTTCGCCTACACCACCTTCGTCGCCGGCATCAAGATGCTGACCAAAAAGAGCTCCAACGTCAGAGGCTTTGAGGACTTGTCGGGCAAGACAGTGGTTGTGACCAAAGGCACGACAGCGGAAAAAATCATCGACCGCGCCAACGAGGAACGCCGGCTGAATATCACCAAGCTGGTGTCGCCCGATCACGCCCAGAGCTTTCAGGCCGTAGCGGAGGACCGCGCGGCGGCTTTCCCCATGGACGATGTGCTGCTCTACGGACTCATTGCCAAAAGCAAGAAGCCCGAGGACTTCGAAGTGGTCGGCAAATATCTCTCGGTCGAACCCTACGGCATCATGCTGGCTAAGAACGATCCGGATTTCGAGCGCCTGGTCAACGCCGCGCTGGTCGCCCAATTCAACAACGGCCGAGCCCAAAGAACCTACGACAAGTGGTTCAACAGCAAATACTTGCGCATGCCCATGAGCCAGAATCTGCGCGAATCGTTCGCGTATCCAAATACGCATCCGGCCTTTCCCTAGCCTTGGGACAACAAGCCGAGAAGGAGCCCAAGACCATGAACGCATTCCCCTCCGCCAGCGTGCTCAGCAGCCCAAGCTTGGGCCAAAACCTCATGGAGCCGCCGCGTTGCAACCAAGGCATCAGAGCAGTCGCACTTGCACCGCAGCTGGTCGAGCAGGCAGGCAGAGCGGGCGTCGCTTCATTCCCTGGCCCAGACAAGGATTCGTCCCCGCCTATGGTCGATGAGCTCAAGCACGCGCTCGCATTGGTTGCGGCTAGTCGTTCCCTGCTCATTCGGAGCAAAGATGAGAGCCGGCTTCTCGATGCGGTTTGCGAACGGGCGGTCCAACCCGGCCGCTACGTTTGCGCATGCATCGTCCGCGTCGCGGCCGGACCGGTATGCGCACTGCAAGTGGTCGCAACCCGCGGCCGACCCCATCACGCCGCGATGGCCGACGGCAAGTGCGCCGATGCGGGAACACTCCATTCGGCCCGCATTGCCCTGCAAGAAGCGCGCTGCGTCGTTCTTTGCCCTGCCACATCCGGCGGGGTCCATCCAGCTGCGAGATCGCCGGAAAGGCATTTTGCCTCGCATAGTACTTTGGCGCTGCCCATCCGCGTGTTAGACCGGGATTGGGGGGTGTTGGTGCTTTGCTCGGCGCTGGCCCACGCCATTTCTGCTGCCGAAATTGGCCTCCTCAGCGAACTTGCCGAAGATATCGGCTGGCACCTGGGTGCGCTGCGTGACCAGGCGGAACTCACCGCCGAGGCACGAGCCCTTCGCCACGACAATGCCACTCTGCGAGCACAGCTCAGAGAACATGCCGCGGCTCTGGCAACGAGGAACCGGGAGCTCGACGCAATCCGCTATTCCTTCGCCCACGACCTGCGCGCGCCCTTGCGCAGCATCGACGGCTTTGCTCTCATCCTCAACACCCAGCATGCCGCGCAGCTCGACGACACGGCGCGCAGCCGCCTCGAGCGGATGCGGCGCGCGGCCCAACGCATGGGCAGACTCATCGACCGCACCCTGGATCTGTTACACCTGGCCAGCCACCGCATGCGCCGGCAAGAACTGAACCTATCCAAACTGGCCGCCGAGATCTTCTGCAAGCTCGCCCGGACGGAACCGGAGCGACGTATTCAAGTGCATGTGGCGCCTCAGCTGTTCGTGCAGGCCGACGCAAAACTATTGCATACCCTGCTCGAGCACTTGTTCGAGAGCGCTTGGGAGCGCACGCGCAGCGTGACCGATGCGGCAATCGAGTTTGGGGCCGCGCGCGATTCAAGCGGCCAAGGCTACTACTTCGTGCGCGACAATGGCATCGACTTCGACCCAGCCCAACGAGCCCCCCTTAACGGATCATCCCCGCGCTCTGCGGCAAAGCGTGGTCCGCTCCAGGCGGGCGGCAGTCTCGCCGCGGTTGCCGCAATGATCGAACGCAGCGGCGGCAGCATTTGGGAGCGGTCGAGTATGACCGAGGGCACGACCGCCTGCTTTTCCTTCGAGGCAGAAAAGGAAGGCGCGAAGCGCAGTGCCGATCCGACCGATCCGACCATGCGTGGCGAGACCGGCAAAACCTGAGCCGGACACGCCTGATCCTAAGAGGATTGCCGGGCGGCGCCGGAGCGGCCACGCCAAGGAAACGGCGTAGCGAAGGCGCCGCGTTTCGCCCGGCGTCAGCGGGGACCTTGCCTTGGCCCGGGCGCTTCGCCGGGCGGCGCCGGAGCGGCCACGCCAAGGAAACGGCGTAGCGAAGGCGCCGCGTTTCGCCCGGCGTCAATGGGCTCTTGCCTTGGCCCGAATGGCTCGCCGGGCGACACGCGAATCGAGGCGCCGCGGCACCCCGATTCGAAGCCGGGCTCAGTTGAAGTTGTATTTCGCCGAGATGTTAAGGCGATTCATGTCGCCGCGTTCCCCGGCCAAAGTCTCGCGTCGACCCAAAACCCATTCGACCCCGATGTCCACCGGTTTCAAAGGATTCCAGATAAAGCCCAGGTGCGATTGCCAGACTTTGCGATTGACGCCGAAACGCCCGCTGTCCAGCCCGTTGGCGACGGCAAAGCGGGTGTAGTCGTTGTCGAAGTTCTTTTGTACGCCCAGCACCGCGTTCACCCGGAAGGTGTCCGAGGCCTTGTATTGATAGCCCAGCACTGCGCCGAGTGCGCGCTCCAGGAGAATCTGGTTGCTCGCTTCGTCGTAAAAAGCTCCTTCGATGTAGTTGAAGTATCGGCCTATGCCTTTGCCGGCGGTGACGCCTGCGCTCAGGAAGTCGCTGCCGCGCACTTTGACGAAGGCAGTCGCCGCAACGCCCAGGCCGCGTTTCGAGGCTGACCCTCCGGCCATATCCTTGACCCGATGCTCGTGGGAAACGATGCGCGCGCTGGCAGAACCCCAACCAAACGATTTGTCCCAGCGGCCGACCAAATCGGGCACGCGCGAAAAGCCGGCAGGGGTCGCCGTCGCGGTCGAGTCCAAGACATAACTCACCGAGTTCTCCAAGGCGACGGTGAAGCTGCCCAGGTTCGGCGTCGGATAGGTGTAGCGGATTTGCGGCTGGCGCAGGAAGGTGGAACCGATGGGGCCGTTGAAGTCCACGTTTTCCGGGGAGTTGTCGACATCCATGAAGGTGGACCAGGTCTGGCCGATCAAGAGCCCGCCGAACTGGCCATAGGCGTGGCGCAAGCGGAAGTTGTAACTGTTGGTGGCCTGCTGCGTGTAGATGTTCCCGGTCGTGCCGTAGGCCGCTGAGTTGCCGGTGCGCGGCTCGTTGTTGAAGTCACCCTCAACCTTGATGCCCAGCGGGCCGTAGCTCGTCGGCGTGCTCGCTTCCACGCCCAAGCGCGAAGTGCGCGCGTGCAGGTAGTCGCGCCCGTGACGCCGCCCCTGGGCCGAGTCGTTGAGCGGCGCGTAAGGCAGGAAAGTCGAATAATCGCTGTCGCTGTTGTCGCCGCGCATTTCATGAACCCAGTTGAGTTCGGCGAAGCCATAAATTCGCAGTGACGTTTCCGAGCCCGGCAAACGGAAGGAACCGGGAATGTCGCCTTGGACCACGGAATCCTTGGACTTCACTTCCAGGGCCTCGACCCGATCATTCATCGCCACGTTCGGTGCTGCCGCGGCCTGGGCCTCGCGGGCCTGCGTTTGTGCCTGCGCGGCCGCAGCCTGCGCCTCGCGCGCCTGCGCCTGCGCCGCGCCCGCGCTGCTCTGGGCCTGTGCGGTTTGCGCCCTCAAGGCGTTGACTTCCTCGCGCAATTTGCGGATTTCGGCCCGCAATTCGTCGAGTTCCTTGCTGCCCGCTGCCAACGCGGGCTGCATCAAACCCAGGCCGGCAGTGGCCAGGGCGATCCCCAGTACGGTTTGCTTCAGGTTCATGACTCCTCCTTTGCTTGTTGTCGCTCACCAATCTTAGTGAGCAATCTGGCCGATAAAAGAACGAATGCGTTCATGTCGCGGGTTGCCGAAAAATTCGCTGGGTGGCGCCTCTTCGAGGATGCACCCCTGTTCGAAGAAGATCACCCGATCGGCAACATCGCGGGCGAAACTCATTTCATGGGTGACGACGATCATGGTCATGCCACTCTTGGCGAGCTGCTTCATCACATCCAGGACTTCTTTGATCATTTCCGGATCGAGCGCGCTGGTGGGCTCGTCGAACAACATCACTTTGGGCTGCATGGCCAAGGAGCGCGCAATAGCGACCCGCTGCTGCTGGCCTCCGGAGAGTTGATGCGGGAACTTGTGCGCGTGGTCCGCCAGGCCCACCCGCGCCAAGAGCTCGCGTGCCTGGACCTCCGCGTCGGCCCGCTTGGTCTTGCGCACCCGGCGCGGAGCCAAGGTGAGATTCTCCAAGGCGGTGAGATGCGGAAAAAGATTGAAACTCTGGAACACCATGCCGACCTCGCGACGCACCGCATCGATGTTCTTGAGGTTCTCATTCAGCTCGATGCCGTCGATCACGATGCTGCCGCTGTCGTGAGCCTCGAGTCGATTCAGAGTGCGCAGAAAGGTCGATTTTCCGGAACCCGAGGCGCCGATGATCACCGTCACCTCCCCCTGGTAGAAGCGAGTGCTAACGCCCTTGAGCACGTGGGCCGGGCCGAAGTGTTTGTGCACCTCGGTGGCCGTGATCAGAGCCGATTTTTCTTTCCTTGCGTGTGGGGGCTGGGACATGGTCAGCGGTTGTCGATATTCATGCGATGCTCGATGGCGCCCGAAATCTGGGTGAGCACGGTGGTCAGGATGAGATAGATCGACGCCGTGGTGATGAACACGGGCACCGGCTGAAAGGTCACCGACTGAATGCGGTTGCCGATGTTCGACAACTCCACGACCCCGATGACATAAGCCAGGCTCGAGTCCTTCAAAAGCGCCACCACGTTATTAACCAGCGGCGGCAGCGCAACCCGGAAACTCTGCGGAAACACCACGTCGCGAAAGGTCTGAAACGGGCTCAAACCCAGAGACCGCGCAGCTTCGGTTTGCCCTTTGTGCACCGCCAAGATGCCCGCCCGGATGGCTTCTGCGTTATACGCGCCGACGTTGAAAGACAAAGCCACCACCGCCGAATTGAAGTCGGAAAGCTGCAAAGCCGGAAACAGCGCCGGCAGGGCAAGAAATACGAACAACACTTGCACCAGGAGCGGTGTGCCGCGAATCACCCAGATGTAAAACCCGGCCAGCCAGCGCAAGGGGACGAACTTGGCGATCTTGCCCAGGGCGGCCAGTACCCCGACGAGGATACCGAGCACGCCCGACACCAAGGTGAGCTGCACCGTCACCACCGTGCCTTCGGCAAATTGCTGCGCGGCCGGACCGATCGGCTCGGGCATGAAAGACAAAGGCCAGGCCATCAGCCAAAGGAACAGCACCAGCGCGAACGAGGCCAGCACGATGGTGGCCGTGCTGCGCTGTTGCCTGGTCCAACTGGCCGGCAAAAGGGAAAAGCTTGCGTTCACTGCGATCTCCGAACGTGAGGGGCGGGGTAGCCGCCGGGGCGCGCGCCGTGGCGGTCTGCGTTCACTCACGCAGACCCGCGCCGGCGCGGCGCAATCCTTTCACACGGGCCGGTTCAGCGGCAGCGAATGTCTTCCTTCATATACTTTTCGGACAGGGCCTTGTAGGTGCCATCGGCCAGCAGCTCGCCGAGCGCTTTGTTGATCGCCTGTTCCAAGGAAGAGTTGCCTTTCTTGACCGCCACCGCGATCTTCTCGACGAAGAGGTAGTCTCCGACATTGAGGCCCAGCCCGGGGTTGGCTTCGAGCGCCGCCTTGACCACGAACTTGTCGCTCACCCAGGCATCGACCCGGCCGTTGACCAGCGCGGAGCGCGCGTCGGTGTCTTGCGGGAAGTTCTTCACCTCCTTGACTCCCGCAAGCTTCTTCACGTTGTCGAGGTAGGTTGTTCCGGTTTGCACGGCGACCACCTTTCCGGTGAGCGAGTCGGCGCTCTTGATCGCCGGGTTCTTGGAAACGATCACGCCGCCGCTGCAGTAATGCGGATTGGCGAAGGTGACGGCCTTGGCACGCTCCTCGGTGATGCCAAAAGAAGCGATGACCATGTCCCAGCGATCCTGTCGCAATCCAGCCAGCAAGGCGTCGAAAGACAACGCCTTCCATTCCGGCGTCAACCCCATCTTCTTGGCCAAGGCATCTCCCAGTTCGACTTCGAAACCGGTAAGTTTGGCGCCTTGGAAATAATTGAACGGGGGATAGGCTCCCTCGGTGGCAACGACGATCTTGCCGTCTTTCTTCATTTCTTCAAAGGTCTTGGCGACAGAGTTGATGCTGAAACCGAGCACCAGCGCGGCCAACAGGGAAATCAAAGACTTCATTGCGCTCCTCCATGAGACTTGTAGGTATCGAGTCTGCGCACCATCATATTGCGCAGGACGGTGACAAGTTAAATCAGAAGCCAGAAAAAAGCGAGCCCTCTGCTGCGACTTCGATTTCATGGTTTGAGACATCGAAGGTTCTGACCCAGAAGTTCAACCCAAGCCGGGCTGCGCTGGGCGCCAGTTGGTCGGAGCCAGCGCAGTGGCCCCCGAGTACGCTGACCACCGCGCCGAAAGTCCGAGCCAGCGGGTTGCGTGGTCGCACTCTCCAAGCGCCCTTGTTTTCATTCAGCTTCAATTAAGCCTCCCTCGAATAAGCTCAATTCGCGCGGATCGGCAAAAGCGCGACCGGGAGAGGCTGGCGGGGAGGACGCTTGCTCGCGCTGGGTCGACGGGTCGTCGATCACGCCGCCGCGCACCGAATGCATGACCATAGGAGAGGAAACATGAACACTCGCTTCAGAAAGACCTCGTTGGCGCTGGCCTTGAGCGCCATGCTCTTGCCCTACTACTGTGCCGCCGGAGAACCCACGGAGGGGGTCAAGCCCGGTTTGGTGACGCTTGACCAGGAGGCCAGCCAACGCAACGATGTGCCGGTCTATTTCATTGGCTCTTACCAGGACAACCTGGTGCTGCAAAACGCCGGCGTGAAGGTGCTGCACAATGCCCTGGAGCGCCAGGACAAAATGGCGATTTCGCACTTCGACTTCAAGAGCAACGCCTTCACGCCGGACGAAGACAGCGCCAGCTCGCGTCTGGTGGTGGTCGATGGCAATTACGTCGCCAATCTGCGCCCCGGCACCTGGGAGAAGGTCAGAGCCTACTTGCAAGAGGCCGCTTTGGCCGGCAACCCGGTGATCGCCATCGGGGACCTCAGCATCGGCATGGGGCTGTACGCGGACCACGAAGATCCCAATCTGCCGCGGGACAGTGAAACGAATGAAGTTGTCGCGAAAGCCTTTGGCATCTACTGGTCTCCGCAAGGGCATGGGCGGGAATTCGGATCCAATGAAGTCGACATCGTCAGCGTGATGAAGGATGCGAGGTCTTGGGCCAAGGATGTGCTAGAAGAACAGGACAAAGCACGCTTCTTTAATGTCGGAAGCGATCGCCAACTCAAGGCGTCCAACGGTTGGGTGCTGGCGAACTACGCGCGCAATTACATGAACAATGACTGCCCCTACGGTCGACTCCACGTCAAGACCAAGTTCTACAAGCTGGTGGAACCCAGCACCAGTAGAGACTATTGGCAGGTCCATTTAGTGCAACGTCAACATCCAGGCCACCTAAGCAGTGCCTGCACCGGATCCGATTGGAACAATGCCGACGCTTGGAACGTCGTTCAAGTAGATAGAAAAATCGCCTCTGCGGACCTCTATGAATATTCACCCACCACAAGCTCTGGTACATCGACGACGACTGTTACCCTCGGCGCCAACTTGTCTGCCAGCCCGGGCTACACTGCCTCGGTCGCCTGGGGTTACGCCACTTCCGACATCATGGTTCGAGACCAGACTTTCGGCAACACCGCCAAATGGTGGCATGACATCAACGAGAATGCCTCGGTGGGCTGGAACACCGTCACATTGGAGCCCGGGCTGATTGCCGACGTTCCTCAGGGCACTACTGCGATCTACAACCAGTTCTATGAGTTGTATCAAGGCCAATGGCATAGGTGTAAACGCGGACCATTGGGAACCTGCTGGAGATGGTACTTGAGCGGCTATAGAGGCTTTTCTTGGAATTGAACCGAGCAACATTTTTGGCGCGTAGGGAATTGCGCATCGCCTCCAGTTTCGCCGGCCACCGGCAGAACTGGGGGCTTTTCACCCTGCCGACGTATTCGAGTTTCACGAGGAGTTGCTGCTCCCCGCTCGGGTCAGGGCTCGCAGCCGCGGATGTGAGTGATCCCTTGACTCGAACTCACGATCTTCCAAGTCCATCACCCAGCGCGAAGATGCTACCCCGATGATCGAAGCCCTCCTACACCGCGCCCAGGAACAACTTCAGGCCGGACGAATCGACGCCGCGGCGGATTTTGCGCGCCGGGCGCTGGCGACCTCGCCGCGCGACGCCCGGGCCTTCCAACTGATGGCCATCGTGGCGCGTTTGCTCCATCAGACCTCGAAGGGCCTTGCCCATGTCGCCCAAGCGATCGTCCTGAATCCGCGCGATGCGCGGCTCTTCTACTTGCAGGCGCTGCTGCATCAGGATGCGCGCAATGCGCCGGCCGCGGTGACAAGTCTGCGGCAGGCGGTGAAACTGCAACCTGCATTCGCCGAGGCGCAACATGACCTCGGCGTGCTTCTGGCCGAAGCCGGCGAATGGCAAGCGGCTCACCTGGCCTTGCAGCGCGCCTTGCAGGCACGACCCGATTTTCCGCCCGCGCTGTGCAATCTGGGCAAGTTGTTGCGCGACCTGGGGCAGCTCGAGGAGGCCGAGCAAGCCTATCGCCAGGCCGTGGAATTGCAACCCCACGATGCCGTCGCCCTTTTTCATCTTGGCTTGACCTTGAGTGAGCTCGATCGCCGGCCGGAGGCGATCAGCACTTTGCGGCGCGCCTTGCAGATCGAACCCAAGAACACCGACGCCGTTCTGGTGCTGGCCGATTGCTTGCGCCGTGAGGAGCGCCGAGAAGAGAGCACCGAGGTGCTGGGTTTCGGCTTGCAACACTCGCCCGCGGACGAACGCATACGCTTGGCGTTTGCCTTCGATTTGGCCTACACCGGCGCCATCGAAAAAGCGCGGGCGAACTACTCGGAAGCCTGGCGGAGGCGCCCTCAGTCGCTCGCCGCGGCGCTGGGTGCCGAGTTGACGCTGGCGCCGATTTACACCGACCGCGAAGCGATCGCCACGGCGCGGGAAAGATACCGCCAGGGCTTGGAGCGTCTTCACGATGAGGGCGAGCGGTTTTCGCGCCTGTCGCTCGAGGAAGTGCTCGACGCATTGCAAAGAAGCAATTTTTATCTCGCCTATCAGGGCGAAGATGACCGCGCACTGCAGGAGCGCTACGCGACTTTTGTGCGCCAGATGATCCAAGGTGTCGCACCCGAGTTGTTGGAGGCGCCAGCGCCCTTGCCGCGCGGCGGGCGACGCCTGCGCGTCGGCTTCGCGTCGAGTTTCTTTTGCGAAGGCACGGTGGGCGACTATTTCGGGAAGTGGATCAGCGCGCTCGATCCGGCCCGGTTCGAGACTTACCTCTATCACTTGCGGCCGGACTTGAACCCCTACGTGCACAAGCTCGCGGCGCGCGCACAGGCGCTGCGGGCGCTCTCCGAGCGATCGTTGGCCGATATCGCCGCGGCGATTCGCGGTGATCGACTGGACGTGCTGATTTACCCGGAGCTGGGCATGGACGGCAGAAGCTTTCTGCTGGCCGCCCTGCGCCTCGCTCCGGTGCAATGCGCGGCCTGGGGACACCCGGTCACCAGCGGGCACGCGACGATCGACTACTACTTTTCCAGCGACGCAATGGAGCCGCCCGGTGGCGAGGCCCACTACACCGAAAAACTTTTCCGCCTTCCCGGCATCGGCACAAGCTACCCGCGGCCGCCGGTGCCGCCGGATGCCGATCGGGCGAGCCTCGGTTTGCCCCTCGATGCGGAGCTCTTGTTGCTGCCGCAGTCGCCCTTCAAGATCCACCCCGACAATGATTCTTTGGTGGCCCAGTTGCTGTCGGCCCGGCCGCAGGCGAAGCTTGTGCTCTTCAACGGGCCGCATCGTCTCCTCACCGAGCGGCTCTTGCGCAGGCTCGGCAAGGTGCTGGAAGGGCATGGCGTGGATGCCGCAACACGGGTGATCGTCCTGCCCTTTCTGAAGCGCGAGGACTATCTTCGCGTCAACCTCGCCAGCGATCTGATGCTCGACACCTTGCACTGGTCGGGCGGCAACACCAGCCTCGATGCCCTCGCCTGCGGCCTGCCTATGGTCACGCTGCCCGGCCGTTACCTGCGCGGCCGGCAGAGCGCCGCCATGCTTAGGCTCATGGGCGCACCGGAATGGGTCGCGCGGGACGAGGCCGATTACCTCGACATCGCCGCGGGTGTACTCGATGGCGGCGGCAACTCCAGCCAGCGGCGATCGGCCTTGCGCGAGCAGGCAGGCGCCCTCTTCGACCGCAAAGAGCCCTTGGCCGCCCTGGCGGAATTCCTGGAAACCCTGGAGTCGCCCACGGCATCGCGCCGGGCGTGAACCCCGGCCTGGCGCTCACGAAAGGGACTGAGACTTCTGCGTCGCTGCCGCGATTTGAGTCACCAAGGCCTCAAGGCTTCACGGTATGGTTCTTCTGGATTCTTCGTGAGCAGGAATCGGCGTGTCGGTGCGCCTCCTGCCCACCACAACGTCCCCTCTCCCGCGCCAGCGGGGGAGGGACAGGGTGGGGGGTGATGGCTGGGGTGAGGTGGGGCAGACGCAAAACACCGAGCCGATGGTTCCACCCCCATCCCCGCCTTCCCCCATCGAGGGGGAAGGAGTTTGGCCATGGCGGAGCGACCGTCAGGCCCACACCAAGGTCCCACGAGCCCGCTCCTCGAAGCGTGAAATCCCCCTCGCCATCGAGGGCGAGAAGGCCGCCTTCGCCCACTCCTCGAAGCGTGAAATCCCCTGCCCCTCGATGGGGGGAGGTAGTGCGCTCGCATGGACGGTCAGTGCAGTTGCAATCGGCGGTGTCCCGCTTGCCGACTGCGCCATCGCCGATTTCCCGCTTGGCACAACCGCCCTCACCTCCTGCCCACCACGACGTCCCCTCTCCCGCGCCAGCGGGGGAGGGACAGGGTGGGGGGTGATGGCTGGGGTGAGGTGGGGCAGACGCAAAACACCGAGCCGATGGTTCCACCCCCATCCCCGCCTTCCCCCATCGAGGGGGAAGGAGTTAAGCCATGGTGGAGCGACCGTCAGGCCCACACCAAGGTCCCACGAGCCCGCTGCTCGAAGCGTGAAATCCCCCTCGCCACGAGGGCGAGAAGGCCGCCTTCGCCCACTCCTCGAAGAGTGAAATCCCCTGCCCCTCGATGGGGGGAGGTAGTGCGCTCGCAGGGACGGTCAGTGCAATTGCAATCGGCGGTGTCCCGCTTGCCGACTGCGCCATCGCCGATTTCCCGCTTGGCGCAACCGCCCTCACCTCCTGCCCACCACAACGTCCCCTCTCCCGCGCCAGCGGGGGAGGGACAGGGTGGGGGGTGATGGCTGGGGTGAGGTGGGGCAGACGCAAAACACCGAGCCGATGGTTCCACCCCCATCCCCGCCTTCCCCCATCGAGGGGGAAGGAGTTTGGCCATGGTGGAGCGACCGTCAGGCCCACTCGGAAGTCCGATGAACTTCACTTCTCAGCGTTTTGGCAAAAGTGGGGTGAAACTGGGTCAGTGAATACCCTCCTCCCTTCGACCATGCTGGTTTCGTCGGCCAGTGAGCTGAAGCTGCGTTTCAGCGCCTGCTGCCCGATCCACTTCACCAGCCTCTCGGTCATCCTCCTGTTCTCGGCCAGCACTTCGTCAAAGCGATGGCGCAGATCGGTCAGCGCATGGTCGGCGCCACGCGAGAAGCGATGCTCTGCGTGGATTGCCGAGGCGGTTCCTCCCACCAGCACGGCATCCGGCAGGATGCGCTGCGTTTATCGATGAGTGTAGCTTACGTGACCAGGAAGACAGAACCGACACGCTTTTGCGATTGTCTGGATGGATGCAGCATGGGTCGGCAAAGCGCTCTACAACAAGCGTCGACGAATACCCGTCTTCTGGAGAAGGAGTGAACCGAAGGCCCGACTCAGAACCACCGGCGAAGACGAGCCCGATCCCTCAGCCGATCGCCTCGGTGCGGCTGGCATACTGCACGGCGACGGGTTTGGGCGTGCCGGGCAGCACCAGCACGGTGTCGGATTCCTCCCGGCAGAAGGCCTGCGCCTGAGCAAGGGCGTTGGCTTGGGAGGGCGCGAAATGAATTGCCCAAATTTTGCCCTCGCCGCTGGCGCACAACAGGGCGCCGGAGCGCAGCGCCGTGCGCAAGTGCGCCACCATTTGCCGCTCCACCGCGCGCAGGGCATGGCGCCCTTGTTCGGCGAGGATGAGCCGGGCATTCACCAGGTTGAACTCGGTCAGGGCGAGGTGGCGCTCGCCGGGTTCCTGCTGGAATTGGCGCAGCCAATGCAAAAAATCGTTGGCCCGCAGTTCACGCACCGGAGTATCCGGGCCCAGCTCGGGGCGGGTCAGCGGCGTGGTCGCCTGGCGCTGGTCGCGGGCGAAGCGGCGCCTGGCTTCCAGATACTTGGCGGCGGCGCAAAAGACGATCAGGTAGGCCAGAAAGGTTCCGGTGGCGAAGACTTCCGCTGGAAAATAGAAGGCGATCTCGCCCCAACGCGCCAGCATGGCCACGGCCGCGAGATAGCCGCTCAGCGCCAGGAGCGACACCAGTATCGCTTCGCCAAAGCGGATGGTGGTCAGACTCATGGTGAGGGACAGACAAAACCAAATCAGGACGACGTGCCGCAGGGGTGCCGCGATCAAGACCATCGCCGACTCGAAAGACAGATACGCAAAAACCTGAATGACCGTCAAGGCCTTGTCCGAAAAGCGCAGATTGAGCCCGGAGAAAAACACCGCGGCGAGCCCTCCCTGAAACACAAGCGCGCAGAGAATCAACTTCATCGCCGCGCCGGAGCGCACGAGACCGTTCCACTCGGCATACAGCACGAGCCCGCCGCCCAGGAGCATGATCAGCACGCCGGCCAGAAAATAGCGCACCCGCAGGTATTGTTGCGGGCTCTCCCGGCTCTCGCCCTGCCGGGCACGGGGTTCGCGCTGCGCCGCCAGCAGGGCGTCAGCCAGCGTGGCCACGATCGGCCCTCCTTGCCGCCTCACTCCGGCTCAAACGCGGCAGCGCCGCCGTGACGAGGGTGCCGCCATGTGGCGTAGCGGCGCGAATGCGCAAGGTAATGCCGTGTATGGCGGCGATTTCCTGGACGATGGAAAAACCCAGCCCGCTGCCGGAGGCGGTTTGGCCCGCGGGCCGCGAGAAGGGCACGAACGCGCCGACGATATCTTTGGCGCTCATGCCGGGGCCGTTGTCCTCCACCCGCAGTTCGATCTCATCGTCGCCGGCCGACAGGTGCGCGGCGAGGGTGACGGTACCACCCGGCGGCGTGTATTTGATTGCATTGTCCACCAGATTGGCGAGCATTTCGCCGATCAGCAGCGGGTCGCCATAAACCGGCGGCAGCTCCATGGCACCCTCGACGCCCAGATCGACGCGCCGCGCCTTCGCGGCGGAGGCATATTTGAGCACCACCTCTTCGCAGACCTTGCCGATGTCGAAAGATCGAAATCCGGCGCGCAGCCGGTCGTGCTCCTCCAGCCGGGCCAAAGTGAGAAACTGGGTGATCAACCGCGCGATGGCATCGACGCGATCCCGAATGATGGCCATGCCTTCGCGCAGCGAGGTCTCATCGGGGCTCGCCAGGGCCAGTTCGGCTTGGGCGGTCAATCCGGCGAGAGGCGTTCGCAGTTGATGCGCGGCGTTCCCCAGGAAGCGGCGTTCCGAAGCATGTTTGGTATCCGCTTCACGCAGCAGTCGGCTGTAAGCTTCGGCCAGCGGCAAGACCTCCCGGGGGCAGCCTCCCATGGGCAAGGGCTGGCAGTCGATCACGCCACCCTGCATGTGCAACGGCGCCTGGAGCTTGCGCAATTCCGCCAGTGAGCGGCGCAGCGCGGCAAAAACCAGGATGAGACTCAACACCGCGCCGATCACCAGCGGTCCGGCCGCCGCGGAGTAGATTTCGAGAATGCGCTTCTCGTGCCTTTCGACCGGCGTGGTCAGCAGCACGATCAGGTTGCTGGGCGCCACCGCCGAGGGCGCCACCATGCGGCACAGGGCGCGCATGGTCTGGCCGTCGGCGCCATAGTTCCAGACCTCCCAGTCGGAAGTGTGGCAGGCCTTGAGATCGAGACCATTGTGGGACGAATGGCCGTTGAGCAGAAAACGGCCGGAAGAGCCTAACACCAGCGACAAAGATCGCTCGACCCGAAAGCCCTGCTCGGTGAACAAATTGAAGAGCACCATCGCGTCCGGATCCAACTGGTTCGGGGTTTGCGCATAGAGCCAGGAGACGACCTGGTCGGCGGCGTTGCGCAGCCGCGAGTCGAATTGCCGGTCCTCGCCCTCGGCAAGCGCAAAGAACACCACGATCAAGGTGGCGGACCACACGATGATGAAACCGAGCAGTATGAAATGTACGGCCATGGCGAGCAGCGACTTGCGCGCCGGGCTGGCTTCCGGTCCGGACCAGGGTTCAACGAGCGGCAAAGGCTGGGCGTGCGTTTCCAAGAACGCACCGGCAGCTTCGCCGGAATCGAGATGCAGGCGACGCCCCGGATCACGCCTCACGCCGCGACCCGGCCGATTTGCCGCCGTTGCCTTCAGCGGGCGCGATGACATAGCCCAAACCGCGGATGGTGGCGATTTCGACGCCGAATTCGGCCAGACGCCGCCGCAGCTTGTGAACGTAGACCTCGACCAGATTCGGGGTCACCGAATGATCCCAGCAGGACAGGTGGCTCACCAGGGCCTGCTTGCGCACCAACTCGCCTGGGTGGTTCAAAAGCAGCGCGAGGATTTCCGATTCGCGGCGCGAAAGCAGCAAAGGTGCGGCATTGGCATAAAAGGCCTGCCGGTGCCGATCGAATTCGATCTGCCCCACGGCGATACGCCGGCTCCAGTTCGACCGGTATCTGCGGATCTGGGCATGCACCCGCGCATCGAGTTCGTCGAGTCGAAAGGGCTTCACGAGGTAGTCGTCGGCACCCGCCTCCAGCCCGGCGACACAATCGGCGGAAGAGGCAAAGCCGGTGATCACCACGATGGGGGTATCCCGACCGGCAGCACGCAAACCGCGAATCACCTCGAAGCCCGAGCGCTTGGGCAAACCCAAGTCGAGCACGATCACATCGAAGTTGCGGGCGAGTCCTTCACGCAGCGCGGCTTCACCGTCGATCACCGCGGTGACTTCATATTGCGCGTCGCGCAGCCGCTTGAACACCGCCTGCCGAATGGCGAGGTCGTCCTCCACCACCAGCACGCGTATGGCGGCATCGCGTTCATTTTCGGTTTCGGGTGGCGACGCCGAAGGCGCCCCCTTGCTCGGCTCACCCGAAAGCGCGGCAGTGGCTTGCTCAGTCATTGGAAGGCCGGACAAACCCTAATACCAGCCAGGAGAGAAACCCCTTGCAGATTCCCCGCCAGGAACAAAGAGGCGCGCCCCGTTATCAATCCCGCAAAATCTTCTCTTCGACACATTTCTTCTCCGGGGAAGTGAAGACTTGAGGTCTGAGTGACGGGCGACCTCCGGCGATTCCCGAAGGTTATTCTCTACTCCGTTTCCTTAATTCAAGCTGAATGGAGTGCGCCTGTCGGTCCCGACTCGGCCGGCGGGGCCCGCCCGAACTGCGAGAAACCGCCAGACACCGGTTCATTGCGCGACGGCCGGCGTCGGCAAGCTCGCTTCCGCCTCTTCCAAAGGTTTCATCACATAACCCAGGCCACGGATGGTGCTGATTTCCACCCCGAGGTCCGCGAGCCGCCGGCGCAACTTGTGGACATAAACCTCGACCAGATTCGCGGTCACCGAATAGTCCCAGCAGGACAGACTCCGCACCAGATAGTCCTTGCGCACCAGTTCCCCCGGCGGGTTCATCAGCGCAGCCAGGATGTCCGCTTCGCGGCGAGTAAAAAAAACCGGCCCGCCGTGGGCATGGAAAGCGCGGCGGTGGTGATCGTATTCGAGTTGGCCGACCGTCGTTCGGCTCGTCCAGTTGGCCCGGTAGCGGCGCGTCAGCGCCTGCACGCGCGCATGGAAAACGTCCAGGAAGAAAGGCTTGACGAGGTAGTCGTCGGCTCCGGCATCGAGCCCGGTCACGCAGTCCGTCGAGGACGCCGACCCCGTGATCACGATGATGGGCGTGTCTTTGCCGGCGGCGCGCAAGCCGCGGATCACCTCGAAGCCCGAAAGCTTGGGTAGCCCGAGGTCCAGGATGATGATATCGAAGCTGCGGGCGAGGCCCTCCTGCAACGCGGTCTCGCCGTCGACCACCGGCATGACCTCGAAACCGCTATCGCGCAGGCGCCGGAACACCGCCTCGCGAATGGCGAAGTCGTCCTCGACCAGCAGAGCGCGCACCCCTGCGCCGCAAGTCTCCCCAGCTGGGCCTCCGCTCGGGGCGGGTTTTTCCCGCATACCCAGGGCAGACGCTGTCTCTCCGATCATCCTCGCACCCCTCCAGCGCCAGCGAACCGAAGTGAAGCGCGCCGCGCCATCGACACGCCCGCTTCATCCCACTGCGACTATGGATAAAGCGCGAGTGCCCGGCCAGAGGCAAGCGAAATGATTTCGCGTCTCTTGCACGAAGATGCGGGAAATGCAGGCCTACTGCTCGTTGCCGCCGGTCTCGCCGCTCTTCAGACGAGCAAAAAAACGGCTGGGGCTCGCCAGGCCGACCGTTTTGAAGGCTTGCTGCACGCGGCGCAGGCTCAGGCCCTGCTCGGCCGCAATATCCTCCAAGGACGCGCTGGGGCCTTGCTCGGTGTGCAGGCGAACGCTGCGGCATACCAGGCGTATCGGGTCTTTGCCTTTGGGCGTCAAGGCAAGCCGCTTGGGCAAGGCCACCAGCACTTCACCGATGGCCAGGAGATCGGCAGCCAAAACCTGTTGGCCAATCATTGCCCGTCGATGCGCCGCATGGGCATAGCGGGCGTAGGCGGCCAGGGCTTCCGCGCTTCGGCCGGCCAGGGTATGTTGTGCCGCCGCGAGATAGTCGCCTTCCATTCCGCCAAACATGGGGGGGCGACAGGGCTCACTTGGGGCCTTGCGCCCGGCGCCGTCGGCTGCGAGTTTGGAGAATTCGAGAAACCGCTCGCGTTCACTCTGTCGGGCAAAAAGCCCCGCAACCCGGGTGTGCTCGAGACCGCGATGCATGGTCGCGATCAGCCTGCGTGCCGAGCCTCCCCCCAGTGCCCAGGAGATGATGTCCTGCGAACGCTGGGCGCGATACGTCCAGCCGCCCGCCCAATGCCCGAGGCCGATTTCCTCCGCCTGGCGCGCGAGGCGATGGAGTTCCTCCAATTTGAGTTGCACCGCTTTGGGCTGGGGCAGAATCGCCTCGCTCGCCCCGATGCGCGGCAAGGACAGGCCCAGCCCCTGGGTCATGATTCCGGGCAGATCGAACAAGGCTTCGTCCGCGAGGATGCTGCTCTCGACCGGGGCGTCGGCCGCCAACTCCGTCGCCGCGAGCTCGGCCATGCGCTGGCCGAGCCGGTAAGCGGCGCCCCGCAGCCCGCAATTGGACAACAACTCGACGATTTCCCAGACCACGGCATAACGGCAACTCGCCGGCAGCCGAAAGCGGTGCAGGAGCAGAAAGTGCGCCGCCTGTTTCACCGCGGCAAACTGGCTCCAAACATCGCCATAGAAGCGGGCGCGCTCCGCCTGCAGTTCGAGCATACGCAATTGGGCGCGCACGCGGCTCTCGCTCTCCGGCGGCAAGCCTTCCAGTTGCGCCATGACCAGGCGCTGGGCGCGGAGGCTGGCATGCGGATCGCCGCCGAGGGTGGCCGTTTCCATGGCCAGGAGACACATACGCAGCGCCTCTTCGGCGGCGATCTGATCCAACATGCCGCAGGCGGCGAACAAGCGCTCGAGGACCCGACGCGCGGCGTGAAAATCGGTGTGCTTGACCGCCCGGTCCAACTCGGTCAATAGCGCCTGCGCCTCGCCGTCCATGGGAGCGCATGACAGGAGGTGCCCGGGCAGAGCGGGCGATTCCGCGACCACGCGCCAGGCACCCGGCGGCGCACCGGGCTCCAAGGCCAATGCGCCGGACTTGCGCCGCGCTTCGGTCACGCTCTGAGCGGTCACTTGCGCTCCTGCCACGTCAACGCACAACTCAAGGCCAAACGTGTTGTCCCGCGCCTGGGCAGGTGATTCCACTTCGCGACGGCGAGCATCGCGCGAGCCGCCAGCACCTCGATCATGCTCGGACCGGTCTGACGCTCACCGCGGCGCATCGTTGTCGTCCAGGCGTCGCAGAAAGCGGCTCGGGGCTTCCAGGCCGACGCTCTTGAAGGCTTGCTGCACGCGGCGGGCACTCAAACCCTGTTCCATCGCCACATCCCCCAACGCCGCGGATGGCCCTTGCTCCATGACCAGACGCACGCTCCGGCAAACGACGCGGATGGGGTCTTGCCCCGGGGTCACCCGTGGCGATCGGATCGGCAAGGCCAGCAAAACTTCGCCCGTCGCCAGCAGATCAGCCGAGATCGCGCGCTGCCCGATCAGGACGCGACGATGCGCGCCCGCGGCATAGCGCGCGTAAGCGGCCAGCGCTTTGGCATCGCGCCCGGCCAGCGCGTGCTGCGCCGCCAGGAGATAGTCGCCTTCGATTCCTTCTTGGGTCTGCTGATCGGGCGCTTCGCGCAGCAGTGTGGCCGCGCGGTCGGCGGCGAGTTTCGACAGGCCGAGGGAAATTTCGCGGTCGCGCTGGCGGCAGAAATTTCCTTTCCGGCGCATCTCCGGAAAGCCGCTCTGCATGGCCGCGATCATTTGATCCGGCCGTCCACCGCCCAGCGCCCACTCCATCGTGGTGAAGCAGCAGCGCGCGCGATAGGCCCATCCTTCGGCCCAGCGCGGCACACCGACCGATGCGGCCCGCCCTGCCTGATCGCGCAAATCGCTCAGCCGATCCTGAACTCGCGCCAATGAACCCATGGGGTCGTCGCCCTCCCCGATACGCGGCAAGGCGAGCCCCAGGGCGGCGGTGATCGCCCCCGGGAGGTCGAGCAGCACGGAATGGGCAAAGATGGCGCTTTCGACCTGCTCCGGTTCGCCCAGTTTTGCGGCGGCGAAATCGGCCAAACGGCGAGCCATTCTGGATGCGGCCTCGCGCTGGCCGTTGAAGCCGATCAAACGGGCGATTTCCCAGACCACGAGATACCGCTCCTCGGCACCCAATTGCTGGCGATGCTGGAGCAGATGACTCACGGCGCGCCTGGTGGCGTCGAAATGGGCCGGCACGTCGCTGGCATGCCTCGCGCGCTCGGCTTGCAGCAAAATCAAGCGCAGTTCGCCGCGCACTCGCGCTTCACTGCCCGCCGGCAGCGCCGCCAGCGCGGCCAGCGCTTTGCGCTGCAGGGCAAAACTCACCTGCGCCACGCCGGTCTTGATCGCCCAGGTCATGAGGTCGAGACACACCGCGACGCGCTGGTCGCGCGCAAGCCGCTCCACCGCCAAGGGGGTGGCCAAGAAGCGCTCCGCGGGCAGCGTCGCGGCGCCATATTCGTGGTCCTGGATGGTGTTTTCCAGGTCGGCGAAAAGTGCTTGCGCGAGACCGTCTTCGCCATGCCGGGGCAGGCAGGCAGGCTGCGCGACGGCGGTCGCTTCCTTCCCCTCTGGGCCAAATCCGTCGGGCGCGCGAGCACGCGCACCCACCCGAACCGCGGCCACGGACCCCTCGGCGGTGAAGAGCGACATGTTCCCTCCTGGCCTACCAAGCCGGCGCCACACGGCACCGAGCATTACCAGGAACACGCCTCCCAGCCCGTGTCCCTCGCGACCGCGGGCAAGCTGCCGCCTCCTTGCCTCGTCTTCAGCGACCTCGCCCGCTAATGCCCATACTCTAAAAAAGGACTGCCGGCGTCGTCTATCGTGGACAACCGTAACCCGGCGGCTGTCCGCGACGCCGGCAGGCAAAACCTACTTCGATGTCACCGCCGCTTTGATCTGCTCGATACCGGCCTGATCGTCGAGGGTGGTCAGGTCGCCCGGATCGCGGCCTTCGGCAATGGCCTGAATGGAACGTCGCAGCACCTTGCCCGAGCGCGTCTTGGGCAACTGGTTGATGAAGTGCACCCGAGAAGGCCTGGCAATGGCACCCAACTCCTTGTCGACCACGCCCATCACTTCTTTTTCGAGCGCGGCGCGCATTTCCGGCGTCGCCACCTTGGAAGCGTCTTTGACCACCGCGAAAGCCAGCGGCATCTGGCCCTTCAATTGATCGGCCACACCAACCACGGCCACTTCGGCGATGGCCGGGTGCGCGCTCACCGCTTCCTCGATTTCGCGCGTTCCCAGGCGATGGCCGGCGACGTTGATGACATCGTCGGTGCGTCCGAGAATGAAGTAGTAGCCGTCCTGATCGCGTATGCCCCAATCGAAGGTGGAGTAGATGAGCTTGTCCTTGAAGCTCGTGAAATAGGTCTGCACGAAACGCTCATCCTGCCCCCACACCGTGGACAGGCAACCCGGAGGCAGCGGCGGCATGATGCCGACCACACCTTTGTCATCGGGTGTGGTGATTTCTTCGCCGGTGACTTCCTTCAGGAGCTTCACGTTATATCCGTAAGCGGCAAACGAGGGGCTGCCCGGCTTGGTCGGTGCTTTCTCGATGCCGGGCACGCCGGTGAGAATGGCCCAGCCGGTTTCGGTCTGCCAGTAGTGGTCGTAGATCGGCACACCCAGGGCGTCTTCGACCCAGCGTGCGGTGGGCTCGTCGAGCGGCTCGCCGGCGAGGAACAAGTGACGCAGGCTGGAGATGTCGTATTTCTTGAGCCAGGCCGGATCCTGTTTCTTCAGCACGCGGATGGCGGTCGGCGCCGAGAAGACGACGCTCACCTTGTAGTCCTGCACGATCTTCCACCAGATGCCCGGATCGGGGCGGATGGGCAGGCCTTCGTAGACCACGGTGGCCATGCCGTTCAGAAGCGGCCCGTAGACGATGTAGGAATGGCCCACCACCCAGCCGATGTCCGAGGTGGAGAAATAAGTCTCGCCGGGATTGGCGGCATAGATGTGTTTCATCGACGCCGCCAGCGCCACGGCATAACCGCCGGTGTCGCGCTGCACGCCTTTGGGCTTGCCGGTGGTGCCCGAGGTATAAAGGATGTAGGAAGGATGCGAGGATTCGACCCAGGTCACGGGCACTTCGGCTTCCAGATGTTTGGCGCGCAGACCCGCGTAGTCGATGTCGCGCCCGGCGGTGAGCGGCATGCCCGGGTCCAGGCCACGGTTCACGATGAGCACGCTCTTGGGCGGAGATTGCGCCAGGCGCAGCGATTCATCGACCAGATGCTTGTAGGGCACTGCCTTGCCGCCGCGCATGCCGGCGTCGGCGGTGACCATCACCTTGGGCTGGGCGTCATCGATGCGCGTGGCGAGGCTGGCCGCGGCGAAGCCGCCGAACACCACCGAGTGGACGGCGCCTATGCGCACCGTGGCGAGCATGGCGAAGATCGCTTCGGGAATCATCGGCATGTAGATCAGCACCCGGTCGCCCTTGCCCACGCCCAGGCTTTGCAGCATCGCCGCGACGCGGTTCACTTCGCGATGGAGTTCGCGATAGGTGTAGATCTGCTGCTGCTCGGTCTCGGTGGAGATGTAGATCAGCGCCTTTTGGTCGCCACGTTCGACCAGATGCCGGTCGACCGCGTTGTGGCACAGGTTGGTCTCGCCGCCCACGAACCACTTGGCGAATGGCGGCTTGGAATAGTCCAGCACCTGCGAGAAAGGCTTGTGCCAATCGATGAGCTGAGCCTCTTTCGCCCAAAAAGTGTCGGGATGCTCGATCGATTCGCGATAAAACGCTTCGTACTTGGCGCCCATGATGCCTCCTTAAAGCAATTCGGAAGACGCGGGGCGACGACGCCGCCCCGCGCCGGTATTCTTAAATCACATACAGGTCGACATATTCATTGACCGGCATCTTCTCCAGTTGATCCTGATCCAGCGACACCTCCAGAATGGCCTTCTGCTGCTTCACCGGGAAGCGCCGCGCCAGGTTGACCTTGAACTTGGCCTCCAGCAGCGGTATGCCGTCCTTGCGGCGGCGCTTGTGGCCGATGGGGTACTCGACGACGACTTCCTTCAGCTTCTTGCTGTCCTTGAATTCCACGGTGAGGGCATTGGCGATGGAGCGCTTCTCGGGGTCGTGGTAGTCCTTGGTGAATGCCGGATCTTCGACGCAGACGATCTTGTCCCTCAGGGCGTCGATGCGCGCATCGTTGGCGACCGAGTCTTCATAGTCGGCAGCGGTGAGGCGGCCGAAAATGAGCGGCACGGCGACCATGTATTGCACGCAATGGTCGCGGTCGGCGGGGTTGTTGAGCGGGCCTTTTTTGTCGATGATGCGGATGCAGGCCTCATGGGTGCGGATGGTGATTTTTTTGATGTCCTCCACGCTCCGACCCTGCTTGGTGAGCTCGTGATGCAGGGTCATCGCCGCTTCCACCGCGGTTTGCGAATGGAACTCGGCGGGGAAGGAAATCTTGAACAGCACGTTTTCCATCACATACGAGCCGTAGGGCCGCTGGAACTTGAAAGGTTGGCCCTTGAAAAGCACGTCGTAAAAGCCCCAGACTTTGGCCGAGAGCACCGAGGGGTAGCCCATCTCACCGGTCTTGGCCATCAGCGCCAGGCGCACCGCGCGACTGGTGGCATCCCCCGCCGCCCAGCTCTTCCTGGAGCCGGTGTTGGGCGCGTGGCGATAAGTGCGCAAGGATTGGCCGTCGACCCAGGCGAGCGAGACCGCGTTGATGATCTCGTCCCGGGTCAGGCCCAACATTTCGGCGACCACCGCGGTGGAGGCCACTTTCACCAGCACCACGTGGTCGAGGCCCACCTTGTTGAAGGAGTTCTCCAGCGCGATGCAGCCCTGGATTTCGTGCGCCTTGATCATGCCGGTCAACACGTCTTTCATCACCAGGGGTTTCTTGCCCGCGGCGATGGCATTGCGCGACAGCCAATCGGCCATCGCCAGGATGCCGCCCAGGTTGTCCGAGGGGTGGCCCCATTCAGCGGCCAGCCACGTGTCATTGAAGTCCAGCCAGCGGATCATGGCGCCGATGTTGAAGGCGGCCTGCACCGGATCGAGCTGGAATTGGGTGCCGGGCACCTTGGCGCCGTTGGGCACCACCGTGCCGGGGACGATGGGCCCCAGGAGCTTGGTGCAGGCCGGATATTCGAGCGCTTCGAGGCCGCAGCCCAAGGTGTCGATCAGGCAGTTGCGCGCGGTTTCATAAGCGAGCTTGCTCTTGATCTTGTACTTGGTGACGTAATCGACGATATCCACCAGGACTTTGTCGGGTTTGGGGCGGACGTTGCTGATGTGCGAACTCATGCTTTTTTCCTTGGATAAAAGATGCGAGATGGGTCAATGGCGCGTGGCGCCTCTCACGGACGTTGTGCCATGGGCACGAAAGCGAGGTCTTCAGGGCCGGTGTAATTGGCGCTGGGACGAATGATCTTGCCATCGACGCGCTGCTCGACGATGTGCGCCGACCAGCCGCTGGTGCGCGAGATCACGAACAGCGGCGTGAACATCGCGGTGGGCACGCCCATCATGTGGTAGCTCACGGCGCTGAACCAGTCGAGGTTGGGGAACATCTTCTTCTCGTTCCACATCACGCCTTCCAGGCGCTCGGCGATGTCGAAGAGCTTCATGCTCTTGGCCTCTTGGGAGAGCTTCCTGGCGACTTCCTTGATCACCTTGTTGCGCGGATCGGACACGGTGTAGACCGGGTGGCCAAAGCCGATGACGATTTCTTTGTTGGCGATGCGCCGCTTGATGTCCTCTTCGGCCTCGTTGGGGTTGTCGTAGCGGCTCTGAATCTCGTAGGCGACCTCGTTGGCGCCGCCGTGTTTGGGCCCGCGCAGCGCGCCGATGGCGCCGGTGATCGCCGCGTAGAAGTCGGAGCCCGTGCCGGTGATCACCCGCGCGGCGAAGGTGGAGGCGTTGAACTCATGCTCGGCGTAGAGCACCAGCGAGGTGTGCATGGCCCGCTCCCACAGCGCCGAGGGGCGCCGTCCGTGCAGCAGATGCAGGAAGTGGCCGCCAATCGAATCGTCGTCGGTTTCGACTTCGATGCGCCGGCCGTTGTGGGTGAAGTGGTACCAGTAGAGCAGCATCGAGCCGAAGGAAGCCAGGAGCCGGTCGGCGATGTCGCGCGCCCCGGCAAGGTTGTGGTCGTCTTTCTCCGGCAGCACCGTGCCCAGCACCGAACAACCGGTGCGCAGCACATCCATGGGGTGAGCCGCGGCCGGGACACATTCCAGGGCGTCCTGCACCGCCGCAGGCAGGCCGCGCAAGCCGCGCAGCTTGGTCTTGTAAGCGGCGAGCTCGGCGGCGTTGGGGAGTTTGCCGTAGATCAGCAGGTAGGCGACCTCTTCAAACTCGCAATGCTCGGCCAAGTCGAGGATGTCATAGCCGCAGTAATGCAAGTCGTTGCCGGTGCGCCCGACGGTGCACAGCGCGGTGTTGCCGGCGGTGACGCCGGAGAGCGCCACGGATTTTTTGGGCTTGCCGGCGGTGCCGGCGGTTTCGGTGCTCATGGACTTCTCCTCTTGTGGTTCACCCGCGCCGGGTCAAGCGCGGTCTTTGACAAACAACGCATCGAGCTTTTGCTCGAAGGCATGATAACCGAGGTACTCGTAGAGCTCGGCGCGGGTCTGCATGGTATCGACCACACCTTTTTGTGTGCCCTCCCGCCGCAGCACCTGATAGACATTGAGCGCCGCCTTGTTCATGGCACGGAAGGCGGAAAGCGGATAAAGCACGAGGCTCACGTCGGCCGCGGCCAGTTCGCTGGTGGTGTAAAGCGGCGTCGCGCCGAACTCGGTGATGTTGGCGAGCACCGGCACGCCCACCGCGGCGGCAAAGGCCTTGTACATCGCCAGATCGGTCATGGCCTCGGGGAAAATCATGTCGGCACCGGCCTCGACACAGGCGCAAGCGCGATCGACCGCCGATTGCAGGCCCTCGACCGCGAGGGCGTCGGTGCGGGCCATGATCACGAAGTCGGGATCGAAGCGGGCATCGACCGCCGCTTTGACGCGGTCGACCATTTCGTCCTTGCTGACGATGGCCTTGTTGGGGCGATGACCGCAACGCTTGGCCTGCACCTGGTCTTCGATGTGCAGCGCCCCGGCGCCGAACTTGATCAGCGACTTCACCGTGCGGGCGATGTTGAAGGCGCCGCCGAAACCCGTGTCGACATCGACCAGCAAGGGCAGGTCGCAAACGTCGGTGATGCGGCGCACATCGGTCAGCACGTCGTCGAGTGTGCTGATGCCCAGGTCGGGCACACCCAGCGAACCCGCGGCAACCCCGCCGCCGGAAAGGTAGATGGCGCGAAAACCCGACTTCTGCGCCATGATGGCGTGATAGGCATTGATGGTGCCGACAACCTGCAACGGTTTTTCGGCGGCAATGGCGGCGCGAAACTTGGCGCCGGCAGAGTGAGGTTGTGACATTTGCCCCTCCTTAGAGTGTGTGCCTTAGCTGAGCAATGGCTATGCCAGCTCACCACGCTGCCGCGACATCGAGGCTAAGCCATTGATGTATCAATGATCACCGAGAGATCATCGGACTGCCCGGGCTCAACCATTTTCATTCATGCAACACTGTGTTGCATTTCTGAGACGCAATCACTAAACTCCGACGGATGCCTCCAAGCCCGCCAAGAACCGGCCTCAAAGCGCGCAAGCCTCGCGTTTGTGTGATGGGTTTCAGCCTCACCGGCATGCTGCCGGGCATCCTGCCGAACTACAACAACCAGCTCGAAATTCGCATTATCAACAAGATCTTCGGCGATGCGCTGGAGGCAGCGCGCGAGCTCATCCGCAACGGCGAACTCGACATCCTCATCGCCGCAGGCGCCAACGGTGCCTTTCTGCGCAACAACCTGCCCATCCCGGTGGTGCTGATCAAGGTCAGCGGTTTCGACATTCTGCATGCGCTGGTGAAGGCGCGGGAGCAAAGCGAACACATTGCCATTTTCAGCTACCAGACCATCAGCGCCGAACTCGAAGAAGTCAAGGAACTGCTCAAGCTCGATATCGAGCAGTGCTACTACACCACCCCTCAAGATGCCGCCCAGAGGGTGGCCGAGCTCGCTGCGGCCGGCTTTCGAGTGATCGTGGGCTCCAGCATGATCACTCGCCTCGCCGAAGAGGCGGGACTCGCCGGCATCTTTCTCTACTCTCCGAACTCGGTACGCCAGGCCTTGGACGACGCCCTCGAAATCGCGCGTGTGGCGCGGCTCGAAGAGGGCCGGCGCGAATGGCTCAACAGCATCGTTCAACACCTCGATGAAGGCGTGGTTGCCGTCGATCTGGAGGAGCGAGTGCAAGCGATCAACCCGGCCATGGCGCGCTTACTGGATGTCAGCGATACCTGGGCTCTGGGCCAGCGGCTCTCTGACATCGCTCCCGAGCTTTCCTTGACCCAAACGCTGCGCACCCGCGAAGCGGAGTTGGGGCGAATCGAGCGCCTCAAGCGGCGCGTGCTGGTCACCAATCGCCTGCCGCTGGCGGAACAAGGCATCGCCAGCGGCGCCGTACTCACCTGCCAGGACTCCAACTCGATTCAGCGCGCCGACCGCAATTTGCGGCAGCAGGCGCCAAAATCTCGGCCAAGCGCCAAATATCGACTGGAAGACATCCTGGGCATCTCGGCCGCCATCTCTTCCGCCCGCACCCTCGCCGAACAATATGCGCGCACCGATGCCACGGTGCTGATCACCGGCGAATCCGGCACGGGCAAAGAGCTTTTTGCCCAAGGCATACACCAAGCAAGTCCCCGCCGACGAGAGCCTTTCGTCGCCATCAACTGCGGTGCTTTTCCAGAGTCATTGCTCGAGAGCGAACTTTTCGGTTACGAAGAAGGCGCCTTTACCGGCTCGCGCCGCGGCGGCAAGGCCGGGCTCTTCGAAGCCGCGCACCGCGGCAGCATTTTCCTGGATGAAATCGGCGAGTTGCCGATTGCCCTGCAAGCCCGTCTCCTGCGTGTCCTGCAGGAACGCGAAGTCCTACGTCTGGGTAGCAACGAGGCAACCCGAATCGACGTGCGTGTCATTGCTGCGACCAACCGCGACCTTCCGGCCGAAATTGCCGCCGGAAGGTTTCGCCAGGATCTCTATTATCGTCTCGACATCTTGCAACTTCCTCTTCCGTCGCTGCGAGAGCGGCCGGAAGACCTGCCGGTGCTCGCCGGCGCTTTCTTAGAGTCGGCGCTGCGACGCCACCACGCCGGCGCTTCGGCAGCTTCCCTGCTTCCCCTGCTTTTGTCTCGTTTGACGTCGGCCTCGCTGCCTGGCAATGTGCGCCAGCTGGAAAACGTGATCGAACGGCTCGCCGTCGTGGTCGCCCAGTTACCCCAGGACCTGGTTCCGCCGCCGGCGCTGCTAGACCGCATCCTGCCCGCCCCAGCTCCCGGCGCACCGCCAGGCAAGCAAGCCCCCGGCCTTCGCGCCCGCCAACGCCAGGCCGAGCAAGACGAAATCCGCAAAGTTCTGGACGAATGCGGCGGCAACCAAGCAGCAGCAGCCAAAAGGCTGGGCATCAGCCGAAGCACGCTCTGGCGCAAATTGGCGCTCCCCTGAGCCGCCCATTCGGAGCCCTTGTCGCGGTGCAGCATCATTTTCGCTGCATTTTCTGCGCCAGGCGCCGTAATATCTCGCTGAGCGAATTCCACCATCATGGCCGAACCCGACCGCACCCCGGACTCTCTGCGCCACCTGGCGGAAAGCCGCTTTCCTTTTTACGGCATCGGCGCCAGCGCGGCGCTGCTGGTGCTGGTGGTTTGGTTTGCGGTGTTGACCAGGGTGGCCACCGAGCACGATCTGACCACCCAAGCCATACAAACCCAAAACGCCAATCTGGCGCTCACTTACGAAGCGGCGGTGAGCGCATCCCTGCGCCGCGTCGATGATCTGCTGCAACTCGCGGTGGAAAGCGGGGCCGCGGCGGTGGTGGAACGGCTGCGTCCAAACGCCGAGATATCGGCCCTCGTACCTTATGTCCTGAAACTCGGATCGAAGGGCGAAGTGCTCTCCAGCGCCGGACAAGAAACGCTCACGGCTTTGGATGACCCCGCCTTTGTCGAGGCTCTGCGCCGGGCCGAGTTCCGCGAACGCATCTTTGGCAAGCCCTTCCCCGCCCAAGCCGGGGAGCGCCCGCTTTTTCTGCTCGGACGCGTGCTTCGCGATGCCGGCGGCGAGGAACAGCGGGTCGCAGCAGCACTGGACCCGCGTTATTACTACGACCTCTTCGACCGCGCCCGCCTCGGCCAAGACGGCGTAGTCGCCTTGGCCGGAATGGACGGCTACGTGCGCGCGCGCGCCGGCAACCCCAAGGCCATCGCCGGGCAGAACATTTCCGGGAGCGTACTTTTCGAACTGCTCAAGAGCCGCCCCCAAGGGCATTATCTCGCCGCCAGCCGCTACGACCACATCCCTCGCCTCTTCAGCTACCGCTTGCTCGCCGAGTACCCGCTGGTCGTTACCGTCGGCGTGAGCGAAGAGGTCGCGTTTGCTGACTGGCGACTGCGACGCACCAACTATTTGCTCGGCGCCGCGCTAGTCTCTTTGCTCATCGCCGCCGCCGCGGGCGCATGGATCTATCTGGTTGTGCTGCAGCGCCGGCGAGCCGGGGAGATTGAGGTTAACGCCGAAAATTACCGCCGGATCTTCGAAGACAATCCGCTGCCGATGTGGGTTTTCGATCCGCAAACCCACGCCTTCCTTGCCGTCAATCAAGCCGCCATCGAACATTACGGCTACTCGCGCGAGGAGTTTCTGGCTTTGCGCATCGACGACATTCGCCCCCCCGAGGACCTGCCCAAACTCAAGCAATACCTCGAAAACGCGCCGCATCTTCGCGGCAGCGCCGGCATTTGGCGACACCAAGTCAAGAACGGCCAAATCATCACCGTCCGGCTCACTCGCGACGAACTGAACTACCGCGGCCGCCCGGCGCGTTTGATCGTGGTCGAGGACATCACCGAGCAGTTGCGCGCCGACGAGCGTTTGAAGCTGGCGCTCGAGTCCTCCCGCACGGCGATCTGGGAATGGGATCTGGCGCAAGCCCGCGTCTATTTGTCCGATCAAGTCTACGAGCTGCTGGAAAGGCCGCCCGGAAGCATCGACTTGACGCAAGGGATCCTGCCGCTGGTCGATCCAATGGACCGAGATGCTTTGCGCGACACCATCCGGTCGGTGCTGCACAGCAGCGAAGAATTTCCGGAAATGGAAGGCGAACTGCGCGCCATTACCGGCCGCGGAGAGCCTCGCTGGCTGCAATACCGAGGCCGCCTCTTTCATGACACCGCAGGCCGGGCATCGCGCTTGCTCGGGGTGGTGGTGGATATCAGCCTGCGCAAGCGCGCCGAAGCCGATCTCAGACGCTCGGAAGAGCGGTTCCGCCACGTCTTCCAAACCATCAACGTGGGTTATGCCCAAACCGATTTCCACGACGGCACCATGCGGCTGGTTAATCCCGGCCTGGTGCGCCTCTTGGGAGCACGCAGTGAGCGCGAGCTGCTGGGACGCAGTTCGCGGGAGTTTTTTGTCGACCCTCAAGAGCGCGAACGATTCAAGCGCATTCTGCTGCAAGACGAGCATGTCGATAACTATCCAATCACTTTGAAGCGGCTCGACGGGACCATTCTGCACGTTCTGCTTAGCGATTTTTTGGTTCGCGACGCCGCCGGGCAACCCAGTCTGATCGAAGGCGTGCTGATCGACGTCAGCGCGCTGCGCCAAGCCGAATTCGACGCCCGCAGGAACAAAGAGGCCTTGCAGGCGATCCTTGACGCGACCCTCGAATCCCTCATCATGGTCGACCGCGACGGACGGGTCCTGGCGCTCAACGCCACGGCCGCCAAGCGGCTGGGAAGCACGCCAGAAGCACTGACCGGCAGCAAGCTCTCCGATCGCTATTCCTTCGAAATCGCTGCGCAGCGCCGGGCATGGGTGGGCCAGGTGCTCGATAGCGGCCGCGCGATCATCGGTGAAGACGAGCGCGCCGGACGGATCTATTCAACCCATCATTACCCGGTCCGGGATGAATCCGGCAAGGTCACCGCGGTCGTACTTTTTTCCCTCGATGTGACAGAAACGAGGCGTTCCGAATCGCTGTTGGCCGAAAGCGAAGCGCGCCTGCGCGCCCTGATGACGGCATTCCCCGACCTGGCGTTCACCTGTGACGGCCAGGGCCGGCTGGTCGAATGGCTGAGCGGCGAGATTCCCTCGGGCTTGCCCGAGCCTCCGCGCACCGGCAGCGAAATTGCGCTTGCCCTGCCGATGGAAGAGGACCGCGGCCTTGGCGCGGCGATTCGCACCTGCGCTTCGAGCGGCGAGTCCGCGGCGCGAGAGTTCTGCCTGAAGACCCCCGCCGGCAAAAGCTGGTATGAAATGCGGGCAACCCGCGTGGCAACCAAGCCGAAAGCCGAACCCATGGTGCTGTGCGTCGCCCGCAACGTAACCGCAAGGCGCGACACCGAAGCTCAGATGGCCGCGGCCCGAAGCCGGCTGCTCAACACCCTCGAATCGATGATCGTCGGCGTTCTGGAAGTCGGCGCCGACGGCCGGATTCGTTATGCCAACCCGGCGGCCTGCGCCATCCTGGAAGCGACCGCAGAAGAAATAGTGGGCCAGCACTTCCGGCACGATCTGGGCAAGCGCTGGCGCCAGATCGATCTCGATGGAGTCGCACTTGCTCCGGAAGAGCTCAGTCTGACCGTGGCGCTGGAGCAAGGCCAACCGATACGCCAAGTGGACACCGGCTTGAGAAACCCCGAGGGCAGGACCAAATGGCTGACCTTGAGTTCCATGCCAATTTTCGATACCGAAGGAAAGGTCTCCGGCGCAGTACTCAATTTCGAGGACGTTTCCGAAATCCGCCTGGCGCAGCGCGCCTTCCGCGAAACGAGCCGACTCAACCGGCAAATCGTCAACAGCGCTCGCGAAGGCATTGTGGTGGTCGACCGGGAACTGCGCTACATCGTCTGGAACCCGGCCATGGAGCTGCTCACCGGCGCCCGCGCCGAACAGGTCCTCGGCAAGCACATCGACGAGGGCCTGCATTTTGCCGGAAAACATTTGGTCACTGATGCCTATCGCCGCGCCCTCACCGGAGAGACCGTGACGCTGCCGGACCTTTGCGTCGCCTTCGACGGCACCGGCCGCAAGGTTTGGGCGGCGGGGCGGCACGGACCGCTGCGGGACTCGGAAGGGGAAATCGTCGGCGTCATCGCCACGGTTTCGGATGTTACCGAGCGCAAGGCGCGCGAACAGGAAATCGAAGCGCTCAACGCCACACTCGAACAGCGCGTGCGCGATCGCACCGCGGAATTGCAGGCGGTGAATCGCGAGCTCGAGTCCTTCAGCTACTCGGTTTCCCACGATCTGCGCGCCCCCTTGCGCAGCATCGACGGCTTCAGCGAACTGCTGCTCGCCCAATACGCCCAAGGGCTCGACGACACCGGCAAGCGCTATCTCCATCGCGTGCGCGCCAATGCGCAACATATGGCGACGCTGATCGATCAGCTGCTGGAGCTGGCCCGCGTGGCGCGGGCCGAAGTGCATCGCCAGCCGGTGGACCTCGGGCTCTTGGCGCGCAGCATCGCCCAGACGCTGGCCGCCCAAGAGCCCGCGCGCCCGGTTGAGTGGAATATCGAGGCCCCTTTGGTGGCCGATGCCGACCCCCAGCTCCTGCGCATCGTGTTGGAGAATCTGCTGGGCAACGCCTGGAAGTTTACGATCGGACGCGCCCCGGCGAAGATTTCCTTCGGCCAAGGAAGCAACACCGAGGGTCGCCATTTCTATGTGTGCGACAACGGGGCCGGATTCGACATGACCTACGCCGCGAAACTTTTTGGCGCTTTCCAGCGCTTGCACCGACCCGAGGAATTTCCGGGCACCGGAGTGGGCCTTGCTTCGGTCAAACGCATCGTCACCATGCATGGCGGGCGGGTTTGGGCGGAGGCGACGCCAGGCCAGGGCGCGTGCTTTTATTTCACGGTCGACTGACACCCCCCGCGAGAAACCGCATCCGGCCGCCATGTCCGCCCCAAATATTTCCCCCGCCACTCAGCTGGCGCGAGCCGGTCTGCTGGCTCTGGCCAGCCCCTTGGCCTGCGCTTCGGCAACTGCCGGGGAAAGCGCTGCCACCGCTTTTTGGGTCGCGCCGCTCCTGGGCGTGCTGCTGCTCGTCGCTGCGGGGCTGGCCCTCGCGATTTTGCGCCGCCAGGGAAGCCGCGTCCCGCCATGGCTCGCCGCGGGCCTTCCGGCCTGCTTGGCGGTGAGTTCGCTGGCCACCTTGCTCGCCGGCTTGGGTGGGCCTGCGGGCGCGGCGCCCTGGTCGGTGCTTGGTCTCGCCGCCGCAAGCCTGGGTCTGGGTTTGGTCGCTTCGACTCTTTGGCCAAGGCAGCGGCGCGCCGCCCAAGCAAAAACCGCTGCCGCGACGACGCAAGCGCCTTGGTTTGCCCGAACCTTGACGCCAGAAACGCCGCCACGGGAGAGTGAGGACCAGGGGATCAGCGCGGCGCAGAGCTACCGCGCCATTCACGACGCCGCTGCCGAAGCCATTTTGACCACTGACGCCGCCGGCAAGATCCTCTCCGCCAACCCGGCGGCGGAAGCCATGTTCGCCTATCGCGCCGACGAAGCGCGGGGCCAGTCGCTGGCCGATCTGGTGATCGACCTGAACACCATCACCCAGGGGGCCGAAGGCGGCTGTCCGCCCACCCTTTCGGGACGCCCATGCATCGCCACGGGGCGCCGCAAGGATGGCAACACCTTTGCCGTCGAACTGGTCAGCTCCCGCATCGTACATCCCGCGGGAACCCGCTTTATCACGTTGTTGCGCGACATTTCAGAGCGTCGCCGCGCCGAGGAGGCGCTGCGCAAGACCAATGAGCTCTTTCGGGCGATACTCGAGGGCACGCGGGAATCGCTGTTTCTGATGGACCGCCGGGGCTATTTGCTCGCGGTAAACCCCACCGCCGCGGAACGCCTCGGCAAGAGCGCAGAAGAATTGGTCGGTTCGCTGGTCTTCGATCATTTTCCTCCGGAGGTAACTGCCCAACGCAAGCGCGTGTTCTTCGACGTGGTTGAACGCGGCGAAGCGAGACAATTGGAAGACAGCCGTGCCGGCCGGCATTTCCTGGTCCATTACTTCCCGGTGATCGATGCCGACGCCAGGGTTCACTCGGTATCCGTTTTTGCCCAGGACATCACCGAGCGCAAAAACGCGGAAAACGAACTGCGCAAGAGCGAAGAACGCTACCGCAATCTGCTCGACCACATGGAGGTGGGATATCTGCAAACCGACCTGCCGACCGGCTTGATTTTGGCCGCCAACCCCGCGATGGCCAGGATGATGGGGTTTTCTGCACCGGAAGATCTGATCGGCCAATCGACATCGCGATTCTACGAAAACCCGGCTGACCGCGCCGAAATGATACGGGCGCTCAAAGAGCAGGGCATTTTGCGAAGTTATCCCATCAAAGTGGTCGGCGCCGATCGGCGCCGCGTTCCGGTGGAGTTTCACATCCGGCTGATACCGGCCAGCGGCGACGGTCCCGCCGTGCTGGAAGCCCTAGCCATAGACGTGCGCGCCCGCATAGAGGCCGAGGCGCGCCTGCGCGAGGCTGACCGGCAGATACGCGACATGACCGACGAACTGCCCTGCGTGGTCTTCCAATACCGCAGCGATCGCGAAGCGCGGGGCCGCTTCAGCTTTGTCGGCGGGCACGTGCGCGAGATCGATCGGGTGACGCCGGAGGCGATTCTGGCCGACCCCGGTCTCTTGCTGCGCAACATCTTGCCCGCGGACAGACACGCCCATATCGCTTCGCTCAAGCGCTCCGCCTGCAGCTTGGAAAATTGGCGCAGCGATTTTCGCGTGCGGAGCAACGATGGCCATTTGCGCTGGCTGCACGCCGCCGCCGTGCTGCATGAAAGCTCGAGCGGCGAGGTGGTGTGGAACGGCTATTGGCTCGACATTACCGATCGCAAACTGGCCGAGCAGGCGCTTGCCGAAAGCCGCAACCTGCTGCAAGGAATCCTCGACGGCACCGCGGAAACCCTGGTCTTGCTCGACGATCAAGGCTCCATACTGGCGGCCAATACCACGGCCGCTTCGAGGGTCGGGGAGACTCCAGCCTCGATCAAGGGGCGGAGCTTTTTTTCTTTCTTTCCGCCCGAAATCAGCATCGCCCGCCGGGCCGCCTTCGATCAGGCGGTTTCCACCGGGCGAGCTCAATCGCTGGAAGACGGTCGGCAGGGACGCGCGTTTTCGCTCAACTTCTACCCTATCCTCGACGACCGGGAAGGAGTGCAAAGCGTGGTGCTGTTCGCGCTCGACGTGACTCAGGCCAAACAGACTGAAGTGAATTTGCGGGAAAGCGAGCGAAAATACCGCGAAGTTTTTGAAAAGCTGCAAGTGGGCTACTTCAAACTCTCCGTGGACGGGAGGATCGAAACGGTGAACCCGCGCGCCGCGCAACTGCTCGGCTACGCAAGCGCCGAAGACCTTTGCCGCTGCCAGGCGGCAGACATCTACTTCGATCTGGCCGACCGCGACGCCTTGAAAAGAGCGCTGCAGCGAAACGGCAGGGTAACCAACTATCCCATGACGCTCCGGCGCAAGGACGGCACCGCGCTCCACATCCTCGCCAACAGCGAATTCCTGGTCGATCCGAGCGGGCGCGCCACGCATCTCGAGACCTCGGTGCAAGACGTTTCCGTGCTGCGCGAGCTCGAAGCCCGCTTGCGCGAAAGCGAGGCGCGCTTTCGGAAAAATCTTTTCGGTCTGCCAATCGAGATTTGCATCTGCGACGTCAAGGGGCGGGTGGAATACGCCAACCAGCAGTATCTCGCCACCATCGGATACACCGCCGGCGAAGCCCCGACCTTGGCCGACTGGTGGGCACAAGCCGCTCCCGATCCGGTCTACCGGGCCGAGATCAGCGGTCGCTGGCGCGCGGCGACGCAAGCGGTTGCCGATAGTGACACGCCGGCAACCCTGCCGCAGGCCCACCTGCGCTGCAAAGACGGCATCGACCGGGTGTTCGACATCGTCGCTCGGCGTTTGGGGGAACAGTATCTGGTGGTCTTCAGCAACGTCACCGCGCGCGAAGAGGCGGCGCGGGAGCTGCAGCGCGCCAAGGAAGCTGCCGAACACGCGGCGCTCGCCCGAGCGCAGTTCTTGGCCACGATGTCGCACGAAATTCGCACCCCGCTCAACGGCATCATCGGCATGACCGAGCTGGCCATTGCCACCGCCACCGACGATGAGCAGCGGCGCTATCTTCAGATCGCCCGCAGTTCGGCGGATTCCCTGCTCGGGTTGTTGAATGCGGTCTTGGACTTCTCCAAGATCGAGGCGGGACGATTGCACGCGGAAAAGATCGCCTTCGATTTGCGGGAGAGCGTCGGCGAAGTGCTGGCACTGTTGAGACCGCAAGCTGAGCGCAAGGGCCTCGCACTGCATGCGCACATCGACGAACGGATACCCGGGCGGCTGCTGAGCGACCCGATGCGCATCCGCCAAATTCTCACCAACTTGCTCGCCAATGCGGTCAAGTTCACCGAGCGCGGCCAGATCGGTCTCAATATCACAATGGAAAGCGAGGCGGCTGGCCGCATCACTCTGCATTGCCAGGTAAGCGACACCGGAATCGGCATTCCGCCCGATCGTTTGCAAGACATTTTCGCCGCATTTATGCAGGCCGACGGTTCGATTACGCGGCGATATGGCGGAACCGGACTGGGCTTGGCGATCTGCTCACGACTGGCGGAAATGATGGGTGGGCAGATTTGGGCGGAATCCAAGCTCGGCGAGGGTTCCATTTTCCACTGCACTTTGCAGGCCGAGCTGCCCTGACGAGATGCCAGATGCAAGCGTCTAGTTTCTCGGCGGCGTCGGTCCGGCCCGCTTCACCAGTTCACCGATAGCAGAAAGAACGCCGCGCAAGATGTTGACTTCTTCTTTTTCCAAACGCGCCCGGGCAAAAAGCCTCCTCAGGCGCGGCATCAGGCGCCGCGGCCTCTCCGGATTGAGGAAGCCCAGGGCAACCAGCGTTTCCTGGGCGTGGCGATAAAGGAGTTCATTTTCTTCCGCGCTCGCCGGAGGAAACCCGCGCGGCGCCGGCGCTGCTTCATTCAAGGCGGCGCGGCGTAATTCGTAAGCGACCACCTGCACCGCCGCGGCGAGATTAAGCGAAGAAAACTCCGGGTTGGCCGGAATGTGGGCGAGGCGCTGACAGCGCAATACCTGCGCGTTGGACAGGCCGGACATTTCGGTGCCGAAAACCAGCGCGACCTCGCCCCGGCTCGCCCAATCGACGGCCTCCCGCGCCGCTTCGGCCAAAAAGCTCGCCACCGTTCCCAGCTCCCGCTCACGGGCCGTCAGCGCGATGGCGAGCACCGAGCCCTCCAGCGCTTCGTCGAGCGACCCGCAGATACGCGCGCCGTGCAGGAGGTCCGCCGCTCCGGTGGCCATGGCGGTCGCTTCGGGCGCGGGAAACTGGCGCGGATTCACCAGCACCAGACGCGACAGACCCATGGTCTTCATGGCGCGCGCTGCGGCGCCGATATTGCCGGGATGGCTGGTTTCGCAAAGCACGATGCGAATGCGGTCAAGCGCGAGAACGGCGGACACGATAAAATTACGCGTTTATGCTGGTTTGCGGCGCAATCGACGCGCCGCCAGGAAGGAAACAATGCATCCGATGCTCAACACCGCGGTGAAAGCCGCGCGCCACGCCGGCTCGATCATCGTGCGCGGTGCGCGCGACCTCGACCGCCTCACCGTCACCCGCAAGGGCCCCAACGACTTCGTCAGCGAAATCGACCAAGCGGCCGAACGCGTCATCGTCGAAACCTTGCTGGAGGCCTATCCGACGCACGGCATTCTAGCAGAAGAGGGCAGCGGCCAAGACCGGGTGAGCGACCCGGAGTATCTATGGATCATCGATCCGCTCGATGGCACCACCAACTTTCTGCACGGCTTTCCCCAGTACTGCGTTTCCATCGCCCTCAAGCACCGCGGCAAAATCACCCAAGCCGTGGTTTATGACCCGGTGCACAACGATCTTTTCACCGCCACCCGCGGTCGCGGCGCCTATCTGAATGATCGGCGTCTTCGAGTGTCCCGCCGCACCGAGCTCAAAGACTGCCTCATCGGAACGGGCTTCCCTTTCCGCGAGCAACGCCACCTCGACCACTACCTCGCGATGATGAAAGCCCTGATCGAGCGCACTGCCGGACTGCGCCGCCCCGGCGCGGCGGCGCTGGATCTGGCTTACGTCGCGGCCGGCTATTACGACGGCTTCTGGGAAATGGGCTTGTCGCCTTGGGACATCGCCGCAGGAAGTTTGCTGGTGCTCGAAGCGGGCGGCTTGGTGGGCGACTTGAGCGGGAACGAGAACTACCTCGAAAGCGGCAAGGTGCTCGCCGCCAACCCGAAAATATTTGCCCAAATGATCCCCACCCTCGCCCCCTTCCTTCCCGCCGCCGAGGCCTGAAGCCTTGGCGGCGCGCGCGGGCGAGGCAGCGGCCGGATCCATGAACGCGGCGCTGGAGGGTCACACCCCGATGATGCAGCAATATTTGCGCATCAAAGGGCAATACCCCGACCAGCTCGTGCTCTACCGCATGGGCGATTTCTACGAGCTGTTTTTTGACGACGCTGCACGCGCGGCGAGGCTCCTCGACATTACCTTGACCAGCCGCGGCCAGTCGGCCGGTCGCCCCATTCCCATGGCCGGCGTGCCGCACCACGCGCTGGAGCAATATTTGGCGCGTCTGGTAAAAATGGGCGAAACCGCGGTGATCGTCGAACAAATCGGCGATCCCGCGACGGCCAAAGGACCGGTGGAACGCAAAGTCACGCGTGTCATCACGCCGGGCACGGTGACCGATGCCAATCTGCTCGACGCCAAGCGCGAGAACTTGCTGTTGGCGCTGGCGCCCACCAAACAAATCGTCGGCTGGGCAGCGCTCAATCTGGCCGCCGGACGCATCCATGTGGGCGAAATCCCGCTCGCGCGGCTAGGAAGCGAACTGGCCCGCCTCGGTCCAAGCGAACTGCTGTTTCCCGAAGGCGCTCAGGCGCTGCCGATCGATGGCCTCAATTTGCCGCAACGGCGCCTGCCCGACTGGCAGTTCGAGTCCGAAGCCGGCCGCCGCGCCTTGCTCAAACAGCTAGGCACGCAAGATTTGGCCGCTTTTGGCGCTGAGGGCCTCGGACCGGCCCTGGCGGCTGCGGCCGCTCTCTTCGCCTACGCTGCCGGCACCTACGACGCGGGTCTGCAGCACGTGCAAACGCTGGTGGTCGAGCGAATCGACGCCCAAGTGATGCTCGACGCGGCGACGCGGCGCAACCTCGAAATCGTCGCCACTTTGCGGGGCGAGCCCGCGCCCACGCTGCTGTCGCTGTTTGACGATTGCGCCACCTCGGGCGGCAGCCGCTTGTTGCGCGAGTGGCTGCAGAATCCGGCGCGGAACCAGGCTGAAGCAGCGGCCCGCCACCAGGCAGTGGCCCAGATTCTGGAGCGCGAGCAGCAAAGCCTAGCCGGCAAACACACCTGGCGCGAAGCGCTCAAAGGCCTCGCCGACCTCGAGCGCATCGCCGCGCGGGTAGCGCTGCGCACGGTGCGCCCGCGTGAGCTCGCCGCGCTGCGCGCAACACTTGCCGCAGTGCCCAAGCTGCGCGACGCGCTGAGCCTCTTCGACGCCGGTTTGCTGACCGAACTGCGGCAGGACTTGGCGACCGACTCCAACTGGCAGGCCTTGCTCCACCGCGCCGTAGCCGACGAGCCCGCCGCGCTGGTGCGCGAGGGCGGGGTCATCGCCCCCGGCTATGATGCGGAGCTCGACGAGCTGCGCGATCTCGACGCCCACTGCGGCGACTTCCTGGTCACGCTCGAAGCGCGCGAACGCGAGCGCACCGGCATACCCAATCTCAAAGTTGAATTCAATCGGGTGCACGGCTTCTACATCGAAGTCAGCCATGCGCAAGCCGGCAAGGTGCCGTCGGATTATCGCCGGCGGCAAACGCTGAAGAATGCGGAACGCTACATCACCCCCGAACTCAAGGCATTCGAGGATCGCGCCCTCTCGGCACAGGAAAGAGCGCTGGCGCGCGAGCGCATGCTCTATGAGGCGCTGCTGCAGATGCTTGCGCCGGCCGTGCCCGAGTGGCAGCGGGTGGCGCGCGCCTTGTCGGCTTTGGATGTGCTTGCCAATTTCGCCGAGCTGGCCGAGCGTCTCAAGCTGGTGAAACCCGAGCTGACCGAGGTCCCAGGCATGGTTATTGAAGGCGGAAGACACCCGGTCGTCGAGGGGCAAGTCGAGCACTTCATCCCCAACGACCTCGCGCTCTCGCCCTCGCGGCGGCTGCTGCTGATCACCGGCCCGAACATGGGCGGCAAATCGACTTACATGCGTCAGGCGGCAGTGATCGCCCTGCTCGCCTATTGCGGATCTTTCGTGCCCGCGACGCGCGCACGGCTTGGCCCCATCGACCAGATCTTCACCCGCATCGGCGCCGCCGACGATTTGGCCGGCGGCCGCTCGACCTTCATGGTGGAAATGACCGAAGCCGCCTACATCCTGCACCACGCCACCGACCAGAGTTTGGTGCTGGTCGATGAAATCGGCCGGGGAACTTCAACTTTCGACGGACTGGCGCTCGCCTGGGCGATCGCCCGGCACCTCGCCCAAAAGAACCAAAGCCTCACCCTCTTTGCGACACATTATTTCGAACTCACCCAACTCGCCTCGGAATTGGCGGGCTGCGCGAACGTGCATTTCGACGCCGTAGAACACGGCGAGAAGGTCGTCTTTTTGCACGCGCTGGAAGAAGGCCCCGCCAGCCAGAGTTATGGTCTGCAAGTGGCCCGCCTTGCCGGCATACCCGCGGAAACCCTGAGGCGGGCGCGAGGCTACCTCACCGAGCTGGAGCAACAAGCGGCCCGCCAAGAGCGTCAGCCTGATCTGTTCGATTCCGTCCCGTCCAGCGGCTTGACACCGGACGGCCAGGAATTCATCGACGCCCTGCGCGAGCTCGACCCCGATGCTTTGTCGCCGCGCCAAGCGCACGACCTGCTGCGGGAGTGGAGGGTTCTAGTTTCTAGACACTAGTTTCTAGAAACTAGTGATGCCCGTGCGCCCCATGCACGTGCCCATGACTGATTTCTTCCTCGGTTGCCGGGCGAACGCCGGTTACGGTGCAATCGAAGCGCAGGCGCTCTCCCGCGAGCGGATGGTTGCCGTCGACCACGACCTTGCCTTCGGCGATGTCAGTCACCGTGAAAACCACCGTGTCCGTGGGATCCTTGCCCAGAGCAGCTTCGAACTGCATGCCCACCGCCACGTCGGAAGGAAAACGCTTCGCGTCTTCCACGCGCACGAGTTCCGAATCGTAATCGCCAAAAGCGTCTTCTGGGTCCAAACCGACCGAACACGTGTCGCCGGTCACCTTCGCGGTCAATTCGCGCTCCACCTTGGGAAAGATACCGTCGTACCCGCCATGCAGGTAACTCACCGGTTCTTCCGAACGCTCGATGAGTTCGCCGTCAGCGCGGTAGAGTTCGAAGGTCAGCGTCACAACGGTGTTGGCGGCAATCTGCATAAAAAAACTCCCTGATGGATGAGAAGCCTGGAACGAGCGGATGCGGCGGCCGCTGAGCGAACCTCCGCTCGGAAAGCGTGCCCGTTGCCAAGCGGCAAAAAGACGGTGAAACTGGAAACTGTTTGGCGAAAGGTAGCGGGCCGCCGCCCTGTGCGGCACCCCATCCCCGCCCGGCCATTGTACCCGCTTCCGAACCCACTATGCTCGAACTCGACCCGGCCCAAGCCCGCTGTTTGCCTCTGGAAGGACGCGAGGACCACGCCCGAGCAATCGACCTCCTGCTCGGGTGGGCGGAGCGAAAAGTCAGTTTGTTCGATTTCGACCTCTGCGACAACGGCTGGAACTCCACGCTCCGGGCGGAAGTTCTGCGCTCTTTTTTTCGGCGCTCGCGCCTGGCGCACTGCGAGATCTACTTGCGGGACGCCAGCCGAGTGGCCCTGCGACTGCCCCGCATCATGGCACTCTTGCGCAGCTACGGCCATGCCTTGACCATCTACCAGGTCGGCGAGGAAGGCCAGCAAGTGTATGACCCGTTCTTGATTGTGGACGATCGCCATTATTGGCACCGTTTCCACTTTGATCAGCCGCGCGGCGAACTCGGCGTCGAGCAACCCCGATACGCCTTCGAGTTGGCGCGCCGGCTCGCCGAGATCAAGGAGATTTCGAGCCCGGCGAACCAGGCCACCGTCCTGGGCCTCTGAATGATCTGGCCTGCTGCAGTGCCGCGTGGCAAAAGCTTGATTTCCTGATAAAATATCGCGCTGTTCGTGCGCATCCATTTCACCGCAAGCCCTTCGCCCGCGCCTTCAGACAAAATCGAAGCGCAGGCAGTCAGGGCAGAGGGGAGTGGAACAGACCAAGCAGTCATGATGCGGCGTCGAGACACGGACATTTATTCTTCTTCGACACTAGTGTAAGGACTAACAATGAAATACTCGCTCATTCTCGCTGCTCTTCTGGGTGTGACTCTGGCCGCCTGCGGTGAAAAACCCGCCCCCGCGCCCAAGGCTGCTGCTCCGGCCGCTCCGGCTGCCGCTGCTCCGGCCGCTCCGGCTGCCGCTGCTCCGGCCACTCCGGCGGCTGCTCCCGCCGCCGCTGCCCCGGCTGCAGCCCCTGCCGAACAGAAGAAGTAATCTGTTTCAGCACAAAAAAGCCGGCCCGCGGGCCGGCTTTTTTTCGTGGTGTCGCCGCGCTCTTGAAGAGCGTGGCCTCGACGTGACTAGCCTGAGCGCAGCCTACCGCCGCTGTTCGACACTTCGCCTCGCTTACCCGCCGGCACCCGGCCGGCCCATGGTCGGCATGGCGTCTACAGCGGCACTCCCAGCCGCTTTCCGACTTCGCGATAAGCTTCGACCACATTGCCCAAATCGCGCCGGAAACGATCTTTGTCGAGTTTCTCTTGGCTGGCGCTATCCCAGAGGCGGCAGCCATCGGGGGTGAACTCGTCACCCAGCAACAATGGCGCGCCGCTATTGCCGGCCTCGCGGCCAAACTCGAGTTTGTAATCGACCAGGGTCATGCCCGCCTGGCCAAAAAGCGGCTTGAGCACGCTGTTGACTTGGAAGCTCAGCGCCTTCATGGCCTCGACATCCTGCGCGTTTGCCCAACCCAGGGCGAGGATGTGATAGTCGTTGACCATGGGATCATGCAGCGCGTCGCTTTTGTAAAAAAACTCGAACACCGGCTTTGCCAGCGGAGTGCCTTCCGCCAGCCCGAGCCGCTTGGCCATCGAACCGGCAACGACATTGCGCACCACACATTCCACCGGAATCATTTTCAGGTTCTTCACCAGCGACTCGCGTTCATTCAAGAGGCGCACGAAATGCGTGCCCACCCCGGCGGCGGCAAGCTTGCCCATGATGAAAGCGTTGATGCGATTGTTGGTTTCGCCCTTTTGCGCGAGCTGCGCAAGTTTGGCGCCGTCAAAAGCGCTCGTATCGTCACGGTAATGCATGATGAGGAGCGCCGGATCGTCGGTCGCGTACACCGTTTTGGCTTTGCCGCGATAAAGCTCCTGCCTTTTTTCCATAGAACTCTCCGTTTCAGATTTGCCGCCAATCGAGACCCTGCTCGGCGTCCGCCACGCCCACCCACTCGGGCTCACAAGCCAATGCCCCAGCCAGCGCCGCACGTGCCAGCTCGGGAGTATTGTTCTGCTGGCTCAGGTGCGCCGCAACGACATGGCTGAGCCGGCTTTTATCAACTCGATCCAAGAGCCTTGCCGCGGCCTCGTTCGGCAAGTGCCCAAGCCGCCCGGCAATGCGCTGCTTCAGTGTGTAGGGGTAATCGCTCTTGGCGAGCAAAACCGGGTCGTGGTTACATTCCAGCACCAACGCATCGCAGCCGTGCAACACTTCCACGATGTGCTCGGTCGCTTCGCCCAGATCGGTAAGGTGGCCCAAGCGCTTTTCCCCGTCAGTGACCACGAACTGCGCCGGCTCTCGCGCATCATGCGGCACCGGAAATGGTTCGAAGCACAGATCGTCGATGGCAAAGGCCTCGCCGCAATTAAAAGCGCGCAGCGAAAACACCCCATCAAAGCGGCCGTTCATCGCCGCCAGAGTGCCAAAACTGGCCCATACCGGCAGCCTATGGCGCGCCGACAAGCGCGCCACACCGCTCACATGGTCGCCGTGCTCGTGAGTGACCACGACGGCAGTCAGGCTCTCAGCCACCACTCCGAGGCGGGCAAGGCGTCGCTGAGTCTGCGCGACGGTGAAACCGCAATCGATCAGCACGCGCGTCGCGCCGCATTCCACCAGCAAGCCATTGCCTTCGCTACCGCTACCGAGGCTGGCAAAGCGCATTTCCAGGCCGCCTTCCGGACGCCCCTTCTACTTCAGTTGCCCATGGAGCAGGGCAAAAATCCGTTCGCCGGTGGGCGTGGTGTCCGGCGCGCCGCTGCGGTCCATGATGGTGAGCATACTCTTGCCGCCGCTTTCGACCACGGCGATCCGGTATTGCTCTTCCTTGTCCTTGGGGTCTTCTGATTTCCAGAACATCAGCTTGGTGAGGAAGCCCTCTTCCTTCTTGTTTTCCTTGGAGTCGGGGTCCACGTAGCGCACGTAGTAAATACCCTTGGAACGATCGCGATCGACCACGGTAAAGCCGATGCGGTCCAGCGCCAAGCCGACGCGCCGCCAGGCGCGGTCGAAGCTGTCGTCGAGATTCAAAGTGGGCGATCCATTGGTCCCTTTGCCAAGCCGCGCTTGTTCCGCCACTGGCGCTTTCGCCGCCGTCATCACGGTTTCCGCCTGCTTTTCCGGAAGACCGATGCGCACCATCAAGCGGCGCAGCATTTCGTTTTCCAGTTCGGGATCGGAAGGACGCGGCGTCCAAACAAACCCGTCGGCGCTGATCGGGCTGGTGGAGCGGGGCACTTCCTGCATGCCGCGATGGGAGATGTAGATTTCCGTGGTACCGGCCGTGGCGCCCCGCTCGATGCGAGTGCGGAATTTGTCCCTTTCGTTGGTGCTCCACAGAAAATCGAGCACCTTGCCGAGCGTGCGGCGCAACAAGTCGTCGGGAATTTTGGCGCGGTTTTCGGCCCAATCGGTTTCCATGATGCCGAGTTCGGGCCGCTCCGATTCGATGGCGAAGCCCAGCGTGCTCCAAAAATCGCGCACCGCATTCCAGGTCTGCTCGGGTGTCATCTGCACCACCAGCCAGCGCTGGCTGCCTGCTCGCTCCAGGCTTACCTTCTGCACCGCGGGAAGCAAGCTGCTTTGCGCCACCTTCGCCGGACCGCTGCGGTCTTTTTCATAGCCGGAGAACGTGGCCGTGCCCGGCGTACCATCCTTGGGCAGGTAGCGGTCGTCATAAACCGGGGTGTTCAAGTCCGGCGGAACTTCCAAGGCCGGCGTGCGGGTGGCGCTACGGTAATCGATCTTGCTCGAAAGCACATTCTCCAGGCTGAAGCTCTGGCAGCCAGCCAGAACCAGCAGCAGGGTCAGCGGCAATACGCGCACGGGTGTGGCAAGGCTCATGCCTCCTCCAAAAACAGGGTGATCAGGCGAGAACGCCGGCTTCGCGCAGGGCTGCGCGAACGGTTTCGTGATGGGCCGCCGAAAGCGGCGTCAGCGGCAGGCGTATGCCTGGCTGAATGAGCCCCATTTCAGCCAGCGCCCATTTCACGGGAATGGGGTTGGCTTCAACAAAAAGTTTGGTATGCAGCGACAACAAGCGGCGGTTGATCTCTCGCGCCCTTTCCACTTCGCCAGCCAAAGCGGCGACGCACATCGCTTGCATCCACTTCGGGGCGACATTGGCGGTCACGGAAATCACGCCTTGGGCGCCCATGAACATCAATGCCAAGGCCGTGGCGTCGTCTCCGCTATACACCGAAAAGCCTTGCGGCAAGCGCCGCAAGAGGTCGCTGCCGCGACCGATGTCGCCAGTGGCGTCCTTGAGGCCCACGATGCCCGGCACTTGCGCCAGGCGAAGCACGGTGTCGTTGGACAAATCGGCCACCGTGCGACCCGGCACGTTATAGAGGATCAGGGGCAAATCGACCTTTTCTGCGATGGCCCGAAAATGCTGGTATAAGCCGTCTTGGGTCGGCTTGTTATAGTAAGGAACGACCGAAAGGCTATAGCGGGCGCCCACCTTCCTGGCATAGGCCGAAAGCTCGATCGCTTCGGCAGTGGAGTTCGCCCCGGTGCCGGCGATAATCGGCAACCGCGACCCGGCGTGCTCCACGGCGGTACGAATCAGGAGCTGGTGATCGTCCACCGAAACGGTGGGCGACTCTCCCGTGGTGCCCACCACCACAATGCCCGCGGTGCCCTCGGTGATGTGAAAATCGATGAGCTTGCGAAATCCGGCGAGGTCCAGGCTCCCGTCCGGGTGCATGGGCGTCGCAATGGCAACGATACTTCCAGTCAGCATGTTGGCCGGCGCTTTGAAAAACGGGTAGTTTACCGCATTTGGCGGACAAGGATGGATGGCTAGACCCGCTCTGGCTTAAGAACTCGGACGCGCGCCTGGGCCTGGCGAATTCGCCGCTGCTCGGCAGCTGGAACCGAGAGCCGTTCAGCAGCGCGCTGCCGTCCACCCCGCCAGCGCCTGCGTCACGCTGTCGATCACGCTGGCCCATGGCTCTCCATGACTCTGGCGAAAGAGGCGCACGCCCTCTCCATACCACGCGGTACTGTTGCCTTCGCGCCCCCAAAGCCAGAATGCCTTTTGCGCCGGCACCAGCACCCAGCATGGTTTGCCGAGCGCACCCGCAAGGTGCACTGCGGCGCTATCCACGGAGATCAGCAAATCAAGCCCGGAGATGATGGCCGCACTGTCCGCGAAATCGCCGATGTCAGTGCCTAGGTGGCAAAGCGTTTGATTCGGCGGCGGGTCGACACCTTCCTCTTCGCCCCGGCCTTTTTGCAAGCTGACGAATTGCACTCCGGGCACCGACCACAGCGGCGCCAACTCACTTAAATGCGCGAGCGAGCGCGCGTCTTTGAGCATGCTGCCACTGCCCTTCCAAACCAGACCGACTCGCGGTCGAGCTGTCGGGAGCAGGTTCGCCCACCGCGCTTTTCGCTGCGGATCGGCGCACAGATAGGGTATGGAACAAGGAACCGTCTCGCGGCGGGTTCCCAGCCGCAATGGCAGGCTTCCTTGGAGCACCCAGTAGTCGTGGCCGTCCACCACACGCAGCTCTTCGACGGCCAGCACCTGATCGGCCTCGCTCAGAGACTCGAAAAGCGGCTTGAGAGGCCGCTTGCAAACGAGGGTGAGGCGTTCGGCGCCGCGTTCGCGCAATAACCGCAAGTAGCGCACCATGACGATTTCGTCGCCAAATTTCATCTCCGGCCAGACCAACAGCGACTTGCCCGCGAGATCTTCGCCGCGCCATTCGGGGAACGGCACCGATGGCGGCCGGGAATCGACGGCCAATTGTGATTGGCGCCGCGCTTCATAGAGCTCGAAGCCGCGATCGTACTCGCCGCGCGCCAGCAGCAGCCAGGCCAAATTGACCCGCGCATCGTGATGTTGCGGATCGAGCGCCAGGATCGTTTCGTAGGTTTGGGCCGCTTCGGCCTCTCTGCCATCTTCGGCCAGCAAATACGCGAGATTGAACCGCGCCTGAACAAACCGAGGCTCGCTCGCCATGGCAGCCCGAAAATGCTCTTCCGCGATCTGCATCTTGCCTTGGGCACTTTCGATGCAGGCCAGGTTGTAGTGGCCCAAAGCATGCGCTGGCGCCTCTTGCAAAGCGCGGTGAAGCAGCGCCCGCGCCTCATCGACGGCGCCCGCGCCGAAGCGCAGCCAGCCAAGATTGACCAGCGCAGCAGCGTTGCCGGCATCGATCGCCAGCGCTCGGCGAAAACTCTCTTCCGCCTGTTCTCGCAAACCCATCTTGGCGCAAACCACCCCAAAATTGACGTGCAAGAGCGGGGTGTCTGGCCGCAGGCTAAGCGCTCGCTGATGCCACTGTGCGGCCTGATCAAGCGAGCCGCGCGCTTCGAACACTCTGCCGAGATTGGAAAGCGCTTCCGGCATCCCCGGCGCCCGCGCCAGCGCCTGCTGGAAACACCTCTCGGCGGGGGGCAGCAGGCCCAGGGCCAGCGCCGCCGCGCCGGCCAGGTTCCAGATCTCGGCCGGCGCGGCGTCCACTTGCAGCGCGCTCTGCGCCAAAGACCAGGCCTCTCGCGCGTTTCCTCGAGCGAGTTTTTCGCGCAGGTCTTTCGCGAGTGAATCGACGGGGGGTTTCCGGATCATGATTGGAGGTCTATTGGCTGTTCATGCGCCAAACGAGGCGGCGGACGCCAGCGCAAAGGCGCCAATTATTCCCTTTGCAGCTCACTCGGTAAACCAGCCATATCCGCAAGCCCGCAGTTTCCTGCCGCCACCTCCCCCGATTTCGACAACAAACGCCACGCCGGCGATCTTGACCAAGGTCAATTCGATCAGTATGGTGAGCTTTGCTCACGCTGTGTGAGCGCAGACCCGATTCGAGCCGATGATTGCGAGGCAACCATGAAACAGGCCATCACTTTTCCGCGCTGCGAAGGCGTCTACACCCGCCAGGCACATTGCGACATCCCATCGGGGCTTTATGAACGCGAGCAGGGGCGCGAGGGGTTTTTCGGTGCGGCCACGCATAGTCTGCATCCGCACAAGCCCACCGGCTGGGTGTCCTGGGAAGGCCCCTTGCGACCGCATCTTCTCGACCTCAACGCGCTGCCGCCCAGCGAAGCCTGCCCCTGGCACGCGCCGCGCGTTTTGCACAACAGCCATCTGCAATTGCGGTTCTGGAAGGCGTCCGGCGCCATGGATCATCTGGTGCGCAATGCCGATGGCGACGATTTGCTGTTCTTTCATCGTGGCGAGGGCGACTTCTATTGCGATTACGGTCACCTCACCTTCCGCGAGGGCGACTATTTGCTGATTCCGCGCGGCACCGCCTGGCGCATCGAAGCCCGCCAGCCGGTGGAGGCGCTGATGATCGAAGCCACCGGCGACCTCTTTCTCCTGCCCGACCGCGGCATCGCCGGCCGCCATGCCCAGTTCGATCTGGCGGTGCTCGACACGCCGCGGCTCGACGCCGAGTTCAAGGCCCAGCAGGGCGAGTTCGAAACCCGCGTGCGCATCAAGCGGGCCAATCAGATCACCACCGTCACCTTTCCCTACAATCCGCTGGACACGGTCGGCTGGCATGGCGACTGCCTGCCGGTGAAGCTCAATTGGCGCGACATCCGCGAGCTGCTGTCCGACCGTTACCACCTTCCTCCCACGGCCCACGCCACCTTCCTCTGCAAGACCGTGGTGGTCTGCACCTTCGCCCCGCGCCCCATCGAAACCGATCCCGGCGCGCTGAAAGTGCCCTTCTTCCACAACAACGACGATTACGACGAGACCATTTTCTACCACGCCGGGCAGTTCTTCTCGCGCGACAACATCCGCCCCGGCATGCTCACCTTGCATCCCGCGGGCTTTGCGCATGGGCCGCATCCCAAGGCCTTCAAGATGGGCCAGAGCGCCGAGCGCAAGTACACCGACGAAGTGGCGGTGATGATAGACACGCGTTATCCGGTCACCCTCGACACCCTGCCCGAAGGTGTGGAGCAGCCCGGATACGTCGATTCCTGGAAGGAATGAGCCGCCGATGAAATTCGCGAGCCTCAAGAACGGCCGCCGCGACGGCTGCCTCATGGTGGTATCCCGTGACTTACGCCGCGCCGTCGCCGTGCCGCATTTGGCCCCGACCCTGCAGGCCGCCCTTGACGACTGGGACCGGCTCGCTCCCCGCCTGCAGGAGGTCACGCAAGCGATCAACTCCGGCGCCATTCCAGGGGAAATGCCGTTCCGCCCGGAGGACCTCTACAGCCCCTTGCCGCGCGCCTACCAATGGGCCGACGGTTCGGCCTATGTCAACCACGTCGAGCTGGTGCGCAAAGCGAGAGGGGCCACCATGCCCCCTGAATTCTGGACCGACCCCTTGATGTACCAGGGCGGCTCGGACAGCTTTCTCGGCCCTTGCGACCCCATCGTCGCCGCATCGGAAGACTGGGGCATAGACTTCGAGGCCGAGGTCGCGGTCATCACCGGCGACCTGCCGATGTCCGCAACGCCCGAAGCCTGCGCTGCGCAGATTCGTCTGCTGATGCTGGTCAACGACGTGAGCCTGCGCAACCTCATCCCGGCGGAACTCGCCAAGGGCTTCGGGTTTTTCCAATCCAAGCCGGCCTCGAGTTTTTCGCCGGTGGCCGTGACCCCCGACGAGCTGGGCGAGGCCTGGCGCGAGGGCAAACTGCACCGGCCGCTGAACATCACGCTCAACGGTGCCTGGTTCGGTTGCCCCGATGCGGGCGTGGACATGACCTTCGCTTTTCCAACCCTAATGGCCCACGCCGCCAAAACCCGCGAACTCGAAGCCGGCAGCATCATCGGTTCGGGCACGGTGTCGAACCTCGACAAGCGCACCGGCTCGGGCTGCATCGCCGAACGCCGCTGCCTCGAAACCCTGGCCCAGGGCCAGCCGGTGACGCCTTATCTCAAGTTCGGCGACCGGGTGAAGATCGAAATGTTCGATGCCGAAGGGCAAAACATTTTCGGCGCCATCGACCAAAGGGTGTCCAGCCCCGTGATTCGCTAGACCGGCGCGGGCAGGGGCAAAGAATGGCGCCCAGCGCGCCGATCGAGGTCAGGGCGCGGCCGATAACAGCTTGTCGAGTTCGCCGGCGTTGAGGTCCTTGAACTGACCCCGCCAAAGCACTTTTCTTTCTTTGTCGATCAGGGCCGCGTAAGGCACGGCGCGTATTTTCAGGGGATCGAACACCTTGCGTTCTTCATCGACCGCGATGCTATATGTCACCGCAACCGCCTTGAGAAACGCTCTGACCTCGGGCTCCTTCTCATCGGTGATGGCGACGACCGCCATTTGTGCGCTGCGCGCCGCCTGCAAAGCGTTCAGACTCGGGATGGCGTCCCGACAGGGCGCGCACCAGGTCCCCCAGAAATAGACCAGGGTGGCCTTGGCTTCCGCTTTCGGCGGGTTGTGTATGTACTTCAAGCCGGCGGTAGGCACGACCTGGCCGACTTCCACGCCGTTGAAGAAATCGAGAATTCCCGCGGCGGCGCTGAAAGACCAGAGCAGTGAAATTGCCGCGAACGAGACAGCGCATTTCCGAACCATGTCTTCTCCCTGCGCACTTGGCGCCAAATTGCTTCCAACCAATCGCATTTTTTGCTCTGGGGCCCTACGCATCCACGACGGCAATGCGAAAAGCGGGACCGTCAACTCAATGGGCGGATGATAGCGCGCCCGACCGCAGAAGTGCCCGGCCACGCCGCGCGCCCGGCCTTGCCCCTCAAGCTCAACGCCGCGACGGCGGCAGGCCCTCGATCGGCGGTGGCGGCGGGGCATCGCTGCGCGGTGCTTCGAGGTTAACCGACGCGGCGCCGCTTTGTTGCCAGGCGTCGAGCAGCGCCGGGGCGTACCCGAAGACCTCTTGCATCAGCGCCGGCAAGTCACTGCCCGCCACCTCGCGCATGGCAACCCCGGTCGCGGAGCGCACATATAAGGTGCTGCCCGAGAGCGTGCTGACCCGTCCGGGTTCGGATCGTCGCGCATAAACCCGGCTATTGAAGGGGCTCATTTCGCGCGAGCCCTCATAGCGGTCGGCAAACTGCGCCCATTCGGCGGTGGCGGGGAAAATGCGGCAGGGAAACGCCCCAACGGGCTGAAAGTCGTTCCAGACCACGAATTCCGCACCCTGGGCTTCGACCTCGTGGTTGAACACCGGGTCGGCGGAAACGAAAACGCCCGCCCGCAGCGGCACCGGATATCCGGTGAGCATGGAGCTGTCCACCAGCCAGTCGCCGTCGGGAAGCCTCACCACCACGCTGCCGTGGTTGACCCGGGCGCAATCGCGCATCGAACCGGTGACGCGACGGCAAGTGAAGCCCACGCTGTTCAGGAGTTCGAACAAGGCGTTGGCGCTGGGCCAGCAGGTGGCGCCGCAGCCCCACTCCAGCCAGGCGGTGAAGAAATCCTCAGCCCTCATGCCCGGCAGGTCGCCCGCCGCGCCACCATGCAGCGCGGTGAGCTTGCGCAGGTTGTCGAAAGGCACCCGGGCGCACCAGGCGGCGTAGAGCATGGCCAAGCCGTCGCCATCGGGCCGAGGCGGCGTGGTTAAGCCCAGGCGCAAAAGCACGGCATCACGGAGGGCGGGTTCAAGCATGGCCTAAGTCTATTGAAGCGCTGGGAGAATTCTATACTGAAGAACCCACCGCTTCAGCCCCTGGACCTGCGGCGAACACCGCGCTGCACTCTCACCGGAACACTGCCGATCCGCGCTTGCTTGATTTCTTGATTGTTAAGCGTTAAAGTATTTCCCATCATTTCCAAGTCCACGCCCATGAACATCGTTTGCATCGGTGGCGGCCCGGCGGGCCTCTATTTCGCGCTGCTGATGAAGCAGCAGGACCCCGCCCATGAAATCGTGGTCGTGGAGCGCAACCGCCCTTACGACACCTTCGGCTGGGGCGTGGTGTTCTCCGACGCCACCATGGAGAACATGCGCGCTTGCGACGAGCCCACCGCCAACGCGATCGAGCAGTCGTTCAGCCACTGGGACGACATCGAGCTGCATTTCCGCGGCCGGGTGATGCGCAGCGGTGGCCATGGCTTCGTGGGCATCGGCCGCAAGCGGCTCTTGAACATTCTACAAGCGCGCTGCGAGGAACTGGGCGTCAAGCTGGTCTTCGAGCACGAGGCGGAAAGCGATCTGGAGTACCCCGAGGCCGACCTCATCATCGCCAGCGACGGCATTCATTCGCGCATCCGCCAGCGTTACGCCGAGGTTTTCCAGCCCGAAATCATCACCCGCCCCAATCGCTACATCTGGCTGGGCACCCACAAGCTCTACGACGCCTTCACTTTTCTGTTCGAGAAGACCGAACATGGCTGGTTCCAGGCGCACATTTACAAGTTCGACGCCGAGACCTCCACCTTCATCGTGGAAGCCCCCGAAACGGTGTGGCGGGCCCACGGCCTCGAAGCCGCCGATACCGAAGCCTCGATCGCCTTTTGCGAGCGGCTCTTCGCCGCCAATTTGCAGGGCGCGCGCCTGATGTCCAACGCGCGGCATCTGCGCGGCTCGGCCTGGCTCAACTTCCAGCGGGTGAGATGCGGCCGCTGGTTTCACGACAACGGCCGCAGCCAGGTGGTGCTGATGGGCGACGCGGTACACACCGCCCATTTCGCCATTGGCTCGGGCACCAAGCTGGCCATCGAAGACGCCATCGAACTGGCCCGCCTGGTCGGTGCATCCGGCGCCCGCCGCGACGCGCTGCCCGCGGTGCTGGCCCGCTATCAGGAGGTTCGCGAAGTCGAGGTGCTGCGTTTGCAAAACGCCGCCTGGAATGCCATGGAATGGTTCGAAGTGGTGGGCCGGCGCTATGCCGACGCGCTGCCGCCCGAGCAGTTCATGTATTCCCTGCTCACCCGTTCGCAGCGTATCTCCCACGAAAACCTGCGCCTCAGAGATGCGCGCTGGCTCGAAGGTTTCGAGCGCTGGTTCGCGCACCACGCCGGCGTGCCGGTGGCCGACGGCGCCGCGCCGCCCCCGCCGATGTTCACGCCCTTTGCCCTGCGCGGCGTGAAGCTCAAGAACCGGGTGGTGGTTTCGCCCATGGCCCAATATTCCGCGGTCGAGGGCAGTGTGGGTGACTATCATCTGGTGCATCTGGGTGCGCGCGCCATGGGTGGCGCCGGCCTGGTGTTCGCGGAAATGACTTGTGTCTCGGAAGACGCGCGCATCACGCCGGGCTGCGCCGGGCTTTACCGGCGCGAGCATGTGGCGGCCTGGAAGCGCATCGCCGATTGGATACACACCCATAGCGACGCCAAGTTCGCCCTGCAACTGGGACACGCCGGGGCCAAGGGCTCGACGCGGGTGGCCTGGGAAGGCGCCGATCTGCCGCTTGCGCGCGACAACTGGCCGCTGCTGTCCGCCTCGGCGCAGGCCTATCTCGAAGGCGTCTCCGCCCTGCCCCGGGCGATGACCCGCGAGGACATGAAGCGCGTACTCGCCGATTTCGTGCGCGCCACCGAGTGGGCTGCCGAAACCGGCGCCGACTGGCTGGAACTGCACTGCGCCCACGGCTACCTGCTGTCCGCCTTCATCTCGCCGCTGACCAATTTGCGCGTCGACGATTACGGCGGCAGCCTGGAGAGCCGCCTGCGCTATCCGCTGGAAGTTTTCCGCGCCATGCGCGCCGCCTGGCCCAAACACCTGCCGATGTCGGTGCGCATATCCGCCCACGACTGGGTGCCCGGCGGCATCACGCCCGACGACGCCGTGGCCATCGCCCGCGCCTTCCAGACTGCCGGGGCCGACCTCATCGATTGCTCCTCGGGCCAGGTGAGCCCCAAGCAGCAGCCGGTGTATGGCCGCATGTACCAGACGCCTTTCGCCGATCGCATCCGCAATGAAGCCGGCATCGCCACCATGGCGGTGGGCGCGATCAGCGAGGCCGACCACGTCAACAGCATCATCGCCGCCGGCCGGGCCGACCTCTG
>CAZFEK010000027.1:0-59151 GCA_964517465.1 uncultured Alcaligenaceae bacterium
CCGGGACCTTCTGATTACAAATCAGCTGCTCTACCTGCTGAGCTATACCGGCGTGTTAGGGGCGCTACTTGATGACTTGCAGCTTGGCCTTGCCCTTGGGCTTGGGTTCGGGCGGCTCGGGGCTGGGGGGCGGCGAAGTGGCAAGTACTGCGGGAGCTTGGTCTTCGCTGGGCGCCGCAGGTTCCGCGACGGCAGGCTGGAAAGAAAAGCCGTAGCCCGTTTCGCGGGCGAAAATGCCCGCGGCGGCAGCCATGGGCACGGCAATTTCTTGCGAGACGCCGTTGAAGCGGGCCGAAAACTGAATCCAGTCGTTGTCTATGGTCAGCTTGCGCGTGGCACTGGGCGAAATGTTGAGCACGATTTCGCCGTTCTTCACATAGGCCATGGGCACGCGCGTCTGCGCATCGACGCGCACCGCCAGAAAAGGCGTGTGGCCCTGATCGCAGCACCATTCGTAGATGGCGCGAATGAGGTAGGGCTTGGCCGATTCCTCGCTCATGACCGACCTTACTTGCGCATGCCCCGTTCGGCCGAGGTCAGCGCCTCGATGAAAGCGGGCCGAGTGAACAGCCGCTCGGCGTATTTCATCAGCGCCGCGGCCTGCTTGGGCAACTGCACGCCGTAGTGATCCAGGCGCCACAGGAGCGGCGTGATGGCCACGTCGAGCATGGAATATTCATCGCCCAGCATGTATTTGTGCTTGGCAAACACCGGCGTGATTTCCACCAGGCGGTCGCGCACTTCAGCACGGGCTTTGTCCAGGTTCTTGGCGTTGTGGCCTTCGAGCGTGGGGATGTGGTGGAACATTTCTTTCTCGAAACGATGCAGGAAAAGCCGGGCGCGCGCACGCATGATGGGATCAGCGGGCATGAGCTGGGGATGCGGGAAGCGTTCGTCGATGTATTCGTTGATGATGTTCGACTCGTGCAGCACGAGATCCCGCTCGACCAGCACCGGCGTCTGGTTGTAGGGGTTCATCAGCGCCAAATCCTCCGGCTTGTGGTCGGCATCGACGTCGATGATTTGAAAATCCATTCCCTTCTCATGCAGAACGATGCGGCAGCGCTGACTGAAAGGATCGGTAGTGCCCGAATAGAGAGTCATCATGGCTTCATTTTCCCCTTAACCTAGAAACGGCAGTTGAACGCAGTGCAGAGTGCGTGCCGGCAAAGGCGAGGCAAGGCGCAAACCGCAGCGAGGTTTCTTTCACCTCGCGAAGATTTGCAACGCCGCATCGCCAAATCCGGCGCGCGCTATGCGCTGCGTAGCGGCCCACCCGCAGGGTGAGAGCCGAAAACAACCAATACTTCTTCATCCTCATTCCAATTACCCAAAGCGGCCAACTGCCGTTACTGGGTTTAAACTGCCGCGCCCGAGGCACGGCCGACAAAAGCATCAGGGCAGGAGCATTTTGCCCCTGCCCTGTAGGCGAAGGCGAGAGACGATCAGTGAACGTCTTTCCAGAACTCGCGCTTCAAGAGGTAAGCAAAAACGAACAGCACCAGCAAGAAGACAAGCACCGGATAACCCAAAGCGATGCGCTGGTTCTTCGCCGGTTCGCCCATGTAATCCAAAAAGTTGACGAGGTCGGCGGCATAAGCGGCATATTGATCCGGCGCCATCGCACCCAGGCCCGGCTCGACACTGCGCAAAACGAACTTGAGGCTTTCCTTGCCATCCTTGCCAGTCTCTCGCCTTTCCACAATTTCGGCCACGTCCTTGACCTTGGCCAGCGCAGCCTCGGCTTCGCCATGCGAGGCAAACTCTTTCTCGATCAGCTTGCCCGAACCGGAGAGTTGCCAGAGCACATGCGGCATGCCGACATCTTTGAAGACGAGGTTGTTCCAACCGGTAGGTTTGGATTCGTCGAGGTAAAAGGCGCGCAAATAGGTGTACAGCCAATCGGTGCCGCGAGCCCGGGCAATCACCGAAAGATCGGGCGGCGCGACCCCAAACCAGACTTTGGCATCCGCCGGTTTCATGGCGTTGCCCATGGTATCGCCGAGCTTCGCGCCGGGCGGCAGAAAGGCTTCCTTGATCTGGTTTTCGGTCAGGCCAAGATCGGTCAAGCGCCCGTAACGCATGAAGTTCGCGGTATGGCAGGGCAAGCAGTAGTTGACGAAGGCTTGAGCCCCTTTCTGCAAGGATGCCGCATCCAGCCGGCTTGCCGCCGGTGCGTCGAGACGCGGCCCCCCGGTGCTGGCCAGCGCCACGCCGGCAGCCAGTGCGCCGCAGGCGAGAAGAATACGCAAAGCGATTTTCATCGTCGGACTACCTCACCCTCTCCGGCTCCGGCTTGCACTTGTCGATTTTGCTGTACCACGGCATAGCGAGGAAGAACGCGAAATAGACCACGGTCAGGAACTGCGCCAGCGCCGTGCGCAACGGGGTGGGCGGCAGCACGCCCAGGTAGCCGAGGATCAAGAAGCTGACCACGAACGCAGCGAGGAAGGTTTTGTAGATCGGACCACGATAGCGGATCGACTTCACCGGGCTCTTATCGAGCCATGGGAGGGCAAAGAAGATCAAGACCGCAGCGCCCATCACGATCACGCCCCAGACTTGGGTTTCGAAGAACGAAGGCACGGCGCGCAGCATCGCGTAGTAAGGCGTGAAGTACCACACCGGCGCGATATGCTCGGGGGTTTTCAGCGGATCGGCGGGAATGAAGTTGTTGTACTCCAGAAAATAGCCGCCCATTTCCGGCATCCAGAACACGATCACCGAAAACACGATCAAGAAGCCGACCACGCCCACGATGTCCTTCACGGTGTAATAAGGATGGAAAGGGATGCCGTCGCGGGGGAGGTGCGTGACCGGGTCTTTGTTCTTCTTGATCTCCACCCCGTCCGGGTTGTTGGAACCCACTTCGTGCAGGGCGATGATGTGCACCACCACCAGCAGCAGCAGCACGATCGGCAGGGCAATCACGTGGAAAGCGAAGAAGCGGTTCAGGGTGACGTCGGAAATGGTGTAGTCGCCGCGTATCCACACGGCCAAATCGGGGCCGATCACCGGAATCGAGGCAAAGAGATTGACGATCACCTGCGCGCCCCAGTAGGACATCTGCCCCCAGGGCAACAAATAGCCGAAAAACGCTTCGGCCATCAGCGCAAGGTAAATCACGCATCCGATGATCCATAAAAGCTCCCGCGGATTGCGGTAAGAGCCGTACATCATTCCCCGGAACATGTGCAGGTACACGACGACAAAAAACATCGAGGCCCCGGTGGAGTGCATATAACGGATGAGCCAGCCCCAGGACACGTCGCGCATGATGTACTCGACCGACGCGAAGGCCTGCGCCGCATCGGGCTTGTAGCTCATGGTCAGCCAGATGCCAGTGACGATTTGCAGCACCAGCACGAGCAGGGCCAGGGAACCGAAGTAATACCAGAAGTTGAAATTCTTCGGCGCGTAGTATTCGGACAGGTGCTCTTTGAAGAGCTTGCTGAGCGGGAATCGGGTATCGACCCATTCGAGCAGAGCCTTGCCATCGGGCTTGATCATTGGCTGCGCTCCTTCAGGCCGACTTGGTGTCGGAGCCGATCAAGATTCGGGTATCCGAAAGATAGGTGTAAGGCGGCACCACCAGATTGGTCGGTGCGGGCACGCTTTTATACACCCTCCCGGCGAGGTCGAACTTGGAGCCATGGCAGGGGCAGAAGAAGCCGCCCACCCAATCGGCACCGAGGTCGGCGGGCGCGAGGTCGGTGCGTTTGGTCGGCGAGCAACCGAGGTGGGTGCAGATGCCCACGAGCACCAGGACTTCGGGCTTGATCGAACGCCACTGATTGCGGGCATAGTCGGGTTGCTGAGCCTTGTTCTTGGACTCCGGGTCGTTCACTACGGCTTCGGTTTTCTTGAGGCTGGCGAGCATTTCCGGAGTACGCTTCATCACCCATACGACCTGGCCGCGCCATTCCACGGTCGCCATCGCGCCCGCTTCGAGCTTGCTGATGTCGAACTCCACCGGCGCGCCCATCGCCTTGGCCCGTTCGCTGGGCTGCAAGCTGAGCACGAAAGGCGCCGCGACACCCAAGGTCGCCAAGCTCCCGGCAGCCGAGCTCGTGGCAATCAGAAAGCGCCGCTTTCCCTGGTTCACGTTTGCCGTGCTCTCACTCATCCCCAAAGCCTATTTCAGTAGTCGCCGGATGCGCAACAACAATCAGAAACTGCGGATTATAAATGATTTTGCAGTGCAACGAGAAGCCGCTAATCCCGCGTTGCGAAACATGTCAAGTGATACCAAGCCTAGTCGCCCAGCCCTGGACTTGCGCATCGATCCCTTGCTTAGCCGGACCGGCGGGAAGCAAAGCGGATCGTCCGCCGATCGCAGGCGGTGAAGCAACTGTCTCGAGAGCGTCTCGAAGCGCTCACTCGTGCCATAATTCTGGGTGCTCGCGGGCCGTTTCGGCCTCGCTCTTTTCCGGGTGATGCCCTTGCTGAGAAAACTCTGGTACATCTTCGCCCAGGCCTGCACCGTCGCCCTCGCCCTGCTCTTCGTGGTGAGCACTTTGCGGCCGGACCTTCTTTCCCGGCCGGGGCGGAATAACATCGTGCTCCTGCAAGAAACGGCTCCCGGCACGGAAACCGCCGGCCGAGGCGGGCTGCCCAGCGGTTTCCGCCGCGGGGCGGAAAAGGCCATGCCGGCAGTAGTGAACATCTACACCAGCAAGGCGGTTCGCACGCAGCGCAATCCCCTGCGGGATGACCCGCTGTTCAAGCGGTTTTTTGGTGAAGCGCCGCCCCAGCGCGCCAGCAGCCTAGGTTCCGGGGTGATCGCCAGTCCCCAGGGCTACGTTCTGACCAACCATCACGTGGTCGAGGGCGCCGAGGAAATCAAGCTGGTGCTGGCCGACGGCAGCACGCTCGATGCCAAAGTGATCGGCAGCGACCCGGACACCGACTTGGCGGTGCTCAAAGCCGAGGGCAGCAATTTGCCTGCGGTCACTTTCGGCAATTCCGAGGGCCTGCACGTCGGCGACGTGGTTCTCGCCATCGGCAACCCCTTCGGTTTTGGCAATACCGTGACCCTGGGGATCGTCAGCGCGCTGGGAAGGGGCCTGGGCATCAACACCTTCGAGAGCTTCATCCAGACCGACGCCGCAATTAACCCCGGCAACTCCGGCGGCGCGCTGGTCGACGTCGAAGGCAATCTGATCGGCATCAACAGCAACATCTATTCGCGCACCGGCGGATCGGAAGGAATCGGATTTGCCATTCCGGTCACCATCGCCCGGCAGGTGATGGAGAGCATCATCCGCGAGGGCAGCGTCACGAGGGGCTGGATGGGCATCGACGTCCAGGAGATGAACGCACAAATCGCCGCGGCCTTCGGTCTGCCCAAACCCGCCGGCGTGCTCGTGGCGCGCCTCTTGCGCGGCGGTCCGGCCGACCGCGGCGGCCTGCAGGTGCGCGACATCATTCTCCAAATCGATGGCAAGGATATCGGCGACGCCACGGCCCTGCTCAACACCATCGCCGCGATCACTCCCGGGCGAGCCGTTCCGGTCAAGGTGTGGCGAGGCGGCAAGGAAGCGACACTGGCGATCGAAGTAGGCAAGCGGCCCAGCGCGCGTTGAGGTTTCGACCGATCCGTTCGCGCCCATGCCGGGAACCCCTCGCGCGCCTCCGGGCAGCGAGCAAACCCAAGCCCCAGCACCAGTCAGGGCAGCCAAAAGCGATCCGGCCTTTGGCGTTGCGGTCGAGCAGGAATGCAGCGGCAAGTCCGGGTCGCGGCACCGCAGAGAGCTCGCCGCGATCAGCCGCCTATTGCGCTTCCGATTCTTCGCCGGCAGGCGCCGGTTTGGCAACGAATCGGGCCAAGATGATTCCCAGCTCATAAAGCAATACCAGCGGTATCGCCAGGAGCAGCTGCGAAACCACGTCCGGCGGCGTGACCACCGCCGCGACGATAAATGCGCCGACAGTGGTATAGGGACGCGCTTCTCTCAGTTTCTCCACGCTCACCACGCCCAGCCGCACCAGGACGACGAGCACCACCGGAACTTCAAAAGTAATGCCAAAAGCGATAAACATCGCCAGAACGAAGGACAGGTATTTGTCGATGTCGGTCATCATCTGCACCCCCGCGGGAGTGTAGCCAGCGAAGAACCCAAAGGCGACCGGAAAAACCACCAGATAGGCAAATGCCATGCCGACAAAAAACAACACCACGCTGGAAAAAAGCAGCGGCACGATCAAGCGCTTCTCGTGCTGGTAAAGCCCGGGGGCAACGAAAGCCCACATTTGATGCAGCACCACCGGCAAGGAAATGAGAAACGCCGCCATCAGCGTCACCTTGAGCGGAACCAGAAAGGTGCCGGTGACGTCGGTGGCGATCATGCTGGCGCCCTGCGGCAGTACTTGCAGAAGCGGCGCGGCAAGCAAAGCGTAGATATCTTTGGCCCAAGGGAAAAGGCAGGCAAAGATCACCAGCACGGTGATAATCGCCCTCATAAGCCGCGTGCGCAGCTCGATGAGATGCGACATGAAGGTCTCTTGCCCGGCTTCGTCGCTCATCGCGGGTCGTCATCCAAGGCGCGCGGCCGGGGCTCGGCCGGTTCGGGCAGGCTGGGAAGGGGCGCAACATCCGGCGCCGAGCTCGCCGCTGATTCTTTGACCCGGGCATTCAGTTCGGCATCCGTGGCGGTGAAGGTGCCCTCCACTTCCCGCGCCTGTTGCTCCACGGACGCTACGCCATCGCGCAAGGAGGATTCCAGCGACTTGGCGGCGGTGTTGATTTCGCCTTGAATCTTTTTTAGCTCCTCGAGCTGAATCTCGCGGTCGATGTCCCCTTTGACGCTGTTCACATAACGCTGCAATTGTCCCAGCATGCGTCCGGCCATGCGCGCCACGCGCGGCAGCCGCTCCGGCCCGATGACGACCAAGGCCACCACCGCGATGAGGGCAATTTCCGAGAATCCGATATCGAACACCGAGACTCCGCCAAGGTGGCAGGGGAACGCAGACGAACACCGGGGTGCAATTGCCTCCCCGGCTCACTTCGCCCCGGGCGTTCAGGCCTTGTTGTTGGTGGGCGTAGAGCCTTCCTTGCGCGCCTCGGCGTCTATGGTCTGGCCGCTGATTTGCGCGGGCGGTGCGGCTGGCTTTTCTTCCTCGGGGTTCTTCATGCCGTCCTTGAAACCCTTGACCGCGCCACCCAGGTCTTGCCCGATGTTTCTGAGCTTCTTGGTGCCGAAGATGAGCACCACCACCAACAAAACGATCAACCAATGCCAAATGCTGAAAGAACCCATGACTCTGCTCCGTTAGCTGCGCACCATCATGCCCGGCAGCCGATCCGGCCCGCCCAGCACATGCATGTGCAAATGGAAAACATCCTGCCGCCCGACGCGGCCGGTGTTGATGATGGTGCGAAAGCCGTCGGTCGAGCCGGCTTCCTTGGCAAGCCGGTCGGCGATGCCCAGGATCTTCCCCAGAACCGGCAAATGCTCCGTCTGGCAGTCGGCCAGTGAGGCGATGTGCCGCTTGGGAATGATCAGAAAATGCACCGGCGCAAGCGGGTTGATGTCGTGAAAGGCGAGGACATCCTCGTCTTCAAAAAGCTTGCGCGAGGGAATCTCGCCTCGCACGATACGGCAAAAAATGCAGTCTTCCAATCTCGGTTCCTTAGAAAAGCCGGGGCTCAAACCTTGCGAGCCGCCTTCTCCGCGTGACCGGAAATTCCTTCACGCCGGGCCAGTTCCTGGAGCACATCCTCAGGGCCGAGATCATGCGCCGCCAGCACCACCAGGCAATGAAACCAAAGGTCGGCGACCTCGGCCGCGAGTTGAAGTTTATCACCGTCCTTGGCCGCCATGACGGTTTCCGTGGCTTCTTCGCCGATCTTCTTGAGCATGGCATTTTCGCCCTTGGCGAACAAGGCGGCCACGTAGGACGATGCCGGATCGGCGCCTTTGCGGCTGGTGATGGCAGCCGCCAGCCGGGAGAGGATTTCGGCTTGGGGAGCCGTTTCATTCATGATAGATCGCCTTGGGGTCTTTCAGCACCGGCAGCACCGCAGACCAGGTTTCGCCCTGCAAGCGCCGGAAAAAGCAGCTATGCCGGCCAGTGTGGCAGGCGATGCCGCCCTGCTGCTCGACCGTCAGCAGCAAGACGTCGCCGTCGCAATCGAGCCGCAGGTCGAGCACGCGCTGGGTAAACCCGGACTCTTCACCCTTCCTCCACAGCTTCCCGCGGGAACGCGACCAGTACACGGCGATCCCCTCGGCGACAGTGCGCTCCAGGGCCTCGCGGTTCATCCAAGCGACCATGAGAATGTCGCCGCTGCCGGCCTCTTGCGCGATGGCGGTCACCAAACCCTGCGCATCCCAGCGGATTTCGTCTTGCCAAGCCATAAATTCAGGCCCCGCCCGCAGCGTCGAGCCGAACTTCGATGCCCGCCGCCCGAAGGCGCTGTTTCGCTTCCGTCACGGTGTATTCGCCGAAATGAAAAATCGAGGCGGCCAGGACGGCATCGGCCTTGCCGATGGCAATGCCCTCGACCAGGTGATCCAAGCTTCCCACGCCTCCGCTGGCGATCACCGGCACCTCCACGGCCTCGGCGACGGCGCGGGTCAGGGCCAGATCGAAGCCGCTTTTCACGCCATCACGATCCATGCTGGTGAGCAAAATTTCACCGGCGCCGCGCCGCACCACTTCGCGCGCCCATTCCACGGCATCGATGCCGGTGGGGGTGCGTCCGCCGTGGGTGTACACCTCCCAGCGACCGGGGCCGGCCGCCTTGGCGTCAATCGCGGCGACGATACATTGCGAGCCGAAACGCCCTGCGGCCTCATCGAACAGGCTTGGATTCTTGACTCCCGCGGTATTGATGCTCACCTTGTCGGCGCCGGAATTGAGCAAGGCGCGCACGTCTTCGACCTTCGAAACGCCGCCGCCGACGGTCAAGGGAATGAACACCTGGGCAGCCACTTCGCCGATCATGTCGTAGAGCAAGCCGCGCGTTTCCACGCTGGCTTTGATATCGAGAAAGGCCAGTTCGTCGGCGCCTTGTTCGTCGTAGCGCCGGGCGACTTCCACCGGATCGCCGGCATCGCGCAAATCGAGGAAGTTGACGCCCTTGACCACCCGGCCGGCAGCCACGTCCAGGCAGGGAATGATGCGCTTGGCGAGACTCATGGCAAAACGATGCCGCGACCGCCCCGCTCGCTTGCGGCAAGGCCGGCCGGGGCGGAGGCCTGAGCGAGCACGGCGCTCACTGCCCGTTCTTCGCCGCCACGACTGCGGCTTTGAAGTCGAGCGTGCCTTCGTACAGCGAGCGGCCGGCAATGGCGGCGCTGATGCCATCGGTTTCGTATTGCGCCAGCGCTTTGACATCGTCGACGTTTTTGAGGCCGCCGCTGGCAATGACCGGTATGCGCAGTTCACGGGCCAGGCGCACCGTCGCTTCAATGTTGACGCCCGAGAGCATGCCGTCGCGGCCGATGTCGGTATACACCACGGCCTCGACGCCATAATCCTGGAACTTCTTCGCCAGATCGATTACGTCGTGTTTGGTCATTTTGGACCAGCCGTCGGTGGCCACTTTGCCTTCTCGGGCATCGAGACCGACGATGATATGCCCGGGAAAAGCGTAGCAGGCGTCATGCAGGAAACCGGGGTTCTTGACCGCGGCAGTGCCGATGATGACGTAGGCGACGCCGTCGTCGAGATAACGCTCGATGGTGTCGAGGTCGCGTATGCCGCCGCCCAGTTGCACCGGGATCTCATCGCCCACTTCGTTGACGATGGCGCGTATCGCTTCTTCGTTCACCGGCTTTCCGGCGAAGGCGCCATTCAAGTCGACCAGATGCAGCCTTTCGGCCCCCTGATCGGCCCAGAAACGGGCCTGGCGCGCAGGTTCTTCGGAAAACACCGTGGCCGAGTTCATGTCGCCTTGCTGCAGGCGCACGCAATGGCCGTCCTTCAAGTCGATGGCAGGAATAATCAGCATGCGATGGGTCGTAGATGGTTTGGCCGCGAAGGGCCTATCGGTCGCCGCTAGACGGAAGCGTCTCCGTTCCAGGCAACGAAGTTGGCGAGCAGGGTGAGTCCGGCGTGTTGACTCTTTTCCGGATGAAATTGCACCGCAAAGATATTAGCGCGAGCGATGGCGCAAGTAAACGGCAGCGGATAATCCGCCACGCCCGCCGTCCAATCGGGTTCCGCAGGATCGGCATAATAGCTATGCACGAAATAGAAGCGCGCCCCGTCTGGTATGCCGGCCCACAGCGGGTGCGCCTTGGCCTGCCGCACTTCATTCCACCCCATGTGCGGCACTTTCAGGCGTTGGCCCTTGGCGTCGGTTTGCCCCGAGGCGAAACGCCGCACCTTTCCGGGGAAGACCCCCAGGCCCGCGGTGGGCCCTTCCTCGCTTTCCTCGAACAACATTTGCAAGCCGATGCAGATGCCCAAAAGCGGCTTGGCTCGCGCGGCATCCAGGAGCGCTTCACGCGCACCGCTGGCGGCGAGTTCGCGCATGCAATCCGGCATCGCGCCTTGACCCGGGAAAACCACCCGCTTCGCTTGCGCGATGCGCTCGGGATCTTTGGTGGTGACGATTTCCTGATCGGGCGCGACGCGCGTCAGCGCATTTTGCACCGAGCGCAAATTGCCCATGCCGTAGTCAATGATGGCTAGGTCCGCCATGGTCGATGCAATGAAGTTTCGTTGGCCAAATCAAACGCCGGAATGGGTCAAAGCGTTCCCTTGGTAGACGGCAATGCTCCGGCCAGGCGCGGGTCTGGGCTCACGGCCTCGCGCAGGGCGCGCGCAAAGGCTTTGAACACCGTCTCGGCTTGATGGTGGGCGTTTTGCCCGCGGATGTTGTCGATGTGCAGGGTCACTTGCGCATGATTGACGAAACCCTGAAAAAATTCGTGCGTGAGATCGACATCGAACTGTCCGATCATGCTTCGCGAAAACGGCACATGAAACTCGATTCCCGGCCGGCCCGAAAGATCGATCACCACGCGCGAGAGGGCTTCGTCGAGCGGCACGTAGGACGAGCCGTAGCGGGTGATGCCTCGCTTGTCGCCCAGCGCCTTGGCGAAAGCCTGTCCGAGGGTGATGCCCACATCTTCCACGGTGTGGTGGCCGTCGACATGTAAGTCGCCTTTGGCGGCGACTTCGAGATCAACCAGACCGTGGCGGGCCACTTGCTCCAGCATGTGATCGAGAAACGCGAGACCCGTGGAGATCTGGGCCGCTCCGCTGCCGTCGAGGTTGAGTTTGACGGAAACCTCCGTCTCCAGGGTTTTTCGGCTGACTTCGGCTTGTCGCATGAAGGAACCTAAGCGGTGCTCGAATGAGGGCAAATGGTGAGGCTATGATCCTGGGTTTCCGGCACCCGACTCGCCACGGGCGGCGGGCGGAGCGCGCGCCCATGATACCATTGCTCCCTACCCGCGCCGCAATCCCCCGCCGCATCACTATTTCCGCCCCGACCCGCCATGAGCCGCTACTGGAGCCCCCTGGTTCACCAACTCACGCCCTACGTTCCCGGCGAGCAGCCCAAGCTCGCTCGCCTGGTCAAACTCAATACCAACGAATGCCCCTACGGGCCTTCGCCGAAAGTGCTGGAAGCGATACGCGCCGAAGCCGCCGATAACCTGCGGCTCTACCCCGACCCCAACGCCGAGCGCTTGAAGGCGGTGATCGGCCAGCGCTACGGGCGCTCGCCCCATGAAGTGTTCGTCGGCAACGGCTCCGACGAGGTCCTGGCGCACGTGTTCATGGCTTTCTTTCGGCAAGGACAGCCAGTGCTGGTGCCGGACATCAGCTACTCCTTCTACCCGGTCTACGCCAAGCTCTATCAAGTTCAAACACGCATCATCCCGCTCGACGAGCACTACCAGATTCGCCTCGAAGATTATGTCCAGCCCAACGGCGGCATCATTTTCGCCAACCCTAACGCACCCACCGGCTGCGCGCTGCCGCTGGCGGAAATCGAGCGGCTTTGCCAGCGCAATACCGAGTCGGTGATCGTGGTCGATGAGGCCTATGTCGATTTCGGTGCCGAGTCCGCGGTGTCGCTCATCGCCCGTTTTCCTCAGCTCCTGGTGGTGCATACGCTTTCCAAATCCCGCGCCCTGGCGGGTCTGCGCGTGGGATGGGCGCTCGGGAACAGCGACCTCATCGAAGCCCTGGAGCGGGTGAAGAACTGCTTCAACAGCTACCCGCTCGATCGCCTCGCCCAGGCCGGCGCCATCGCCGCCATCGAAGACGAGGACTATTTCCAGGCCACCTGCGCCAAGGTCATCGCCACCCGCGAACGCCTGGTCGCCGGGCTCGAAAGCCTGGGCTTCGAAGTGCTGCCCTCGCGCGCCAACTTCGTCTTCGCCCGCCACCCGCGGCGCGACGCCGCAGAAACCGCCGCCGCCCTGCGGCAGCAAGGCATCATCGTGCGCCACTTCAAAAGCCCGCGGATCGAGCAGTTTTTGCGCATCACGGTGGGCACCGAAGAACAAATCGCCAATCTGCTCGACGCGCTCGCCGCTCTCAATTCGCGCCGCTCAGTCAATCCGCATTAGACGCAAGGCTTTGAGTCCGGCTCCCGCATGCCCCTCGGCAAGCCCAACAAACTCTCCCGCCGCAGCATGCACTCGCCACACGCCGGGCGCTTCGCGATGCAAGGTTTTCCCCTGCCGCAAGCTCAGCGTTTCGGCCTCATCGAGCGCCAAGAGCGGAAGCGCGTCTACCAAGGACTCGGACGGCCGTAACAAGCCATCACGCTCTTTTTCGCTTAGTTTTTCCAGGCCTTCCAGCGTAATGGCCGGCGCGAGAACAAAGCCGCCGGTCGCCAATCGTCGCAGCCCCGCCAAATGGGCGCCGCAGCCCAGGGCTGCGCCCAGATCTTCAGCCAGGCTGCGGATGTAGGTGCCTTTGCCGCAGGTCACTTCGATTTCGACTTCCGGCAGCGCCCAGGCCTTGAGCGACAGGTGGTGAATCTGCACCCGCCGCGGCGGGCGCGGCAGTTCGATGCCTTCCCGGGCATATTCATAGAGCGCCCGGCCCTGATGCTTCAAGGCGGAATGCATGGGCGGTACTTGTTCGATTTCGCCCAGGAAACGAGCCGCCACGGCGCGGAACCGGGTTTCATCCACCGCCACCGCGCGGTCGCTCAGCACCTCGCCTTCGGCGTCTCCCGTGGTCGTGGTTTGGCCTAGCCGCAGACGCGCGAGATAGACCTTGTCGGCTTCCAGCAAGTAATGCGAGAACTTGGTCGCTTCGCCGAAACAGATCGGCAGTAGCCCCGTGGCCAAGGGGTCGAGCGTGCCGGTGTGCCCTGCCTTCTCAGCGCGAAAGAGGCGTTTGGCGCGCTGCAGCGCGGCGTTGGAACTCAAGCCCAGCGGCTTGTCGAGGAGCAAGACGCCGTCGACGCGGCGGCGCTCGATCTTCGCGGCGGACATCAGGTTTGGGGATGTTGCCGGTCTTCTTCGATGGCCGCGTCGATCAGGCGCGAGAGCTTGAGGCCGGATTCGATCGAATCGTCGTAGGCGAAATGCAGCTGGGGCACGCTGTGAAGCTTGAGCCGATGCGAGAGTTCCCGGCGCAAAAAACCCGCTGCATGCTCCAGCGCGGCGACGGCTTCGGCCGCATGTTCGACGCCGGCCAGATGGGTGAAAAATACCTTGGCGTGGCCATAATCCGCCGCCACTTCGACGGCGGTAATGGTCACCATACCCACCCGCGGGTCCTTGACTTCGGTACGCAGCAGTTCCATCAGCTCACGCTGAATCTGGTCGCCGATGCGCTGTGCGCGCGGGGTAATGCGTTTCATTGCAGCGTCCGCGTCACTTCCACGATCTCGAACACTTCGAGCTGATCGCCCACCTGGATGTCGTTGTAGCCCTTCAATGAAAGGCCGCATTCGAAGCCTGATTTCACTTCCCGCACGTCATCTTTGAACCGCTTGAGGGAATCGAGTTCTCCGGTCCAGATAACGACATGGTCGCGCAAGAGACGCACTTGCGACCCGCGCTTGACGATCCCCTCGGTGACGTAGCAGCCGGCAACCGAGCCCACCTTGGAGATATGGAAAACCTGGCGAATCTCCACCATGCCGATCGCGCTCTCCTTCCTCTCCGGCGCGAGCATGCCGGAGAGCGCCGCTTTCACTTCATCGACCGCTTCGTAGATGATGTTGTAGTAGCGAATGTCGACGCCGCTCGCCTCGGCGAGCTTGCGTGCCGCAGCGTCGGCGCGGGTGTTGAAGCCGATCACCACGGCCTTGGAGGCCAGAGCCAAATTGACGTCGCTCTCGGTGATGCCGCCCACACCGGAGTGAATGATGTTGACCCGCACTTCGTCGGTCGAGAGCTTGGACAAGGCGTGCGCCAAACCCTCGTAAGAGCCCTGCACGTCTGCCTTGATGATCAGCGGCAGCACTTTGACCGCGCCTTCGGCGAGTTGGTCGAAGATATTTTCCAGTTTGGCGGAAGCCTGTTTGGCGAGCTTCACGTCGCGGAATTTGCCCTGGCGGAACAGCGCGATTTCGCGGGCTTTGCGCTCGTCAGCCAGCACTAACATATCTTCTCCAGCCGTGGGCACGTCGGAGAGCCCCTGAATCTCGACCGGAAACGAAGGGCCGGCCGCGGCAAGCGTCTTGCCTGCCTCGTCGTTCATGGCGCGAACCCGACCGAACACCGCTCCCGCCAGGACGATGTCGCCTCGCTTCAGGGTGCCGGATTGCACCAGCAGCGTCGCCACCGGGCCGCGGCCCTTGTCCAATCGCGCTTCGATGACGATGCCCTTGGCGGGCGTGTCGCGCTGCGCTTTCAGCTCGAGCACTTCGGCCTGCAACAGCACCGACTCCAGCAAATGATCGATGCCTTGACCGGTCTTGGCCGACACCTCCACGAACATGGCTTCGCCGCCGTATTCTTCGGGCACCACGCCTTGGGCTACCAGTTCCTGCTTCACCCGTTCCGGGTTGGCTTCGGGTTTGTCGATCTTGTTGACCGCCACCACTACAGGCACGCCGGCGGCTTTGGCGTGATGTATGGCTTCGATGGTCTGCGGCATTACGCCGTCGTCGGCCGCCACCACCAGAATGACGATGTCGGTGACTTTGGCGCCGCGCGCCCGCATGGCCGTGAACGCCTCATGGCCAGGGGTATCGAGGAAGGTGATGACACCCTTGGGCGTTTCGACGTGATAGGCGCCGATGTGCTGGGTAATGCCGCCCGCCTCGCCCGAGGCGACCCGCGTGCGGCGAATGTAGTCGAGCAGCGAAGTCTTGCCATGGTCGACGTGGCCCATCACCGTCACCACCGGAGGACGCGGTAGCAGTTCGGCGTCGGTATTGACTGCCTGCTCGGCCAGCAGCGCTTCCGGATCATCGAGTTTCGCTGCCTTGGCCTTGTGGCCCATTTCCTCGACCACGATCATCGCCGTTTCCTGGTCGATCACCTGATTGATGGTGACCATGCTGCCCATTTTCATCATGGTCTTGATCACTTCGGCCGCCTTCACCGCCATGCGCTGGGCAAGTTCCCCCACGGTAATGGTTTCGGGCACCGCCACTTCGCGCACCACCGGTTCGGTCGGGGCCGCAAAGGCGGGGGCTTCGGCGCGCTCGTCATGGCGATGCCGCCCGCCTTTTTTGTCGCGCCAGCCTCCCGTGCCGGAGTCGCCACGGACTTTGATGGCGCGCTTGCGGCTCTGGTCTTCAGTGCGCAATACGGTTGCCGCCGGTTTCTTGACGACTTTGTCTTTCTTTTCGCCGGGTTTTTCCGCCGCCTTGCCGGCAGGACGATGCAAGGTTCCTTCGGTCGTCGCGGGCTTGGCTTCGGCCGCCGGGGCTGGAGCCGCTGCCGCCTCGGCCGATGCTTCTGCCTTCGCCGGCGCGGCTGCCGGCTCGGCAGCTGCCGCCACCGGCGCGGGCGCCGCTTCCGTCTTCTTGCGGGCGCTGCGCTTCTGTTTTTCCGCCAGTTCTTCGGTTTGGCGCTGCGCCAGTTCGGCCTGGCGGCGATCTTCGTCCTCGCGCGCCGCGATTTCGCCCGCGCTGAGCACCGGAGCTGCAGGCGCCGCAGGTGCCTCGGCCGGCGCTTCGCTGGCGTCTCGTTTGACGAAGACGCGCTTCTTGCGCACTTCCACTTGGATGGTGCGAGATTTGCCCGTGCCGTCGGCCTGCTTGATCTCGGTGGTCTGCTTGCGCGTCAGCGTGATCTTCTTCTTGTCCTGCTGGCCGCCATGCTGCTTGCGCAAATACTCGAGGAGCAGGGTTTTATCCTGCTCCGAGACGCGGTCGCCCGGACGCTTGCCCGCCACCCCGGCGGCGCCGAGCTGCTCGAGCAGCACCGCGGCCGGCATCTTCAGCTCGGCGGCGAATTGTTCGATGGTCATCTGTGACATCGTTCTCTCCCAGTCCTGCTAGCTCCGGTGTGCCGCGGTCATTCCGTAAACCAATGCGCTCGCGCCTTCATGATCAAGTCCTGGGCACGCTCGGGCGTCATCCCGGTCATTTCGGTCAATTCATCCACGGCCAGATCGCCGAGGTCGTCGCGCGTGGCAATGCCCTTGGCGGCAAGCAGGCCGGCAGTTTCGCTGTCCATGCCGTCCAGCGAGATCAAATCTTCGGCCGCTTTCTCCACGCTTTCCTCGCGCGCGATGGCTTCCGTCAGCAGCGCGTTGCGCGCCCGCGCCCGCAGCTCGTTCACCGTATCCTCGTCGAAAGCCTCGATCTCCATCATTTCCTGCAGCGGCACATAGGCGATTTCTTCGAGCGTGCTGAAGCCTTCCTGGATCAGGATTTCCGCCACTTCGCGGTCCACGTCGAGCCGGCTGGTGAACAGCTCGATGGTGCGGTCGGACTCGGCCGCTTGCTTCTGCTCCGACTCCTCCACGCTCATGATGTTGAGCTCCCAACCGGTAAGATCGGAGGCCAGACGCACGTTTTGCCCCGCCCGCCCGATGGCAACCGCGAGGTTGCTCTCGTCCACCACCACGTCCATGGAGTGTTTTTCTTCGTCGACCACGATGCTGCTGATTTCCGCGGGCGCCAAGGCGTTGATAACGAACTGAGCCGGATCCGGCGACCAGAGGATGATGTCCACACGCTCGCCGGCCAGCTCGTTGGTGACCGAGGTGACGCGCGAGCCGCGCATGCCGATGCAGGTTCCCTGCGGATCGAGGCGGGGATCGTTGGATTTCACCGCAATTTTGGCTCGCATGCCCGGGTCGCGGGCGGCCGCCTTGATTTCGATGAGGCCTTCTTCGATTTCCGGCACTTCCAGCTCAAACAGCCGAATCAGAAACTCCGGCGCAACACGCGAGAGCACGAGCTGCGGCCCTCTCGCCTGCGTTTCCACGCGCAGCAGATAAGCCCGGACGCGGTCGCCGACGCGAAGGTTTTCCTTGGGGATGAGTTGATCCCGGGGGATGACACCCTCGATCTTGCCCGATTCCACGATCAAGTTGCCGCGCTCGATGCGCTTGATGCTCCCGGTGACAAGCTTTTCGTTGCGTTCGAGAAAATCATTCAGAATCTGTTCGCGCTCGGCGTCGCGGATCTTTTGCAGAATGACCTGCTTGGCGGCCTGCGCGCCGATGCGGCCAAAGGCCACCGGCTCCAGTTGTTCCTCGATGTATTCGCCCAGCTCGATATCGGGTTTTTGCTCTCTGGCCTCTTCCAGCGTGAGCTGATGCGCGGGATCTTCGAATTCCTCGTCCGGAACCACCAGCCAGCGGCGGAAGGCGTCGTATTCCCCGGTTTCGCGATTAATCGCCACCCGAGTCTCGACGGCATCCGTGAACCGCTTCTTCGTCGCGGAAGCCAAAGCCGACTCGAGGGCGCCGAACACGATTTCCTTCTGCACGTTTTTTTCACGGGCGAGGGCATCGACCAGCAACAAGAGTTCGCGATTCACTTCCTTATCTCCATTCAATCCTGGGCACCAGACGTGCCCGCTCGATATTGTCCAAGGCAATCTCCACCGGGCCTTGCGCGGTTTCGACTTGCACTTTGCCAGCCGCTACGCCCAGGAGCTTGCCCTTCATCTTGCGCGCGCTGCCGATGGGAAGGTGCAGCTTGAATTGCGCCTGTTCGCCGGCAAAACGCACGAAGTCGCCTTCTTTCTTCAGCAACCGATCCAAACCCGGCGAGGAAACCTCCAGCCGGTCATACTCGATCCCTTCGACGGCAAACAGCCGCGTGAGGTGATTGCTGACTTGGGCGCAATCCTCGACGTCGATGCCACCCGGCTTGTCGATGAACACCCGGAGCACCCGGGCGCGTGGCGACGCTTCCAAGTCGACCAATTCATAGCCGAGCCCGGGGAGTGTGCGCTCGAGCAAATCTGCGATATCCATCGCCCGCCTTCCCTTCGGCCCGAGCCAAGGCCCACCCTCGCGCCCGGAACCAAAGCAAAAAAAAATGGGCTGTCGAGCCCATTTCTCATATTTATCGCCGCGGATTATAAACCATTCCCGCGGCGCAAAGAAGGGTGCCGGGTTTTCCTTTCGGTTTTTCGTCTGCGCCTGGGTGCCGAGACCGGGCTGGGGGGCGGCCGCGGGAAGCGTCCGCCCCTCGAACGCTCAGCCCGTCCGTCGGCGTGCCGCCAAACCGGCCAGAAGCTGGCTCAGCGGCGTCAGCCCCCACTCGGATAGCGCTGGCACCGGCACCGCGCCGTTTGGCGCCCACAGCGTCTCGAAGCCCGCGGTTGCCCAGGCGAGATCGGCGGCGGCCCCTTCATAGGCCAATGGCCAGGTCTTGGCACCGGGAGTGAATTCGAGTAGGTCCTCATCATCGAAATTGACGCCGCCGACGATCCCGGAGCCATCGAACGCGCGCTGCGGGTGGCCGTTGGGCAGGCGGTCCAGGGCATTGAGGATACCTTACGAAGCGCGCCTCCTGGTCAGCACCCCAACCACGCCCAAGAAACCAGAAAGGAGCCAAAGCGCCCAATGCGCGAGTGCAGGGACGGGATGCCCGCCATGCGAGTCAAGCGCAAAACTAGCGCTGACGTTGGGTTGGCTGGTGACATTATTCAACACGCAGCTCGGGCCGACTTGCCCGATGCACGATCCACCCCACGCCCCAAAGCTGTGGCCGACCCCTGGGTGGGCGGTACAAACCATGGTGCCACCATGGCTGACCGGATTGGGAACGCAATCGATGGTGCCCATTCCCGCAGTCACCACCGGACTGACTGTGTAGCTACCCAGGGCGAAATTCGCCGTCACGTTTCGAGCGGAGACGACGTTAGCCAGCGTGCAAGTCGCGCCGCTGCAATCGCCGCTCCACCCGGTGAATCCATAACCGGCATTGGGCGTGGCGCTGCAGGTGCTGCTGCCGCCGGTGTTAACCGGATTGGGTGTGCAGGTTGCGGCGCCTCCAGCAGGCGGATTGGCGGTGACGGTGATGGCATGGGTAACTGGAGCAAAATTCGCAATCACGCTCTTTGGTGCCGTGACATTGGTCAGGGTGCAGCTCGGCCCAGAACAGTCACCAGTCCAAAGCGCAAAGCTATACCCCGCGTTCGGGGTGGCGGAGCAAACACTGTTCTCGCCCGGGTTCACCGGATTGGGTGTGCAACTTGCAACGCCGCCGGTGGGTGGATTCAGCGTGACGGCAATGGGCAAACTCTGACCATCGTAAGACTCCCCACCGCGCACAAGGCGCACTCTGTAGCTGCCGCCGTGAGAAGGGTCGTCGCGTTCAGAACCGCCGCTGTAGAAATTGACGATCCACACGCGATTCGGAACGGGCGAAAAATATACGGTTGAAGTCCAGTACCAAACACCGATCACCGGTGTATTCGGGAAGGCGGTGCCGTCGACGGACGGACTTGCATCGAATTTGACGATGGATTGAAGTTCGGTGCGGTTGGGTAAGCGCCAACCCTTGGATCCCTTGTAACTGGCCATATTTGCCGTTACCGCCACGCCGAGCGCCTGGCCCCATGAGGAGAAGCTGGCCGCGGCACCACCAGAGCAATCTGCGCCGGTCTGGCCCCAAGTGCAGCGATCCCACACCAAACCGGTGGTGCTGTCGCTGACCGTACCATCCGCATTCACGGTAAGCGCCGCCTCGGCCTGCATCGCAAGACCGCAGAACAACCCTAACGAGACCAACAAGACTCTCATGTCATACCCCAAGCGTTGCATGCAATACGTTTCGTCCCTGTGGCGCAAATCGATTGCGGTCGACTGCTTGAACTCGTTGCTTCGAATTCGCCGCCAGCCGCCGCGAAATGCCCGAGCAGCTTCGCGCCGCCAATGCGCCGGTTCCATTTCATGTTCCAAAGGTCTTATCGCTGGTCTATCGAACCAGCCGCACCGAGTGGGCGTCGCCCCGATAGCAGGTTAAGTTCTCGCCGTGATCGAAGTTGACGCACCAGGCATAGGCCCAAAGAAAGACATACGCATCAGTTGTCCAGAACCAATCGAGGACGGTATTCGGGAAGAACGAGTTGTCAACGCTCGGGCCGGCCCTCTCGTGATGCACGATGGATAACAGCTCGCCCGAAGTCGGAAGCCGCCACCCGGTGTGATAGCCACACAGACCCGCGGCTTTGACATCCTGGATGTATTTATCGGTGTCGCATCGGGTGGTCGTGAAGCAGTTGTCGCCGCCGTCTGGTGTACCGGCGATGCCGTCGTACCAAGTGTAGGTATAGTCCTTGTCGCGCAGACTATTGTCGGCAGTCTTGACCTCCCAGGTTAGGCCGGTGACGTTGTCCCGTACACAGGCGGGTACACTGAGGGGATTGCCACTCCCATCCAAACCAATCACGGCGCCAGTATTGTCCAGAGGCGTGAAGTCAAAACCCGCGGCCCCGCCACCGATCTTCGTAAGCTGGCTGGCTCCGGCCCGCGCATCGCGCCCGAAGCGACCATCCTGACGCGGACGTAGCGCTGCGTCGCCGCTGTTGGCCGCAGTGCAAGTAACCAAGTTCGTCCCGTCGTAGCAGTGCTCCTGACCCGTGTCATTCAAAGGCGCGGCGCCCAAAGGCAGGGGGAAAGCTACGAGAAGAACAAGCGTGCGAATCGAGGTGCGCATGAGTGTGCTCACTTTGGTTTTTGATGCTGGAAAGTAACCGCCGCGCGTGCGTCGCGCCCAGGTGGAACTCGCGCTGAAGCACCGCGAAGCCTTGGCAAGCTTAACCCGGAGGGCTACACAGATCGTATACAGATGGGGTGATGATCGGATGCGTCGCCGCTTGGGCGCAACCTGCTGGCCTAGTTTCGCCGGTTCGGGATTGCCTGGCTCGCAGGCGGAATATTGCCCGATCACTTCACCGGCAATCACAAAACCGGCGTTAGGCAAGCTCGAAGCTTCGCCACGCTCGCCGCGCAGCAAACCGCAGGGTGAGCACTCGGCTCCTGGTTAAAACCCTCGTTGCGTCCGCCAACCCACCCGAGCACACCGGCCCCCTGAGCATCGCGCCCGACCCAAGAAACGCGCCCGGGTCGGGCGGATGCCGATTACTGGTGCCGGCGCAGCCCTGCCCGCCCTGCGCCCAACAAGCCCAATAGCAGCACCAGGCCCAAAATGCCCCACGGCGACAACGTCGGCACGGCAACGTTGGCAAGAGGCGGTGCGGCCGCCGCCGCGAGGTCAGCGGTAAGACGGGAAACGAAAACGTCGTAGGTATCACCGCCGTAAGTCGCTTGGGCGCCGCCGCTCACCCCAGGGAAGGGGTTGGAATCGGTGTTTCCCGCAACATAAAGCTCTCCCGCGGGCGAAAATGACATCGGGCCGGCAAACTCGTCGCCGCCACCGCCCAAGTAGGTGGTTTGGGGGTTTGCGCCCAGGCTCGCCGACAAACGCGCCACGAAAACATCGCCCACACCACCGCCAAAAGTGGGCTGGGCGCCGCCGGCGGTGCCCGGAAGCGTCGCCGAACTGGTGTTACCCGCGAGATAAACTTCGCCGCTGGCGGAATGGATAACCAAGCCATAACAATTGTCCTGACCCGCCCCTCCAAAATAGGTCGCGCGGGTGATCGCCAGCGTCACCGGGTCGGCGCTCGCCACGAAAGCGTCGTCAGGACCGCCCGCGTTGGCGCTTTGGAATGCACCCAGCGTCGTCGGTAGATTCAGCGAATTTGTCGATCCGCAAAAATAGAGGTCACCATTCGATGGGTGGATGGCCAGGGTATGGCGCCAATTCACAAATTCGGTCCCGCTACCACCGAAGTAGCGCGTGATGGGCGCAGGCGAACCATCCAAGTCGACGTCGATCGAGGCGATGAATGCATCTTGAGCACCGGCAACGGCGTTGACCGCACCCGGCATGTCGGTGGAGTAGGTATTCCCCTGAACGTAGATGCGCGTGGACGTCACCGCCATGCTGAAAATTTCGTCAACGCTCGATCCACCAAAATAGGTGGAGCGGTTCGTGCCATCGACTTCGAGATTGGGGTTGAGCTGGCTCAGGAAGCCGTCGGAAGAACCGCCCAGCGTGGTGTCCAACGCCCCGGCTGTAAAGGGAAGGCCTGACGCCGATTGGGTAACACCCGCCACATAAAGCGATCCATTAGGATGGAAGCGAAGGGCGTGCGCGAGATCGTGGCTGCCCCCCCCCGAGATAAGTCGCGCGATTCAAGGCGCTCAAGCTGGGATTCATACGGGCGACGAAGCCATCAATCGCTCCGCCTCCGTAGGTGCCTTGCGCCGAAGTTCCGGGAACAACGCCCGGAAACCCACTTCCCGTATAACCCGCCACGAAGATTTGGCCGCCCCCCGGTTCGATCGCGACTGCCGTGGCGCCGGAGCTGTCGCCCAAAAACGTCGAGGCGACCAGCGTGGTCAGAGCCAGGTTGAGCCGGGTCACGAAGGCGTTGGTAACCGTGCCCGGGGCATGGACGGTATCGTAGGCGCCGGGGGTGGTGGGGAAGTTGCTGGAGTAAGTTTCTCCGACCACATAGACCCCCAGCGCGGCATCAATCGCCATGTCGTAGACATATTCGCTGTTGTTGCCCCCCAGATAAGTGGATTGCAACAAGGGGTCGATCACCAGCGGGTGGCGGCGATCATAGGCCGCGACCATGAAGCCGTATTCTCCGCGCTCGCCATCGAGGCGGTAGCGCACCGGCACATCCTGCCGCTGACCGCCGATGTGCTGGTAGGCCACGGGCGCGGTGAATTGGATCGGACCGTGCGCGGTTTGCGCCTCCAGCGCACCCGCCGCAGTAAGGCGCAACTCCTGTGCCCCAGCCACGGCAATTCGAATCGCTTCGGGCTTGGCCCCGGGCTTGACGGTAAACAGTTTCTCGACATTACGCTGCGCGGCCTGGAGTGCGACTTCGATCCCTGGATACACTTCGCCCAGTTCCACGCGCTGGTAGTTCGGCAAGTTGCTGCGGTGCCGCGTCTGTTCACCTACGAAATAACTCACCCGCCCGGGTTGTTCGACGCGACCGACGATGTGTTTGACCTCGCCGCCCACGAAGCGCTCCGCCAGCACCCAGCCGCCCGTGCCTTCTTGACGGGTTTTGGCTGTCGCGCCCCGGTTTTTTTTCGGCCTCGGATCTGGCCTTCCCGCCGGGGATTTGATGCACCAGTTGGCCCTCATGCGACACCCAGGTGGTGCCGTAGAAGCCCGGAGCGGCAAAACGCGCGCGCTCGTCCCATTGCCCGGCATTGGGCACCCAGCCGCGCCCCATCGTTGCGAGCGCGTCTTGCACCCGCTCTTTGGTGGGCGCGACCGTCGCCGACGCGCTAAAGCTGCAAGCACAAAACGCCGCAACACCGAACAAAACCACGCGACGGAAAACCGACGCGCCATACGCGCGAATATCAGAAAAAGTCTTGATGCGATCCATTTCAAAACCTCCCAGATTAACAAAACACCCACCTTGCCCTAGCCCGACCGAATTCCCGGTATGGCGAGGAAAACGAAAAAGAACCCCACCCCTTTGCATGATCTGGCGACGCCGGCACCGTGGCGCTAGACCAGCCGGCATGAGTCCATACCGCCTGAAGTCGTGGTCTTCCCGGAGAAGCAAAGCATCGAGGAGCGGCCTGGCGTGGTACAACCGGGGTGTCTTCCCCCGCGCGTGACGGTTTGTTGCTCCCGCCACCATGCACGAGGCGCGAGGCGCTGTGTCTGCCCCCGCGCGAGGGTTTGTTCGCGGCTTGCGGCCCCCCCCGGGCCAGGGGCCAAGGCCCGGCGAAGCCGGCAAAGGCAATGAGGCGCTGAGGCATGCAGATCCTTCCTGGATTCGTCGTATGCGAGCCTCCCTGGGCCGCGCACAAGACTACTCCGGGGGATTACACAGATCGTATACAGATCGGGCGACGGCCTGGGGTGCCGGAGCTTGAACAAAAGCCAAGGGCGCCGTTGCTCTCATTCGGGTCTGCCTGTTTGGCCGGCGGCCAAGCCGTCGGCTCAGCGCTTTGCCTGCGGCAGCGCGGCGGCCTCAGACGCAACGGCAACTCGATGTGGCGTCCCGCCTTACGACACCGAACGCCGTTGCCGCCGCAGGCCCAGGCCGGCCAGAAGCAGGCTCAGCAGCATCAGCCCCCACTCGGACAGCGCGGGCACCGGCACCGCGCCGTTTGGCGCCGCGGCGGCAGTCACAGTGAACTGGATGGCATCGGCATTGCTGGTGCCGTCATCGTCGCTGGCGGTGACCGTGATGTTGTAGGTGCCGGGCGTGGTGGGCGTGCCGGTGATTGCCCCGGTTGCGGGATTAAGCGTCAGCCCAGGCGGCAGGCTGCCCGAGGCGATGGCATAGCCGGCAATCGGATCGCCTTCGGTGAGGGTGACGAACCCTGCCAGCGCCAGGCTGAACGCGCTGCCGACGGTGGCGTTCTGGTTGGGCACGTTGCCCATCACCGGCGGCGAGCTAGGCGGGGCGGGGCTGCCGGTACCCTGAACATTGAACTCGTAGGGGGACTCATCGGGGTCATCGTTGTTGACTCTGACCTGGCAGAGGTCCGCGCCGGTATTGACTGGTGTGTACTGCACCGAGAAAGTGGTCGACGCTGCGGCCGCGACCGTGGTCAAGGGCTGAACGCTCACCGCAAACTCACCGCAGCTAGCCCCCAACAGGCTTGCCGCGTTGACACCCAGATTCAGCGGCACCGTTCCGCTGTTGACGATGGTGAAAGTCCGCGTCACGGGGGTGCCAACAGTGGCGGTGCCAAAGTCCGTATGGTCGGCAAGCGAGGGGGTGGCGTCGCCATCGGCAATGGGCACGCCGTTGCCGGTGATCTCGATCTCCGGTTGCGCCGCCGCCGCGGCAGCTTGAATGACGAAAGTGAAGGGGTTTTCGTCGGGGTCGTCGCTGCTCACGGTAACGGTGCAAGTGTCCGTGCCCAGATTGCTGGGCTGATACTGAAGATAGAACCAATCCTTGTTCCACGGCTGTTGGATTCCCGGCGTCGGTTGTTTGCTGACCGAAAATTCGGCGCAACCCGCACCGGAAAGTGTGACCGGACTGGCAAGGAAGCCAAGCGGGCCCGAACCGTTATTGCCCAGTGCAAAGCTTCGTGCGAGCGGCGTGCCGACGGCAGTTACGCCAAAATCGGTCCAGTCGGCAAGGTTGGGCGTGGTGTCCCCGTTGGCAATCAACACGCCATTGCCGGCAATGACGATATCGGGGGTCGGCGCCGCGTCGCCCCGGCCTTGAACGACAAAATCAAACGGGCTCTCGTCGGCGTCGTCGTTATTGACGTTCACCGTGCAGACATCGGCGCCAGTGTTCGTTGGCGTATAGCGCACCTGAAATTCGGACCACTCTCCAGGAGCGAGCGCACTCGCCGGCTGCGTGGTCACCAGGAACTCAGCGCAGCCCGCACCAGAAAGTGTTACGGCGTTTGCCCCGAGGTTCAAGGTCGCCGAGCCTAGGTTGGAAACCACAAAAGTATTCGCCCACCAGTTGCCGACCACGACGCCTCCGAGGTCCGTGTAATCGTGGGTCCAGGGCGTGGTGTCGCCATCGGTGAGGGACGACATACCGCCGGAGATCTGAATTTCCGGCGCTGAAGTCGATGCGACGGTCAGGCAGCCCGAAAACTCCGAGGTGTCGCCGGTGCTTTGATTGGTCGCCGTCGCGGTGACCCCATGGCCGGCGGTGAGGGCTCCCGCGGCAAACGATACTGGGACATTACCCGCGCCGTCCGTGGTAACGTTGTTTGCACCCAAAAATACTTGGCCTTCCCCATGCCCCCAAAGGCCGCAGGCGGGCGAGGAAAAGAACTCGATTCTGAACGTGGTGTTCGCGAGGCTATTGAGGCTACCGCTGATGTTGCCGGAAGGCAGCGCGCTGGAGAGCACCGGATAGTTCTGGCCGTTATTGATCCCGGCATCGAGGTCACCTGGGTCATTCGTATCAATGGTTGCGGTGTTAAGTGCAATGCCCAAGCCCTTGGAATTGGCGTAGATCGAGTTTCCCAAAACGGAATGGCCGGTATTTGAATTGCCCCCCAAATTGCCGATCAAAACCCCACCGTTCACGTTATAGGCAATGAGGTTGCCTTGGCCGGAGGCGGTGCCGCCGATCATACTGTTCGATCCCCGCAGGACATGCACTCCATAGCCACTGTTGGGCAGTGGTAGTGTTCCGTTCAGAGTGGTGCCGATGACGTTGTTCGAAATCACGTTGGCGGACGAATTGTCGCCGGTAATTTCAACCCCGCTACTCAAGTTGCCGGAGATGAGGTTAGCGGATACGAGGTTGTTGGATGCTTGGCTGATGTACACCCCTTGCTGGTTTCCTCGGGACACGCTGCCCGTGGCATCGGTACCGATGAGGTTTCCTCTGACGGCGTTGTTATCGTGCCCCCCACTGATTAACACGCCCCCGGCAATATTGCCGGAAAGGATATTGCGCGCACTCGCCGTGAGCCCACCGATGATATTGTTATTGCTGTTCAAACCAAGCGCGGCAATAGCTACGCCGTAAAAACCGTTGGCGGCGGCCGTGATGCCATCGGCCCGCAGGCCGACGATGTTGCCATCGACGGTATTGCTGGCCGCATTGCCGTTTACGCTGCCGCTGCCCAAGCGTATGCCGTTTTCCGAAAAACTGAAGACGGCAAGGCCGCTGACTCGCGAACCAGTGGTGACCAACTCCAGGCCCGAGGCCGAAGCGCCGGCGCCGCTGCCGTCGAGTTCGATGAGAATGACGCCGTTCCAACCCGAGCCCGCATTGTTCGCACTGGAACCGGGCTGACTATAGCCGTTGATGAAAACCGGCGCGATGATCGTTGGCAGCGCTGAAGTGGGCACAATCGTATGCACCCCGGCACCAGGGATGTTGAAGCGGATCTCGTCGCTGGTGCCGAACGCCGCTCCGGTGTTGGGACAATCCGCATTGACGCTGGCCGCAGCATTGATGCTGGTAATGGCCTCGCGCAGCGTGCAGGTCCCATTTACGGCCACCGTGTCGCCGATCCCGGTGACGGTAACGATGGCGGCCTGGCCAGCGGTCGTCATCCACAGCAATAACAAACCCCCGCCAATTCCCAGTAAACGGCGAAACATGCGCATCCCCTTTTCTCGTAGCGGCGGTTGCGACGCAACCGGAAAACAGCGGGAGGTTAACGCAAGGGACTACACAGATCGTATACAGATAACGCGCTCAACCGGCGACCGCTTCGCGGCAGCGCGCCGCGCGCACGGGGTCGCCCGCCAACTCGCATTGCCGCGCGAGTTCCTTAATGAAAGCCGCACGCTGCTTTTCGATGCTGCGGCGCGCCTCCGGCAGCCAATGAAGCGGCTCTTCATGAGGAAGGAAGTTTCCGGCGAATCGCGCGAGGGCTTGGTCGGCGAATTCAGCCAAGGTCTTGCCCTGGAAAGGCGAGGCAGATCGCAAGCGGGCCGCGGCGCGATCCAGCGCTCCCAGGTCTGTCCATACCCGACGCGGATCGAGGCTCAGCTTTCCCTGCCGCAGGGTCAGGGTTTCTTTGCCGATCAAGCCGCGCAGCCGGTCCAGATTGGTATAGAAGGCGCGGCGGGCGGCGTCGCCGTCGGATTCCGGCCACAGCAGGTCAGCCAACTTCTCCTGCGCAACCTCGCTGCCGCCCAGCGCGATCAATGCCTTGAGCAGTTCGAGGGGCTTGACCGGCACGCGGCTGGCGCAGAAGGTCAGCGGCGCGTCGTCGATGAAAATCTCGAAGCCGCCCAAGGTGCAAACGCGCACCGGCCACGGCCAGTCGTCGAGCTGGCTGGGTGGCGACTCCGGAATCAAGTGCAGCCGGCGCACCAGTTGTTTTACAAATTCGGGCGCGATGGCCTTTTCCAGAGCCAGAACACACAACTCCGCCAGAGCGCGCTGCTTCCAAGGAAGGCAATAGCCATTGACTCGGCCATGGCGAGCGCCCAGTTCGAAAAAGTCGCGCAGCAGGGCATCCAGGCGGGGGCCATCGCCCAAGCGCCGAGCCAAATCCGCCCCGGTGAAGGCGACATCGCATTGCGGCGCAAGGGCTCCGCAACGCCCCGCGGCGGCCCGCGCGCGATCGAACGCTGACCAGAGGCTTGCCGTCTCACCCGCCGCATAACACTCCAAGGCCGCCACCAGCGGAGCATAGGTTTCCGCGGTCAGCGTGCCGCTGTGTACAGCGAAACGCCGGAACTCACCGGCGGCGCGCCGAAATTTCGGCAAGTCGCCGCAGGCATCGGCAAGCAACAGACGGTAGAAATTGTACAGTTGCACGTCGTAGGGTCTGGCCTCGCCTAGCGCGGCGCATTCGTCGAGCAAGCGATCGGCGGCTTCCCATGCTTGGGCATAAGCCAATTCCCAGATTTCGTTGAGGCGATGGTGCAGCGCCCAGCACAGCACACCGCTCGCTCGGGCGGTGGCATGGGCTCGCGCCAGGGCTTCGCGGCTCTTGTCGAGGTCGCCACTGGAACGGGCGTAGTACAAACGCCAGACATCCCAGAACTGCAGGGCGAGGGGAGCGCGCTCCATAGCGTCCGCGCCAGGCTCGAAACGCACGAAAATGTCATGCGCGGCGCCGAGGTCGCCGCGGTAATAGCTGTAGAAGGCGAGAAGCTGCGCCGCGGCGAAGAGGCGAATGGAAATTTCAGGACACTGGGCGGCCAAAGTTTCTAGCCGGGCGGCCATTGCGTCCAGTCCGGGGTAATCGGGTCGGCGCAGGGGAATCAGACCGACCGCGGCGGATAACACCTGAGTTTCGACTTGTGGCGGAACCGCCGCATGCCGCTCGCGCAGCCGCGCCAGCTCGTCGATCCACCGATCTGCCTCGGCCAGATGATAATACTCCTGGGTGAAGCAGGTGCCGATATAGGCCCAGGAGGAATACTGCCCGATCACATCACCGGCAACGACAAAGCCGGCATAGGCACGCTCGAAGCGTTGTCTGGCACGCCCTGGCGCGACGGGCATGGAGCAATGGCCGGCAAAATACTCGAGCCAGGGCATTTCGTCGAACAATGGGGCAGGCAAGCCTTCCAGCCATCGCCAAAGCGTCTGATGGCGACCTTGAGCCAGGAGGGCCGGCGCCGCGGCCGCCGTCGCCTTGGCCATTTCGCGCCAATCGCCGACCTCGGCAAACAACCTGATCGCGGCTTCGGTCTCGCCGTCCGCCGCGAGCAGTTGCGCGGCCTGACTCTTCGTCCGGCCCCAAACCTCTGGGCCCAGCGCACTGCTGCCGCTGGCAAGGAGGAAGCGACGGAGCAAAGCATGGTACTCATAGTGGTCTTCGTCCGCGTCGCCACATCGCGAGACAAAAAAACCGCGCCGCGCGAGGCCGCTCAGCAAATCGCCGGCATCGCTGACCCCCGTGAGCTTGGCCGCGCAGCCTGCCCGCACCGTTGGCAGCAAGGCCGTAGCGATCAAGAAGCGGCGGGTATCTTCGTCCAGCCGGGCGAAAATTTCTGCCGCGAAATAATCGAACACCAAGGGAGCGTCAGGCGAACATCCCTTGGGCGTCCCTTGTTCCAGCAGCAGTTTGAGGCCGGCAACCCACCCGTCACAGTGCCGGCATATCTCCCGCAGCGATTCAGGGGCAAGGCTCCCGCCATGCAGCTCGACCACCGCGCCAGCTTCTTCCGCGGTGAGGCGCAGATCCCCCCAGTCCAGCACCATCATACGGCCATTGGCGCGCAAGCGGGCATATTCGGGCGGAGGCTCCCCGCGACTGGTGACGAGGACACGAAACCCGCTCGGAACCTCCTCCAGACCGTGACGTATCAAGGCATGCAGTTGCGCCTGCTCCGGCAGCTCGTGGTAGTCATCCAGCACCAGAATCGACAGTGGGGCGAACTCGCCGCAAAGACGGCGGAAAAAGTTGCGCGCATAGATGTCGAGCCCGAGGTAATACTCGGGCGTCAGCGCCGGCAGACGAGCGCTTCCGTCGGTGACCAAACTGGCCGCGGCGTTACCGAGATAGGAAAAAAAAGCGGCCGGATCGGCGTCGCCGGCGTCCAGCCGATACCACAGGGCGCTCACTTCGCGCGCCGCCAGCCAACTCGCGGCCAGGGTCGATTTGCCGGCACCGGCGGGGGAAGCGATCCAAACGATCTCGGGCGCATCCTCCAGCGCCCGGAACAAGCGCTCGCGCGCTAGGACGCCTTCGGGCCGGGGTGAGGAAAGTTTAGCCAAGGGCGGCCGTGGACCGGGGCGTTGAGTGAGGCCGTCCATAGGAGTGTCTCCAATTACTGCACAAAACGAGCCCGACCTCGGCCCTGGCTGTAATCACCGCAATGATTTGTCGGCCATTATCCCAGATTGTAGGGCGCCATGCTCCCGTTCTCCACGCCAGCACGTAGACGGCGCCATTCCCGGAGTCGCGAGCACCGGCTGCTAGAATGCGGTTTTGGAAACTTCGAGCACCTGTGAGCCCACCACCCAGCCGCCCCTGGCACTTGCCCGCTCTCCTTGCCGCTTTGGCGATGCTGGGGCCGTTCTCCATCGATACTTATCTCCCCGCTTTCCCAGAAATTGCGGCTTCGCTTAAAGTCGGCATGGTCGAGGTGCAGCAATCACTCACGGTCTATCTGCTCGCCTACGCTTTCATGATGTTGTGGCAAGGCGCAATTTCCGATGCCTTGGGCCGCCGGCCGGTGATCCTGGCGCATTTGGCGGTGTACGCCCTCGCTTGCCTGGGCTGCGCCATTGCCGGCAATATCGAGTCGCTGCTGCTCTTCCGGGTGCTGCAAGGTATGTCCGCGGGCGCCGGCATCGTAGTTGGACGGGCGATCATCCGCGACCGCTACCACGGCCCCGAGGCGCAGCGCCTGATGTCGCGCGTCACCATGCTCTTTGCCATCGCCCCGGCAGTGGCTCCGGTGCTCGGCGGCTGGCTGCTGGTGTTTACCGGATGGCGAGCCATTTTTTACTTCTTGCTGGTGCTCACGCTGGGTCTGCTCGCCTGGTGTTGGCGAGATCTGCCAGAAACCCTGCCGCCGGCGCGGCGCCAGTCTTTGCACCCCAGGGCACTGTTTCGAAATTACCGGGAAGTGGGGCGCAGCGGTCGTTTCTTGCTCTTCTCGGGAATGATCGCGGTGAACTTTGCCGGATTCTTCGTCTACATTCCCGCAGCGCCGGTGTTTTTGATCGAACACTTGGGCGTCACCGCCAGCGGCTTTGCCTGGCTCTTTCTGCCCAGCATTGCCGGCATCGTGACTGGCGCGATCATTTCCGGCCGCGTCGCCGGCCGTCTCTCGCCGCAGCACACCATCGAAACCGGCTATGCCCTCATGCTGGCGGCAACGGCCGCAAACCTTTTGCTGTGCGCTTTGCGGCCGCCGCAACTGCCCTGGAACGTGGCACCGCTCTTTGTTTATACCTGCGGCATGAGCCTGGTGATGCCCTCGGTGTCTTTGTTGATGCTCGACTTGTTTCCGGCCATGCGGGGATTGGCGTCCTCTTTGCAGGGGTTCATGCAAGTGGCATTATCGGGCATCGTCGCCGGCATCGTTTCGCCTTACCTTGCACATTCGGTGCTGGCGCTGGCGACGGGAATGGCCGGCTTTCTCGTCGCCGGGGTCGCTCTCTACGCCGCTTATCGCTACCTGGAACACCGTTATCCGATTCGATCATGAAGATGATGCTGCTTCGTTTGCTCCCCCTCGCGCTACTTGCCTGCGCCAAAGGCGCCGGCGCTGGCGAGTTGCCCACCGTGGCTCTAGAAATCAAAGCCCACAAAATCGTCGCTGAAGTGGCTGCCAGCGATGTCACGCGAGCCAAGGGTCTGATGCAACGCTTCAGCTTGGCGCCCGACCATGGGATGGTCTTTGTGTTTCCGGCACCGCAGGGCATAGGCATGTGGATGCGCAACACCTATATTCCGCTTTCGGTCGCTTTCATCGATGCCGAGGGTCGCATCCTCAACATCGCCGACATGCAGCCCAAGAGTGAAACCGTGCACTCATCGGCCGGGCTCGCGCTCTACGCCCTGGAAATGCGCCAGGGCTGGTTCAAGGAGCGAGGCCTGGGGCCGGGCGAAGTGGTGAAAGGACTGGCGAAAGCCGGCAGCGCCAAGAACTGATCCGGCTTGCCAATCGCTCAGCGCAGCAGAGGCCCTTCGCTCAAGACCAAGCTGCCGACGCCGCGCCCCAGCGCCGTGCCGAAACGTTTGGCAAAGGCTTCGGCAAATCCTTCGTGCACGGTGAAGTCGACCAGCTCTTCCGCGCCGACCACGTCTCGGGCCACCGACTTTAGGCTGCCGAACTCATCCGCCAGCCCCAACTCCACGCTGCGTGCGCCATTCCAGGCCAGCCCGGTGAAGATTTCGGGATCGTTCTTGAGTCGGGGGCCGCGTCCTTCTTTGACCACGGCGATGAACTGCTGGTGAATTTCATCCAGCATCTTGCGGGCAATCTCGCGGTGTTTGTCCGACAAGGGCGAGAAGGGGTCGAGGAAGGCTTTGTTTTCGCCCGCAGTCAGGAGCCGCCGCTCGATTCCGAGCTTGTCGAGCGCCCCGGTAAAACCAAAACCGTTCATCAAGACACCGATCGACCCGACGATGCTCGCCTTGTCGACGAAAATTTTGTCGGCAGCGGCGGCAGCATAGTAGCCACCCGACGCGCATACGTCATCGACCACGGCATAAAGCGGTATGTCCGGATATTTCTTGCGCAGCCGCCGCATTTCATCGTAGATCTGCCCGGCTTGCACCGGGCTGCCGCCAGGGCTGTTGATGCGCAAAATCACGCCTTTGGTGTTCTTGTCCTTGAATGCCGCCTGCAAGCCGGCGATGACATGCTCGGAACTGGCGCGGCTCTCGGGCATGATGATGCCGACGAGGTCGACCACCGCCGTGTGCTTGCCGAGACTGACTCCGTCTTTGGTCTGGAACCAGCCCATCGCGGCGGCAAATATCAGGAACGCCAGCGTGAGCGTCATGAAGCGAAACAGGATGCTCCACTGCCGCGCCCGCCTTTGCTCCTTGACCGCCTCCATCGCCAGCTTTTCCAGCACCGATCTTTCCCAGCCTTCGTTTTCTGCCATGCCTTTTCCTCGTTGTTTTGGGTTCGCTACGAGCGAACTGCGTTCGTTTCGATGAAAACATCGCCTTCTCGCTCGCATACCGCCAGGGCTTGCAGGAAACGGCCCTGGCAAGGCCCGGCGACGCAGCGACCCGAGTGGGGCTCGTAGAGCGCGCCATGGGTCGCGCAAATCAAGTATAAACCGGATGAATCAAAAAACTCGCCCTCGTTCCAGTCCAGTTCCACTCCCACATGCGCGCAGCGGTTGAGATAAGCATGAACTTGCCCGCCGAAGCGCACCGCGAATGCAGGCGTGGCGACACCGCCGCATTGGACATCGAAGCGTACGCCGGGCCCGCCCTCGGCGAGTTCCATTGAAGAGCAAACCCGCATCAAGGCTCTCCGACTCGCGCTTCCAGCCAGGCATACAAATCCGCCATCTGATGCAAACAGGCCGCGGGAGTCAGCGCTTCCAAAGCGGCTGCCGGATGCGCGCCCCAGGAGACTCCCACAGCGTCCACCCCGGCATTTCTTGCCATTTCCAGATCATGGCTGGTGTCGCCGATCATCAGCGCATGCCGCGCTTCAACTCCTAAGCGATCCAAGAGATACAAGAGCATGTCCGGGTGCGGTTTGGAAAAGCCTTCGTCAGCGCAGCGCGTGGCGTGAAAACGCCTTTGCTGTGCCGTCTGCGCCAAGGCCCGATCGAGGCCCGCGCGACTCTTGCCGGTGGCCACTGCCAGCCAGGCGCCGCTCGCCTCCAGCATATCGAGCAGTTCTTCCGCCCCGGCAAAAAGCCGAATCTTGGGGTCGCGCGCGAGGTAGTGTTGGCGATAGCGCTCCGCGAGCTGAAGCTGCATCGCCGTGGGTAATCCGGGAGCGACAAAGTCGACGGCGTCTCGCAAACCCAGGCCGATGACGTATTTGGCGCGGGTATCGTCGGGAACGGCGAGATCCAGGTCACGACACGCTTCCTGAATCGATTGAGCAATGATCGCAGCGGAATCGGCAAGGGTGCCGTCCCAATCGAAGACGACCAGGTGATAGCGCGAGGTTACACTCAAGGGGTCTCCTTGCCCGATCTGGCTCGCGGCAAGCCCACATGGTTGGATGATGGATCCGCTGCAGGGTCACCTTCGCCCAAGCCGCTCAGGAAACGAGTCAGTTCAGGCGGAAGCGCAGCCGCGAGTTCGAGGGTCTGCCCGCTCGCCGGGTGGGTCAGCGTCAGCCGTGCCGCGTGCAGGAACATGCGCTTCAGGCCCTGCCGGGCGAGTTCCCGATTCCAGGCGAAATCGCCGTATTTGTCGTCGCCGGCGATGGGGTGTTTGAGGTGGGCGAGGTGCACCCGGATTTGGTGGGTGCGGCCGGTGCGCAGTTCCGCATCCAGCAGCGAAAAATCCGCCCAGCGCGTCAGGCGAGTAAAAACCGTGATCGATTCCTGGCCGGTGCGCTCGACCCGAACCCGCCGCTCGCCCTCAGCGGTATGAAACTTCTCCAGCGCGAGTCTCACGGTTTGGCGCTGATTGCGAAACCGCCCCCGGACCAGTACTTGGTAGTGTTTGTCCATCCCGCCCTCGCGCAGCGCGGCGTGCAGGCTGATGAGCGCAGACCGTTTTTTGGCGATGAGCAAGATGCCGGAAGTCTCGCGGTCGAGCCGGTGCACCAGCTCCAGGAACCGAGCTTGCGGCCGCTGGCGGCGCAATTGCTCGATGACCCCGGCACTCACTCCGCTGCCCCCATGCACCGCGAGGCCGGCCGGCTTATTTAGAGCCAGCAACACTTCATCTTCGTAAAGGACGGGCAGTACCACTCCCGGCAATTCGGGCTCGGCGGCGCCCGGCTCCGGCAGGCGCAAAGGAGGAACCCGCACCCGGTCCCCGGCGTCCAGACGACGGGTCGCGTCCACCCGGCCACTGTTCACGCGCACCTCGCCGCTCCTCAGGATGCGATAGACATGGCTCTTGGGCACCCCCTTCAGTTTCTTGAGGAGGTAGTTGTCGACCCTCTGCCCAGCCTCCTCGTCAGCGACGACGAGCTGTTGCACGGATTCCTTGCTTAATGTATTCAATCGCTTATAATGGCAACTTACAGCTCGTGGCACAGGGGCTGCGGGAACTTCGAAGCCAGGCTCCCGAGCACCCGGCCCTGGCGGTAATGCACCTCGGCCTGTTCGGTCGCGCTTTGCACCGGAGGCCCGGTTCTGCAGCATCCGCCACTGTAGCGCCAGTCATGAACCGGCGCCGATGGTTAAGTTCGCTCACCAGGAAAAAGTAGCGATATTAGTCGAGAACCGTCCCGCGCCCAAGAGCCCCGGACCGGATGAAGTGTCGCTTCCTTTGCGACACGGGACCGGCCGGCAGGCAGCCGGGAGGCATAGACGGTTATCGGCAAAGCGCGCGCAGTTTGATGCCAGCCCCTGCGGGCCAGGCGCGAGTGAATCACGCGCGGCAGTGCAGCACGGAATTCTGCCCGGCGGCCCAGGCCGACCGGAATGACCCCAAATGAACAAGGCTTTCTCGAGCATCGTCATCGAAACCAACCGGCAACAACCCATAAGCATGTTGGCATCCCTGCTCGTTTTAGATCTCCTGCCGCTCCTTCGAAGCGCGGCCAGGCCTTGTCCCGCCCTGCCCGCCGCCTGATTTCGCCTCGCCGCCGCCGCTAGCGCTGACGCGTCTGACCCGCGCGGGGGACATTTCGTCATGAAGCGCATGCTGTTTAACGCCACCCAGGCCGAAGAATTGCGGGTGGCCATCGTCGATGGACAAAGACTCATCGACCTCGACATCGAATCGGCCAGCAAAGAACAACGCAAGAGCAATATCTACAAAGGAATCATCACCCGGGTCGAACCCAGCCTCGAAGCCTGCTTCGTCGATTACGGCATGGAGCGCCACGGCTTCCTGCCATTCAAGGAGATTGCCCGCAGTTATTTCCAGCGCGGCGAGAGCGAAGGCGGTCGCGGCCGGGCTCAGGAGTCGCTGCGGGAAGGCCAAGAGCTGATCGTCCAGGTGGACAAAGACGAGCGCGGCAACAAAGGCGCGGCGCTCACCACCTTCATTTCACTTGCCGGGCGCTATTTGGTGCTGATGCCCAACAATCCGCGCGGCGGCGGTGTGTCGCGCCGGGTGGAGGGAGAGGAGCGCGCCGAGCTGCGCGACGCCGTCTCGCAGCTCGAGGTGCCCGGCGGCATGAGCGTCATTGCCCGCACCGCGGGCATCGGACGCTCGACCGAAGAACTGCAATGGGATCTTAACTACCTCATGCAGCTCTGGCAGGCGATCGACTCAGCCGCCAAGAGCCAAAAAGGGGCCTTCCTGATTTACCAGGAATCTTCGCTGGTCATTCGCGCCATACGCGACTACTTTCAGCCCGATATCGGCGAAATCCTGATCGACACCCAAGAGGTGTACGACCAGGCGCAGCAGTTCATGAGCCATGTGATGCCGGCCAACGTGCATCGGGTCAAGCTCTATCGCGATGACGTGCCGCTGTTTTCGCGCTTTCAGATCGAGCATCAGATCGAAACCGCGTATTCGCGCCAAGTCGGCCTGCCCTCGGGCGGCGCCATCGTCATCGACCACACCGAAGCCCTGGTGGCAATCGACGTGAACTCGGCGCGCGCCACCCGCGGCGGTGATATCGAGACGACGGCCTTCAACACCAATCTCGAAGCCGCCGATGAACTGGCTCGCCAACTGCGTCTGCGCGACTTGGGCGGCCTGATCGTGATCGATTTCATCGACATGGAAAGCGCCAAGAACCAGCGCGAAGTCGAGAACCGGCTGCGCGATGCGCTCAAATACGACCGCGCCCGTGTGCAACTGGGCAAGATCTCGCGCTTCGGCTTGATGGAGCTTTCCCGCCAGCGGCTGCGCCCGGCGCTGGCCGAATCGGCACACATCGCCTGCCCGCGCTGCCATGGCATCGGGCACATCCGCAGCGCCGAAAGCACCGCCTTGCATATCCTGCGTATCCTTCAGGAAGAGGCGATGAAAGAGAACAGCGCGCAGGTGATCGCCCAATTGCCGGTGGACGTCGGCACTTTCCTGCTCAACGAGAAGCGGCTCGAAGTGCAAGGGATAGAAACGCGCTTCAAGGTCAGCATCGTGCTGGTGCCGAACATTCATCTCGAGACGCCCAACTACAGCGTCACCCGCCTGCGTCACGATGATCTGAACAGCGCGGAGCCCTTGCCGCCCTCGTTCAATCTGGTCGAGAAACCTGCCGAAGAGGACGTCGCCCAGCAGAAGATCGAAGAGAGCAAGCAGCCTCGACAGGAGGCCGTGGTCAAAGGCATCACGCCCTCGCAACCAGCGCCGATACCCGCCGCACCCGCCCCCAAACCCGGCTTGTTCAAGAAGATCCTCGGCTGGCTGCGGGGCGAGCGCGAAGCCGAAGCTCCGGCGAAGTTGCCTGTGCGCAAGGATCGAGGTCGCGAACGCGACCGCGACAGCAATCGTCAGCGCGGCCAAGAACCACGATCCTCCCGCAGCGAGCGCCAGGAAGAGCGGGGAGAAAGGGGCGAACGAGGTGATCGCCGCGACCGCCGCGACCAGAACAAGCCGCAGCCTCAGCAGCGGGAGAAGCAGGGGGCACAAACAAATCAGGAAGCCAAGGCACCCGCCGCCGAGCGAGAAGGACGCCGCGAACGCGACGAACGTCGCCAAAAGCCCCAACGGCCGCCCAAACCCCAAGCCGCAGAGGCTGATGCGGCAACGGCGCAGTCCGCGCTCGCCGAAGGCGCAGCGGCACCCGCCGCAGCCGCTTCCGAGGCGAGCGAAGGCGGTGAAGGCCGTCGGCGCGGCCGCAACCGCAGCCGCCGGGATCGCGGCGAACGAGGCGAACGCAGAGATCGAGCCCTAGAGGTCGACGGCGCGGAAGCAAGCACCAGCGGCGTCCTCGAAGCGCCGGTGTCGGCTTCGGAACCGCCAGTGCCGCCTGCTCCGAACCAGGTGCCAACCGCATCGGGTCGCGAGTCAACGCCAGCCCCAAGCCTCCCGCCTGCGGCTAGGTCGGAGTTCGAACCGGTCTTCGAAGCGAGCGCGAGTCCGGCGCTGCTCCCAGAACCGCCCCCCGCGCAGGTGCACTCCCCCGCGCCCGAGCCGCAGCCGACGGTCAGGCCGGCTGCCGCGCCACCGATGAGCACATCCGCGCCGCTGGCGATCGAACTCCCGCCCGAAAGCGGCCTGGTGTTGGTGCAAACGCGCGCCACACCCCAGCCGCCTCAAACCGATGAGCCAGTCGAACCCGCCCCGGTGAAGGCGCGCCGCCAACGCCCGCCTCGTGTGGAAACACCGAGCGAGCCCTTGGTCATGGTCGAAACGCGCAAGGACGAATAACCATAACGAGTCACCCCGCCCTCCCGGGGCGGGGCTTGCCGAATCCATGGTCGACAAGGCGGCGGTCGGCTGCAAATCTCAAGCATCAGCGGATCGGATTGCCGGTTGCCGAATTTGACGAGGGGCTACTTTCCCTTTGTTCCGGGCACCGAACCGGGCAGGGGCAAGGCCCGTTGCCCAAACCGGCTTTTCGACGATCCAATCCTCTTTGGCGACTGTCCGTCAAATATCGCTTGCCGCCACTCGGCAAGAATTGAACAATGCGGCTCATCGCCCCATGTCGCGGCGATCAATTCACGCTAATCCGGACATGCCGGAATCAAAGAGGAGTTTCCAATGACAGCAAGCGGCGAACCAACCCTCGTACGAACAAGGGCAGAAGCCCCTTGTATATCCCCCGTCCGGTACCCAGGGGGCACGCCCCCTCGTAAATCCCCCAAAGTCGTCTCTTCGACTCATTTCTTCTCCGGAAATGTGAAGACTTGAGGCCTTGGTGACTATTGAGGAGAAGCCATGAATATCCACCACCGTATCGTTGCCGCACTGCACATCTTGTTTGGAGTTTTCGGCCTGGCGCTGGTCGCCCTGGTCTATGTCGGAGTCGATTTCGCCTTCAGTTTCGCGCCCATCGATGACGAACTGCGCCGGCTTGTGCTCAACATTCTCGGTGTCATCGCCGTGCCGGTGCTCGCGTTTTGTTGCGGCGAAGTGCTGGCCGGCCTTTTCTACTTTGGCGGCCGCTTGGGAGCCCGGCCTTGGCTGATCGCGTTCGGAGCCGTGCAGCTGATCAACGTGCCTTTCGGTACCGTGCTCGGAATCTACACCTTGGTCGCTCTGCTCTCTCTGCCGCCGCTCGACTCGCTTCCCCCCGCAGCAACCGCCTCCGGCGCCTGATAACACCCCGCCTTGGGGGACGCCGCAAGCCTCGCCGAAGACGGCGAGGCTTGCGTTTTTCAGGATCAGCGCAGCATCTTGAAGGCGTGATACCAATCGTTCTGGGTGAAGCCCGGAATGCACCAGAGTTGGCACAAGGGTTCGATGGCGCGGGCCGCGATCATGGGACCCATGTCTGCCGCTTCCCAGCCGAACTGCTGCAAAATGCCCGCCACGGTAGATTTGGCTTGGGCATCGTCCCCGGCGATGAACATGGTGGGCGGTCCGCCGGCGAATTTCGGGTCCACCATGGCGGCGTGGCCGACTGAGTTATAGGCCTTGACGAACTTCACTTTGGGAAAGGCTCGCTGCAGCCGCTCACCCAGAGAATCGTTGGGGCCGGTGAAAAACTGCAGCACACCGCTTACCGGCGGCGCGTCGGCAATCGGATTGGTCGCATCGATCACCACCTTGCCCTCGATCCCTGCACCGGCCAATTTGGCCGCCTCCAGGGCCGCGCCACCGCGCACCGCCAATACCACCACTTCGCCAAAACCCGCCGCATCGGCAAAACTGCCGAGCTTCAGACCCGTCTGCTCCCGGGCAAAAGCTTCGAGTTTCGCGCCGTCCCGCGTCCCCATCAGCACGCTGTGCCCGTATTTCAGAAAACCCTTGGCCAGCGATTTGCCCACATCGCCCGAACCGATGATTCCGACTTTCATATCTGCTCCGTTTCTCGCTTGACTCGCCTGCCGAGCCGACGCCAGCAAATTTACGCCCGAACCCGGCTTAACGTCCAATTTATAGATCATAAATCGACTATTTAGCTCACAAATCTAACTCCCGTCGCTTTGTTGCCCGCCAAATGCACCTGATCAGCGACTGAAGCGAGCGCTTTTTCCGCAACGGAACCCTGCACCGCAACTGGATGAAACACAAGTTGCGACGACTGACTCCCTGCAAATCCGTGTGCCTTCCTTGGCCCGCGCTAGCGCAACGGCCGAAAACCCGACCGGAGGATCCAAAATCGGGCGAGAGCCCCCCCGGGGTGCCCGAAGCTAGTGAAATTTGCGGATTGAAGCACTAGAATACGGCGATGCGAACAACTCCTGCGACCTTGCCGCCCTTGATGCGGGAGGGGCCCAAGGCGCCGCCACTCGACGTCGGATCGTGGCCGCCCGAGATTTCGGTAGTGGTCCCGGCTTTCAATGAGGGCGCCAATATCGACCTCCTCTTGGCCCGGCTTCTTCCCGTGCTGGAAGAGATCACGCCGCGCTGGGAAGTGATCTTTGTCAACGATGGCAGTCGAGACGACACGATCACGAGAATTCTCACTCACCAGACCCGCGAAGCGCGGATACTCGCCATCGATTTGACGCGCAACTTCGGGAAAGACATCGCCCTGACGGCGGGACTCGACTGCGCTCGCGGCGCTGCGGTCATTCCGATGGATGCCGACCTTCAGCATCCCCCGGAAGTGATCCCGGAGCTGGTCGCGCGCTGGCGTGATGGCTACGATGTCGTCACCGCGACACATCGCCAACGAACCGATGAATCTCTGTCTCGCCGAGCCTTTGCGTCGATGTTTTATGGTCTGTTACGGAGAATTTCCAATACCCCCATTCCGAATGGCGCGGGAGATTTCCGCTTGCTCGCTCGCCCCGTTGTTGATGCCATCAAACGTTTGCCGGAACGAACCCGGTTTATGAAAGGCTTGGTTGCCTGGGTTGGTTTCTCGCAAACCGCGGTGCAATTCGACCGAGAATCTCGCCAATCCGGAAACACCCGCTGGAACTTCTGGCGGCTTTGGAACTTCGCGCTCGACGGCATTTTTGCCTTCAGCAGCTTGCCCCTAAAAGTATGGGGCTACATTGGCCTGGCGATTGCCCTCCCCTCCCTGCTTTACGCGCTCTATTTGCTTGCCCGTACGCTGGTTCAAGGCGCGGACGTTCCCGGCTACGCATCCCTCATCGTCGGAATCTTGTTTCTGGGCGGAATCCAACTCATTTCTCTCGGGATCATTGGGGAATATCTGGCCCGGGTCTATGACGAGGTCAAGGCGAGACCGCTCTATCTGGTGCGCAATCGCCACGGCTTCGAGGATCAGGCACAACGCGAATGCTGATCCGGCAAGCTCTTCGCTTTGCTTTCGTCGGCATCGGCGCGACCGCCACGCACTTTGTGGTTATGGTCTTATGCGTCGAAGCGCTCGCTCTGGACCCGGTTCTGGCCACCCTGCCATCTTTTGCGGTGGCATTTTTCGTGTCTTACGTTTTTAACCGGCGCTGGACTTTCGCCGCGAGCGGCAGGCACGAGGTGCTGATGGCGCGATACTTATTGGTCGCGTTAGTCGGTTTAGCACTCAATGCCTTGATCATGTATGTGGCGGTGGACCAGCTCGCCTGGTCCTATCGGATCGGTTTCACACTCAGTGTTCTGCTCGTTCCGCCGGTGACTTTTTTGTGCGCCAAGACGCTGGTGTTTCGCTCTTCCCGTTCGCCTACGCGCAGTCGCTTGCGCTGTCAGGATTAGGCGTGAAAGACCTGAGTTGAATTCAAGGCTCGCGGGGCGCATCGCCCGCGTCATCGTGCTGGCGGCACTTATGCTCGCGCACCTCGCGCTCGCGCCGTCTTCCCTGGTGCACACCGACCTGGCCCGCGATCTGCGCGTTGCCCAGGGAATACTTGCAGAGGGAAACCTCCCCAGCCTCGGGCCGGTGCTCGCGGGCCGCTTCCACTTGGGGCCCGGCTGGTATTATCTTCTCGCAACATTGCTCTTTGCCGGCGGCGGCTGGAGCGGCGGCGCGGTTTTGATGTTTGGGCTCTCGTCCTTGCAATTCCCTCTGGCCTACCTGGCGGGAAAGGCGTGGGCAGGGCGCAGCGCTGGTGTCATTTGGTCGGCACTGCTAATTCTCCCGTCCTGGAGCCTGTTTGAGTCAGTCTTTCCTACCCACACCCTGCTCGCGGCTCCGACCGTTCTGATAACTCTGCTCGCCGCCGGAAGATTTCATGTCGGCCATAAGAAGCGCTACTTCATTCTTGGAGCCCTTGGTTTTGCTCTCGCAATTCATGCGCATCCAAGCGCCGTCGTTCTTGCCCCGCTGGTCCTGGGTCAAATCGCCCATGCCGCATACCGCAAGCACCTGAGCCCGTCGTTGCTTGCGCTGGGCATCTCGGCCTTCATTCTCCCCTTCCTTCCGATGATCCTGAGCGAGGTTTTTGCCCACGGAAGTTTTCTGACCCGGGTGAACCAATACTATTCCGGCCTTAGCCCCTCCGGTACTTCGGCCTACGGTGCTGCAAGCCTCGTTTGGCAAGTCCTCGGGGGCGGCATGAGCTACTGGATAGCGCTCGTTCAACCATTACCGAACCCGCTTGCCTGGTCGCTCGCCGGAGTGAATTCCGTTCTGCTCCTGCTTGGAATCATTGTAGCCGCTTGGCGCGTTTACCGCCGCGACGCCAAGGGCGGCGGCGCCATAATCGTCCTAGCGACGAGCCTCTTGGTTCTGGTTCAAATCCGCGAACTGTATCCCTACTACCTGACCACCGCATTCCGTGTTCTGCTGCTCGGCACCGCAGCCTACGGCCTGGCCTTCCTGGCGGCTTGTTCTGCGCTGCCGAAACTTCTTCCGGCATCAATCTGCGTGGCTTGCCTTGCAGCGTATTTGCCCATCGGATCATTTGTTAGCCGTGCCGAGCGCATGGGCTCCTGGCCCTTCGCCTTCTCGCCCCTGCTCAACGTGCTTCAGAAAGTAGAACCACCGAGGCCTTTCGCCTTGCAAACCGCCAGGGGAATCTCCAAGACCGCGCGTTGGTTTTGCGACAACGGCCCGCTGGCATTGCATGGGCCATACGCAACTGCCTTGATCCTCGACTTCGGCCGCGAGGCGGCGGAATGCTCCGCAAGCACCCTAGTCCTCGGCGGACAAGAAGGCGAGCGCACACATTGGATAGGTCTTTCACAAGCGCAATGGCAGCAGCTAGCCCCCGGCATTGGCTCCGAAAACCTCGGCGCCTTCCGGTTGGTGCGCGCCAAGCGGATCTGGTCCCCAGCGAACGTGGGTTTGAACCCTCTGCTCGCCGATTACCCGCCCGTCCCCTATGACCGCAGCCCGCCTGATAAGGAGTTGACGGTGGACATCCCCATGCATCCCGGAGAGACTCTCGTCGTCACGCATCTGGGGTTTCCGTTCGTTCTTGATCCATTGATTGAGGCGAGGATCGATGGAAAGTCGGTTGAGCCGGCAACCACCGACGCAGTTTCCTGGATTTACACATCACCCGCCGTCCAGCCAAGCTTGATTCGCTTGAACCTTCGCGCATCCGACCCGAAGCTCATTGACCTGGCCGTTTTCTAGCTCGCTGTGGAATCTGCGATAACCAGACTGTGATTTGACCGATTCTACCCAAAACTGCCGGGATGCCGCACCGGAAAGCTATTTGTCGAGCCGAAAACCGATGCATACGCCAACCAAGCTTCGCGCCGTCGATCTCAATCTGCTGGTAATCCTCGACGCCCTCTTGCAAGAAGGCAGCGTGAGCGGCGCGGCGCGGCGAATACCGCTCTCGCAGCCCGCCACCTCGCTCGCCTTGCAGCGCCTGCGCGATCTCTTGGGCGATCCGCTGCTGGTGCGCAGCGGCGCCCGCATGGTGGCCACGCCCCAGGCGCTCGCGCTGCGCGAGCCGGTGGCCCGCATTCTGCGCGATATCGCCGACACGCTCACGCCGGAAACTTTCGATCCGCTGCAGACGCGGCGTGTTTTCCGCATCCACGCCACCGACCACGTCGAACTTTCGCTGCTGCCGGAGGTTCTCGAACGCCTCGCCCGTGAAGCTCCCCAGGCGCGCGTCGCCACCCTCGCCATGGACGGCGGCACTTTGCGCAGCGAAGCTGTCCGGAAAGGAGAAATCGATTTGGTGCTGGGCTATCTGCAACATCCGCCGGAAGGTTTTCATTTGCAAACGCTGTTCAAGGAGCGCTTCGTGTGTATTTCCCGCAAGCGGCATCCTGCACTCCGCCGCGGCCTCAGCCTCGAAACCTTCGTCGCCGCGCGCCACGTGCTCGCCTCGCCTCAGGGCGGAAACCTCTGGGGCCCGGTGGATGACGCCCTGGAGAAACTCAAGTTGCAGCGCTTCGTTGCCGCCTCGGTGCCGCGCTTCGCAGTCATCCCCGGCATCGTTGCCGCCAGCGACCTCATCGCCACTCTGCCGGCGGGCATCGCCAAGCGCCCAGAGTGGCACAGCATCGTCGAGGTGCATGAGTTGCCGCTCAAGGTGCCCGGCTTCAACGTCAGCATGCTGTGGCACGCGCGCCATCACCAAAGCCCAGGGCACCGATGGTTTCGCAAGCTCGTGGCGGAATGTGCAGAAGGCAAGCGGGGCTGATTGCGCGACTGGAGCGCGATGAAGATGCCCGGGGCCAAGTGGCCCTATCGAAACCGCCCCGGAAATTTGCTAGGGATGCCCCAGGCACCGGGCCGCTCATGGGTCCAAAAGCCTTCACCGCTCCTCTGGCGGCTTAATCTTGCGAAAGGCGCGCCAGAGCAAGAGGTCATAGGCGATTTTCATTCCTGCGCCGATCAAAAGCGGTGCGGCCAGCGAAGCGGCCTGCATCAGCCAACCGGCGAAACTGGGCGCCACCGCCCAGCCACCCAGGCGAACGAGATGGGTGACGCCCGAAGCATAAGTGCGCTCTTGCGGCTTCACCACCGCCATCACGTAAGATTGGCGCGTGGGCACGTCCATTTCGACCAGGCCTTCGCGCAATAGAAACAGCAGCGCAGCCACCCAAAAATTGGGTGCAAAGGCCACGGAGGCCAGCAGTATGCTCGAAGGAATATGCGTAAATACCATGGTGTTGACCAGGCCGATTCGTTCGGCGAGCCACGCTGCGCCGAGATGCGACAGCGCATTCAGGACGCGTGCGACGAAGAAAAGAACGCCGATGGTCGCCGCCGCAACGGCGAAGCGCTCGAAAAAGAAATACGAAAGCAGCGCGGTGCCGAGAAAGCCTCCAGCAATCGAGTCGATAGCGAAGAGCCCGGAAATCTTCCAGACCACGCGCTTGCTCTCCGGCGTGACCTTGTTCCCCTCGGCGGCGGCTCCTGCTTCGGCAGCGCGCGAAAGACGAGCATAAAGCGGCAGCGCCAGGCCCAGAAGCAAGGCATACACCACGCACATGCCGCGATAGGCCGCAATTTCGCCAACGCCAAACTCCATGGCAACCGTGGGTGCGGCGGCGGCCAGCCCTCCCAAGGCATGGCCGACGTCGGTGAGCACGTTATAGCGCGCAAAAACCTGTGTGCGGCCGGCATCGTGAACGGTTGCCGGTAGAATCGCCTGCTCCAGCACCAAGGCTGCACCGCGATCCCGGCCCATGCCGTTGAGCATGCCGAAGAAAGCCAAAACCGCGAGTAGCCAGACTTCACTCGCCCCTGCAGCACCGAATCCGCCGACCGTCGCCAGCGCCGTGAGTACGAGCAGCGTCCGCCGCCGGCCCAGTCGATCGGCGAACCAGGTGGTGACAAACAGGGCCAACGCGGCGCCGACCAACCCGGCCGCGATCACCATGCCGATGCCAGCGGCGTTAACGCCGAGCTTGGCGAGATAGAGCCCGAGCAGAACTCCGGCCATACCCGTGGCAAGCGCGCGACAAAACGCAGCGACATAGATCGCTTGGCGATCGTTCATCACCGGAGCGCCACCCGAATCATCCGCCGCCGCGCGCACCCAAAATGGCCGAGACCAGACCGTCGCTGGCCGCTTCGATCATGTCCAGCACGTCTTCGAAACCGCGCGCGCCGCCGTAATACGGGTCGGGCACTTCGCGCAATCCCAGCCCCGGGACAAAGTCGAGAAACAAGCCCAGATGGCCGGCAAATTCACGCGGACGGAGGCGCTGCAAAGCGGCAAGATTGTCACCGTCCATCGCCAGCACATACTGAAAACGGTCGTAGTCCTCGCGCTCGAAACGGCGCGCGCGTTGCGCCGACAGATCGTAGCCCCGGGCGCGCGCCGCCTTCTGAGAGCGCAAGTCCGGCGCTTCACCAAGGTGACAGGCATGCGTGCCCGCCGAATCGATCAGAAGTGTCGGCAAAAGTCCGGCGCGTTCGGCGCGATGCCGAAACACGCCCTCTGCGGTAGGTGAGCGGCAGATGTTGCCCGCGCAGACGAAAATTACGCCGAGTTTATTATTCATGACCCGCTCGCCAATAAACAACAACGATCGACTCCCGATTGCCGATGAGGCGAGGAACTCGATCCAAGTGGAGGAGGAAATCCCGGCAGCTCCATGCAAACGCGCCCTTCGGGCCGTTGCTGCTCCAGAAGTTCGAGGCTCCGATGCCTGGGCCTGAAACGAGCGCCGAAATCAATCATCCAAAGCCTCACGCCCGAGGTCGGAAGCACGCTCCAGGCCGAGCAGCGTCAGCGTGACTTTCAGCTCTTGCTGCAAGACTTCGAGCACTTTCGCGACGCCTTCTTCGCCGCGCGCCGCCAGACCATAGGCCCAGGCGCGCCCGAGCATGACCGCTTTGGCCCCGCAAGCCAGCGCCTTGGCAATGTCCTGGCCACTGCGCACGCCGCCGTCCATGACAACCTCCAGGCGATGCCCCACGGCTTGCGCAATGCGAGGCAACACCGATATCGTCGATGGTGCGCCATCCAGTTGCCGGCCACCGTGATTGGATACGACCACTCCGTCCGCGCCCAAGTCGGCTGCGGCGCGCGCATCATCGACGTCCAAGACGCCCTTGATCACGATCTTGCCCGGCCAGTGCTCGCGCACCCAGCCCAGGTCGGCCCAGGTGACGCCGGGATCGAATTGCGCGTCGACCCAAACTTTCATCGCTTCGAGGCTGGTGGCAGAAGGCACCGCGGCAGCGAGATTGCCGAAGGTGAGCGGTTTGCCTCGGATGGGCACGTCGACGAACCAGTCGAGGTGGCGAACGAGGTCCCACGCCTTGGCCAGACGCCCCGCAACGCTGGCTCCGCCGACCATACCGTTGCGCACATCGCGATAGCGAGTCGCGAACACCGGCAAATCGACGGTAAACACCAGCGTGGTGCAGCCGGCCTCGCGGGCGCGGGCCAAAAGCGCCTTGGCGTAGCCGCGATCGCGGATGACGTAGAGTTGAAACCACAGCGGCCGCGCACTGGCCGGCGCAACTTCTTCAATGGAACAAATCGACACCGTGCTCAGACAAAACGGCACGCCCGCCGCGCCCGCAGCTCGCGCCGCTTGTACTTCGCCACGCCGAGCATAAAGACCGGCCAAGCCCACCGGCCCGAGAATCACGGGCAAAGCGAGCTGCTCGCCCAGGAGCACGGTCGAGGTGTCGATGTGCTGCGCGCCGCGCAAAACCCGCTGGCGCAAGCAAATCGCATCGAGATCGCGGCGATTGGCCCCCAGCGTCAGCTCCTGGTAAGCGCCGCCATCGATATAATCGAAAAAGGCGCGAGGCAGGCGCTGCTCGGCGAGCAAGCGAAAATCGGCTATCGAGGCAGGAACCAGCATGCCGCAGATTATGGCACGGCTGATGCGTGTCCGGCCGAGAGGGCCAGGACAGGGCCAGTTCTCGTAGCTTGCGCCCTGGCTCTCAGGAAAGCCTCACTTTGGCACTCGCAAAAAAAGCTTGCCGCGCATTTTGCAGTCGGGCATCGGTAAAGATCGGTAAAACTGCCGCCAAGTCCCCCGCCGCAAGCTCGCTTGCCCTAATATACCCATTGTTCTGGTCCACGAAAACATGATGCCAACGCGGGTGCTGCTGATCGATGACGACCGCGAGCTGGTCGAGTTGATGCGCGACTACCTTTCGGCGGAGGGTTTCGCCGTAGACGCCGCGCACGACGGCGAAAACGGCGTGGCGGCGGCCTTGTCCGGGCACTACGACCTCGCGGTGCTGGATGTGATGATGCCCAAGCTCGATGGCGTGGCTGTGTTGCGCCGCATACGCGAAGCGGGCAACTTGCCGGTGCTGATGCTCACCGCCCGCGGCGATGATGCGGATCGCATCATCGGGTTGGAGTTCGGCGCCGATGACTATGTGCCCAAACCCTGTTCGCCGCGCGAGCTGACGGCGCGCATCCGCGCCATCCTCAAGCGCGTGAGCGCGGCCAAGACGAGCGCCGGTGCCGCGGCAGTAGCCGCCGGCGAGCTCACCCTTTGGCCCGCGCAAAGGAGGGCAGAGCTTGCCGGCAAGACGCTTGCGCTCACCAGCACCGAATTCAACTTGCTCGAAATCCTCGCGCGTTTTGCCGGCGAAGTGGTGAGCAAACAAGAGCTCAGCTCGGAAGCTTTGGGACGGCCTCTGGCCCGATTCGATCGCAGCATCGACGTACATGTGAGCAATTTGCGCCAGAAACTCGGGCCGCTGCCCGACGGCCGCGCGCGCATTCAAACCGTGGTGCGCCGCGGCTACCAGCTCATTGCACAATAAGGCGGGACATGGGCCGTTTGTTCTGGAAGTTCTTTTTTTTCTTGTGGCTGGCGCAGGTGCTCACCACGGTCGGTGTCAGCGTGGCGGTGTGGGCTTTGCGCGCCGAGCACCAGCGCGCCCGTATTGCCGCCATGGAGGGGCCGCCGCCCGGAGTGCCGCCGGGGATGCCGCCGCTTCCCCGCCGCGAACTGGGCCCGCCCATGCCCAGGCACGGGTGGCATCGCCCTGCATTTATTCCGCCCTTGATGCCCCTCATCGCCGGCAGCATTGCCAGCGTGCTGATCGCGGCGCTTCTGGCCTGGTATTTCGCCCGTCCCATAAGCAGCCTCAAGCGCGCGTTCGAAGACCTCGCCGGCGGCAAACTCGGCACCCGCATCGGTGCGGCAATGAATGAGCGGCACGATGAACTTGCTGATTTGGGCAGCGATTTCGATCGCATGGCGGAACGCATGCAAGGTTTGCTCGACGGGCAGCGGCGGCTGTTGCATGACGTGTCGCACGAGATCCGCTCGCCGCTGGCGCGCTTGCAGGCAGTCGCCGGCCTGATGCGTCAACAACCGGAGAAAACGAGCGAATACCTGGAGCGCATCGAGCGCGACACCGCCCGTATCGATGCCCTGGTCGGAGAACTCCTGACTTTGGCGCGGCTGGATGCCGGCACTTTGGGCAAAGCGCGCGCCGAAGTGGATCTCGCCGCTCTGCTGGAGCAAATTGCCGAAGACGCGGAAATCGAAGCGCAGGCCAAAGGCTGCGAGTTGAAACTGGAGTGCCCTCCCGCGCTCAGTGTGCAAGGCGACCAGGAACTTCTCGGCCGAGCAATCGAGAATCTGGTGCGCAACGCCATTCGCTATTCGCCTTCGGGCTCTCCTATCGGGCTTGCCGCAGGGGTCGATGAGTCGGCTCCGGAAATTTGGATCGGTGTCCGTGATGCCGGCCCTGGCGTGGCGGAAAGCGAGTTGCAGGCCATCTTCGAGCCCTTCTATCGGGCTCGCAACAATTCCTCCAACGATGGTTACGGCCTGGGACTCGCGATCGCGCAGCGGATCGCGACCGCCCACGGCGGCAGCATCTTCGCTCGCAATCGCCCGCAAGGCGGATTGGAAGTTACCCTGCGCTTGCCTGCGGCGCACTGACACAAGCCCCTGGCAAAGGCTTTTGCGGCCCTTCGCGAGCTCGCCTCGGCTCTATACCCGCGCCACCAATGACCACGGGTCGAGCGCAGGCCCCGCCATTCATGGCGGGATGAGCGCGACAAATCCTGAGTTTGCAAACGCCAGCATCCGTTCTCGCTCGTGGCGGGAAAGGCCCCGCCATGCATGCGGGGGAGTTCACGGCGCCAGCGTAGCGGCCCCGCTCGTCTCCGCCCAGGGATGACAGCAGGGCGCACTGGGCGAAACATCGCGCACCTTCTCCAACCCGGTCGATGATGCGGTATCATCATCGGCACGTTGCCAGCTGCTCGTTTCCACCAGCCCGAGGCAAGCGGCCTCTCTTGGCTTGGGCTCTAGGGGCCGGTCGAAGCATCAACCAATTTCCAACAGGAGGATGGTTTTGTCTAGCCACCCAGACTTCGAGCGCTACCGGGCGCTCTATCAAGACGAAAAATACGGCGAGGCACTGCAAACGGTCGACCGACTGTTTGCCGAGTTCCCTCAGTCCGTGTCCCTGCACTGGCACCGAACACTTTGTCTGGAGAAGTTGGAACGCTACGAGGACGCATTGACGGCGCTCGATCGTTTTCTGGAAAGAAAAGCCGATTACGCCCCCGCGATACTCAAGCGCATCGAGTATGCCGGTCTGTGGCTAGACCTGAAGGCACCTTATCCGGGGTATCCGGACGAGGAAGGCCTAGACGCGATAACCAAAGCCGAGCGCCGCCGCGCCAGCGAATTGAGGGAACGCCTGGCTCGCGAACAGGACGCGCAGCACGAAGGCGATTTGCGCCGCATTCTGAGCGCCGAGCCGCAGAATGCCGAGGCCTTGTTCCTGCTTGCCCAACTGCTTCGGTTTAGAACCATCAATGGCGGCGATCAGCCCGACGCAGATGCAAGGGCGGAGTCCCATGATCTCTTGGAAAGGGCAATTCAGCTCACACCCGACAATCTCAGGTACCGGCGAGCCCGCGCCGAGCGGCGGCGCAATGAGGCGGTGGTTATCACCGCCGAGGAGGATGCGAATGCGAGCGCCGGCCATGCAGCGACGGATCCGAATCTGGTGCGAACCTTTGGCGGCCCCTGCTATCGGCGCGACCTGTTGGAGCAATCCGCCCAAGACTACGAATTCTGCTGGCGACAAGGAGGCGAAGTCAGCGATGCCTTGCGGTGGGGCTCGGTCTTGCACGATTTGGGGCGCTACGACGACGCCCTGAAGGTTCATGACCAGGCGCTGGCCGCGCTGGCGCCGGATGATCCCCGTCGCGAGTGGGTCCTCGAAAGGCGCAAGCGCTCGGAAAATCAGGGCGGCGGCGAGCGCGAAGAACTTGCCCAACTGCTGCTCTCTGGGCTGGACGAAAATCCGGACAAAGATCGCACCTTGGCTGAAGACAATGCCGCCCAGGCCATTCTCGGCGTAGCCGACGCCATCCGTCGCGGTTCTTCGGTGAGCGAGGCTTTGACCGCCAACATCAGTGACGACCCGGACACGATGGTGGCGATGAGCCTCGCCCGGCAGATTCTCAATGTCGCCTACGAGCCCGCGCCGCAACTGGAGGCGGTCGATCCGAAGGGCTACCCTAAGTATCAGCGCCGACACTGCGACGCGGCCGAAGCCGCAGCCCTGCGCCTTGGCCTCAAGAAGCTCGCTGACGCGGAAGCGCGCGGCCTGTTCGCCATGCTTGGAAGCCACGTTCTGCTGCGCATCTTGGTCAATGACGGCGGCGATATCGGGCTCGCCAGTTACGCGATGAAGCCGAAGTGGCCCGGGCTGATCGGTTTCCTCTTGTTGCTGGTGCAGGGCAAATGGAAGGTGCAGCGCATGGTCGAATGCAATAGCGCATTCGACGACGGCAGCGCGATCTCGACACAACCCGAAAGCGTTTCGCCCTTCGAGGCCGGCGGCAAGATACGGCAAATCAAACTGCCCAAGAACGCGACCATTGAACAGATCTTCCGCGCTCATACCCAAGCGCTTGCCGAGTTCCGGGCCGCGAATCCCGCGGCGCGGCCGATCGTCTCACGCGATCTGGCCGGGGTTGAGGCGCGTTGGGTGGCGGGCCAAAAGGCCAAGGCCGAGTATCGGAAATCGATCGGCTATGTCAGCAACCGCGAACTGAAAGCCATGCTGGGCGGCCATTACGACCGGCTGGCGGAAAAGGTCAAGGCGCAGTTGCGCCTCATGGCCGCCGAGTGATGCGCCGCCTTGGCGGGCGAGCGTCATTGCGGATTTCGAAGGGCAAGGATATTGAGCACCATACCAATTCGGCATCTCGAATCGGCTGATTATGAGCGCATCGCCCCCCAGGTCGATGCCTGGTGGGGCGGTCGTGCGGTGAGCGGTCTTCTTCCCCGGCTCTTTTTCGAGCACTTTTCCCCAGTGAGTTTTCTTGCCGAAGGAACTTGGCAACCCTCACCCGGCAGCCGGATCATCCCCCATCCCCCGCCCCTCTTTCGCGAAGAGGCTAGGAGAGATTGCTGCTTCATTCCCGCGATGGTTACCCGAAACAGTATCCATGACCCAATACCTCGGAATCGACTGGCTCGCGATGTGCCTTATGCCATGGTGATCGCCAAGCTGGGGTTTCTTGCCATGAATCTGCGCGGCTTTCTCAAATGGTCGCCGCCCAGCGGCACAAACGGCTAGATCTGGCCGCAACACCGGCGAACCCCAAACTCTGACTCTAGCGCCCGGCGGACCAAGCGCTCGCCGCGGCAAGGCGTCCTGACCCGCCGACGCCGCACGTAAACAGGCCGGATGAACAAACTCCCTCCGGCGGCATCTTGTGCGTCGCGACTTTACATCCCCGCTTTCTGTGTATACAGTATCCGCCATTCGGTATCCTCCACAACGAGGAGATTCTCCTGGTCACCACCCTCAAGCCTTTGGAAAGGGCGCCGGCGCTCAGCGAGCAAGTTTACGACACCCTGCGCGGGCACTTGCGCAACGGCCAAATCGTCGCCGGCCAGCCCCTGCAGGAAGTGCCGCTTGCCGAACGCCTGGGCGTCTCCCGCACTCCGGTGCGCGAGGCGCTGGCACGCCTGGCCAGCGAGGGAATGCTGGTCTCGGACGGCCGCAGTTTCGTGGTGCCCGCCTTCACCGCGCAGGATGTCGATGACATCTACGAAGTGCGCTTTCTGATCGAACCGGCGGCAATCAAGGACATCGCCCGTCTCACCCGCGACAAGACCGCCCGGGCGCCGCTCGAAAATGCCTGGGCCGACGCCGCGGCAGCCCACAAATCCGGCGACGCCCTGGCCTTCCGCGAAGCCAACATCGCCTTCCGCAGCGCTTGGCTCGCCCTAGTGCCCAATCCCCGCTTGGTCAAAGTGATCGAGCAGTATGCCGACCATATGCAGCACATCCGCGCCATCACCCTGGGTGACCCGCGCATGCGCGGCATCGTCCTGAAGGGTCTGCGGGGAATTCTGCGCGCGCTGGCCAGCGGCGACGGCGACGCCGCCGCAGCCGCCACTTTTGTCCATTTGCAGAACGCCAAGAAATGTTTCTTGGACGCCATGGGTCTGCAAAGCGAAGAGGAACCCTTATCATGAGCTATCGCGCCGTCATTCCTTATGGCGCCTACTGGAGCACGCCCTTCGCGCGCTGGCAGGGAGCGTTTGCCGGCCTGCACAGCATCGAGTTTGCCGCCCACGTGGCCAAACGTGAACTCGCCAAGCGCCAGATCGATCCCAAGGTGTTCGATTACGGCGTCCTGGGTTTTTCCGTTCCGCAAAAACATTCCTTCTACGGCCTGCCTTGGCTCACCGGCTTGATCGGCGCCGGCCAGGTCGGCGGACCCACGCTCATGCAGGCCTGCGCGACCGGGGTGCGCACCTTGCTCGCCGCTACCCAGGAAATCGAAACCGGGCTCGCCAGCGCCGCGCTGGTGGTCAATTGCGACCGTACCTCCAACGGGCCGCACCTCTATTACCCCAACCCGCGAGGTCCGGGCGGCACCGGCACCGCCGAAGACTGGGTGATGGACAACTTCGGCTGCGATCCGCTGGGCCGGCACTCCATGCTCGCAACGGCGGAAAACGTCGCCCAGAAATACGGCTTCGGCATCGCCGCCCAACACGAAGTCGTGCTGCATCGCGAAGCGCAGTATCGCGAGGCTCTGGCAAACGACGCGGCTTTCCTCAAGCGCTTCATGACGCTGCCTTTCCCCGTTCCGGCGCCCAATTTCAAGAAAGATGCGGGCAGCCTCGAAGGCGACGACGGGGTCAATTTCTCCACTGCCGAAGGCCTCGCCAAACTCAAGCCGGTGATCGATGGCGGCAAGGTTACCTTTGGCGCCCAGACCCACCCCGCGGACGGCAATGCGGGTTTGATCGTCACCACGCCCGAAAAAGCGCGCGAGTTATCTCGCAACCCCGACATCGTGATTCGTCTGCTGGGATTCGGACTGGCGCGCGCTCCCCTGGCGTACATGCCCGAAGCCACCATTCCGGCGGCGCGGCAAGCCCTGCAGCAAGCCGGAAAGAACTTCGGTGAACTCGCGGCGATCAAGACGCACAACCCGTTTGCCGTAAACGATCTCTTCTTCGCCCAAGAGTCCGGAGTCGATTGGCGCCGGATCAACAACTTCGGATCTTCTTTGGTGTGGGGTCACCCCCAAGCGCCCATGGGCACGCGTGCGATCATCGAGTTGATCGAAGAGCTGGCGCAGAAGGGTGGCGGCGTCGGGCTATTCACCGGCTGTGCCGCGGGCGACACGGCTATGGCGGTAGTGCTGTCGGTGGGCGCTTAATCACAACAATGGACGCGCCGCTCCCCGTTACCGAATGGCTGCCGCGGCACGCTGCCCAAAGGCCGCACCAGCTTGCGCTCAAAACGCCGGCGGGCGAATGGTCTTATGCCCAATTGCACACCGCGGCGGAGAGTCTGGCTGAAGCGCTGGCGGTCGCGGGCGTCAAACCCGGCGACGCCGTGGCGCACCTGTCTTGGAACAGCGCCACTACCCTGCTGCTCTTTTTCGCCTGCGCGCGCTTGCAAGCCTTGTTCATGCCGCTCAACTGGCGCCTGGCCACACCCGAGCACCAGCAAATGCTCGCCGACTGCACGCCGCGAGTATGTGTGGTGGCAGAGCCTTTTCTGCAGCAAAGCGAGCCGCTACGCGGCGTTTTCCCGAACTCTGTCTTTGTCGCCGAAGGATCGCGCAGCGGCTGGCTCAGCTTCGACACCCTCATCGCCCGCGGCGGAAGCGCTCGGCTGGCACCGTGGACAGCCGCGCCGGAAACGCCGCTTCTGATCTGCTACACCTCAGGCTCCACCGGCAAACCCAAAGGGGTGCTGCTCTCCCAAGATGCCCTGGCTTGGAACGCGGCGAACAGCGCCGACATGCACGACTTGCGACCAGAGGACGTGATTCTCACCACCTTGCCGCTGTTTCATGTCGGCGGTCTCAACATCCAGACCACTCCCGCGCTGGCCATCGGCGCCACGGTGGTGCTGCATCCCAAGTTCGAAGTCGATGCCACTTTCGATGCCATCGAGCGCGATGGCATCACGCTGACGGTGCTGGTGCCCGCGCAGCTCGATATGATGATGGCCAGCCCACGTTGGAAAAGCGCCGATTTCAGCCGCTTGCGCGCCATCACGACCGGCTCGACCATCGTTCCGGAGCGGGTTACGGCCGGCGTGCACGAGCGCGGTATTCCGCTGCTGCCGGTGTACGGCTCCACTGAAACCTGCCCCATCGCGGTGTATCTCAAAGCCGAAGAGGCGCAACGCTACGCGGGCTCGACCGGGCGTGTTGCCCGGTATGGCGAAGTCCGAGTTGCGGACGACCTCGCTCATCCCTTGCCTCAAGGCAAAGTAGGCGAAATCCTGGTTCGCGGCCCGCAAGTGATGTCGGGCTATTGGCACGCCCCGGAGGCGACCCGCGCGGCCATGTCCGAAGGCTGGTTCAAGAGCGGGGACCTCGGTTTTCTGGATGCCGAGGGCTGCCTCACGGTCGTGGGCCGCAAGAAGGACATGATCATTTCAGGCGGCGAGAACATCTATCCCGCCGAAATCGAAAACCTGCTTGCCACGCACCCCGACATTGCCGAAGTTTCCGTGGTGGGACGGCCGGACGCGCGCTGGGGGGAGTTGGTGGTTGCAGTCGTGGTGCTGAAAGCCGGCCGACAGATGGGGATGTCTGAGCTCCATCGTTTCCTCGACGGTCGCATTGCCCGCTTCAAATTTCCCAAGGAAGTGATGTTTCTCGGCGAACTGCCCAAAACCGCGTTGGGCAAGGTCAGAAAAGACGAGCTTCGCCGCATGGCGGCTGCCGGTGTGCCGGCCTGAAAGAACCAGAGAGGAAGCAATGACACTCAAAATCGGCATCGACGTTGGCGGCACCTTCACCGATTTCGTGGTGACCCGCGATGGCGCCGAGCCCTCGATATTCAAGTCGCTCTCCACCCCGGGCGATCCTTCCATCGCTGTGGTGAACGGCCTTGCCGACATTGCCGCCGCGCAGCGCCCGGCGATGAACCTCGAAGCCTTCGCCCCGAGCATCGACACCATCGTGCATGGCACCACGGTGACCACCAACGCGACCCTCACCCACACCGGAGCGAAGTCAGCGCTCCTCACCACCGAAGGCGTGCGCGACGCGCTGGAGATGCGCCGCGGCATTCGCGAGGAGCAATACAACAACCGCTACACCAACGTCAAACCGCTGGTGCCCCGCTTTTTGCGCAGCGGCATCAAAGGCCGCCTCGACCGCGCCGGGCGGGAGCTGACGCCGCTCGATCTCGACGCGGTGCGCGAAGCCATCGCGCTCTACCAGCGAGAAGGCGTGCAGGCGGTGTCGATCTGCTTCATGAACTCCTTCGCCAATCCGGCGCATGAGCAGGCGGCCGCCAAACTCGTGCGCCAACTGATGCCCGGCGCCTACCTCACGGTTTCGACCGATCTTTTGCCCTCCATCCGTTTCTACGAGCGGGTTTCGACCACCGCGCTCAACAGCTATGTCGGGCCGAAACTCAACCACTATCTCGATCAACTGGTGGGGCGCCTGAAAGGCATCGGCTTCAAAGGCCTTTTGCTGATCATGCAGTCCAACGGCGGCGTGATCTCGCCCGCGCTCGCGCGCGAAAAAGCCGGCTTGACCCTGCTTTCGGGGCCCGCCGGCGGCCCCGGCGCGGGCTTGTTCTACGTGCGCCCGCACGGGCAGAACAAATGCATCACCACCGACATGGGCGGCACCAGCTTCGAGGCCTCGGTGGCGGTGGACGCGCCCATGATCAAGAACGACGGCGAAATCGCCCGCCACAAGATCGCCTTGCCCATGCTCGACATTCACACCATAGGCGCGGGCGGCGGCTCGATCGGCTGGCTCGACGACGGGGGTCTGCTGCGCATGGGCCCGCAGAGTGCTGGCGCCGATCCGGGACCGGCCTGTTACGGCAAGGGCGGGAAGCTGCCGACCACCACCGACGCCAACCTGGTGCTGGGCTACCTCGATGCGAACTATTTCGCCGGCGGCAAGATGAAGCTCGACCTCCAGGCCGCGCGCGAAGCCATCGGCACACACATCGCAGCGCCCATGGGCCTCACGGTGGAGCAGGCGGCCGCTGGAATGTACCGTGTGGCCTGCAACAACATGGCCCAGGGCGTGCGCGAAGTGACCATCAAGCGCGGCTTCGATCCGCGCGAGTTTCCTTTCATTCCCGCGGGTGGCGCCGGCCCCATACACTCCTGCCTGATTTGCGACGAGCTGGAGATTCCGCTGCAAATCGCGCCGCGCGAATCTTCGGTGCTGTGCGCCTTTGGCATGCTGCTCTCGGAACTGAAGCACGATTTCGTGCGCACCTTCGTCGCCCGCCTGGAGCAGGCCGATTTCGCGCAATTGCTCGCCATGATCGACGAGATGGCGCGCGACGGCGAGCGGCAGCTGGCCGAGGAGCGCATCGCCGAGGCGCGGCGCCGCAGCCAGATCAAGCTCGATTGCCGCTACATCAAGCAGTACCACGAGGTCTCTTTCCTGGTGCCGCGCGAGGCCATCGCGCGCGGCGACGTGACCGCCATCGCCCGCGCCTTCCATGCCGAACACAACCGGCTTTACGGCTACTCGCTGGAAAGCGAGGGTACGCCGATCGAAATCATCAACGTGCGCGTGCAGGCCATAGGCGGCATCGATCCACCGGGTTATCGCGAAGAGCCGCGTGCCGGAACCAGCGCCGAAAGGGCGATCAAAGGCCACCGCGCGGTTTATCTGCCCGAGACCAACGCTTTCGCCGAGGTGCCCGTGTATGACGGGCATGCGCTGGTCCACGGCAATCGCCTGACCGGCCCGGCGATGATCGAGGAAGAGACCACCGCCATTTTCGTTTCCCAGGGCTTCGACTGCGTGGTCGATGCCTACGGATCCTTCGTGCTCTACCGCAAGGGGCGCGAGGATCTGGTCCAGCATTGCCTCGCTTGAGAGGCCGGGAGTTTCCACATGAGCCCAACCGTCGATCCCATCCTGCTTTCGGTCTACGCCCGCAATTTCAAGGCCATCACCGACGAGATGAGCATTTCCATGGAGCAGACCACGCGCTCGCCGATTCTGTGCGAAGCCAAGGACTACGTCACCGGCCTTTATGACGCCGACGGCAACATGCTGGAGCAGACCGAGAACCTGCCCATACTCGCCTTTTCGCTGGCGCCGGTGTGCAAATACATCAAAGACTACTTCGGCGAGGACCTTCATCCCGGCGACGTGATTTTCCACAACGACGTGTTCAGCCTGGGCAATCAGAACAACGACGTGGCGGTCTACAAGCCGATCTTCTACCAGGGCGAACTGGTCGCCTGGTCGGCGGTGAAAGGCCACCAGGCCGACATCGGCGGCAACGTGCGCGGCGGCTACAACCCCAACGCGGTCGAGGTCTGGCAGGAGGCGCTGCGCATCCCGGCGGTCAAGGTGGTCGAGCGCGGCAAGCTCAGGCGCGACGTGTGGAACCTGATCTTCGCCAACATCCGCCTCGACATCGTGCAGCACGACATGAAGG